>CAZYVT010000012.1:0-82211 GCA_964651335.1 uncultured Enterobacteriaceae bacterium | reverse complement strand
TAATGATGCTCGCCGCGCAGTTCGACGCGCCGCTCGCCCAGCGATTAGATCGGCATGGCTTGGATCGCTTCCGTGCGGGGCCGTTATCATAGCGCCCTCATGCGCTCCAGCGAATCGCTGTTCTTCGAGCTCCGCGGCCTGCGTTACCACGTGCGCCACTGGCGCGGCGATCCCGCGCGCCGCATGGTGCTGCTGCATGGGTGGATGGATGTCTCGGCTTCGTTCCAGTTTCTGGTGGACGCCATGGCGTCTGACTGGGACGTTCATGCACCCGACTGGCGCGGCTACGGACTGAGCGACTGGTCGGGCGCCGATTCCTACTGGTTCCCGGACTACATCGCCGATCTCGACGCGCTGCTCGAACGCATTCAGCCGGATGCCGCGGTCAATCTCGTGGGCCACAGCCTCGGCGGAAACGTCGCCGGCCTGTACGCGGGTGTCCGGCCCGAACGCGTCGCCAGTTTCATTAATCTGGAGGGATTTGGCATGCCGGCGACGAAACCGGAGCAGGCTCCCCGGCGTTACGCGCGCTGGATGGAGGAACTGCGTGTGCAGCCGAAGCTGCGCCCGTACCCGAGCTACGCGGCGCTTGCCGACCGTCTGCAGCAGAACAACTCGCGCCTGACGCGCGAGCGCGCCGAGTTTCTGGCGCGACACTGGGGCAAGGACACCGCCGAAGGCGGCGTAGTGCTGCGCAGCGACCCGGCGCACAAGCTGGTGAATGCCACGCTCTACCGGCTCGACGAGGCGCGCGCCTGCTGGGATCGCGTTACCGCGCCCGTGCTCTGGGTCGACGCCGCCGAGTCGGAGACGCTCAAACGCATGGGGCTTTCCGCTGCAGAGCACGCCGCACGGCGCGGAGCGTTCAGGAAGCTGCGCTACGTCACCGTGCCCGGCGCCGGGCACATGCTGCATCACGACCAGCCCGAACAGGTGGCGCGGCTGATCGAGGATTTCCTGCGAGAAGACGCCTGAACGCGTGGCCCAGTACTTCACGGTTCACCCTGCAAACCCGCAGCGCCGCCTGGTGCGGCAGGCTGCGGACATCGTGCGCCGGGGCGGAGTCATCGCCTACCCGACCGACTCCTGTTATGCCCTCGGCTGCCGGATCGGGGACGCAAAAGCGCTCGGACGCCTGCGGCGGCTGCGCGGCATGGACGAGAAACACCATCTGACCCTGATGTGCCGCGACCTGTCCGAGATCGCGACGTACGCGATCGTGGACAACGTCCAGTACCGGTTGCTCAGGGCCGCGACTCCGGGAGCGTATACGTTCATCCTGCGCGCGACACGCGAGGTGCCGCGCCGCCTGCTGCATCCGCGTCGCAAGACGATCGGAGTTCGCGTGCCGGATCACGCAATCGCGCATGCGTTGCTGGCCGAGCTCGATGAGCCGATGCTCTCCGCGACGCTCGCGCTGCCCGGACGCTCCGCGCCTCCCTCGGCGGCGCCGGAAATCCGGGAAGCGCTGGAACACGATCTCGATCTGGTGATCGACGGCGGCTCCTGCGGCGTCGTGCCTTCGACCGTGATCGACCTCACCACGGACGTTCCGCTGGTCGTCAGACGCGGCAAGGGCGCGCTCTCGAAACTCGGCGTGGGCGAGGGCCTCGTCGAGGGCCCCAAGTTCACGCTCTGATAAAATTCAACGCTAATCGAAGTCGTCGATGGACGTCAGCCAGCTCGTTCAGACCGTTGCCATCTATGCACTCCCCGTGCTCTTCGCCATCACGCTGCACGAGGCGGCGCACGGCTATGTCGCGCGCTACTTCGGCGACATGACGGCGTACGCGCAGGGCCGAATCAGCCTCAATCCTGCGCGCCATATCGACTTCGTCGGCACGATCCTCGTTCCGCTGGCGATCCTCCTGCTGTCCGGGGGGCGGTTCCTGTTCGGCTGGGCGAAGCCGGTGCCGGTCAATTATTCGGCACTGCGCTCGCCGAAACGCCACATGCTGTGGGTCGCCGCCGCCGGACCAGCCTCGAATCTGGCGATGGCGCTCGGCTGGGCGATTCTGCTCAAGCTCGCGGTGCTGATGCCCATGAACTTCTTCTTCAGCATGCCGATGAAGCTGATGAGCCAGGCCGGAATCCTGGTCAACCTGGTGTTCATGTTCCTCAACCTGCTTCCGATCCTGCCGCTGGACGGCGGGCGCATCCTGACGAGCCTGCTCCCCAGCCGCATGGCGTGGCAGTACGCAAAGCTCGAGCCCTGGGGGCTGCCGCTGCTGCTGCTGCTTCTGGCCACGAACGTGCTCGATTTCGTGCTGGTGCCGCTGGTCGGCGTATCGGACGCGCTGATCCGCGCGCTCGTGTTCTGACGATGTACGAGACGCGAGTCCTCTCGGGAATGAGACCCACCGGGGCGCTGCACCTCGGGCATTACCACGGCGTGCTGAAGAACTGGGTGCGGCTGCAGTCGGAGTATCCGTGCCTGTTCTTCGTCGCCGACTGGCACGCGCTCACGACCGATTACGAGAGCCCCGGTGACGCGCAGAAGACCGCAGTGGAAATGGTGGTGGATTGGCTCGCCTCGGGAGTGGACCCGAACCAGGCCACGCTCTTCGTCCAGTCTCATGTGCCCGAGCACGCCGAGCTGCACCTGCTGCTTTCCATGATGGCGCCGCTGGGGTGGCTCGAACGCGTGCCGACCTACAAGGAGCAGCAGGAAAGGCTGGCGGACCGTGATCTCGCGACCTACGGCTTTCTCGGCTATCCGCTCCTGCAGGCGGCCGACATCCTGATGTACCGCGCGAAGTACGTGCCGGTCGGCGAGGACCAGGTGCCGCACGTCGAGTTCACGCGCGAGGTGGCGCGCCGCTTCAACCATCTGTACGGTCGGGAACCCGGCTTCGAGGAAAAGACCATGGCCGCGGTCAAGAAGATGGGCTCGAAGAAGGCCAGGCTGCTGAACGAGTTGCGCACCAGATTTCTTCAGCAGGGCGATGCCGAAGCGTTGAAGCGTGCACAGGCGTTGCTCGAGGAGCAGCAGAACCTGCCGCGCGGGGACCGCGAGCGGCTCTACGGCTGGCTCGAAGGCAGCGGCAAACGCATCCTGGTCGAGCCGGAGGCGCTGCTCACGGCGGCCTCGCGCATGCCGGGACTCGACGGACAGAAAATGTCGAAATCCTACGGCAACTCGATCGCACTGCGCGAGGAGCCGGAAGCGGTGACCAAGAAAATCCGCACCATGCCGACCGACCCGGCGCGCGTGAAGCGCAGCGATCCCGGCAATCCGGAAAAATGTCCGGTATGGCCGCTGCACTTGGTGTACTCGGATGCGCAGCGCAAGGACTGGGTGCAGAAAGGCTGCACGACGGCGGGAATCGGATGCCTGGAGTGCAAGCAGCCCGTGATCGAAGCCGTGCTTGCGGAACTGGCGCCGATGCGCGAGCGGGCGCAGGCCTACCTCGACGATCCGACGCTGGTGAAGAACATACTCGCCGACGGCTGCGACAAGGCGCGCAAGCTCGCTGCCGAAACCATGCGCGATGTGCGCGAGGCGATCGGGCTTGGTTACGGCTGAAGAACAACAGCGCCTTGCGGCGCAACGCCGAGGCGTCGCACCGGAACGCCAAACGTCGGAAAGGGCGGGTGCGTGAGCATTGAAACGGTTGAGCGGGCGACTCCGGTGGCGCGCATTTACGGCGAGCCGCTGATCGAGTTGCCGGCGGATCTCTACATCCCTCCGGACGCGCTTGAAATAGTGCTCGAGGCATTTCAGGGACCGCTCGACCTGCTGCTGTACCTGATCCGCCGCCAGAATCTGGACATCCTCGACATTGCCATGGCGCCGCTCGCGCGCCAGTACGTGGAGTACGTCGAGATGATGCGCTCGAAGAACCTTGAGCTCGCCGCGGAATACCTGGTGATGGCAGCGATGCTGATGGAAATCAAGTCCAGGATGCTGTTGCCGCGACCATCGGTGCTCGAGCAGGTCGAGGAGGACCCGCGTGCCGAGCTGGTGCGCCGGCTGCTCGAGTACGAAAGGATGAAGCAGGCCGCGCTGAGGCTTGACCAGCTTCCACGGGAGGGGCGCGATGTGGTCGCGATCTCGGTATGGATCGAGAAGGCGGGCGTTGAGCGGATGCCGGAAGTACGCCCGCAGGATCTTGCCGAGGCATGGCGCGGCCTGCTCTACCGGGCGCGACTCTCGGCGCACCACCGCGTCACGCGGGAGGAACTGTCGGTGCGCGAGCACATGAGCGACATCCTGCGGCGGCTGGGGGAACGTCGCGTGCTCGAGTTCGCCGAACTGTTCGACCCGGCACGCGGGGTTGCGGTGCTGGTGGTGACGTTCCTTGCGCTGCTGGAGCTTGCGCGCGAGTCTCTTCTCGACATCACCCAGTCGGAGTGCTACGCCCCGATCTACGTCAGGCTGGCCCATGCTCGATCCCGCTGAAGCCAAGCGCATCATCGAGGCGGCCCTGCTCTGCTCGCAGGAACCGGTGGCGCTCGCCGACCTGAAGCGCCTGTTCGACCGCGAAATCGGTTCGGACACGTTGCGGCGACTGCTCGGCGAATTGCGCGAGGAGTGGAGCGGCCGCGCGGTCGAACTCGTCGATCTCGCGAGCGGCTGGCGGTTCCAGACCAAACCCGAGTTTCTACCGTTCGCAGAGCGCCTGAATCCCGACAAACCGCCGCGCTATTCGCGCGCGGTCATGGAGACGCTCGCCATCATCGCCTATCGTCAGCCGGTCACCCGCGGCGACATCGAGGACATCCGCGGTGTTACGGTATCGGCGCAGATCATCCAGACCCTGGAGAATCGCGGCTGGATCGACGTCATAGGGCATCGCGAAACACCGGGTCGCCCCGCGCTCTACGCGACGACCAGGACTTTTCTCGATGATCTCGGGTTGCGCTCGCTCGAGGAGCTCCCGCCGCTCGAGGAGATTGCGCAGACGCTGCCACTTGAACCCGGTTCGGCCCCGCAACCGGCCGCCGGCCACACTCCAGCTGGCGCCGCCGGAACGGACTGAAGGTCGCGGCGAGCGGCTTCAGAAGCTGCTTGCTGCGGCCGGTTGCGGATCGCGTCGCCAGATCGAAACGTGGATCGCGGCGGGCCGCGTCACGGTATCGGGGCGCGTGGCGCACCTGGGCGACCGCGCGGCCGCTGATGATCCGGTCACTCTCGATGGCAAGGCGATCGAGCTTCACCGTGAGCGCGGGCGGCCGCGCGTCATCGCATATCACAAACCGGAGGGCGAGCTCGTCACGCGCGGCGACCCGCAGGGCCGGCGCACGGTGTTCGAGCGCCTGCCGCCGTTGCGCGGCGGCCGCTGGATCGCCATCGGCCGGCTGGACCTGAACAGCTCGGGCCTGCTCCTGGTCACGAACTCGGGCGAACTCGCAAACCGGCTCATGCATCCACGCCAGGGAATCGAGCGCGAATACGCGGTCCGCGTACTGGGCGAGATGAGCGAGGCGATGCAGCACCGGTTGCTTGCCGGCGTAACGCTTGACGATGGTGTTGCACGTTTCGAGCACCTGGAAGCGACGGGCAAGTCGACCGGGGCGAACCGCTGGTTTCGGGTGACCCTTCGAGAAGGGCGCAATCGCGAGGTGAGACGGCTGTTCGAAACGGTCGGCTTTCAGGTCAGCCGCCTGACCCGTATCCGTTTCGGGCCGGTGCGCCTGCCCAGGGATCTGCAGCCCGGACGCTGGACAGAACTCTCGAGCGCCGAGGTACGGCGGCTGATGTCTTCCTGACCCTCTGCGGACATTGTCCGCAGAGGGAAAAGCTGTTAAACTTCAAACGTTTTGGGGATGGGCTTCGGCCCATTTTTTGTTTGTGGATCACGTTGCGCATGGTGAAACGTGATGCACAAGCGCATTGCCCTATGGGCGAATCGGATTGGCGCGGCAGGAACAGGCGATGGGGGCGCTGGAACGCATCGTGGAATCCACCCTGGCCGGGATGGGGTTCGAGCTGGTCGATACGCAGGTATCGAACCGGGGGCGCCTGCTGCGCATCTTCATCGACAAGCCGGGTGGCGTCACGGTTGACGACTGCGCCGGGGTGAGCCGTCATTTCACGCGCGTGCTCGCAGTAGAAGGCATCGAGTATGACCGGCTCGAGGTGTCCTCGCCCGGCCTGGACCGGCCGTTGCGGCGCGCGGGCGATTTTGCGCGCTTCGCCGGCCGCAGGGTGGACGTGCGAATGCGTCTACCTGATGCGACTGGACGGCGACGCTTCGTGGGGCTGCTGCGCGGCATGCAGGATGGCGTCGCCACGCTCGAGGTCGAGGGCCGGCAAGTCGCGCTGCAGCTCGATGAAATGGACCGGGCCCGGCTGGTGCCGGACCTGGATACGGGCGGACGCTCTTTGCGGTTCGCGGAAAGATCGGAGTGATGCGATGAGCAGGGAGATTCTGCTATTGGTGGATGCACTGGCGCGCGAAAAGAACGTCAGCCGCGACGTGGTCTTCGGCGCGCTGGAACTTGCGCTCGCCTCGGCGACCAAGAAGCGTATTTCGGAGGACGTGGAGGTACGGGTTGCGGTCGACCGCAATACCGGGAACTACGATTCGTTCCGGCGCTGGAAAGTGGTGCCGGACGAGCTGGTCGAGTCTCCGGCGGCGCAGATCGCGATCTCCGAAGCGCAGAAGCGGCAGGCCGACCTGAAGCTCGATGACTTCGTCGAGGAGCCGCTCGAGCCGATCGAATTCGGGCGCATCGGCGCGCAGACCGCCAAGCAGGTGATCCTGCAGCGGATCCGCGATGCGGAGCGCGAGCAGATCCTGAACGACTTCCTCTCGCGCGGCGACGAACTGGTCACCGGCACGATCAAGCGCATGGAGCGCGGCAACGCAATCGTCGAATCGGGAAGGCTCGAAGCGCTGCTGCCGCGCGAGCAGATGATTCCCAAGGAGAACCTTCGCGTCGGCGACCGCGTGCGTGCCTGGGTCATGAAAATCGACCGCGGCGCGCGCGGCCCGCAGCTGATTCTGTCGCGCACCGCGCCGCAGTTCATCATGAAGCTGTTCGAGCTCGAGGTACCGGAGATCGAGGAGCGGCTGCTCGAAATCAAGTCCGCGGCCCGCGACCCGGGAGTGCGGGCGAAGATCGCGGTCCACACCAGCGACAAGCGAATCGACCCGATCGGCACTTGCGTCGGCATGCGCGGCTCGCGGGTACAGGCGGTCACCCAGGAACTTGCCGGCGAGCGCGTCGATATCGTGCTCTGGTCGGCGGATCCCGCCCAATTCGTGATCGGGGCGCTCGCCCCGGCCGAAGTGATGTCGATCCTGGTGGACGAGGAAAAGCATTCGATGGACGTGGTGGTGGACGAGGAGAACCTCGCCATTGCCATCGGACGAAGCGGCCAGAATGTTCGTCTCGCCTCGGAGCTCACCGGCTGGACGATCAACCTGATGACCCAGGAAGAGTCGCAGAAGAAGCAACAGGAGGAATCGGGCCGGATCAGGAACCTGTTCATGGAAAAGCTCGACGTGGACGAAGAGGTCGCGGAGATCCTGCTCCAGGAAGGCTTTGCGACGCTCGAGGAAGTGGCGTACGTGCCGATCACCGAATTGCTCGAGATCGAGGCCTTCGATGAGGGCACCGTGAACGAGCTTCGTAGCCGCGCGCGCAATGCGCTGCTGGTGCAGGCGATCGCCAGCGAGGAAAACATCGAGCAGGTGGATCCGAACCTCCTCAAGCTGGACGGCATGGATGCGCAGCTGGCGGCGAAGCTGGCAGCACAGGGCGTGCGCACGCGCGATGCCCTCGCCGACCTCGCAGTGGACGAGCTCTCGGAGTTGACGGGGGTCGATGGCGAGCGCGCGAAGGGCTTGATCCTGGCGGCACGCGCGCACTGGTTCGAAAGCGCGCCGGACGACGGCGCGGCCGCGCAGAAGGAGGCGCAGTAAACGTGCCACAGACGAGCGTCGCGCAGTTCGCGAGCGAGCTGAAGGTCCCGCCCTCGGTTCTCCTGGAGCAACTGCGCGCTGCCGGGGTCGAGAAGCGCGAGCCCGAAGACGCACTCTCCGACCAGGACAAATCCCGGCTGCTCGAGTATCTGAGGCGCGTCCATGGCTCGAGCGAGTCAAAAAACAAGATCACTCTGACTCGCCGGCAGACCAGCGAGATCAAGAAGGCTGATTCGACCACCGGCAAGGCGCGGACGATTCAGGTCGAGGTGCGCAAGAAACGGGTGTTCGTCAAGCGCGACCTCTCCGAGTCGGCGCCGGCGGCAGCGCCTGCCCCGGCGCCTTCGGCGCCTCCGGCATCGGCGATCGATACAAGGGAAATTGAACTTCGCCAGGAAGAGGAACGCCGTCAGCAGCAGCTTGCCGAACTTCAGGCGCAGGAACTGCGCGAGAAGCAGGAACGCGAACGCCGCGAGGCGGAGCAGAAGCAAGCCGAACGCGAAGCTCAGCGTGCCGCGCCGGCACCGCCTGCGGCGCCGGGGGCGACCGAGGGCACGCTGCACGCGCCGAAGCTCAAGGAAGGCGAAGCCAAGGGCGACAAGAAGGCCAAGAAAGCCAAGCCGACCACCATTCTCAGGGGCGATTCGGTGCGCCGCCGCACGATCAAGACGCGCGGCGACGTGGGTGGCGGCGTGGCCGGTTGGCATGGGCCGAAGGCCGCAGGCCACAGGAAGACCCAGACTGCCGAGGAACCTGCATTCGCGCCGCCCAGCGAGCCTGTGGTGCGTGAAATCGCGGTTCCTGAAACAATCACCGTAGGCGAAGTCGCGCATCGGATGTCGGTCAAGGCCGCCGAGGTCATCAAGGCGCTCATGAAACTCGGCTCGATGGCTACGATCAACCAGATCCTCGACCAGGAAACCGCGATGATCGTGATCGAGGAGATGGGCCACAAGGCCAAGCCCGCAAAGCTCGACGATCCCGAGGCATATCTCATCGAGACGCAGGAGTCGGGCACGACCGAGGTGACACCGCGGCCGCCGGTGGTCACGGTCATGGGCCACGTCGATCATGGCAAGACTTCGCTGCTCGACTACATCCGCCGTACCAAGGTTGCGGCGGGAGAGGCCGGCGGCATTACTCAGCACATCGGCGCCTACCACGTCGAAACGCCGCGCGGCGTCGTCACCTTCCTCGACACGCCGGGTCACGAGGCATTCACCGCGATGCGCGCGCGCGGCGCGAAAGTCACCGATATCGTGATCCTGGTGGTAGCCGCGGACGACGGCGTCATGCCGCAGACGGTCGAAGCGATCAACCACGCCAAGGCCGCCGAAGTGCCGCTCGTAGTGGCGATCAACAAGATCGACAAGCACGAGGCGAACCCGGAGAAGGTCAAGCAGCAGCTGCTGAGCCACGGCGTGGTGCCGGAGGAGTTCGGCGGCGACTCGCCCTTCGTACCCGTTTCGGCGAAAACCGGCCAGGGAATCGACGAGTTGCTGGAACGAGTGCTGTTGCAGGCCGAAGTGAAGGAGCTGACGGCAGCGGTCAACGCGCCGGCGAAGGGCGTCGTGATCGAGGCGCGTCTCGACAAGGGCCGGGGACCGGTGGCGACGGTCCTGGTGCAAGCGGGGACGCTCGAGCGTGGAGACGTGGTGTTGATGGGGGCGGTCTATGGCCGGGTGCGCGCGATGCTCGACGAGAACGGCAAGCCGATCCAGTCGGCGGGACCGTCGATCCCGGTCGAGATCCAGGGCCTCTCGGACGTTCCAGTTGCGGGCGCAGAGATGGTCGTGCTCGCCGACGAGCGCAAGGCGCGGGAAATCGGGCTGTTTCGCCAAGGCAAGTTCCGCGACATCAAGCTTGCCAAGCAGCAGGCGGCCAAGCTGGAGAACATGTTCGAACAGATGGGGGACGGCGAGAAGAAGGCGCTCGCGCTCGTCATCAAGGCGGACGTTCAGGGTTCGCAGGAAGCGCTGGTGCACGCGCTGACAAGGCTCTCGACCGACGAAGTGAAGGTGATGGTCGTGCACGCGGGCGTGGGAGGGATCACCGAGTCGGACGTGAACCTCGCAATGGCGTCGCGCGCGGTGATCATCGGGTTCAACACGCGCGCCGATGCGACTGCCCGCAAGTTGATGGAGTCCGCGGGCGTGGACGTTCGCTACTACAACGTCATCTATGACGCAGTCGAGGAGATCAAGGCCGCCTTGTCCGGAATGCTCGCACCGGAGAGAAAGGAGAGTGTCCTCGGCCTGGTCGAGGTGCGGCAGGTCTTCCGGATCTCCAAGGTGGGCACGGTCGCCGGGTGCTACGTGCAGGACGGCCTGGTCCGGCGCAATGCCCAGGTCCGGGTCCTGCGGGACAACGTCGTGATCCATAGCGGCGAGATCGATTCCCTCAAGCGATTCAAGGACGATGTGCGCGAGGTCAAGGCCGGCTTCGAGTGCGGCATGTCGCTCAAGAACTTCCAGGATCTCAAGGAAGGTGATCAGTTCGAGGTTTTCGAGGTTCTGGAGGTCGCGCGCACGCTGTGACCCGACCCCGGCCGCAGAAGGTGGCGGACCTGATTCAGCGGGAACTCTCCGACATCCTGCGCCGCGAGCTGCGCGACCCGCGTGTCGGCATGGTAACGCTCACCGCGGTCGACGTTTCTCCCGACTTCTCGCATGCCAGGGTGCTGTACACCTGCCTCGACCCGACGCGCGCCGAGGAGGCGGCCCGCGGGCTGCTCCGGGCGGCGGGGTTCCTCCGCTCGCAGCTCGCCCGACGGATCAAGCTCTATGTCACGCCGCAACTCCGTTTCGAGTACGACGAGTCGGTCGAGCGCGGCGACCGCCTGCACAGACTCATCGACAGCGTGCGCTCCAAGCCCTGATGCGTCGCCGGCTGGACGCAGTGCTGCTCCTCGACAAGCCCTCCGGCATGACGTCGAACGGCGCGCTGCAGGTAGCGAAACGCCTGTTCGGTGCCGGAAAAGCGGGCCATGCCGGGACCCTCGACCCGCTCGCCTCGGGTCTGCTGCCCGTGCTCTTTGGCGAGGCGACCAAGTTCGCCCAGTTTCTGCTCGATTCCGGCAAGGAGTATCTGGCCGAAGTGCGGCTCGGGGTCACCACATCGACGGGCGATGCGGAAGGGGAGGTGACGGCGCGCCGGGCCGTCGACGTAAGCGACGCCGCGATCGAAGCGGCGCTGGCGCGATTCCGCGGCGAATTCGCGCAGATTCCGCCGATGCATTCGGCACTCAAGCGCAATGGACGGCCGCTGTACGAATTGGCGCGCAAGGGCGCAGTGATTGCACGTGAACCAAGACGCGTTGTAGTACGCAAGCTCGAGCTGCTGGGTCGCGCAGGCCAGGTCCTTCATCTGAAGGTGTCGTGCAGCAAGGGAACCTATGTGCGTACGCTCGCGGAAGATCTTGGTGCCGCGCTCGGTACCGGCGCCCACCTTGCCGCATTGAGGCGTACGGCTGCGGGACGCTTCACGCTCGAGCAAGCGGTCCCACTGGAGTTGCTCGCCGCAATGGACGAAGCGGCCCGGGAGCGGCTGCTGGTCCCGATGGACGCACTGCTCGAATCCTTGCCGCGCGTGCAGCTGGATCCGGCGCTCGCGCGGTGGTTTTCGCACGGGCGGCCGGTGGCGTATGCGCCTGGTCCGGGAGGCCGGTGCCGCGTGTACGGGGAGGGTGACGTGCTGCTCGGAGTGGGAGAAATGAGCCCTGCAGGCGACCTGCGCCCCGTCAGGCTGCTCGCACCCTCGCCGGGCGCGTCGCAAGCGGCTGAAATACCAAGAAAAAACTTGTGAATCGAGACGCTTGTCGGATAAAATTCACACTTCGCCGTGGAGATACACCAGTATGGTCATGCAGGTTGCGCAAAGAGCGCAAGTCGTCAAGCAGTATCAGCGTGCCGCCAACGATACCGGTTCTCCGGAAGTGCAGGTCGCGCTCCTTACGGAGCGTATCAACGGCCTCACGGAGCACTTCAAGATGCACGTCAAGGATTTTCACTCGCGCCGCGGCTTGTTGAAGCTCGTCAGCCAGCGCCGGAAACTCCTCGACTATCTGAAGCGCAAGGATGCAGACAAGTACCGCTCGGTGATCGAGCGGCTCGGGCTGCGCAAGTAACCCCTTTCGGGATGCCGTAGCTGGAAACGCCCATCGAATCGATGGGCGTTTTTTCATTTCGCACCAATACAAAGGATTCGCCTTGAGCCCGACCCAGAAGACGTTTGCCTACGGTGGCCATCAGGTCACGTTCGAAACCGGCGAGATCGCGCGCCAGGCGCACGGCGCGGTGGTCTGCACGATGGACGACACGATGGTTCTCGCCAGCGTGGTCGCGAAGAAGGAGGCGCGCACCGGCCAGGATTTTTTCCCGCTGACCGTCGATTATGTGGAGAAGACATACGCGGCCGGCAAGATTCCCGGTGGATTCTTCAAACGCGAAGGCCGGCCCTCGGAGAAGGAGACGCTGACTTCGCGCCTGATCGATCGGCCGGTCCGGCCGCTGTTTCCCGACGGCTTCTTCAACGAAGTGCAGGTCGTCGCGACTGTTCTCTCGCTCAATCCGGAAGTTGATTCCGACATCCCTGCGATGCTTGCCGCGTCCGCGGCGTTGACGCTCTCGGGGATTCCGTTCAACGGCCCGATCGGTGCCTGCCGTGTGGGGTATCTGAACGGCCAGTACGTTCTCAATCCGACGCTGAGCCAGCTCAAGGAATCGCAGCTCAATCTCGTGGTTGCCGGGACCGAGCAGGGCGTGCTGATGGTCGAATCCGAGGCCCTCGAGCTGCCCGAGGAAACGATGCTCGGTGCGGTCGTGTTCGGACACGAGCAGATGCAGGCGGCGATCCAGGCGATTCATGAACTCGCCGAGGTCGCGGGCAAGCCGGCATGGGAATGGCAGCAGCCAGCGAAGAACGAGGACCTGATCTCCCGGATCGCGCAGCTTGGAGAATCGGGCCTGCGCGCGGCATTCGGCATCTCTCAGAAGCAGAAGCGTTCCGAGGCGATCGACGCCCTCTGGACGCATGTGTTCAACGAGCTGGGGGTCGGAAAGGAAGGCGCTCCCTCGGCCCACGAAGTGAAGGACATCTGCTTTGCACTCGAATCACGCATTGTGCGCGGCCAGATTCTCGATGGCGAGCCGCGCATCGACGGCCGCGATACGCGCACGGTGCGGCCGATCCAGATGCGGGTCGGCGTGCTGCCGCGCACGCACGGCTCAGCGCTGTTTACGCGTGGCGAGACACAGGCGCTGGTCACGGTCACGCTGGGCACCGGTCGCGACGAGCAGATCATCGATGCGCTCAGCGGCGAGTACCGGGAGCGCTTCATGATGCATTACAACATGCCGCCCTACGCGACCGGGGAGACCGGGCGTGTCGGTCCGCCGAAACGGCGCGAGATCGGTCACGGCCGGCTGGCCAAGCGCGCGCTCACCGGCCTGCTTCCTGCGCCGGCGGACTTCGGCTACTCCATCCGGGTCGTATCGGAGATCACCGAGTCGAACGGCTCGTCGTCGATGGCCTCGGTGTGCGGCGGCAGCCTGGCGCTGATGGATGCGGGCGTGCCGATCAAGGCGCACGTCGCCGGCATCGCCATGGGGCTGATCAAGGAAGGAAATCGTTTCGCGGTGCTGAGCGACATCCTCGGCGACGAGGATCACCTCGGCGACATGGACTTCAAAGTCGCCGGAACGGACAAGGGCATCACGGCGCTGCAAATGGACCTCAAGATCGAGTCCATCACGAAGGAGATCATGCGCGTGGCGCTCGCCCAGGCGCGCGAGGGCAGACTTCATATCCTGGACCTCATGCGCCAGTCGCTCGAGGGATCCCGGAGCGAACTGTCGACGTTCGCGCCGCGCATCATCAAGATCAAGATCAATCCGGACAAAATCCGCGATGTCATCGGCAAGGGCGGCGTCGTCATCCGGGGCCTGCAGGAGGAGACGGGCACGACCATCGAGATCGAAGACGACGGAGTGGTCAGCATCGCCTGCGTTTCGGCCGAAGGCGGTGAGGCGGCGAAGAAGCGCATCCAGGACCTCACCGCGGATGTCGAGGTCGGAAAGGTCTACGAGGGCACCGTGCTGCGACTGCTGGACTTCGGGGCCATCGTCCAGGTGCTTCCTGGCCGTGACGGGCTGCTGCATATCTCGCAGATCAGCCACGAGCGCGTCAACGCCGTTTCGGATCACCTCAAGGAAGGGCAGAGCGTCAAGGTCAAGGTGCTCGAGGCAGACGACAAAGGGCGCGTCCGCCTGTCGATGAAGGCGGTCAGCAAGCCCGAGACGGCGAAACAGCAGGGATAGAGCGTTACTTTGCTACTTGACGCTCGCGCATCTCGTCGAGCGTCTTGCAGTCGATGCACAGTGTGGCGGTCGCACGCGCCTCCAGGCGCTTGAGGCCGATCTCGACGCCGCAGCTATCGCAGTAACCGTACTCGTTGGCGTCGATTCGCGTGATCGTCTCGTCGATCTTCTTGATCAGCTTGCGCTCCCGGTCGCGGTTGCGAAGCTCGAGCGCCATGTCGGATTCCTGGCTGGCGCGGTCATTCGGGTCGGCGAACACCGTTGCCTCATCCTGCATCGTATGGACGGTGCGGTCGATCTCCTCGGAAAGCTCGGACTTGACGCTCTCCAGGATCTTGCGGAAATGGCTCCGCTGCTTCGCGTTCATGTACTCCTCGCCCTTCTTCGGGACGTAGGGTGCAAAGCTTTTTCGGGTCAGTTCCACTGCCATTTCTCTCGCGTAAGCCGGAAAAATGAAAGGCGCTTTGTAGCAGAAAAGAACCACCACCGCAAGCACATGCGGGACGGCCGCGAAATGCCGTCAAATCCGCGGCCTGCGTTTGCCGCGCGTCTGCGCGAGGCGTATCATTGCACCCCTTTTCGGGGTGTAGCGCAGCCTGGTAGCGCGCTTGCTTTGGGAGCAAGATGTCGGGAGTTCAAATCTCCCCACCCCGACCAGGTCTGACCCGGCGGCTGCCCGTAGCTCAACCGGATAGAGCACCAGCCTTCTAAGCTGGGGGTTGTGGGTTCGAGTCCCGCCGGGCAGGCCAGATGTGCGGCATCAGTGGTGACCGTAGCTCAACGGTAGAGTCCCGGATTGTGATTCCGGTTGTTGTGGGTTCGAATCCCATCGGTCACCCCAAAACTTTCAAGGCGTTGCGACGAGGCACGCGACGCTAGCTTCCCCCACGTAGCCGAATCGTAGCCACCGCCGGGTTACCTGCAACCAGCCGCAGGTTTCCTGACATCCGGTCTGCGTATTCGGCCAAATGATCGCTGGAAAGGTGCGCGTACCGCCGCACCATCTCCGACGATCGCCAACCGCCCAACTCCTGCAGCACATGCATCGGCGTTCCCGCCTGGGCGTGCCAGCTCGCCCAAGTGTGGCGCAAGTCATGCCACCTAAAGTTACCCAGCCCCGCGCGTTCGCGTGTCGGGCACCCGGGCGGGCCCGTTACATCGCTATCTGCAAGTTGTCAACAAAGGGATTGGTCCCTTCCGGATGCTCAGGTTCCTCGGACTACTGCACTCAAACTCTCCAGTCGTCATAGGCGACATCCCTTGCTTTACCGCTGCCGCGCGATTGTCTACGTTAGCTGCGGATTCACTATGCACAACTTTTAGGAGATACCTATGACGCTTCCCGGTTGTAACAACACCCCCGTCTCGAGCAGCGGGGCTGCGGCTAGCCCCTTTGAAGATTTGGCCGCGGATGCATTACCGGCATTGAAATCACCTCAATGGCAGCGCCAAACGGGAGAGACGTTGCTTTCGGTCGAGGAAGAAAAACGATTCGTACTGCTTGCGTCCGTGCTGGACCTTGGAGGCAGTGGCACGAAAAAGGACATTCTCGACGGTATCCAAAATCGGGGTTATCTCAAGTTCAACGAGAAACAGGTTTCCATCATGCATAGCCGAAACGAACCCTACTGGCGAAACGACATCGCGTTCGTGCGCAAGCACCTGGTTAGCCACCGATATCTCAGTGGCGCCATGTTTAATGACTGGCAAATCACAGAAAAAGGCCGGTCGTATTTCGCGCGTCTGTGCCGGCAGATTGTTACGTCGCGAGCCTACCGAATGCTCGCACAGCCCGCCGTACAGCGCGCGCTATCACATGGCGACGTGTAGTCAAATGCACCTTATTTGGAGCCCGAGGATCACCGCGCCCCGCCTCTCAATTCCCGGCGTAGGATGCATCCTCCGCACAATCGCGAGGACAATATAACCGCACTCGTCTTGTCGCTTGTTGTCCTATCCGTAGGCCGCCCTGTTACTCAAATGGGGGACCGATCGAACGAACGTGTCGGCGAACGAACAGGATCGTATCCACCATGCTCACGCACAACGTATACGATTCTGTTCGTTGGGCCACACGACACGGTGGATTTGGTCAAGATCAAAGGAGCTTCTCATGCACAGACTAGCCATGTACAGTCCCCTTCATGCGCGCAAAGAGGGCGACTACCCGCTAGCCCCGTTCTTGCATTTATCGGTCGGTACACACTCTGAAGAGCAAGGCCACATTTTGCTGAGTTCTCAGCTAATGACGGATTCCGAGATCGATTACGTGGTCGACGAGATGAGGCAAGAGTTGGAGGAATTTAGAAAAAACGCGAAGAGAGAACTGAAGTCCCTTCTTGACCAAATGCTGAAACGGTAGCCCGAGAGCGTGTTCGCGAGGCACTTCATGCGGTACAAACTGTTTCTTGCAACGTGCGTTTTGATACTCATGTGCGCGCCCTCAGCCGCTCAGGAGAGTGCAGTAAGCCTGTCGTCAACGGTCCCTGCGTCGGCACGATTTGAAATTGTCCAATCTCCGCTGCTTGCGAAGCTCACTTTTAGACTGGACCGCGTTACTGGAGATACATGGCAGTTTGTTTCAAAGAAAAAAGGTGACTTTACATGGCAACCCATAGAGAGGATTGGTCTGCCCAATGACTCAAGAGTGCAGGGCAAGGTCAACTACCAGATTTTTCTTAGCGGCGTCCGTGCGCAAGTGACCATATTGATGAACACAAACACCGGCGTTTCTTGGTATATCTCAGAAGATTCCAAAGAGGGAGTTTTCTGGGCCCCAATAAAGTAGTCATGCCCCACTTTAGGTGGAACGGGCGGGCCAAAAGCATCGTGCCAGCATTACAGCTCCCAGAGATCGACCGTGGCTTGCATCCGCAGCCAGCTCTCCGCCGAGGTGTTCGTCAGTCGACCGATGCGCATGGCCATGTCGGCCGAGAGCGCGCGCTTTCCGTGAAGCAGGTCCGACACGCTCAGGCGGCTTACGCCCAGGCGCTTGGCGATCTCGCCCTGCGTTATCTTGAGCGCCGGCAGTACGTCCTGGCGAAGCACTTCTCCGGGGTGGGTGGGTTTCCGCTTCCGATCTCGCATGCTCTTCATGAATGGTAATCGTCCAGGTTCACGTACATCAAGATCCAAGCATTTCGAGCGACCATACCGTAAACGCACCTCTGACGCGCAATCGGTAGACATGGAAATGACGATCGAGCGTGAGGATTTCGTTGAGATCCACGCGCTCAGCCGCCGCGACAAGCGTCGCGTCAGCAAGGTCCATGGGAAGATCCGAATAAGTGCGCATCAGCGCCGCAACGCGGGCTGCCGATCCCGGCACCTCAACGATCTCGATTCTTTTCGCGTCGACAAGATCGAGCAACGCGGGAGTGCGTGGCGCTATGAAATGGGCGGCTTCGGCAAGAACGGGCCACGTCGTCACCAAGGTGCCGTGAAATGCACCGAAAAAGTCGCGCGCTTGCCTGTGCCAGCTATCCCGCCGATTGAACAGCGCGACAAGCGGCCCCGCATCAACGAGCAGCCGCGCGGGTGCGAGCACGCAGAACGCGCTTCATATAGCGCCGTCGGTGCTCGGCGAGATCACTCGGTCCCGTGATTGCACCCACCAGTCCGCGACGCTCCGCTTCTGCAAGAAAAGAAGTTCTGAAAACAGCTCGCTTCGGGCGGTTAGATTTCGGAGCGATGGCCGACATGGTATGTCACAGATGGGTACCGAGGCACCCATGTTAACGCACTCGGTGCAGGAATGCGCACTGAAGTTGAACGGCGTCGCGGCGAGCGCGATGGCACAAAGCAAAAACGCGAAGACAACCGTATAGTCACTGGTCGCCCTTGGTCCGCTTCCCGCTCCTTGCCTTCGCCATGCTTGTGGGTTCGAGTCCCATCGGTCACCCCACTGTTCCAACCGCCGGCAACTGTTCGCGCTCGAGAACGAAAACACAGCCGCCTGGATCGCTCGTTTCCGGCCAGGCGAATGGGAGCCTCGGATAGGCGCGTTCAAGCGCGCGGCGCGAGTCTCCGACTTCGCAAATGAGCAGGCCTTTCGGCGCGAGATATGCTCGCGCCTCGACGAGAATTCTACGTACCGAATCCAGGCCGTCCCTTCCGGCGGCGAGCGCACTGGCCGGTTCATGTCGATACTCGCGCGGCAACGCGCGCATGGTGCGCGCGGCCACGTAGGGCGGATTGGTCAGGATCAAGTCGTAGCGCTGCCGCCCCAGCGCCTCGAACAGGTCGGAGCGGAGCAGCCGGATGCGGCGTCCGAGACGGTGACGGGCGACATTGATTCGCGCGACCTTTAATGCCTCTGCAGAGAAATCTGTCGCGTCAATGCGCGCGCGCGGAAACGCCTGCGCGACGAGAACGGCAAGGCATCCCGACCCGGTGCACAGGTCGAGCGCGCGGCGCACTGGGCGCCGCAGCCATGGGCGCAACCGCTCGCGCAGTAGTTCCGAGATGAACGAGCGCGGCACGATGACGCGGCGGTCCACGTAGAATCGGCGATCGTCGAGCCACGCTTCGCGCAGCAGATAGGCAAGGGGAATGCGCTCGTGCACACGTCGCTCGGCGAACCGCCGGATGCGAGAGACCTGGTGCGGGACCAGCGGCCGGTCGCGATGGAGATGAACGTCACCGGGATGCATGCCGAGCACGTGTCCGACGAGCCACGCCGCCTCATCGCGCGCGTTCGCCGTCCCGTGTCCGAAATGCAGATCCGCGGCGCGGAAACGCCGCGCGGTCTCGCGCAGCAACTCCCCGACGGTCAAGGCAGAAGCGCCCGTAGCGTGTCGAGATAGATCTTCGGCAACAGATCGAAGGCGGCGAGCTCGATGTGCTCGTTCAACTGGTGGACGCTCGCGTTGACCGGCCCGAGCTCGACGATCTCGGGGCAGATGTCGGCGATGAAACGGCCATCCGAGGTTCCGCCGGCCGTCGAGAGTTCGGGGATTCGCCCGGTATGCGCCTGCACTGCGCGCGTGACGATCTCGACCAGCTCGCCGCGCCGCGTCAGGAACGGTTTACCCCCCAGGGTCCACTCGATCGAATGGTCGAGACTGTGCCCGCGCAGCATCGACTCCAGCCGTTCCCTGAGCGAGGCCTCGGTGCTGGCCGTAGAGAAGCGGAAATTGAAGTCGAGCTGGAGCGAACCAGGGATGATGTTCCCCACACCGGCCCCCGCATGGATGTTCGATACCTGCCACGTGGTGGCCGGAAAATACTCGTTGCCGTCATCCCAGTTCATGGCGGTGAGCTCGGCGAGCGCCGGGGCAAGGAGGTGAATCGGATTTCGCGCGAGATGCGGATACGCGACATGTCCCTGAACGCCGCGCACGGTGAGGCGGCCCGAGAGCGAGCCGCGCCGCCCGTTCTTGATCGTGTCCCCGAGCGCGTTGACCGAGGACGGTTCGCCGACGACGCAGTATTCGATCTGTTCGCGGCGTGCCTTCAGCCGTTCCACCACGCGTACGGTCCCGTCTAGCGACGGCCCTTCCTCGTCCGACGTGATCAGAAGCGCGATCGAGCCGGAGTGTGCAGGCTGCTCCCGCACGAAATCTTCCGCCGCGACCACAAAGGACGCGATCGAGGACTTCATGTCCGCCGCGCCGCGTCCATAGAGCCGGGCGCCCCTGATCGTCGGAACGAAGGGGTCGGTTTCCCACTGCTCGAGGGGTCCGGGCGGAACCACGTCGGTGTGTCCGGCGAAGCAGACGAGGGGCGCCGCTGCGCCGCGGCGCGCCCAGAGGTTGGTCACGGCGCCGCAGCGGATCGTCTCGCACGAAAAACCGGCTGCCTCGAGGCGCGATCCGAGCAGGGCCTGACACCCCGCGTCGTCGGGGGTCACGGACCTGCGGGCGATCAGGGCCTGGGCGAGTTCGAGCGCTCCCGACAACGCGCCCGCCTCAGGTCGTCATGTCGATCTTGATGTCGACGAACGAGGTTTCGGCGGCGTTTGCCGCAAGAAGTCTTTCGTTCTTCTCCGGCTTCTTCTCATCCACGGACGCCGCCGGGACCTGTCCGGTGCTGAGCTGGCCCGCGGTCGCCTGGTTGATCAGCCAGAGCATGTTGGTGGGCGAATCGGCGTTGGCCATCGCTTCATCCTGCGTGATTTGGCCATCCGTGAAGAGCTTGAACAAGGCCTGCTCGAAGGTCTGCGAGCCGGGCGCCATGCTTTTTTCCATCGCATCCTTGATTTCGTTCACCTCGCCCTTTTCGATCAGCTCGGCAACGTGGCGGGTGTTGAGCAGGACCTCGATCGCCGGTTTGCGCGTTCCGATCTTGGTGCGCACCAGGCGCTGCGAGATGATCGCCTGCAGGCTGGCCGAAAGGTCGAGCAGCAGCGTGGCGCGGTTTTCCAGTGGGTAGAAGCTGATGATCCGGTTCAGCGCGTGGTAACTGTTGTTCGCATGCAGGGTCGCGAGGCAGAGGTGGCCCGATTGCGCGTACTGCAGCGCCGAAGTCATGGCCTCCCGGTCGCGGATTTCGCCGATGAGGATGCAATCCGGCGCCTGGCGCAGCGCGTTCTTGAGGGCGGTCTGGAACACCTTCGTGTCCGTGCCCACCTCGCGCTGATTGACGATCGACTTCTTGCTTGTGAAGACGAACTCGATCGGATCCTCGAGCGTCAGGATGTGGCCCGATTTCTGCCCGTTGCGGTAATCGAGCATTGCCGCGATCGAGGTCGTCTTGCCCGAGCCCGTGGCGCCGACCATCAACACCAGGCCGCGCTTCTGCATGATGATGTCTTTCAGCGTCTCGGGCAGGCTCAGCGTGTCGATGGGCGGTACGCTGCTCGGAATGTAGCGCACCACCAGCGCGGGCGATCCCTTCTGCTGGAAGGCGCTGATCCGGTAGTTGCCGACCCCTTCGAAGAAGTAACCCGTGTTCAGCTCCATTTCGTCTTCATAGACGCGGATCTGCTTCTCGGTGAGGATCTCGTGGATCAACTGCTTTACCGCGTCGGCATTCATGATCGTCTGGTTCACCGGCACCGCGACACCGTTGATCTTGATGTTGATCGGTGCACCGACCGACAGGTAGATATCCGACGCGTTCTTCTCTGCCATCAGCTGCAACAACCGCTTCATTGCGGACATAGGCGCCCCCCGCCGATTTCGATGCCGTTAGTGTAGCCCAACGGCGCCCGCTACTCCCCGCGCAGCAGCTCGTTGGGGCTGGTCTTGGCGCGGGTCCTGGCGTCCACGCGCTTGACGATCACCGCGCAGTACAGGCCGTAGCGGCCGTCGGGCGATGGCAGGGTGCCGGGCACGACCACGGAGCCCGCGGGGACCCGGCCGTAGATGATCTCGCCCGTCTCGCGGTCAAATATCTTCGTACTTTGACCGATGTACACACCCATCGAGATGACGCTGTTCTCCTCGACGAGGACGCCCTCGACCACTTCCGATCGCGCCCCGATAAAGCAATTGTCCTCGATGATCACGGGGTTTGCCTGCAGCGGTTCGAGCACTCCGCCGATCCCTGCACCCCCGGACAGATGCACGTTCTTTCCGATCTGCGCGCAGGAACCTACCGTGGCCCAGGTATCCACCATCGTTCCCTCGTCCACGTAGGCGCCGATATTGACGTAGGAGGGCATCAGCACGACGTTCCTTGCGATATAGGCCCCGCGCCGCACCATCGCGGGAGGCACCACCCGGAAGCCTCCCGCCGCAAAGGTCGCCGCGTCATAGGAGTCGAACTTGCCCGGGACCTTGTCGTAGTAGTTGGTCGATGCTCCCGGCAGCAGCCGGTTATCCTCGATGCGGAAGGAAAGCAGCACCGCCATCTTCAGCCACTGGTGGGTCACCCAGCCCGCAGGGGCCCTCTCCGCGACGCGCAGCCGCCCCGAGTCCAGGCCGGCAATCGCTTCGCTGATCGCGTCACGCAGCGGTCCGGGCGCGGAGGCGGGATTCAGTTGCGCGCGCGATTCCCAAGCCTGTTCAATGGTCTTTCTGGCGCCGTCCATTCTCAGAGCATGCGGGCAAAGTCGCGGATGCGCTCAAACGCCTCGACGCATTCGGCAAGCGGCGCGACCAGCGCGACGCGGATGAATCCCTTGCCGGGATTTTCGGCGTGCGCCTCGCGCGCCAGGTAGCTGCCGGGCAGAACGAGCACATTATAGTCGCGGTGCAACAGCCGGGCGAAGTCGCAGTCGTCGATGGGCGTTCGTATCCACAGGTAAAAGCCACCCTCGGGTAGCGAGGTCTGGAGAGGCGCTTTCACCAGCGGCATCGCCGAGCGGTACTTCTCCGCGTACAGCCTGCGGTTCTCGCGGACGTGCGTTTCGTCGCGCCACGCGGCAATCGAGGCCTGCTGCACGGCGAGGCCCATCGCAGATCCGTGATAGGTTCGATAGAGGAGAAAGCTCTTCAGAAGCGCCGCGTCGCCGGCGACGAACCCGGAGCGCATGCCCGGAACGTTCGAGCGTTTGGACAGGCTCGAGAATACGACCAGCCGCGGGAAACCCTCGCGGCCGAGCATGTGGGCGGCCTGCAGCGCTCCCAGGGGTGGACTGTGCTCGTCATAGTAGAGCTCGGAATAGCATTCGTCCGAGGCGATCACGAAGCCGTGACGGTCGGAGAGCTCGAACAGGCGCCTCCAATCGTCGATTCGGAGCACGGTTCCGGTCGGGTTGCCCGGCGAGCATGCATAGAGGAGCTGTACGTCCCGCCACGTCGAATCCGGCAGCGAATCCGGATCCAGGCGATGGCCGCTGGCCGCCCGGGAATTCAGAAATACGGGTGTCGCGCCGGCGAGCAGCGCCGCGCCCTCGTAGATCTGATAGAACGGATTGGGACAGGCGGCGAGCGCGCGGCCGCCTTGTGGATCGATCACGGCCTGGGCGAACGCAAACAGCGCCTCACGCGATCCGTTGACCGGAAGCACCTGTGTCGCGGGATCGATGCCCGGCAGTGCATAGCGTCGCGCAAGCCACTCGGCGATCGCCAGTCGCAGCGCAGGCAGCCCGGCGGTGGCCGGATAGGCAGCCAGGCCGCCGAGCGCGCCGGCGAACGCGGACCGGATCAACTCCGGAGTCGGGTGTTTCGGCTCGCCGATCGACAGGTTGATCGCGCCGAGCGCCCGGTGCGGCGTCACGCCGGCGATCAGGGCCCGCAGCTTCTCGAATGGATAAGGCTGCAGTTGGGCGAGCAGCGGGTTCATCCTGCGCTGCCCGGTTCGGGCGCCGCCGGAAGCTGTTCGAGCGCGATCGCAGGCGCCGGCTTCCAGCCGCGTTTCCGGTGCTCTGCAACGACACGGGTGAACAGTCCGCCGCGCGGTCTGAAGCGCGCCGTCAGCCGCATATATCGCGGGCGCGCGGCACGCACCAGATCGTCGAGCATTCGATTCGTCACCGCCTCATGAAACGCGCCTTGGTCGCGGAACGACCAGATATAGAGCTTGAGCGATTTGAGTTCGATGCAGGTCCGGTCGGGCACGTAGTCGAGTACCAGTGTCGCGAAATCGGGTTGTCCGGTCATGGGGCAGAGGCACGTGAATTCGGGGATCTCGATCTGGATGCGGTAGTCGCGTCCAGCCGAGGGATTGCGAAACGTCTGCAGGCGCTTGCTGGGGCGCGAGGGCATCGGAACCGAGGATCGGGCAGCAGGAAAAGAGCGCGAAGATGCTATCATAACGCGCCGTTCTTCCGCGGTGCTTGCGCCGCGCCGCGATTTTGGAATTCCAGAGACGACGCGAGCCCAGTGCGCCTCACGCAGATCAGGTTATCCGGCTTCAAGTCCTTCGTCGATCCCACCGCGGTCCATGTACCCGGGCAGCTGGTGGGCATCGTAGGGCCCAACGGCTGCGGCAAGTCGAACGTGATCGATGCCGTGCGCTGGGTGCTGGGTGAGTCCCGCGCTTCGGCGCTGCGCGGCGACTCCATGCAGGATGTGATCTTCAACGGCTCGAGTCAGCGCAAGCCGCTCGCCCGCGCGGCAGTCGAGCTGAGCTTCGACAACTCCCTGGGGCGTGCCGCCGGGCAGTGGTCGCAATACGCCGAGATTTCGGTCAAGCGTGTGCTGCAGCGTGATGCAGAGTCGTCCTATTTCATCAACAACATGCACGTCCGGCGGCGAGACGTGACCGACATGTTCCTCGGAACTGGGCTGGGGCCGCGGGCGTACGCGATTATCGAGCAGGGCATGATTTCGCGCGTCATCGAGGCGAGACCCGAGGAGCTGCGGGTCTTCCTCGAAGAAGCCGCCGGGGTTTCGCGCTACCGGGAGCGTCGCAAGGAAACCGAAAGCCGGCTCGCCGGGACGCGCGAAAATCTGCTACGCGTCAACGACATCCGCCAGGAGCTCGGTGCACAGATCGAAAAACTCGAGGCGCAGGCACAGGTCGCCTCGCGCTACAAGGAGTACCAGCAGGATCTGCACTTCAGGCAGCAGCTGTTGTGGTACGTGCGCCGCAGGGAAGCCGCAGCCGAGCGCGACCGCCACGCGCAGGAGGTCGCGCGGGTCACAAACGAGATGGAGGCCGACACCGCGCGACTGCGCGAGACCGAGAGCCGGATCGAGACTGCGCGCGCCGCGCATTATCAGGCGGGGGACGCGCTGAACGCCGCGCAGGCGGCGCTTTACGCTGCCAACGCGGAGGTCGCGCGGCACGAGTCGGAGCTCAGGCACGTGGAGGAGACCCGGCAGCGGTTGGAGAGCCAGGAAACGGAACGCCGCGCGCAGCTCACCGCCTGGCGTGAGCAGCGGGCCCAATTTACGCAGGCATTGCACACGTGGGCCGCACGCTCGGAAGGGATGCGCCAACGAGTTGACGAGACGCAGCAGCGGCTCGCCACGGAGACCGGGCGTGCACCGGAAGCCGAGCAGGCTGATCGCGCCGCACAGGAGCGCCTGGATGAGGCGCGCAACCGCCTGCTGCGGCTGGAAAGCAATCTGCAACTTGAGAATTCCAACCTCGCGCACCTGGAACAGCAGCAGCAATCGCTCGCGCAGCGGCGCGACCGTCTCGACGTGGAACTTCGATCGCTCGAGGAGCCCGATTCGCAGCGGACGTTGGACGCCGAGCGGCGTCTGGCCGAACTTGATTCGGCGCTTGGCGGTGCGCTCGTGCGTCTGGACGAAATGCAGGCGGACGCCGCAGCGCTCGATGCGCGACGCGCCGCCGCCGCAGACGGGGTCGCAGCCGCCGCTCGCGCACAGACGGCTGCCGAGGCGCAGCTCGCGACCCTTTTGCAGGTACAGGCGGCGGCCGACGACAATGCGCCGTTGCATGACTGGCTCGAGCGTCGCAGCCTTGGCTCGCTGCCGCGCCTGTGGCAGAAGATCCGCATCGATCCGGGATGGGAAACGGCGGTCGAGGCGGTTCTGCGCGAACGCCTTCATGCGCTCCAGGTTGCCGATGCCGCGGGATTGAACGCGCTGGGTACGGACCGGCCCCCGGTCAAGGCAAGCGCCTTCGCGCCGGGTGGCGCCTCTGCGCCTGCGCCGCTTTCCGGCTATACGCCATTGGCACAGAAGGTTCATGCCACAGACGCGGCGATCGCCGGGGCGTTGGACGATTGGTTTTTTGGCGTCTACGCGGTCGGAGAGGCGCCTGACGCAAAGGCGCGCCAGGCGCTCGCCGCAGGGATCGTGGTGGTCGGCCGCAACGGCGACCAGTTCACGCGCAGCACGGTAAGCTTCCACGCGCCGGACCCCGCTGATGCGGGAATACTCGTACGCCAGGCGGAGATCGACGCGCTGCAAATCCGTGGCAAGGAACTCGCGGCGCACGCCGCGGCGGCTCGCACGGTAGCCGCGAGCCTGGACTCGGCGATGGCGGCGCGCCAGGCGGCGCTCGATGAAGCGCGCTCGACGATTGCCGCGCTCCAGTCGGACAAGCATGCGGCGGAAATCGAACGACTCAAGCGCAGCCAGGCGCTCGAGCGCTATCAGGAGCGAACCGCCCAGATTCGCGCGGAGGCGGCGGAGATTGCGGTCGAGGCCGAGGGAGGCGCATCGCGCCTCGAAGAATGCCGGGCTGCGCTCGCACGAGTCGCGGGCGAAATCGAAGCGGCGCGCGCTGCGCTGGGTTCCGTCAGGATCGCGTACGCGGCAGCGGAGACCGAGCTCGGCGAACGGCGACACGCCTTGCAGCGTGCCGAGCGAGAGGCGCAGGACGCGGTGTTCGCGGAACGCGAATGCGCGTCCAAGGTCTCGGAGCTTGACACGTCGGTGCGCATGGTCGATCAGCAGATCGGCCGCGCCGAGGACGAGTTGGCGAAGCTGGTCGAAGAGCTTTCCGTGGACCCGGTGCCGGCCGTGCGGCACGCGCTCGAGGCCGCCGTCGGAGCACGCATCGATTGCGAAAGCGCGCTTGCGAGTGCCCGCGAATCGGTGGAAGCAGCGGCCGCGGTGCTGCGCGGATTCGAGGAGCATCGGCTGCAGGTGGAAACCCGGATCGCGCCGCTGCGCGAGCGCCTGGGTGAGTTCAAGCTGAAGGAACAGGCCGCGCAGATCAACCATGACCAGTATGCCGAGCAGTTGCGCGAGGCGAACGCGGATGAGGGCCGGCTGGCGGGCGAGTTCGAGCGCGCGCCGCGTCCTTCCGCTCTGCAGGGGGAGATCACGCGCATCGCTCAGGCCCTCCAGGATCTCGGAGCGGTGAATCTCGCCGCGCTCGAAGAGCTGGACACCAGCGTCGAGCGCAAGAACTTCCTCGATGCGCAGGCCACCGACCTTGACGAGGCCGTGAAGACGCTCGAGGACGCGATCCGGCGCATCGATCGCGAAACACGCGGCCTGCTGCGCGACACCTTCGCCAGCGTCAACCAGCATTTCGGCGCGCTGTTTCCGGTGCTCTTCGGCGGCGGAGAAGCCAGGCTGATCATGACCGGCGAGGAGATCCTGGACGCGGGGGTGCAGGTGATGGCGCAGCCGCCGGGCAAGCGGAACACCACGATCCACCTGCTCTCGGGAGGGGAGAAGGCGCTCACCGCGATTGCTCTCGTGTTCGCGCTGTTTCAGCTCAATCCGGCCCCGTTCTGCCTGCTCGACGAAGTCGATGCGCCGCTGGACGACACCAATACCGGCCGCTTCTGCGACCTCGTGCAGAAGATGTCGGCGCATACGCAGTTCCTGTTCATCAGCCACAACAAGATCACGATGGAGATGGCGGGGCAGCTGATTGGCGTCACCATGCCGGAGTCCGGCGTATCGCGTATCGTCGCGGTCGACATCGAGGAGGCGCTGCGGCTCCGCGAGGAGCTCGCGGCCTAGAAGGCCCCGGGCAGGCTTTCCATGTACCACGTTGCCGGAACATGAGCGACCTCCAGCTTGGACTCCTGGTGATCGGCGCGATCGTCGTCGTCGGAGTATTCGCGTACAACCGGCGACAGGAGCGTGCTGCGCACCGCGCTGCGGAAGCCTCGTTCCGGTCGGCCCATGCCGACGTGCTGCTGGAACCGCAGTCGGTTCGCATCGAGCCGGTGCTGGCTGAGCCGCACCGGGGGGCCGCGCGTGCAGCGGCGCCGTCGCCCGCCGCACTGCCGGATCCGCGAATCGATTACGTCGTGGAGCTTTCGTTCTCCGCGCCGGTCGCCGCGAGCCGGCTGATCGAGCTCTGGAAGGCGCACGAGCACCGGTATGCGGCGCGCGCGATCCTTGCCTGCTCCGGCGACGGAATGGCGTGGAGTCGTTTTGCCCGCGGCGAGAGCTCCGCTGTGCAGGCGTTTCGCGCCGGATTGCAACTCGTGACGCGCGACGGCACGGTGAGCGAGGCGGAACTGATCGAGTTTCGCGCGGCCGTCGAGACCCTTGCCGCGGCGACCGGCGCTGCCGTCAGCGCACCCGAGATCAAACCGTCTGTCGAGGCGGCGCGCGAGCTCGATCGATTCTGCGGGGATTCGGATATCCAGGTGGTTTTTCATGTTACGGCTCCGGCGGATGGGTCCCTTGCGGGATCCAAGATCCGAGCCGTCGCCGAGGCGTCGGGGCTGGTGCTCGACGACGATGGCCGCTTCGCGCTGCGTAGCGATGCCGGGCAGATCGTGTTTGCGCTCTGTGCGCGGGATGGAACGCGATTCGAGACGGCGACCATGAAGGATGCGGCGTTGCCGGGTGTTTCATTGTCGCTCGACGTGCCGCGCGTCCCCGATCTCCGGCGCTCGTTCCACTCCATGGCGGGGTTCGCGCGCCAGCTTGCCGCGGTGCTCGGCGGCAGCCTGGTGGATGACAACGGCAATTCGCTCGATGATCGCGCGGTGGCGGCGATCAGTGCGCAGCTCGATGCGGTGCGCGGCGCTTTCGATGCGAAAGGAATCGCGACCGGCAGCGCCGAGGCGCTGCGGCTGTTTTCATAGTGCATGTCTATTCCGAAGCTGGCACGTGAGCGTGCAAAGAGGTTGCGGCGAGAAATTGATCGCCACAACTATCTCTACTACGTTCTTGATGATCCAGAACTTGAGGATGCCGAGTTCGATGATCTGTTCCGAGAGTTAAAGACACTCGAAGATAAGTATCCTGGTCTACAGACGTCCAATTCGCCGACTAAGCGTGTCGGCGGTACTCGAGCAGCCTACTTACCCCCTGCGCGCCACGATGTGCCAATGCTATCTATTGGTACGGCAAGCAAGACGGACCTCTCCGAAATTGAGGCATTTGATGCACGTATCCGAAAGGAGTTAAAGCTAAGTGAGCTCGATCCACCGGTGGAGTACATCGCCGAACTGAAAATTGATGGCGCAGGAGTTAGTTTGCGCTACGACAATGGTGTACTAACGCGAGGTGCCACACGGGGCGATGGGGAGGTTGGAGAAGACATCACAAGGAATCTGCGGACAATTTCGAGTATTCCAGGAGAATTACGTGCCAATGCACCACAAGCATTGCTCGAGGTGCGTGGCGAAGTGTTCATGCTCCGCAAAGATTTTGAAGAACTGAATAAACAGCTTGCCCTTGTCGGTGGAAAGACCTTTAAGAATCCGCGCAATGCAGCGGCAGGAAGCATACGACAGCTTGATTCAAGCATTACGGCCCAGCGACGACTTTCGTTCCTAACTCATGGCCTTGCTGAAGTAATTGATTGGAATGCGCCGCGCACTCAGAGCGGCATTCTTGCCGCCTTGTCAGAACTGGGGCTTCCTGTTAGTTCGAAGAGAGCCGTCTCGAGCGGACCAGCGGGTCTCAGTAAGTTCTACGAGCGCACTAAGCTTCTGCGCGCCGATCTTGATTTCGACATTGATGGTGTCGTTTACAAGGTCAATCATCTTACATTGCAAAATCAACTTGGCTTCAGAGAACGCGAGCCGCGATGGGCGCTTGCGCACAAATTCCCGCCTGAGAGGCGACAGACCAAAGTTGTAGGAATTGATGTTCAGGTGGGGCGAACTGGCGCACTGACCCCGGTAGCGCGTCTAGCACCGGTGCTAGTGGGTGGTGTAACCGTTACCAACGTGACTCTTCACAACCAAGATGAACTTGAGAAAAAAAGTGTACGCGTCGAAGATACCGTAATCGTGCAGCGAGCGGGTGATGTAATCCCTGAAATCGTTTCTGTTGATTTGGACAAAAGACCAGAAACCACAATCCCGTTCGTAATGCCTGCGACCTGCCCAGTTTGTGGATCAAACGTAGTAAGGCTCACTAAAGAGCGGAAGGGGAAGATCAAAAGCCGTGTCGTAACTGAAGTCGTGCACCGATGTGTCGGTGGGCTCTTTTGCTCGGCGCAGCGAAAGCGAGCGTTACAGCACTTTGCGTCGCGTCGAGCGATGAACATTGATGGATTTGGAGAAAAGCTCATTGACCAGGTTGTGGACCTTAATCTCGTAGAGACACCGGCCGATATCTACAGACTGAATCGGGGACAACTTGCTGGGCTTGAAAAAAAGGGAGAGGTCTCGGCTGAGAAACTAATTGCAGCGATCAATCGAAGCAAGAAGACGACATTAACGAGACTACTTTACGCGTTGGGTATTCCCGGCGTAGGTGAGGCGACAGCGAAGGATCTGGCGACAAAGCTGGGTCGTCTCGAAATAATTCAGAAAGCGCTGCCGCAGGTATTGCGCTATGTTCCCGGAGTTGGGAAGGAGCTTGCAAGTTCAATTCAGGAATTCTTTCGAACCAAGCACAATCTTTCGGTAATCGAACAATTTAAGAATCGGGGAGGGATTTGGGAAGAGGGCAGCGCAGTAGACCAAATTGTGGCGTCGATCCCGGCGTTGTCATCGTTCATTGAGCATTTGGATATTCCAGGAGTTGGTTCGAAGGCAGCTGAAGCCTTCGCCAGGGGGTTCGAGAACATTGACGCCATCATAACGGCATCGGAAGATCAAATTGTTGATCGGCTGTGCAAGGAGCATCTTTCAGCATCTCATTCACGTAAGGCGGCTGCTGCAATCAAAACGTACTTGGCATCCCAAACCAATCGAGAGCTTGCACATAGAGTTGACAATCAGCTGCGTCAATTCGGAATGCACTGGATTGGAAGAAGAACAGTCACGGAGCATTCGGCAAAGCCACTGGAAGGAAAGGTCTTTGTGCTGACAGGGACACTTCCCACACTATCTAGAGACAAAGTAAAGGCCTTTATCGAGAGTTTGGGTGGAAAGGTTTCGACGTCTGTGTCTCGGCACACGAGTTACGTCGTTGTTGGTGAAAATCCTGGGAGCAAGTTTGGCGAGGCGCAATCGCTGAGTATTCCAACCTTGGATGAACGCGCGCTGTTGAAGATGGTTCAGTTAATTGAGCAGAAGAGCCAGTAGGCTGTTTTTTGGTAGCGCCAGTTCTACAGCCAGCGCCGACCGTGCAGCTCGCTTGGCAACAAGACGCCGGTTCGGGTACTGCAGGAAGCGCTTAGAATGGAATCCCAACACACAGCCTGATTGGCTACGAGAAACCGAGTCAGGTCGCTATACCGATGACACTTTCCTTGAGCGCTGGTCCCATAGCCGTGATCGATGTGGAGACCACGGGGTTATTCCCGTTTCGTCATGATCGTGTGGTCGAAGTGGCTGCCGTTATTGTGGGCGCCGACGGGCGTATTGAACGCGAGTTCGAATCGCTGGTGAACCCAGCGCGGGACATTGGGCCGAGCAGCATCCACGGTTTGACCTCAGAGGATGTTCTCCACGCGCCCCAGTTTGCAGAGATCGGAGCACTGGTATTGAACGTGCTGAGCGGTACCGTGGCCATAGCCGCTCACAACGTTCGCTTCGACCGCCAGTTCTTGGAGAGCGAATTCTCACGACTGGGGTACCAGTTACCTGATTGTTTCAGTATTTGCACAATGCAGCTGGCGGGAGGCGGGAACCTGGCGGACTGTTGTCGTGACCATGGGTTCTCACCAGAAGGCGAAGCCCATCACGCCCTCGCCGATGCTCGTGCCGCTGCTCGGCTACTGACCTGCCTTCTGTCTGACCAACCTCGCACGGTTCAGAAGCTTCGCCAGCTCACGCCAATTCAATGGCCGACTGTTCCCACAATTGGGAAGCAACCAGTCACGCGCGATGAGTCCCGCCGTCGCCAAACAGAACTGCCCACTTTCATACAACGTCTTCTCGGACGAAGGCGTGACCACGCTTTGCCGGACGCCACCGACGGCGCAGTTATTTCTTACGGGGCGCTGCTTGATCGGGCCTTGGAAGATCGTCATGTGGACGACTCCGAAGCCGATGCACTGGTGGAAATGGCTGCAAGATGGGGCTTAAGCAGAGACCAAATAGAGCATGCGCATCGCGACTACCTGAACCAACTCATCATCGCTGCCGTTGCCGATGGAAGCGTCACGGATGCGGAACGACGCGATCTGAAACTCGTCGCACGGCTGCTTGGCCAAGCGAAACGCGACTTGGACGAAATACTTAGCGAAGCCGCCGCAAAGTTGTCCGAGACATACCGCGGTCCGGCTCCAGCTCCGGCAGTTGAGGCGAGCCTGTTAGGGATGCGTGTTTGTTTCACGGGCGAGCTACAGTGCCAGCATGCCGGTCATTTGATTTCTCGTGAGTTGGCAGAAGAACTTGCCACCAAAGCCGGTCTGGTTGTGGTGGACTCTGTCACCAAAAAGTGCGATCTACTTGTATTGGCCGACCCGCACTCCGAGTCCGGAAAAGCCAAGAAGGCCCGGCAGTATGGAGTGCGAATCATGCACGAATCCGTTTTTTGGAAGACTATTGGCGTTCGTCTGTGAACCTTGTCCTCGAATGACTTCAAACCCTTCGTTGCGGCGGACGGCCTTCCGCGACCGTTAGTCTCAATCGTTGGGTATTCCAGATGAGTCGGCGCAATGGCTGAACTGTTGATCAAGTACCGAGATAGCAACGGGACGACGGAGCAGCGCCGGATCTCCGACGTTCGTCCCGAGAGCGCGACAACGATCGATGCATTCTGCCATCTTCGCCAAGCACGCCGCACTTTCAAGATTGACCGCATAGTGCAAGCCGTTGACCCGGAAACGGGTGAGGTGGTCAATCCATGGACGCTCATTGCCAATGGGCGAACAGCGGACAATCGTGAATCGCTTGAATCAATGACATGGCGCGTTCTACCGGCTGTTAAGGCGCTTAAGTTCTTCACATTGACGACGCGTGGGTTTCGCCAACGTGAGCGTGATCGCGTTGTGCAGTTCGTCCAAGAAGTCGCTGACGTGACGTCCTATTCCAAAGACGAAGTTAGTGCATGGGTCTACAAGCTTTGGTGCGGGGACATATACGCATACCGGCACGGAGAGATTGCGGAATACATCGAACTCCTTCGCAACATTCCACCTGCTCTGCTGGGGCGATGCCGTACTATGCGTTACTCATCGCACGAGGGAGCGGTCGCAAACCTCTTGACCAGGGTTGGGTGAAGCGCATTGAAGCTGAGTTTGCGCACGATCCACACGTGAAGAAGCCCGAGCGACGACCAGACGAGGGTGAGGACATCTCGGTCAAGTTTGTTGTAAGGCTGCCGGATTTGGAATAATGCGAACGGTCATGCTCAACACAGCGCTTCAGTCGACCGCTACGACTTCACAATTTGTTTGGGCGCTTGAGAGCTAGTTGCAATGGTCAGGAACTCAAAAAGAGTCACCAAAGCGGTCTTCCCCGTCGCCGGCCTCGGCAGCCGGTTCCTGCCGGCGACCAAGGCGAGTCCCAAGGAGATGCTGCCGATCGTGGACAAGCCGCTGATCCAATATGCGGTGGAGGAGGCGGCCGCGGCGGGCATCACCGACATGATCTTCGTCACCGGGCGCAACAAGCGCGCGATCGAGGACCACTTCGACAGCGTGCACGAGCTGGAGAGTGAACTTGCGGCGCAGGGCAAACACGATCTGCTCGAACTCGTTCAGGGCGTGCTGCCGCCGGGCTGCCGCTGCATGTATATCCGGCAGTCCGAGCCGCTCGGGCTCGGCCACGCAGTGCTTTGCGCCCGGCCGATCGTCGGCGACGAACCGTTCGCGGTGCTGCTTGCGGACGACCTGATTGTTGCCGATCCCCCGGTCATGCGTCGCATGGCGGAGCTGTTTGCCGCCGAGCGCTGCACGGTGCTCGGGGTCGAGGACGTGCCGCGCGAACAGACTGCGAGCTACGGCATCGTGGTGCCGGCCGACGCGCGCGCCGAACTGACACCGATCACCGGCATCGTCGAGAAACCGGATCCTGCAGCGGCGCCTTCGACGCTCGCGGTGGTGGGGCGCTACGTGCTCACGCCGGCGATCTTCGGACTGCTTGCCGGCGCGAAACCCGGCCGCGGTGGGGAAATCCAGCTGACCGATGCAATCGCGGAGCTGCTCGGGCGGGAACGGGTTCTCGCGATGCGGCTGAATGGCCGGCGCTTCGACTGCGGTTCGAAGCTGGGGTACTTGCAGGCTACCGTCGAGCTGGGGCTGCGGCATCAGGAGGTCGGTGCGGAATTCGCCCGCTACCTGGAGCGGCGCGGACTCTGATTCCGGCGCCGATATACTCGAACAATGCCTGACCTGAGAGAAGCGTGGAGCTTTCTCGAGAACTCCGATCCGATTGCGAGCGCTGACCAAGTTCAGGCTGCCCTTGCGCGGCTGGCGCAGGAGCTTTGCGAGCGGTTTTCGAATGTCTATCCGCTGATTCTGGTGGTGATGGGCGGCGCGGTCGTGTTCGCCGGCCAGCTGCTGCCGCGGCTGCGATTTCCACTCGACTTCGACTACATCCACGTGTCGCGCTACGGCGCGGCGACACAGGGAGCCGGAATCGAATGGCGAGTCGCGCCGCCGTCAGAAGTACGCGGCCGGCCCGTGCTAGTGCTCGATGACATCCTGGACGGCGGGCAGACGATGTTTGCGATCCGTGAAGAGCTGCTGGCTCTCGGTGCCGCGAGCTTTCAATGCGCGGTGCTGGTGGAAAAGACCCTGGCGCGGCCGAAGCCGATCCAAGCCGATTTCGTAGGCCTCAGGATTCCGGACCGGTTCGTGTTCGGCTGCGGAATGGACGCCCGGGGCTTCTGGCGCAACCTGCCGGAGATCCGGGCCATACGCGGGGCATGACATGCTGGCGGTAATTGGCGGCAGCGGATTGTCGCGGCTCGCAAACCTGGAGATTACGCAGCGCAAGGTCGTACAAACCCCCTACGGTGAACCCTCCGGTCCGCTGGTCTTCGGCGCCATCCGCGGACAGCCGCTGGTTTTTCTTGCGCGCCACGGGCCGGGGCACACGATCGCACCGCACGAGATCAACTATCGCGCCAATCTCTGGGCACTGAAGGAGCAGCAGGTCGAAGGCGTGGTATCGATCGCCTCGGTAGGTGGAATCCGGCGCGACCTTCGTCCAGGGAGCCTGGCGCTGCCTGACCAGATCATCGACTTCACCTGCGGCCGGCGCTCGACGTTTTTCGAGGGGGGGAAGGCAGCCGTCACGCACATTGATTTCACCGAACCGTATTCCGCCATGCTGCGGACGCGGATCGCGGCCGCGGCGGCGGCATGCGGCGAGGCCCTTCTGCAGGGCGGAGTGTATGCGGCGACACAGGGGCCGCGCCTCGAAACCGCAGCAGAGATCGTCCGGCTCGAGCGCGACGGCGCGGACATGGTCGGAATGACCGGCATGCCCGAGGCCGCGCTCGCGCGCGAGCTGGCGCTGGAGTACGCTGCCATCGCCGTGGTCGCGAATTGCGCCGCGGGCCGCGGCGACAGCGCGCATGCGATTTCGCTCCGCGAAATCGAGGCGGTTCTGGAGCGGACGATGGGACGGGTGCTGAACATCCTCGAGAACCTGGTGGCCGGGTGATCCGCGAAGTCCTGAAGATGGGCGACCCGCGCCTGCTCGAGAGGGCACGGCCAGTCGAACATTTCGACACTCCGGACCTGCACGATCTGATCGCCGACCTGCGCGATACGATGGCGCATCTCAACGGCGCGGGACTCGCCGCGCCGCAGATCGGAGTCGGATTGCGCGTCGTGATCTTCGGCGTGCACGCGAATCCGCGCTATCCGCACGTGGAAGAAGTCCCGGACACCGTGCTCGTCAATCCTGTGATCGAGCCGCTCGGGGAGGACCTCGAGGAGGACTGGGAGGGCTGCCTCTCGGTGCCGGGCATGCGGGGCTGGGTCCCGCGGCACGCAAGAATCCGCTACGCCGGGTTCGACGCACACGGAATCCCGTTCCAGTGCACGGTGCAGGCCTTTCATGCGCGCGTCGTTCAGCACGAGTGCGATCACCTGGACGGGATCCTCTACCCGATGCGGATTCGTGACATGACGCGCTTCGGTTTCATCGAGGCGCTGTTCCCCGGCGAAGACTTGCCGCCCGAAGAGTAGGCGAGCGCGGGGCCGGCCGCACACCGGACCGCGGCTCAGACTTGCAGCACGCCGAGCAGCTCCTGTTCGATCTTGAGGACGGTCTTCGGGTCCGAGAGCGCTTCGCCGGAGACCAGGAAAACGTCCTCCGCGCGGTCGCCGAGCGTATTGATCCTCGCCGAATGAAGGTTGATCCCGTGCCCGGCCAGCAGCCGCGCCATGCCGTAGAGCAGACCCGGGCGGTCGGCGGCGACGATCGACAGGACATGGTAGGCGCCGCGCTCGTCCGGGCGGAGATCGACGACCGGCGAAATCGGGTAGTAGCGTACGCGGCGCGAAATCCGACCGCCGCGCGGCGCGCCAAGCGGCGCCCGCGATTCGAGCTCCTCGGCGAGACCCTGCTCGATCAGGCTGATCAGGTCGCGGTAATGCACGCCCCGGCCGTATCCCATCACCAGGAACGTATCCAGGGCATAGCGGTGCCGGGTGGTGTGAATTTTCGCCTCGACGATATTGAACCCGGCACGCTCGAAGTAGCCGCAGATGCGCGCAAACAGCGCCTCGCGATCCGGCATGTAGATCATCACCTGCAGACCTTCGCCGATCGGCGCCAGACGTGCCTTGACGACGGGTCTGGCGGACTCGACGCGAAAGTGCAGATTGCGCGTCTGCCAGGCGATTTCCTGCGCGTCGTGACGCAGAAAATAGGTCGTATCCAGCTGCGCCCAGAAGCGGTCTTGCACGTGCTCCGAAAGTGCGTACAGGCGCAGCAGCCGCGCGGCCTCGGCCTGGTGTTCTGCGACCGCAGTTTCCGGTTGCAGCGCCTCGCCCGCCAGCGCGCGGCGCGTGGCGCGATAGAGATCCTCGAGCAATTTGGCCTTCCAGGCATTCCACACCTTCGGGCTTGTGCCGCGGATGTCGGCGACGGTCAGAAGGTAAAGCGCAGTCAGGCGCCGCTCGGTGCCGAGCTTTGCGGCGAACGAGCGCACCACCTCGGGGTCGTGCACGTCCTGCTTCTGCGCCGCCAGCGACATCAGCAGATGATGTTGCACCAGAAAGGCAACCAGATCCTCGTCCTCGCGGCACAAGCCATGGCGCCGGCAGAAGCGGCGCGCATCACGCATTCCGAGCGCCGAATGGTCGCCGCCCCGCCCCTTGGCGATGTCGTGGTACAGCGCCGCGACATAGAGCAGCCATTTGCGCTCGAAGCCGCTCATCAGCTGGCTGCAAAGCGGGAACTCGTGCGCCAGCTCCGGCATGGTGAAACGCCGCAGGTTCCGCAGCACCATCAGGATGTGTTGGTCCACGGTGTAGACGTGGAACAGATCGTGCTGCATCTGGCCGACGATGCGCCCGAACTCGGGCAGGTAGCGTCCCAGGATGTCGTACTGGTTCATGCGCCGGGTCTCGTGCACGACGCCGTGCGGCTGCTGCAGCATGTTCAGGAACAGCAGCTGGGCGACCGGATCGCGTCTAAGACGCGCGTCGACCCGGCCGCGTTTGCGCCACAGGGCGCGCAACGTCGCCGCCGTCATCCCGCGCAGCTCACGGTGCTGCTGCATCAGCAGGAAGCTTTCGAGAATCGCGCGCGGTTCGAGATCGAAGAAGGTTTCGTCGGTGACCTCCAGCAGCTCGCCGCGCGCCTGGAAACGTTCATTGAGCGCGCGCGGCGCGGCGTCCGGCTCGGGCGCAACGAGTACCTCGAAATTCTGCATCAGGATGGTGTTCAGCTGCGTGACCGCCTTGGCGGTTCGGTAGTAGCGCTGCATCAGCCGTTCGCCCGCTCGCCGCACCGCGCCGCCGCGCATGCCGCACTGCTCGGCGAGTGCGTTCTGGTAATCGAACACGATACGGTCTTCGCGGCGCCCGGCCAGGTAATGCAACCGGATGCGCAGGTTCTGGAGCGTCGCCTCGTGGCGCGCAAGCTGCAGCGCCTCGCTGTGCACGATCAGCCCCTTTCGCTCGAGGTCGCGCCATCGATGCCCGATTCCGATCGCCCGGGCGATCCAGCGAACGACCTGCAGGTCGCGCAGGCCGCCCGGCGCTTCCTTCAGATTTGGCTCGAGCGAGTAGGGCGTGTCCTGGTGCTTGGCGTGGCGCTGCTCCTGCTCGAGGCGCTTCGCCTTCAGAAACGCGATCGGGTCGAGTGCCCCGCGCATCGCCGCCTGCAGGCGCCGGTAGAGCGCCGCGCTGCCGGCGAGATGGCGGGCCTCGAGCAGCGCCGTTTCGATCGTGATATCGGCGCGCGCGGCTTCCAGGCATGCTTCAACGGTTCGCACGCTGTGTCCGGCCTCCAGGCCGATATCCCAGAGCAGGCCCACCAGCCGCTCCAGCCGCTCCTGGTCGTCGGGCGAGGGTTCGTTCGCGAGCAGCACCAGCAAGTCGACGTCGGAACAGGGGAACAGCTCACCCCTGCCATAGCCGCCGGTGGCAACCAGTGTGGCCTCTGCAGCGGGTCCCGCGACCTGCCAGATTTCCTTCAGGGTGCGGTCGATGAGCCTCGCATGTTCGCGCAGCAACCGCCCCGGCGAGGACATGCTCGTGAACTTCGCGCGTAGCGCGCTCCGACCGCCGTGAAGAAATGCGCGCCAGCGTTCCTCGGAGGCGGGTGCCCTGTCCACGCCGGCGCTGGCGTTGCTATGTGACAAACGCCGGCGGCGGCGGCGCGCCGGCCGACAGCGTGAGCACTTCGCTGCCGTTGTCGGTGATGAGAATGGTGTGCTCCCATTGCGCCGAGAGGCTGTGGTCCTTGGTCACGATGGTCCAGCCGTCGGCGAGCTCGCGGATCGCTGCCTTGCCGGCATTGATCATCGGCTCGATCGTGAACGTCATGCCGGGCTCGAGCTTCAGCCCGGTGCCGGCCCTTCCATAGTGCAGCACCTGGGGCTCTTCATGGAACTTGCGCCCGATCCCGTGACCGCAGAATTCACGCACTACCGAGTATCCGTGCGTCTCCGCATACAACTGGATCGCGGAACCGATGTCGCCGAGGTGCGCACCGGGCCGTGCCTGCACGATGCCGTGCCACATGCACTCGTACGTCACATCGACCAGCCTGCGCGCCTGGATGCTCGGTTGTCCGACCAGGAACATGCGACTGCAGTCTCCGTGGAACCCGTCCTTGATCACCGTGATGTCGAGATTGACGATGTCGCCCGCCTTGAGCACGCGATCTCCCGGCACGCCATGGCAGACCTGATGGTTCACTGACGTACAGATGGACTTGGGAAACGGTTTGTAGCCCGGAGGCGCGTAGTGGAGAGGTGCCGGCGTGGTTCCCTGCACGTTCACCATGTAGGCGTGGCACAGGTCGTTCAATTTGTCCGTCGTGATGCCGGGCCGCACGTGCGAGGCGATGTAGTCGAGCACCTCGCCGGCAAGGCGTCCTGCAACGCGCATTTTTGCGATGTCTTCGCTCGATTTGAGGGTCACTGCCATGGGTGCTGAAACGCTGCGCAGGATAAGAGAATCACGCCGTCGCGGCAACGCGGAAACAGCTCCGCGTTAAGCCTTGAGCGCTGATTATGCTAGAATTTCCGGCTGGTTTCGATGAAATAGAAGAAACTTTCCCGGAACCAAAATTCCCGCCCGGCGGGTAAGGGTGTCCCTGGTCGTATCGGGGATCGTCGGTTTGCCGGTGCGGCAGTGATCAACCCTGCACAGGAGCAGAGCATGTCGGTGACGATGCGTCAAATGCTGGAGGCCGGCGTTCATTTCGGCCACCAGACGCGGTACTGGAACCCGAAGATGGCGCCGTATATCTTCGGCCATCGCAACAAAATCCACATCATCAATCTGGAAAAGACGCTGGCGCTTTACCAGGAGGCGGTCAAATTCGTACGCCAGCTCGCCGCGAACAAGGGCGCGATCCTGTTTGTCGGCACCAAGCGCCAGGCGCGCGAGATCATCCGTGAGGAGGCGCTGCGCTGCGCCATGCCGTATGTCGATCATCGATGGCTGGGCGGCATGCTCACCAATTTCAAGACTGTCAAGCAGTCGATCAAGCGGCTCAAGGACATGGCGCAGATGGCAGAAGACGGTTCGCTCGAGCGCATGTCGAAGAAGGAGGCGCTCGGCATCCAGCGCGAGCTCGCGAAGCTGCAGCGCTCACTGGGTGGCATCAAGGATCTTGCAGGCCTGCCGGACGCGCTGTTTGTGGTCGACGTCGGCTATCAGAAGGGCGCAATTGCGGAAGCGCGCAAGCTCGCGATACCGGTGGTCGGAGTGGTCGACACGAACCACTCGCCGGACGGCATCGATTACGTGATCCCCGGAAACGATGACTCGAGCCGCGCGATCCGCCTCTATGCGCGCGGCATCGCCGATTCGGTGCTCGAAGGACGCACCCAGGCTGTCGAGGAGATCGTCGCCGCCTCACGCGACGAGTTTGTCGAAGTGGACGCAGAAGGCGAGGGCTGAGAAGCCCGCCACGACCAATCGGGGAACGAACCAGCATGGCAGCGATCAGCGCGAGCCTGGTGAAGGAACTGCGCGAAATGACCGGGCTCGGAATGATGGAGTGCAAGAACGCACTTGCCGAGGCCGGCGGCGATCTGAAGAGGGCGGAGGAGCTGCTGCGCATCAAGGGCGGTGCGCGGGCGAAACTGGCTGGCCGCGTCGCCGCAGAGGGTGTCGTCGGCGCGTACCTTTCGCCCGATGCGAAGGTGGGGGCGCTGGTCGAAGTCAATTGTGAGACTGATTTCGTGGCGAAAAATGAAGATCTCGTCGCGTTTTCCAGATCGCTCGCGGAGCTGGTGGCGACCCGCAACCCGGCGGATGTCGCCGCGCTACTGCGTTTCGAGGGTGTCGATGGCCGGCTCCAGGCCCTGGTCCAGAAGATCAAGGAGAACATATCGATCCGAAGGTTTGAGCGCCTGGAAGCGGGTGCGAAACTCGCGCAGTACCTGCACGGCGCGCGCATCGGAGTCCTGGTCGACTACGATGGCGCTGACGACGTGGGGAAGGATGTGGCCATGCATATCGCGTTCGCCAGGCCGGCATATCTCGCCAAGGGCGACGTGCCCGCCGATGTCATGGCGCGCGAGCGGGAGATCCTCGCGGCGCGAGCCAGGGAATCCGGCAAGCCCGCCGAGATCGCGCAGAAAATGGTCGAAGGCGGGCTCAACAAGTTCCTTGGCGAGATCACGCTGCTCGGGCAACCGTTCGTCAAGGACGACAAGCAGACGGTCGGGAAGATGCTCGCGGCGCGGAAGGGGATGGTTTTCGGCTACCGCTTCCTGGTGCTGAGCGAGGGAATGGAAAAAAAGAAAGCCGCGTGAAGCCGAAATACACGCGCATCCTGCTCAAGCTCTCGGGCGAGGCCCTGATGGGGGACGATCCCTACGGGATCAATCGCGCGACGATCGAAGGCATCGTGGCGGAAATCGCGCTAGTTGCACGCATGGGCGTGGAGATCGGCGTGGTGATCGGAGGCGGGAATATCTTTCGCGGCGTTGCCCCCGGCGCGGCGGGCATGGACCGGGCGACTGCCGACTACATGGGCATGCTCGCAACCGTCATGAATGCGCTGGCGCTCCAGGATGCGATGCGCCAGGCGGGGCTCGCCGGGCGTGTCCAGTCGGCGCTCAACATCGAACAGGTGGTCGAGCCCTACATCCGCGGGAAAGCGATCCGCTACCTCGAGGAAGGGAAGATCGTCATTTTCGCGGCGGGCACCGGCAATCCCTTCTTCACCACGGACACGGCGGCAGCGCTGCGCGGCAGCGAGGTCGGGGCCGAGATCGTGATCAAGGCGACCAAGGTGGACGGAGTGTATACGGCGGACCCGAACAAGGATCCGGACGCCAGGCGCTACAGCCGCCTGAGCTTTGACGAAGCGATTGCCCGGAACCTGAAGGTCATGGACGCGACCGCGCTCACCTTGTGCCGCGACCAGAAACTGCCGGTGAACGTATTCAACATCTTCAAGAAGAATGCCCTGCAGCGGGTCGTCGCCGGGGAAGACGAAGGAACGCTGGTGCACGTCTAGGGGAAAAGCCATGCAGATCGCGGAGCTCAAGAAGACCACCGACCTCAAGATGAACAAGACCATCGAGGCGTTCAAGACGGATCTCGCGAAGATCCGCACCGGGCGCGCGCACACGGGCCTGCTGGACCATGTCACGGTGGACTACTACGGCACTCCGACCCCGATCAATCAGGTCGCGAAGGTCACGCTGCTCGATGCGCGTACCATCGGCGTGGTGCCGTTCGAGAAGAAGATGCTGCAGCCGGTGGAGAAGGCGATTCGCGCTTCGGATCTTGGCCTGAATCCGGCCGCGACGGGCGAAACCATTCGCGTGCCGATGCCGCTGCTGACCGAGGAGCGCCGCAAGGAGCTCACCAAGGTGGTGCGCCACGAAGCGGAGAACGCGCGCATCGCGATCCGCAACCTGAGGCGCGACGCCAATCATTATCTGAAGGAAGCCCTGAAAAGGAAAGACGTCTCCGAGAACGACGAGCGGCGGGCACAGGACGAGGTCCAAACGCTCACCGACCAGCACATCACGGCGATCGACACGCTTCTGCAGCAGAAGGAAGCGGAGTTGATGGCGGTATAGAAGTACAACGATGCGCTGCGGGGCAGAGGAACCTGTGCTGCAGGGCGAAACTTCTGGATAAAGCATGTCCGCGCAGCACGAAAGTTCGACGCTTCAGGTCCTGCCTCACGGCGACGTTCCGCGCCATGTGGCGATCATCCTGGACGGCAATGGTCGCTGGGCGAAACGGCGGCGGCTGCCGCGTTTCGCAGGGCACAAGCGCGGCGTGGAGGCGGTGCGGCGGATCGTTCGGGCATGCACCGAGCGCGGAGTGGGCTACCTTACCCTGTTCGCGTTCAGTTCGGAGAACTGGCGCCGTCCGCCGGAGGAAGTCGCGCTCCTCATGCAGCTTTTCCTCGCCGCGCTCACTCGCGAGGTGCGAAAGCTGAATCGCAATGCCATCCGCCTGAAGGTGATCGGCGACACCAGCCGCTTCGATCCGAAAATCCGGTCGCTGATCGATGCCGGCGAGCGCCTGACCGAGGCCAATGGCGGACTTACACTCACCATCGCCGCAAACTACGGCGGCCGCTGGGACATCCTCCAGGCGCTGACGCGTCTGGCCCGCGAACACCCGGCGGCGGTCCTGGCCGGTGTCAGCGAGGAGCAGATTGCGCCGCACCTCTCGATGGCCTATGCGCCGGAGCCGGACCTCTTCATTCGGACCGCCGGCGAGCAGCGCGTGAGCAACTTCCTGCTCTGGCAACTGGCCTACACGGAACTGTACTTTACCGACCGGCTTTGGCCGGACTTCGATGCCGAAGCACTCGATCAGGCGTTCGCGTGGTACCGCGGTCGGGAACGGCGGTTCGGCCGTACCAGTGAGCAGCTGGAGCAGGCGGAGCGCACGGCGCTGGCGCGATCGCTTTCAGCTGCCGGCGGCGCCTAGGCGCTTGTTTGCAATTCGCACCCTGACCGCGGCGGCACTGCTCGCGGTTTTTGTCGCAACGCTGCTGTTCCTGGATCGCGCGCCGTTTGCGGTTCTGGTTGGCGCGATCGTTGCGTACGCGGCGCGGGAATGGGGCGCACTCGCCGGGCTGAGCACATGGGGCGCGGTTTCGTACTCCGCCGGGTGCATCGCGCTGTATGCGGCCGTGAGCTGGTGGTCGTGGCCGGTTGGCATTTTGGACCTGCCGGTGCTCGCGGTCCTGATCGGCGCGCTGGTGTTCTGGGGAGCGGCAGTGCCTGTGTGGCTCGCACGCGGAATGTCAGTTTCCTCGCGTAGGATGCTGCCGCCCGCGGGACTCGCGGTGCTGTTGCCGGCTGGGCTGGCGATGATTACGCTGGACCCGGGGCGTCTGCTTGCCATTCTCGGGCTGGTCTGGACTTCGGATACGGCGGCCTACCTCGCGGGACGGGCCTTCGGCCGACGTAAGCTGGCACCGGCGGTCAGCCCTGGAAAGACCTGGGAGGGCGTAGCTGGAGCGATTCTCGCGAGCCTTGCATACGCTATCATCCTCGCGCTATCGATGCCGGGCGTTGGCGCACATGTAACAGGCATGATTTGGATCCCTTATGTCGTCGGGGCCGCGGTTCTATGCGCCTCGGGCATCCTGGGCGACCTGTTCGAGTCTGCGGTCAAGCGCCAAGCGGGCGTCAAGGACAGCGGCACCCTGCTTCCGGGGCACGGTGGAGTGCTGGACCGCATCGACAGCGCCACTGCTGCGCTTCCCGTTGGGGCGCTGTTGATCGCAACATTGGGCGCGAGATGAGCCAGACCCGTCCCGCGTCACGCGCCTGCGGGATTACGCTGCTCGGGGCGACGGGTTCGATCGGCACGAGCACCCTGGACGTCGTCGCCAGGCACCCCGATCGTTACCGCGTGATTGCACTCAGTGCGCGCACCTCGGCGGACGCGCTGCTCGAACTGTGCCGGCGACACCGGCCGCGGCATGCGGTCCTGTCCGGGCTCGACGAGGATACGGCATTGCGCCGCCGCTTTGCCGACGACGCTGGATGCGAGTTGCGGTTCGGCGCGAGGGCGCTGGAGGACATCGCCACGCATCCGGACTGCGACACCGTGCTGGCGGCCATTGTGGGTGCGATCGGACTGGGGCCGGCCATCGCCGCGGCGAGAGCAGGCAAGCGCGTGTTGCTCGCCAACAAGGAGGCCCTGGTGATGGCAGGGGCGCTGTTCATGGCAGCGGTGCGCAAGTCCGGAGCGTTGCTGCTGCCGATTGACAGCGAACACAATGCCGTATTCCAGTGCTTGCCGCAGCCTGGAACTGGTGTTCCGCCGCTTACCGCAATCAGGCGCGTGATTCTCACCGCGTCGGGAGGGCCTTTCCGCACCACCCCGATCGAGCAACTCGACCTGGTTACGCCCGACCAGGCGTGTGCGCATCCGAACTGGGTGATGGGTCGCAAGATCTCGGTCGACTCTGCCACCATGATGAACAAGGGGCTCGAGGTCATCGAGGCGCACTGGTTGTTCGATTTGCCGGCCGAGCGCATCGAGGTGCTGATTCATCCTCAGAGCATCGTTCATTCGCTGGTCGAATACGTGGACGGATCGGTCATCGCACAATTATCCAACCCCGACATGCGGGTGCCGATTGCCCACGCACTGGGGTTTCCCGAGCGCATCGAATCCGGGGTGCGTCCGCTGGACCTGGGGTCGGTCGGTCAGCTGGCGTTCCAGCATCCCGATCTTCGGCGTTTCCCGTGTCTGCGCTTCGCCTACGCCGCACTCCGTGCTGGCGGCACCGTTCCTGCGATTCTGAATGCGGTGAACGAGATCGCGGTCGAATCGTTTCTCGGCGGAAAGCTGCGCTTTACGGCGATCCCTCGCGTCATCGAGGAGACCATGCAAGGGGTCCTCGGAGGTTCCAGCGACACGCTTGAGGCGGTGCTGGATGCGGATCGGCGCGCGCGCCGCGCCGCCGCCGCGTGCGTCACTGATCTCATGGGCCGGGCGGCATGAGCCTGCTGCAGACGATCGCGGCGTTCGTGGCGGCGCTCTGCGTGTTGATCGTGGTCCACGAATACGGTCACTACCTCGCTGCCCGGCTCTGCAACGTCAGGATCCTGCGCTTTTCGGTCGGTTTCGGTCGTCCGATCCTCAGCTGGCGGCGGAGCCCCGATGCAACGGAGTGGACCATCGCGGTGGTGCCGTTCGGTGGATATGTGAAGATGCTCGATGAGCGTGAAGGCCCGGTCGAGGCTCATGAACGTGCGCGGGCGTTCAACCGACAAGGCGTTTGGCGGCGTGTTTTCATCGTTGCATCGGGACCGGCTTTCAATTTCCTCTTCGCGATCGCGGTGTATGCGGGGCTCTTCCTGTACGGCTTGCCGGAAGCCCGCCCCGTGCTCGCCGAGCCACCCGCGGGCACACTCGCGCACACTGCCGGCCTGCGCGCCGGCGACACCGTGCGTTCGATCGGCGGCCAGCCCGTCGAGACCTGGCAGGAACTGCGCTGGCGCGTACTCCAGGGCGCGCTGCAGCGCGAGTCGCTCGCCCTCGAAGTGATCAGCGAGCGGCAGGCAATCGCGCAGCTGAAGCTCGATCTCACTGCATTTCCCGCAGCGGATTTCGAAGGCGACGCGCTCGAGCGGATCGGTCTTCGCCTCTACCGCCCGCCGCTGGAACCGGTGTTTGGCACGATCGTCCCGGGCAGTCCGGCCGAGCGCGCGGGGCTGCGGGCGGGGGATCGCGTCCGGCAGATGGGCGGCCGGACAGTCGCGAACTGGGATGACTTGGTACGCGTGATCCGGGAGCGGCCCGGCACGCCGCTGCACGTCGTGATCGACCGCGGCGGCGAACGGCTCACGCTGGAAGTGGTTCCGGAGGCGGCGACGGCGAACGGGCTGCAGATCGGCAGGATCGGCGCAGCGCCTCTGGTTCCGCAGGCGCACGCCGAACGGATCCTGGTGCGGGTACGGTACGGTCCGCTGGAGGCGATCGCCAAGTCTTGCGAGAAAACGGCCGACATCGCGCTGTTCAGCCTCAAGATGCTCGGCAAGATGTTGCTTGGCGAGGTCTCCTGGAAACACCTGTCGGGACCCGTCACGATTGCCGATTACGCGGGTCAATCGGCGCAGATGGGGTGGCTCTCCTATGCAACCTTCCTCGCTTTGATCAGCGTCAGTCTTGCGGTGCTCAATCTGCTCCCGATTCCGCTGCTCGACGGCGGGCACTTGATGTATTATGCGGTGGAAATAATAAGAGGCAGCCCCGTGTCCGAGCGAGCGATGGAGCTGGGACAGCGCGTGGGCCTCGCGCTGCTGCTGTTCATGATGGCCTTCGCCTTTTACAACGACCTGAACCGTCTGTTCTCCGGCTGATCAATGCGCCTGCTTGCGTTCGTGTTCTGCCTGATTGCCGCCGCGGGCGCCTGGGCACAGACTTTCAAGCCGTTTGTGGTTCGCGACATCCGTGTCGAGGGCCTGCAGCGCACGGAACCCGGAACCGTGTTCAGCTACCTGCCGGTCAAGGTCGGCGAAACCATGACCGAGGAAAAGGCGCAGCAGGCGCTGCGGGCGCTGTTCGCGACCGGCTTTTTCAAGGATGTGCGACTCGAGGTGCAAAACGACGTGCTGGTCGTACTGGTCGAAGAACGTCCGGCCATTGCGCAGGTCGATTTCTCCGGGGTCAAGGAATTCGATGGCGACACGCTGCGCAAGGTCTTGCGCGAGATGGGGATCGCCGAAGGGCGGGTCTTCGATCGTTCCGTCCTCGACAATGCCGAGCAGGAACTGAAGCGGCAGTACCTTTCCCGCGGCCGGTACGCCGCGGAAGTGCAGACCACGGTGACGCCGCTGGAACGCAACCGCGTGGGCATCAATTTCACGGTGGTCGAGGGCGACGTGGCGAAGATCCGCTCGATCAACATCGTCGGCGCCCAGGCAATCGGCGAGAAGGAGCTGCTCGAACTGTTTACGCTGCGCACGCCGGGCTGGCTGACGTGGTACACGAAGCATGACCAGTACTCGCGGCAGAAGCTTTCGGCGGACCTCGAGGCGCTGCGCTCGCATTACCTCAACCAGGGCTATCTCGACTTCAACATCGACTCGACCCAGGTATCGATCACGCCCGACAAACTCGACATCTACATCACGGTCAATGTCACCGAAGGGGAGAAGTACACGGTCTCGGAGATTCTGCTCACCGGACAGACACTGGTGCCGAAGGAGCAGCTCGAGAGGCTGATCAAGGTGAATCCGGGAGACGTGTATTCTCGCGAGAAGCTCATCGAGAGCGTGAAGGCGATCAACGACCGTCTGGGGAATGAGGGGTATGCATTCGCCAACGCCAATCCGGTGCCCAGGCTCGACAAGGAGAAGCGCACGGTCGCGTTCACGATCGTGGTCGACCCCGGGCGTCGCGTCTATGTACGGCGCATCAACATCGGCGGTAACACGAGGACCCGGGACGAGGTTGTCCGGCGCGAGATGCGGCAGTTGGAGGGCGCTTTTTACGACACCTCCAGGATCCAGGTCTCGAAGCAACGGATCGACCGCACACAGTACTTCAAGGACGTCAGCGTGGAGACCGCTCCGGTCGCCGCCAGCCCGGACCAGGTCGACGTCAACTTCACAGTCGAGGAAAAGCCGACCGGGGCGCTGCTTCTGGGAGCCGGGTTTTCGTCCGTGGACAAGCTGGTCGTTTCCGGTTCGGTTTCCCAGCAAAACGTGTTCGGCAGCGGCAAGTCGATTTCGGTCAATGTCAACAGCGGCAAGGTCAATCAGGTCTACGCGCTTTCGTATCTCAATCCGTACTACACCGTGGACGGCGTGAGCCAGGGGTTCGACGTCTACAAGCGCGACACGGATGCTTCGTCCCTCTCGGTGGGGGCCTACGTCACGAAGACTCTGGGCGGGGGCATCCGGTTCGGTTATCCGATTTCCGAGACCGACAGCATCAGCTTCGGAGTCAACGCGGAGAGCGTTGATCTGCAGACCTTCACCAATAGCCCGCTGAGCTACCTCAATTTCGTGAACCAGTTCGGCAGCCGATATGCCTACGGCGCCGCCACGGTTGGCCTGGGGCAGGATACGCGCGACAGTGCGATCCAGACGACCAAAGGCACGCTGGCAAGGACTTCGGTGGAGCTCGCCGGCGGTGACCTGCAGTACTACCGCCTCAATGTCCAGTACCAGTGGTTCCGCCCGTTGACCCGGGTCTTCACGCTCGCCCTCAATGGCGAAGTCGGTTTTACGCACGGCCTGGGCAACAAGTCGGTTCCGTTTTTCAAGAACTACTACGTGGGCGGACCGGGATCGGTTCGCGGTTACCGGCCGTTTTCACTCGGCCCGCGCGACGCGGACGGGAATTCGCTCGGTGGAACCCGCAAGATGGTCGGCAGCGCGGAAGTGCAGTTCCCGGTCCCGGGCGCGACCCAGGACAAGTCGCTGCGCCTCGCAGCGTTCATCGATGCGGGGCAGGTGTTCGGTGCAGCCGAGAAATGGTCGATCTCGGAGATGCGTTATGCGGCCGGCATCGGGCTTTCCTGGACCTCGCCGTTCGGCCCGCTCAAGCTTTCGTTGGCGCAACCGTTCAATGAAAGGAAGGGGATTGACCGGGTGCAGAGGTTACAATTCACTTTTGGCACCGCGTTCTGACAGTGAAGATCCGACTTATGCGACTGAAAATTGTCCGCGCGATCGCAGCCGCGGCCGTCCTGGCAGTGCCGGCGGCGCCGGCGATGGGGGAAGGCAAGCTCGGCTTCGTCAACACCGAGCGCATCATGCGCGAGTCGGCCCCCGCTCAGCGCGCGCAAAAGAAAATCGAGGGCGAGTTCACCAAGCGCGACCAGGAGGTTTCGCGCATTGCCGATCAACTCAAGCGGTTGCAGGAGGAACTGGAAAAGAACGCGGTGACCATGACCGAAAACCAGCGCCGCACCAAGGAACGTGAACTGACGGAGCTCGACCGCGATTTTCAGCGCCGGCGGCGCGAGTTCCAGGAAGACCTCAACCAGCGCCGGAACGAGGAGCTGGCGCAGGTCCTCGAGCAGGCGAATCGCGCGATTCGGCAGATCGCGGAGCAGGAGAAATACGACATCATCTTTCAGGACGCGGTCTACGCGAATCCGCGCATCGATCTCACGGAGAAGGTGATCAAGGCGCTGGAAGGCAAGCCTCCCGCGCGATGACATGGCGTTCACGCTCGCCGAAATCGCCTCGCGCTTCGGCGGCCGCATCGCGGGCGACCCGCACGTACTGATCCGCCAGGTCGGCACCCTCGAACGCGCGGGCGAAGATCAGATCGCGTTTTTCGCCAACCCGAGCTACCGCGGTCGGCTGGCGGCGACGCGCGCCGCTGCAGTGATCGTCGCGCCCGATGCCGAAGGGCTGACTGCGAAGCCGAGGATCGTGTGTGACAATCCCTACGCGTATTTCGGTCGCGTCTCGGGACTGTTCAATGCCGCCGCGCCAGTGGTGCCGGGTGTGGATCCTGCGGCGAGGGTTGCAACGGGCGCGCAGGTCGCGGCCAGCGCGCGCATCGACGCCGGTGCCGTCGTGGATGAGGGCGCCGCGATCGGCGAGCGAACCTGGATCGGGGCAGGATGCTACGTCGGTCCGAGGGTGACGATCGGCGAGGACTCCCGGCTTCATCCCTCGGTGGTCGTCTACGCGGATTGCCGGCTCGGCGCGCGTGCGATTGTTCATTCCGGTGTCGTCATCGGAGCAGACGGCTTTGGCATCGCATACGAGGACGAACGCTGGGTCAGGATTCCGCAGATCGGCCGCGTGGTGATCGGCGATGATGTGGACGTCGGCGCCAACACGACGATCGACCGCGGTGCGATCGACGACACCGTGATCGAAGATGGCGTCAAGCTCGACAACCAGATCCAGATCGGACACAACTGCCGGGTCGGTGCCCACACCGCCATGGCCGGATTTGTCGGGGTCGCAGGCAGTACCGACATCGGCGCGCACTGCCGGATCGGCGCCGCCGCAATCATCCTGGGTCATCTGTCCATCTGCGACCGGGTCACTGTCTCTGCCGCGACGGTGATCTCGCACTCGATCCGCAAACCGGGAACCTATACCGGCATGTTTCCATCTGCCGAGCATGCGGCCTGGGCCCGCAACACTGCGTACGTGCGGCACCTTGCGGAGCTCGCCGAGCGCGTGCGCGCGCTCGAAAAACGCCTCCAGGAAAGGGACACCGGGCATGGCTGAAATGGATGTCTATCAGGTGCTCGGGCACCTGCCGCACCGTTACCCGATGCTGATGGTGGATCGGGTCCTCGAGTTGGAGCCGGGCAAGCGGATCGTGGCGCTGAAGAATGTTTCGGTGAACGAGCCATGCTTTGCCGGTCACTTTCCGGGCCTTCCGATCATGCCCGGCGTGCTGATCCTCGAGGCGATGGCGCAGGCTGCGGCCATCCTGGTGTTCCGCACCCTGGGCCTGAAGCCGGACGACAAGACGGTGTACTACTACGCCGGCATCGACCATGCGCGCTTCAAGCGCCCGGTCAAGCCCGGCGACCAGCTCGTAATCGAGGTGCTCATCCTCGGCAGCAAGCGCGGGGTGTGGAAGTTCGGCTGCACCGCGCGCGTGGACGGCGCTGTGGCGACCGAGGCCGAGATCCTGTGCACCATGCGCCCGGCACCTGGCAGCGGCCCATGATCCACCCGACCGCGATCGTGCAGCCGGGAGCGCGACTCGCGGCGGGCGTTTCGGTCGGCCCCTATTCGATCATTGGCGATGGCGTAACGGTCGGGGACGGGACCTGGATCGGGCCCCATGTCGTGGTCGAGGGGCGCACGAGCATCGGGCGTAACAACCGTATTTTCCAGTTTGTGTCCATCGGGGCGCCGCCTCAGGACAAGAAGTATGCCGGCGAGGAGACGGCGGTGGAAATCGGCAACGGGAACACGATTCGCGAATACGTGACGATCAATCGCGGGACTGCGCTCGACGCCGGTACGACCCGGGTCGGAGACGACAACTGGATCATGGCGTACGTGCATTTCGCGCACGACTGCCAGATCGGCAGCCATGCGATCTTCGCCAACCTGAGCCAGCTGGCGGGGCATGTACACGTTGACGACTGGGTGATTTTCGGCGGCAATACGCTGGTGCACCAATTCGTTCGGGTCGGCGCACACAGCTTTACCAGGATGGGTACGGCTCTCGATCGCGACCTGCCGCCCTACGTGATGGCCGCGGGCGATATGGCCAAGCCCTACGGCCTCAACACGAAAGGGCTGCGGCGGCGCGGGTTCTCCGATGCGACGATTGTCGAATTGAAGCGCGCCTATCGAACGCTATACCGGTCCAGCCTCGGGCTCGAGGAGGCACTGCAGCGGCTCACAGTCCAGGCCGTGGCCTGCCCGGAAGTGGGCGTGCTGCTCGAATTCGTGGCGCGAACGACGCGCGGCATCATCAGATAAGTCGGTGTCCAAGGCGAACCAGCGCGTCGGCATGGTGGCTGGCGAAGCCTCGGGCGATCAGCTGGCGGCACACCTCATCGCGGCGCTCAGGCAACGCCGGCCCGAATTGCGGTTCGAAGGAGTCGGCGGGCCGAAAATGCTCGCGCAGGGTTTTCATGCGCACTATCCGATGGAGAAGCTCGCGGTGCGCGGCTTCGCCGAGGTGTTGCGGCATTACCGCAAGATCGTGCGCATTCGCAACCAGCTGGCGAAGCGTTTTCTCGCCGAGCGTCCGGCGCTTTTCATCGGCGTGGATGCATCCGAGTTCAATCTCGGCCTGGAGCGGACGCTCAAGGATGCGGGAATTCCCGTGGTGCACTATGTCAGCCCGTCGGTATGGGCCTGGCGGCGCCGGCGCGTCCACCGGGTCGCGCGCTCGGTAACGCATTTGCTCGCCATGTTTCCCTTCGAACCGCCGCTTTACGAGCGATTAGGCGTGCCCGTCACTTACGTGGGGCATCCGCTCGCGGACGTGATCCCGATGGAGGTCGACAAGGCCGAAGCGCGTGCGCAGTTGCGGCTGCCGACCGGCAAACTGATCGTCGCATTGCTTCCCGGCAGTCGCCGCTCGGAGTTGCACTACATGGCGGAGACCTTCTTGCTCGCCGCGCATCGCTTTCGGCAGGAAATCGCGGAGACGCATTTCGTCTGTCCCGCCGCAACGCGCGAGACGCGGGACATGTTCGAGGCGGCCCTGCGGGCGCACCGGCGTACCGACCTCCCGCTTACGCTCTTGTTCGGCCATTCACACGAAGCGCTCGCCTCGGCGGACCTCGCACTGGTGGCAAGTGGCACCGCCACACTCGAGTCGGCTCTGCTCAAGACGCCGATGGTGATCGCGTACCGCCAGTCGCATATCTCCTGGATGTTGATGCGCCACATGGCCTATCTGCCTTACATCGGCATGCCCAACATCCTCGCCGGCGAGTTGCTGGTGCCCGAATACGTCCAAGGCAAGGCGACGCCCGCGGCGCTCGCTGCCGCACTGCTCGGTCTCCTGCGCGACACTGCGCTCCAGCAACGGCAAATTCAGAAGTTTCGCGAAATTCACGCCACGCTGCGGCAGAACACGGCCGAGCGCGCCGCACAGGCCGTGCTGCGCGTGCTCGATGGCGTATAGACCCGGGGTCTGCGGCGTGGACGAGGCGGGACGCGGGCCGATCGCCGGGCCGGTCTGCGCCGCCGCGGTGGTGCTCGATCCGGACTCTCCGATCGACGGGCTGAAGGACTCGAAACTGATTGCGCAAGCGCCGCGCGAACGGCTCGGAGAAACGATTCGCGCGCGCGCGCTCGCCTGGCACGTGGCCTGGGCCTCGGTCGAGGAAATCGACCGGCTCAACATCCTCCGGGCGACGCTGCTCGCGATGCAGCGCGCGGTCGAAGGCCTGGGTTTCGTGCCCGAGGAAACGCTCATCGACGGCGCTCATTGCCCGAGCCTTGCCTGCCCCGTGCGATCCATCGTCGGCGGCGACCGCCTGCATCCCGCCATTTCGGCGGCATCGATCCTCGCCAAGACCGCGCGTGACGCGGAGATGCGCCGGCTGCACCTGCGTTTTCCGCAGTACCGGCTCGACCGGCACAAGGGCTATCCGACGCGCGAGCATCTGCAGCTGCTGCAACGCTTCGGTGCGTGCGAGATTCACCGGCGCTCGTATGCGCCGGTCAGGAAGCTTCTTGCGCGGCCGTGACTGCAGCAAGGAGCATGCGTCGCTCGTTCTCGGGAGCGACCATGGGACGGAGCTTCGCCACGTGCCGCTTCAATAGCCGGTAGAACACCGGGTCCGAGGCCGTGCGCCGCACCAGGGTGGCCAGCGCCCGGACGTTTTCGGCTGCGAAATACGCCGGATAGCCAGCGCCCAGCAATCCCAGATTGCCGGGGATACGCGATGCGATCACCGGCACGCCGATACGGATCGCCTCGGACACGACATTTGCACCTCCCTCCATGCGCGAGCTGATGATCATCGCGTGGCTCGAGGCGAGCCAGCGCAATGCCTGCGCGTGAGGCGCGCCGCCCAGCCATCGATAGCGCGGCTCGCGCTTCATGGCGTCACGCGCTGCGTCGGCGAAACGCGCATCGAGCGCTTCGCCGAGCTGGATCAGTTCGATCCGGACATCCCGCGGGACAAGGTCCAGCGCACGGAGCGCGCACAGCGGATCCTTTTCCTCGCGAAGGTGACCGATCACGCAGACGCGGAAGCGCCGCGTCACGGGCAGGTGCCGCAGCAGGCTCGAACAGGACTGGATGACGATGTGCGCGCGGCCTCGCTGCGAAGGCGGCAGCTCCTCGATCGCCTTTGGCTGCAGGACGATGAACCCGTCTGCCCGGCGCAGCGAATCGCGCGCGTCGTCGGAAGTGCGGATGTCGCGATACAAGTCGGTGCCGGTCAGTGCGAGCAGCAGCGGCCGGTCCGGGTGCACCTCGCGGAACGCCAGGATCGAAGCATGACTGCGCCTTGCGTGCAGCGCGAGCATGAATTCGGTGTGCGGGTCCGGCCGCCACCCGGTCGCCACCGCAACGCGGTGCCCGGCGGCGCGCAAAAAGGAGGCCCACCGCATCGCGGTGTGGCGGTTTCCGGCCCGCGAACCAGCGCCCGCGGGAGTGATCAGCGCGATTCTCACAGCCGTCGTTCTTCGCTAGACTGGTACCAGTCATGACGCCAGCAATGCTCGCCGCGGAACTGAACGCGTCGCGCGCGCATACACGCGCGGTCGCAGACGACCTCGCAGATGCGCGCGAATTCGGCCCGATGCTTGCGACCGTCAATCCGCCGCGGTGGGAGCTGGGGCACGTGGGTTGGTTCCAGGAGTACTGGTGTCTGAGACGCACCGCGCCGGGACGCCACGCGACGGCGCGCGGCGATTCGATTCTGCCCAATGCCGACGACTTCTACAACTCGGCGACGATGCCGCACGACTCACGCTGGTCGCTGCCGCTGCAGACGTTTCAGGCGACCATTCGCTATCGCGATGCGGTGCTGGAGCAGCTGCTCGAGCGCCTTTCGCAACGTTGCGACGAGGACGATGTCTATTTCGCCCAGCTTGCGGTGCGTCACGAGGACATGCACGCAGAGGCGTTTCACTATACGCGCCAGACCCTGGGGTACGAGGCGCCGGCGCTCGCGAGGCGAGACCATCCGGCAGGCGAACGGCTTGCCGGCGATGCGGAAATTCCAGGAGGCGCGTTCCTGCTGGGGGCACACCATAGCGGCGAATTCATATTCGACAACGAGAAATGGGTTCACCCGGTCGTACTCCAGCCGTTCCGCATCGCGCGCACGGCAGTGACGAACGCCGAGTATCGCGCATTTGTCGACGCCGGCGGCCGGCCACCGGCGCACTGGAAGCAGCTCGACGGCGTCTGGCACGTGCGACGCTTCGACCGCTGGCTGGCCCTGGTGGACGATGAGCCGGTGATGCACGTGAGCTGGAACGAGGCGCAGGGCTATTGCCGCTACGCCGGGCGGCGGCTCCCGACCGAGGCCGAGTGGGAGTTCGCCGCGACCTGGGACCCGCGATCGGGACGCAAGCGGCTTCATCCCTGGGGCGACGAGCCCTGGACGCCGGAGCGTGCGAACCTCGAGAACGCTTCGCCTGCAAGTGTTCACGCCTACCCGCTTGGCGACAGCCCCTGGGGCGTGCGCCAGATGACGGGCAACATCTGGGAGTGGACCGCGACCCCGTTTCTGCCGTATCCGCGCTTCCTGCGGGATCCCTACAAAGAGTACTCCGAGCCCTGGTTCGGAACACACAAGGTGCTGCGCGGCGGCGCTTTCGCCACTTCGCGACGCATCGCTTGCACGACGTATCGAAACTTTTTTACGCCCGATCGCGCGGACATCTTTGCCGGGTTCCGGACCTGCGCGCCAGAAACGCAATGACCGTCGTCCGCTCGCGCGCCAACCCGCGCGTGCGCCGCTGGCAAAGGCTGGTGCGGGATGCGCGGGCGCGGCGCGCTGAGGAACGGGCGCTCATCGAAGGACCTCGCCTGGTGGCCGCATACCTCGACTGCGGTGGCAAACCCGAGGCGCTGATCGTCTCCGAAGACAGGATCCTGGGGCGCGAACTCGATGTCGTGGCAGAGCGCGCCGGAATTTCGCCAGTGCTCGTTTCGAGCGCCGTATTCCGCGCGCTTGCGGGCGCGCAGACTCCACAAGGAATCGCCGCGGAAATCGCGCTCCCGACCGCACGGCCGTCGCTTCCGGACTCGCCGTGCTGCGTTTTGCTGGACGGCATTCAGGATGCAGGCAACGTCGGCGCAGTCTTGCGAAGCGCCGCGGCGTTCGGCGTGCGCGATGTGCTGGTCGGCCCCGGGTGCGCCGACCCGTGGTCTCCGAAAGTGCTGCGCGCCGGGATGGGCGCGCACTTCGCATTGTGCATCGGCGCATCGCGCGATCCAGTGGCAGATCTCGGGCGCTTCGGCGGAACCGTCGTCAGCACCGTGCCGCGCGGCGGCACGCCGATTGCAGAAGCCGGACTGGCAGGGCGGATTTTCTGGATCTTTGGCGCCGAAGGACGCGGCATCCACGGTCCTCTGGCCGCGCGTGCGAACCTCGCGGTCACCATACCGATGCCGGGAACGGGAGAGTCGCTCAATGTGGCGGCCGCCGCCGCGATCTGTTTTTACGAGAGAAGCCGGCAGCTCAGTACATGTGGCGCTCGATCCTGAGCTCGCGCAGGATCGTGGTCGCGATCTCCTCGATCGATTTTGCGGTCGAATTGATCCACCGGATGCCCTCGCGCCGCATCAGCATTTCCGCATGCTCGACTTCGTAGCGGCAGTTGGCGAGATCGGCGTATCGGCTGGCGGGCCGGCGCTGCTGCCTGATTTCATGCAGCCGCTCCGGGCCGATCGTCAGACCGTACAGCTTCGCCTTGTGAGTTCGGAGCGCCCCGGGCAGCTGATCACGGGCGAAGTCCTCGGGAATCAACGGATAGTTCGCGGCCCTGACGCCGAGCTGCAGCGCCAGATAGAGGCTCGTGGGGGTCTTGCCGCTGCGCGAAACGCCGATCAGGATCACGTCTGCCTGGCCCAATTCCCGGTGCGAGGCGCCGTCGTCGTGCGTCATCGCAAAATTGATTGCCTCGATGCGCTGCTGGTACTCCTGCTTGTCGAGCGCACTGTGCGAGCGGCCAATGGCGTGGCTGGACCTCACGCCGAGTCCGGCTTCAAGCGGATCGATGAAGGTCTCGAAAAAATCGAGAAACAGTGCTTTTGCACGCCGAATCACCTGGCGGACGTCGCCGTTGACCAGCGTCGAGAACACGATCGGCTGGCCGTTGCCCGGCACCGCTTCGCGCTCGATCCGGTCGAGGCATTCCTCCGCCTTTTTGACGCTATCCACGAACGGTATGGTCACGTGATTGAACTCGACGCCCTCGAACTGCGTGAGCAGGCTGTGACCGAGCATCTGCGCGGTGATCCCTGTGCCGTCGGAAACGAAAAATATCGTGCGTCGTTGAGGCATCTCGAAAAACGGCTGGGTTGTGCTGCGCGACAAAAGGGCGAGCCGATACAATAGAGGCATAACGCCGATGGAGCAATCGGAGAGGAAAGGCGCATGACAGACGGGGTCTACGTCAGATGGCTGAGCGATCTGCGAATGGCCGACCTGCATCAGGTGGGAGGAAAGAATTCCTCGCTTGGCGAAATGGTGGGGCGACTGTCGCAGACGGGTATCCGGGTTCCCGGGGGTTTCGCGACGACCGTCCGCGCGTACCAGGAGTTTCTTTCCGAATACGGCCTCGATCGGCGAATCGCGGCGCGCCTGCAGGCACTTGACCCGAACGATGTCGAAGCTCTTGCTCGCTGTGGCACCGAAATCCGCAGCTGGATCTCCTCCGCATCGTTTCCGAGCCACATAGCGTCAGAACTAAAAGCTTATTATCAACAACTTATAAATGAGTCCTCGAGCGATCTCTCGTTTGCCGTCAGATCCTCTGCGACCGCCGAAGATCTGCCGGATGCGTCGTTCGCCGGCCAGCAGGAAACTTTCCTCAACATTCGTGGCGCCGAGCAGGTGCTGGAGGCAATCCGGCGTGTCTTTGCGTCGCTGTATAACGATCGCGCGATTTCGTACCGGGTGCATCGAGGGTTCGAGCACGGCGCGGTGTCCCTGTCGGTGGCCGTGCAGCGCATGGTGCGGAGCGATCTGGGCGCGGCCGGTGTGATGTTCACCCTGGACACGGAGTCCGGCTTTCGGGACGTGGTCTTCATCACGTCCTCCTGGGGCCTGGGCGAGCTGGTGGTGCAGGGCGCGGTCAATCCCGACGAGTTCTATGTGCACAAACCGATGCTCGACGCGGGACATCCGGCGATCATCCGGCGCAGCCTCGGCTCGAAGCTGCAGAAGATGATCTTTGCGCAGGCGGCATCTGCCGGGCGCTCGACGCGGACGGTCGAGGCGACGGATGCCGAACGCAACCGCTTTTCCCTCAACGACGCGGATGTCCTCGAGCTGGCGCGCTATGCCTGTTCGATTGAAAAGCATTACGGCTGCCCGATGGACATCGAGTGGGCAAAGGATGGCGCGGACGGCAGGATCTATATCGTCCAGGCCCGACCCGAGACGGTGCGGTCCAGAAAACGGGGCCAGGCCGAAGAGCGCTACCGGCTCAAGAGCCGCGGCCGGGTGCTTGCCACAGGACGCGCGATTGGCCACAAGATCGGCGCCGGCCCGGTGCGTGTGGTCACGGACATCTCGCGGATGTCGACCGTTCGCAAGGGCGAGGTGCTGGTCACGGACATGACCGATCCGAATTGGGAACCGGTGATGAAGCTCGCGAGCGCGATCGTCACCAACCGCGGCGGGCGTACGTGTCACGCTGCGATCATCGCCCGGGAGCTCGGAATTCCCGCGGTCGTCGGATGCGGCAACGCGACGCAGCGTTTGAACGACGGGCAGCCGGTGACCGTTTCCTGCGCCGAAGGCGACACCGGAAACGTCTACGAAGGGTTGCTGGCCTTCGAAATCGCCACGACCGAGCTCGGCGAGATGCCCCGGATCCCGCTGAAAATCGCGATGAACGTCGGCAATCCGCGGCTCGCGTTCAACTTCGCGCAGCTGCCGAACGCAGGCGTCGGGCTGGCGCGCCTGGAATTCATCATCAATAACGAGATTGGCGTGCATCCGAGGGCGTGCATCGAACACGAGACGTTGCCGCAGGACCTGAAGGCGGCGGTGGAGCGCGCCGCTCGGGGGTACCCCGACCCGAGCAGTTTTTTCCGGGAGAAACTGGTCGAGGGCGTTGCCACGATCGCCGCGGCGTTCTGGCCCAAGCCGGTGATCGTGCGGCTCTCCGATTTCAAGTCCAATGAGTACCGGAAACTATTGGGGGGAGGACGTTACGAGCCGGAGGAGGAAAACCCGATGCTCGGATTTCGCGGCGCCGCGCGTTATCTGGCGCCCGATTTCCGCGCCTGCTTCGAGCTCGAGTGCGCGGCGATTCGCAAGGTGCGCGGGGAGCTCGGCCTGGTCAACGTCGAACTCATGGTGCCGTTCGTGCGCACCCTCGACGAGGCGAGGAACGTCGTCAAGCTGCTTGCGGATCACGGTTTGCGGCGTGGCGACAACGGCCTTCGGCTGGTCATGATGTGCGAGGTGCCGTCCAACGCGATCCTGGCGGAAGCATTTCTGGAGCATTTCGACGGCTTCTCGATCGGTTCCAACGATCTCACCCAGCTGACGCTGGGCCTGGACCGCGATTCGAGTCTGGTCGCCGGCGCTTTTGACGAGCGCGACCCCGCGGTGAAAGCACTGCTCGAGCTTGCGATCCGCGCCTGCCGCAAGCATGGAAAGTACGTGGGGATCTGCGGACAGGGCCCGTCGGACCACCCGGACCTGGCGCGCTGGCTGATGGAGCGCGGAATCGACAGCCTGTCTCTCAATCCCGACAGCGTCGTCTCGACGTGGCTTGCACTCGGAGAACAGGCGGCGCCGACCGGCGAGCCGCGTCGCTCAGCGCTGGCGTAGGAGTTTTTGCTTTTCGCGCTGCCATTCGCGCTCGCGCTCGGAGGCGCGCTTGTCATGTTTGAGTTTTCCTCGCGCGAGAGCAATTTCGACCTTGATGCGGCCTTTCGAGTAATGCAGATCGAGCGCAATCAGGGCGTAGCCGCGCTGCGCCACTTTTCCGATCAGGCGCCTGATCTGGTCGGCGTGCAGAAGCAGCTTCCGGGTGCGCGCGGGTTCGGGCGTCACATGCGTCGAGGCAGTGGTCAACGGGCTGACATGCGCACCGATGAGCCACAGCGCCGAGTCCTTCACCATCACATACGCGTCGTGGATCTGCGCGCGTCCGGCGCGGATCGCCTTGACCTCCCAGCCTTCGAGCGCAAGTCCGGCCTCGTAGCGTTCCTCGACGAAATAGTCGTGAAACGCCTTGCGATTCTGGACGATGGACATGGCGTGGCGCCGGGAAGGGCGTCGATTGTAGCCCAGGGAAGCCGACCAACTCTTCCCTCGCCGGCATGAGACGCATTGCGCGCTCGGCAATCGTGGAATGCAGCGCAGAAAGGCTCTATGCGCTGGTGGAGGACATCGAGTCCTATCCTGAATTCCTGCCCTGGTGTGTCGGTGCGCATGTCCGCGAGCGCTCGCCCGGACGGACCGTCGCGACGATCGAGGTCGGGATGCCGGGCATTCGTCAGTCGTTCACCACGGAGAACGCGAACTCGCCGGGCCGCGGCATCGAAATGCGATTGCTGGAAGGTCCGTTCCGCCGCTTTGCCGCGCACTGGAAGTTCGCGCCGCTCGGCGCGGGGGCGGCAAAAATCGAAGTTGCGATTGCCTACGAGTTCGCGAACCGGGTGGTCGCAAGGGCGCTCGAGCCCCTGTTCGAGAACATCGCAGGCACGATGCTGGACGCGTTCACCCGCCGCGCGGAAATGCTCCATGGCAAGAGTACGCGTTGAGGTCGTGTACGCGCTGGCGGCGGCGCAGGACGTGACGGCCGTCGAACTGGAGGAGGGAGCGTGCGCGCGCGATGCGCTGCACGCATCGGGGGTGCTTGCCCGCCATCGGGAAATCGATCTGCGGCGGAACAAGCTCAGCAGGTTCGGCAGGGAGATCCGATCCGACGAGCCCCTCCGCGAGGGAGACCGGGTCGAGATCCTCCGGCCGCTGGTGATGGGGCCGATGGAGGCACGGCGCCTGCGCGCACACCGCAAGCGCCGCTGAACGGGTGTCAGCCGCCTAGTTGCAGGACCGCTGCACGGCCTGGCGCGCCTTCTCCGCCTCCTGCGCAACCTGCGCTTCGTCGAGGTAAACGCGCTCGCCCTGCTTGTCCATCCGGGCGATCCGCTGGCCGCTCTCGTAAACGCGCAATGCCTCGCGCGCCCGCTCGCAATTCTGCTGCTTTGCCTCGGCCTGCTGCTGCGCCTGCTCGTCCTTCTCGCGCGATTTTTGCGCCTCGAGCTGGCGCTTGCGGAATTCCTGCTCCTGCTCGGCCGGCGTGAGGGGGCCTTTCTTCGCATCCTTTGACGCCGCGTCCTTCGCACCGGCCGGTGGGGGCGACAGCGCCGGCGCAGCGGGCGCCCCCATCGTGGTTGCCTTGACGCCGGGCGGTGGCGTATCGCCGCACTGGCGCTTGCCGTCCTTGGTGTTCCAGCAGTAGACCTGTGCCTGCGCTTCAGTGATGAGGCACGCAAAGACCGTCAGAACCGCTATCGCTGCAATTCGCATGGTTTCACCTCTCACCGGCAACAACGCACAGAACGCTTTCCGGAGGACACGGTCAAGCTATCCAGTTTTTCCCTTCCCGTCAAACGCTTGCTTGCGTATAATGCGTATTTGTGTGAAAGGACATCCATGCGGGTGATTCAGAAGGCGCTCACCTTCGATGACGTCCTCCTCCTTCCCGCCCACTCGCGCGTTCTGCCGCGCGAAGTCTCCCTGAAGACCCGCCTGACCCGGAAACTCGAACTCAACATCCCGCTCGTGTCCGCCGCGATGGACACCGTGACCGAAGCCCGTCTGGCAATCGCGATCGCGCAGGAAGGCGGCATCGGGATCGTGCACAAGAATCTCGAACCGAAGGCCCAGGCGGTCGAGGTCGCCAAGGTCAAGCGCTTCGAATCCGGCGTGCTGCGCGACCCGATGACGGTTTCCCCCGACATGAGCGTGCGCGAGGTGATGGCGCTGCAGAAGCAGCACAAGATTTCCGGCTTCCCGGTGGTCAAGGGCGGCAAGGTCGTCGGGATCGTGACCAACCGCGACCTGCGTTTCGAGACCCGGCTCGAGCAGCCGGTCAAGAACATCATGACGCCGCAAAAGCGCCTGATCACCGTTCGCGATGGCGGGAGCCGCGAGGAAGCGATGCGGCTGATGCACGAGCATCGACTCGAGCGCGTGCTGGTGGTGGACGGTACCTGGCAACTCAAGGGCCTTGTCACGGTCAAGGACATCCTCAAGGAAACCGAGCATCCCAGCGCCTGCAAGGACCCGCAGGGGAAGCTGCGGGTGGGCGCGGCGGTAGGTGTGGGGGAGGGCACCGAGGAGCGCGTTGAAGCTCTGGTCGAGGCCGGCGCGGACGTGCTGGTCGTGGACACCGCGCACGGGCACGCGCAGGGCGTGCTCGATCGCGTGCAGTGGATCAAGAAGAATCATCCCGAGGTGCAGGTGATCGGCGGCAACATCGGCACCGCGGACGGGGCGAGAGCGCTGGCCGATCACGGCGCAGACGGCGTCAAGGTCGGGATCGGCCCCGGTTCCATCTGCACCACGCGCATCGTCGCGGGAGTCGGCGTGCCGCAGATCACGGCGATCCAGAACGTCGCCGAAGCGCTCGCGAAGATCGGGGTGCCGCTCATCGCCGACGGCGGGATCCGGTACTCGGGAGATATCGCCAAGGCGCTTGCCGCCGGAGCGAACGCGGTGATGCTGGGGTCGCTGTTCGCCGGCACGGACGAGTCCCCGGGCGACATCGAGCTCTACCAGGGGCGCTCGTACAAGTCCTATCGCGGGATGGGCTCGCTGAGCGCGATGTGGCAAGGCGCTGCAGACCGTTACTTCCAGGATTCCGAGATGAACGTGGACAAGCTCGTGCCCGAAGGCGTCGAAGGGCGCGTGGCGTACAAGGGGAGCGCCGTCTGGGTCATCCAGCAACTGATGGGCGGCGTGCGCGCCAGCATGGGGTATACGGGCTGTGCCTCGCTGGAGGAGCTGCGCAAGCAGGCGCAGTTCATCGAGATCACGCAGGCCGGCATGCGCGAGTCGCACGTGCACGACGTGCAGATCGTGAAGGAAGCACCGAATTACCGCGTCGAATAGGGTCGGGATGCACGACCGGATCCTGATCCTAGACTTCGGGGCGCAGTACACGCAGCTGATCGCCCGCCGGGTGCGCGAGGCGAAAGTCTATTGCGAGATCCATCCCTGCGACATCGGCGACGAGTTCGTACGCGCGTTCGGCGCCAAGGGGGTGATCCTCTCGGGCAGCCACATGGCCGCCTACGAGGAGTCCAACGACAAGGCCCCGCAATCGGTGTTTGCGCTCGGCGTGCCGGTGCTGGGAATCTGCTACGGCATGCAGTTGATGGCGCAGCAGCTCGGCGGCAAGGTCGAGCCGGGCAAGGTGCGCGAGTTCGGCCCTGCGGAAGTGCGGGCTCGCGGCCATTCGCGGCTGCTTGAAGGCATCGAGGATGCGCGCACGCCCGAGGGTCATGGCTTGCTGAAGGTATGGATGAGCCATGGCGACAAGGTAGTGGAGCTGCCGGCCGGGTTCACGCTCATGGCCTCCACGGACGCCTGTCCGATCGCGGCGATGGCCGACGAGACGCGCCGCTTCTACGGCGTGCAGTTCCATCCCGAGGTCACGCACACGAAGCAGGGAACGAAAATCCTGCACCGCTTCGTGCGCGAGATCTGCGGCTGTGGTGCCGACTGGAACATGCCCGACTATGTCGTGGAAGCGGTAGCGCGCATTCGCGATGAGGTGGGGGACGACGAAGTCATTCTCGGGCTTTCCGGTGGCGTCGACTCCTCGGTCGCGGCGGCGCTCATTCACAGGGCGATCGGCGATCAACTGACCTGCGTGTTCGTGGACCACGGCCTGCTGCGCCTGAACGAAGCCGTGCAGGTGCTGGATATGTTCTCGCGGCACTTGCAGGTGAAGGTCGTCCATGTGGACGCCGCGGCGGAGTTCTATGCGGCGCTGGCAGGCGTATCCGACCCGGAGCAGAAGAGAAAGGTCATCGGCAAGCACTTCGTGGAGGTGTTCCAGCGCGAAGCCGCGAAGGTCCGCAACGCGAAGTGGCTCGCTCAGGGAACGATCTATCCGGATGTCATCGAATCGGCGGGCGCGAAGACAAAAAAAGCCGCCAGCATCAAGTCGCACCACAACGTCGGCGGCCTTCCGGAGACGCTTCACCTCAAGCTTCTGGAGCCCTTGCGCGAGCTGTTCAAGGACGAGGTGAGGGAGCTCGGCAGCGCGCTGGGGTTGCCGGACGAGATGGTGTTCAGACACCCGTTTCCCGGACCCGGTCTCGGGGTGCGCATCCTCGGCGAGGTGAAGCGCGAATACGCGGACCTGTTGCGCCGCGCGGACGCGATCTTCATCGACGAGCTGAGCGCTGCCGGCTGGTACGACAGGGTCGCCCAGGCATTCTCCGTCTTTCTGCCCGTGAGGTCGGTCGGCGTGATGGGAGACGGCCGCACCTACGAAAACGTGGTGGCGTTGCGCGCGGTGCAGACCACCGACTTCATGACCGCCGACTGGGCGCCGCTGCCGCACGAGCTGCTCTCGCGCGTCTCGAGCCGCATCATCAACGAGGTGCGCGGCATCAACCGCGTGACCTACGACATTTCCTCCAAGCCGCCCGCGACAATCGAGTGGGAGTGAGAAACCGGACTCGCGCGCTCAGCGCGAAGCGTCGGCGTGCGCGCGGAGCGCACTCGCGAATTCGTCGAGATCGACCAGACCCGTCGCGATCGCCTCGATCAGCCGCGGCGCCATGATGTCGGCATAACGATGGACGATGAGGTTGCGCAATCCGGCGGCCCTGGCCAGGCGAAACGAGAGCGGCTCCGTGATGACGCGATGCCGCTCGAGCAGCGCGAACGCGACGGCGGGGCTCTCGGGCACTCCGAGAGATTCGTGCGTGCACGCATGCACGGCCAGATCGATACAGGCCTGAATCGCCTGCAACAGATCGAAACACACGTCGTTGCGCAGGCTTTCGTCCGCCTCGAGCGCGGCGGCTTCCAGCGGAAGCTTCGCGCGCAGCCGGCTCGCGTGGTGCTCGATCGCCTCGGACTTGCGCAGCACGATGTCCCTGTCAACCACGGCGCGCCTCGCGCCGCCGTTCGAGCGCCTCGTCGCGCATGCGGCGGTGAAACTCGCCGTCGAAGTATTCCAACGTGATGCGTTCGAGGATCGCCGCCGTGCGCCGCGGATCCCGGTCGAACAGCGTACGTCCGCCAAGAAATACTTGCCGTCCCAGCACGGGCTCGACGCGATCGAGCAGAATCAGGTGCACATCGCGCCCGGCAGCAAGGGAAAGCCGGGCGACGAGGTCGAGATACTCTGCGTCGAGCGCCGCGGCGTCTTTGGCTGCGCGAGGGACCACTGCAACATCCAGGTCGCTCGAGCTCCGCGCCATGCCCTTCGCTACGGAACCGAACAGCAGGGCGGCCGATACGCGCTCGTTCGCAAAGAGCAGGTCCTTGACGGCCTCGATGGAAGCATCGATGTCCATGGCCGCAGTATAGGCGGGGGATTGCGGCTGTCGCAATCCGGAGGTCTCCATCGCCTCCACTCTGGAAAGACCCTGAGAGCCCGTTGCGCTTGTATGATGCGGATCGATCGAATGATCAACGCCCTGACAACGATTGCCTGGGAGTGAGCGACGAATCCTTCATGCGCCGCGCGCTGGGGCTCGCTCGCCGCGCGTGCGACGAGGGCGAGGTGCCCGTAGGTGCTGTCGTTGTTTCGGAACACAAGATCATTGGCGAAGGCTGGAACCGGCCCGTTTTGGCAGCGGACGCCACCTCACACGCCGAGACCGAGGCGATTCGCGCCGCCTGTCACGCGCTCGGCAACTATCGGCTTCCCGGCGCTACGCTGTACGTGACGCTCGAACCCTGCGTCATGTGCATTGGCGCAGTCTTCCATGCCCGCATTGCGCGCGTAGTCTACGGAGCGCAGGACCCGAAGACGGGCGCGGCAGGCAGCGTGATCGATCTATTCCAGTCCTCGCTCAACCATCACGCGAGCGTGGAGGGCGGTCTGCTGGCGGAGGAGTGCGGGGCGCTGCTCAGGGAATTCTTCGCCGCCAAGCGATGAGAATCGAGATCGACATCGGGAAACAGGAATTGGTCCTGCGGGACGCGAAGGGTGCTTGCGTCAGGACCTATCCGGTTTCAACCTCGAAACACGGCGTCGGCGAGAAAAGCGGCAGCTTCTGCACGCCGCGCGGCAGGCACCTCATCCGCGCCAGGATCGGCGCCGGGCAGCCGCCGAACGCGGTCTTCGTGCGCAGGCGCCCTACCGGCGAGATCTGGACGCCTGAGCTGCACGCGCACTACCCCGGCCGCGACTGGATCCTGAGCCGGATCCTCTGGCTCTCGGGTTGCGAGCCGGGGAAGAACCGGCTGCACGACGTCGATACGATGCGCCGCTACATCTATATCCACGGCACCCATCACCTCGCAGAATTGGGACAGCCCGGCTCGATCGGCTGCATCCGCATGCGCAACCCGGACATCATCGAGCTGTTCGACCTCGTCACGCCTTACACGCCGGTCGAGATAAAAGGCTAAGCGAACAGTGCCGCAATGCGCTCGCGGTTTGGATCGAGCACGACGCCCTTTTCGGTGATCAGCCCGGTCACCAGCTCGGCCGGCGTGACATCGAACGCAGGATTGCGCACGGCAATACCCTGCGGCGCCCAGCGCGTGCCGCGGTAGCCGGTCAGCTCGTCGGCGGGCCGTTCTTCGATCGGAATCCGCGAGCCGTCGGGAATTGCCGGATCGAACGTCGACAGTGGCGCGGCGACGTAGAAGGGCAGGCGATGGCGCTGCGCGAGCACGGCGAGCGTATACGTCCCGATCTTGTTGGCGACATCGCCGTTCGCCGCGATCCGGTCGGCGCCGACGAGAACCATGTCGACCTCGCCGCGGCTCATGAAATGGCCAGCCATGCTGTCGGCGATCAGCGTTGCCGGGATGCCTTCCTCCACCATCTCCCACGCCGTCAGCCGAGCGCCCTGGAGGTAGGGACGCGTTTCGTTGACGATGACCGAGACGCGCTTGCCCGCGTCGCGGGCCGAGCGGATCACGCCGAGCGCGGTGCCGTATCCCGCGGTGGCAAGGGCGCCGGCATTGCAGTGGGTCATGATGCGGGCTCCGTCCGGGACGAGTGCCGCACCGAGCGCGCCCATCGCCCGGTTGGCGGCGAGATCTTCGTCGTAAATCGCGCGCGCCTCCGCCTCGAAGTCGTTCGCCTTGCGCATGCGCGCGAGCGCCCAGAAGAGATTCACCGCAGTTGGCCGGCTCTTCGCGAGTACGTCAAAGGCCAGTTCCGATCCACCATCCAGCGCAACGCCGAACGCCGCCGCACAGCCGATTGCCGGTGCGCCGCGCACCACCATGTCGCGGATTGCTTGGGCAACCTCCGAGGCGCTGCGGCAAGTTACATAGGCGATTTTCTCGGGAAGCAGACGCTGATCGAGAAGCTCGAGCGCATCGCCCTTCCAGCGCAGCGGCTCGACCGACACTAGACGACCCTTTCGTTGCCGCCATCCACCGGCACCTGGGCGGCGGTGGTCTTGGCGAACAGCGGTCCGCACATCTCCGCAGTCAATTCGGCGACGTCCTTCGAAAACACCTCGGTCTTCAGCAGGTTGTTCTTCTTGTACTGCTCGACCGTGAGGCTATAGGCCGCGGCGCGGGCCGCAAGCACCTCTTCGGTCCATAGCGCCGTGTCGTAGACCGCGTTGGGATGGATGGTGTTGATCCGTATGCCGTCCTTTGCCCACTCCAGCGCAGCCACGCGCGCGAGCTGGTTGAGCGCCGCCTTGGAAACCGAGTACGCCGCTGCACCGGGTCCGGGCGCGGGAACATTCTTGGAGCCGATCACGACCACGCGTCCGCCGCGCGGCGCGAGCTTGAGCAGTGCATGGCAGGCCTGCATCACATGCAGGTTTGCTTCCACGTTGACCGCCATTGCCGAGCGCCAGGCGTCGCTCGAGATGTCCTGAATCGCGGCGGTGGAGGGGAAGATGCCGGCATTCAGCACCAGCATGTCGAGGCCGCCATACCGCCGCACCGCATGGTTCAGCGCGTCGGAGATGTCTTGCGGGATCGTCAGATCGCACCGAAACCCGGCGAAATCGGAGCGCTCATGCAGGTCCGCGACGGCTGGATTGCGATCCAGGCCGACCACCGCCGCACCGCGCCTGAGGAACGAATCGACGCACGCCTTCCCTATCCCAGAGGCGGCGCCGGTGACCACCACAACCTCTCCGGCAAACTCGGGAGTGTTCCCGGCCTTTTTCAGCTTGGCCTGCTCCAGGTTCCAGTACTCGATGTCAAACAGGTGCTTTTCCGCGAGCGCGTTCCAGCCGCCGAGCGCCTCGGCGCTCAGGATCACGTCGATGGTGTGGTCGTACAACTCCTCGACGATGGCCGCATCCTTTGCGGTGCGCCCGATCGCCCCGAATCCGAACTCCGGATCGAGTGCCATCCGTGGCGCAGGGTCGAGCATCGTCTTCTGTTCCTTTGCCTTCGGCGCATTGCGCTCGAAATACCCGCGGTAGCGGGCGACAAACGCCCCCACGTCGCGCCCCAGCATCGGCACCGGCTTGGTCCGGATCACGTGGTCGGGCGTCGCCGGCCCTTGCTGCGACAGTTTCGCCACCCTTGGGTGGCGCGCAAAGCCGAGAAACTTCGGCGAGTCGTTGATCCTGAGAACCACAGGGAGGCCCGCGATATCGGAAACCGCGCGCCGCAGTGCGGCGATTTCCTCACGCTTGCAGCGGCCCGGCTGCGCCGCCGGCAATCTCACGTTCCAGGCCTTGTTCGATGCGAGGTAGTCCTCGGCCATGGAAACCAGCCTGATCATGCGCTCGTAGGATTCCTTCGCGTCGGCGCCGAAGGAAAATACGCCGTGCGAAAGCAGCACCATGCCGATCGTGTTCGGACCAGCCTGCTTCGGGAACTCGCGCGCGCAAAAGGCAGCGAGGTCGAACCCCGGCATGATGTACCGGATGACGACGACCATTTCGCCGTAGATCTCGCGGATCCGCCTTTCGCCGTCGGGTGCATTCGAGATCGCAAGCACGGCGTCGGCGTGCGTATGGTCCACGTACCGCTGCGGCAGGATTGCGTGCAGCAGGGTCTCGATCGACGGCGCCGGCGCGCCTGCGCGCAGCGTGTGCGTCGCCAGTTCGTTCACCATCTGCGGGTCGGAGAGCGCAGGCAGCGCGGCGAGCCTTTGTGCGTAGTCGAGCGCGACCGGCGTGAAGCCTGCCGCCTCGATCGTCTCCAGGTCCCAGCCGCTGCCTTTGACGTAGAGGACATCCCTGTCTTCGCGAAACAGGTCCTTCTCGCGCACCTTCACAGACGTATTGCCGCCGCCGTGCAGCACCAGCGACTTGTCGCGACCGAGCAGCCGCGAGGTGTACACGCGCGGACCGAGCGGGCCGGTGAACTGCGCCGCTTGGGAGTCGTTCCAGAGGCTTTTCATGCGCGCGAATTATACTTTCCGGCGATGGTTCGCACTGAACTCATGGACTGGGAATCTGCTCGCGCTGACGCGAGCCGGATTCGTTTCGAGGTCTTCGTCGAAGAGCAGCGCGTGCCGCGAGACATGGAGATGGATGAGATGGACGCGCTGTGCGTACACGCGCTCGCCTATTCTGCGGACGGTCGCGTGATCGGCACCGGCCGCCTTCTGCCCGATGGCCATATCGGGAGGATGGCGGTGCTGAAGGTGTGGCGCGGGAAGGGAATTGGCGGCGAAATCCTCGAGCGGCTGGTCGCCGCCGCGCGAGAGCGTGGCGATCCGGAAGTAGCGCTTTCTGCGCAGACGCACGCGCTCGAGTTCTACCGCCGGCACGGATTTGCCGAAGAAGGCGAAGTCTACGAAGAGGCGGAAATCCTGCATCAGGCTATGCGTAGGGTGCTGCCGCGCAGTACGTAAGAGGTTCGCAGTTTTTCCGCGAATTGCTCGACCGCTCGAACCTTGCCTGCTGGAGTAGAGTGGTTCGTTAAATCGCCGCAATCGCTTCCAGAATGTGACCGAGGAAAAGCCGGTCCCGCTCGGTCATAGCGGGCGCGCTTCGGCCAGGATCCTTTCCTTCAGAGCCGGATGCAGCTCGCGCTCGGTGCACAGATCCACTTTAACGCCCAATGCGTCTTCGATATCGTGCTGCAAGCCGATCACGCGCAGCAGCGACGTGCCGGTGGGAAGGTCCACAAGCAGGTCGAGGTCGCTGCCTTCCTGGTCCAGTCCCTTCAGCACCGACCCGAATACACGTACGTTCCTCGCGCCGCGCGAGGCCGCGATGCCAAGAACCTTTTCCCGCTGGGCTGCAAGCGCTTCAGAAGGTCGCATGCGTGCATTTTCCCAGCTTTTTCATTGCGACGCGAATAATGGCGGACGGCCAACGCAGCCGCTGCAAGCGGCCTTTCACGTGCGCCGAAGTGGTCGTCGAACTGGGCTAAGGCAAACGCTAACGCCCTACACCCATCTGCAGCAGTTTGGTCTCGCGGATCGACCGCGGCACGGCGTTATCTTGCCTTCTCAGGCGCTCACGTGGAATTCGTGGCGCACGGTCGGACCCTCGCCGCCCGAGGCATCAAACGGGCGTTCGGCGAACTGAATCCTGCCGTCCCTCCCATTGATCAGCACCGTCGAGCAGCGCGTGCCGTACTCGGCCGCCACGATCTTCGCCGCCGCGAGCACGCCAAATAACGGCTCCACGGCAGGACCCGGATCGATCGAGCGTCCGAGCTGCGCTTTGGACTCAGCGACTTCAGGGGTGTCGAGGAGGTAATTCCCGAGCCCGTAGATGCCCGGCTCGAGGCGGCGCGGCCCGCTGTCGCGATTCGAACACCACCACAGTTCATCTCCATCATCCGCGAGGAGATTGAAGCCGCTGTAGACCTCGCCGCGTTGCGCCACATCGGTCACATATTCGCCAGCGCAAGCCTCGCCTTCGAGAAAGCGGGTGACGAGCAACCCGCGGGACTCCGCCGCGTTCGCATCGCGCCCGCCGCGATAGTTGGTGACCGCGGCAAACCGGCCGGTGCGCGAGACGCCCATCCAGGTGCCCATCGCTTCCAGGTCGCGCCCGGCGAGAATTCCGGGGCGGTCCTTCCAGAATGCCGCGCGTTCGGTGGGACGGGCGTGAAACTCATCGCGATTCGCAGCGACGATGAGAGGAAAATCCGGATGAACGCGTGAAGCGACGAGGATCAGGCACATACGAAGCGCTCGACCTTGCGCGCGAGGCCCAGCTTCGCCGCTTCGCGCTCGAGCAGCGCATCGAACGCCTGGTCGTCGACTACGCCTTCATACACTTCCATGTAGGTCGTCGCCTCGTCGCGCCGGCGCATCCACCTGCCGCGGATGCCGGTTTCCCTTTCTATCGCCTCAAACAGCTCTTCGACCGCGGCGCGCAACCCGGCGAGCCGCGAGGAATCGACGCGATAGTAGATGTAATAGTTCGTCAAGCCTGGTAGGGCAGGGGAAGTACTTCGAGCGCCGACCCGCCCGCCTCGGCGCGCACCGCGGAACCGCTCTTCACGGTGGAAATTTGCAGTACGGCGAGCGCTTCATCGCCTGCGACATTGACGACCGTGCCGGCCGGCTGGCCGGGAACATCGTCCGCATAAAGATCCTGTCCGGGGCGCAGCGACACCGGCGTGCGCACCCGCACCATGCGGCGCTTGATCTGGCCGCGGTACTGGGCCCGCGCGACGATTTCCTGTCCCGGATAGCAGCCTTTCTGAAAATCCACGGCGCCGATCCGATCGAAATTGACCATCTGCGGCACGAACAGATCCTGCGTCGCCTGCGTGACAAGAGGGATGCCGGCATGTACGTCCTGCAGCATCCAGTCCTCCGCCGCAGCAGTCGTCTCTACCGGCGACCGGCCGAACAGCAGGAAGCGTTCCGCGCCAAGCCGCACGGCGGTCCACCTCGGACCCGTGGCGACTCCGAGAAGCTCCTGCGGTGCGCTCGCACCGAGCGCAGGAAGCCCCGTCGATGCGTCTGCGCCCCAGACTCCGTACTGCCTCCATTCCTCGGACAGGTTCGCTATCCTGACCTTGGAGCGCAATATGAACATCGCCAACCGCTTGGCGACCGGCACGGTGAGGTCGCGCGCGAGCTGCAGCAAGAATCCGTCCTCGTGAGGCACGACGAGAAGACTCGCGAGCAGCCTGCCCTTGGCTGAGCACCAACCCGCGTGACAGGCGCGGTTTGCGCCGAGGCCCTCGACGCTGTTCGTGAGCTGCGCGTGCAGGAACGAGCGTGCGTCCCCGCCCGTGACCTGCAGCAGCCCATGCTGGCTGAGTTCCGCGATGTTCATCGTAGAATGGGTATTTTAACGGTTGCCGTTGCTCCGCCTCCTCAAGACCTCTTTTCTCGGCGCAGTCGCCGCCATGATCGCAGCGGCAGGGTATTCGATGTGGTATGTAGTGACGCCGGTGACGATCCGCAAGCTTCCCTCTGAATTCGAAATTCCCGCCGGAAGCGGTTTTCGCGCCGCCGCGCAGCGCGTGGAAGAAGGCGGCGTGGAAGTCGGGCGCGTGCAGTTCGAGTTGCTGGCGCGCGCGCTCGGCCGCGCGCAGGACATCAAGGCGGGTAGCTACGAAATCGCCGCGGCGCTGACCCCGCTTGAGCTGCTGGACAAGCTGACTCGCGGCGATGTCATGCAGGCGGAACTGACGGTCATCGAGGGCTGGACGTTCCGCCAGATGCGCGCCGCACTGGACACGCATCTGTCCTTGCGCCATGACACGACCGGGCTGTCGGATACTGAGATCCTCGCCAGACTGGGCGCATCCGAGACCCATCCCGAGGGGCTGTTCTTTCCGGACACCTATCTGTTTTCCAAGGGCTCGAGCGATTTCAGGATCCTGCGGCGCGCGCATGCGGCCCTGCGGCGCCATCTTGCACAGGATTGGGAGGGGCGCGACCCGGCGGTGCCGTACAAGTCGCCGTATGAGGCGCTCGTCATGGCCTCGATCATCGAAAAGGAAACCGGCCGCGCGTCCGAGCGCGATCTCATCGGCGGAGTACTCGTCAACCGCCTGCGCGCAGGCATGCTGCTGCAGGTCGATCCTACCGTGATCTACGGCCTGGGAGACAAATTCGACGGCAATTTGAAGAAAATCCATCTGCTGACGGACGGCCCTTACAACACCTACACCCGTCCGGGCCTGCCGCCCACTCCGATCGCGCTCACCGGGCGGGCTTCGCTGCGTGCCGCGTTGCGCCCGACGAAGACCATTTCGCTTTATTACGTCGCGCGCGGAGATGGCACGAGCGCGTTCTCGCGCACGCTCGAGGAGCACAACCGCGCCGTGCGAAAATACCAGTTGAATGGCAGACGCTAGCGGGCGCGGTCGTTTCATCACTCTCGAGGGAGTGGACGGCGCGGGAAAGTCAACTCACATCCCCTGGATCGCGCGGCAGTTGCGCGCAGCCGGACATGCCGTCGTCGTGACGCGCGAGCCGGGCGGAACGCCGCTCGCCGAGAAGCTGCGCTCGCTCATCCTCTCCGAAACGATGGATCCGCTCACCGAGACACTGCTCCTGTTTGCGGCGCGCGCCGATCACGTGCAGCACATCATCCGCCCGGCGCTCGAACGCGGCGATTGGGTATTGTGCGACCGTTTTGGCGACGCCACGGTCGCCTACCAGCACGGTGGCAAGGGCGTACCGATACGGTTGATCGAGCGACTTGGCGAAGCGGCGCACGGCGGGCTCACGCCGGATCGGACGCTCGTGTTCGATTGTTCCTACGAAGTGAGTCGCGAGCGGCTGGCGGCGGCGGGGCGCGCGCCCGATCGATTCGAACGCGAGGATCGGGGCTTTTTCGACCGGGTCAGGGCCGCCTACGCGCGGCTCGCCGAGAACGAACCGTCCAGGATTCGCCGGATCGACGGGGCGAACAATCCCGAGCAGATCAAGGACGAGCTGCGGAAACACATCTTGGTTCTCTGATGTCGATGGATTTGTCTTTTCAATCTGAAGCGTGGAATCGGCTCCTCGGACAGCTTGATCGCCTGCCTCACGCGCTGCTCGTACACGGGCCTCAGGGCGTCGGAAAACTGCACTTGGCCGAGTGCCTCGCGCAACTCCTGTTGTGCGAATCAGCGAACCGCGGGAGCATGCCTTGCGGAAGCTGCGACGGGTGCCGGTGGTTTCTCGCGGGACACCATCCGGATGTGCGCTTTGTCGAACCGGAAGTGATCGCCCGGCAAGCGGGGAGCGACGCAGAGGAGGAGGCTGGCGCCGACCGGCAGAGGCGCAAGCCGAGTTCCGAAATCAAGATCGAGCAAATCCGTGCGCTCGCCGATTTCCTCTACATCGGTTCGCATCGCGGGGGGCGGCGAATCGCGATCGTGCATCCGGCCGATGCCATGAACTCTCATTCCGCGAACGCGCTGCTGAAGAGCCTGGAAGAGCCGCCGGCAGGGGCAATTTTTCTTCTGGTCACGCACCGTCCGTCGCATCTGCTGCCGACGATCCGTAGTCGCTGCGTTCCGGCGCCCGTACCGCTTCCGGATGCGACGGCCGCCCGGACATGGCTCGAGGCGCAGGGATTGAGCGACGCCGCCCGCTTGCTGGCCTTCGCGGGCGGGGCGCCGCTTCGGGCGCTCGAAAACGCGAGTGGCGCGCGCGGGGAGCAGGTCAAGCGGATCCTGGGTGCGCTGGATCAGGGCGACAGCGTGACCCTGGCCGGCGCAAACGACCGCGACTCGCTTGAGCTACTCGCAGAGGTGCTGCAAAAGCACGCTTACGACTGCGCGCTTGCTTCCCTTGGCTTGTCGCGCAGGTTCACGCGCGAAACGGTGCCGCAAGCCGTGGACGGCCGCGCGTGGCTTTCCTATGCGCGGAAAATGGGCCGCAATCGGGCTCTGGCGCGCCATCCGGTCAACGCCAGGCTGCATGCCGCCGCAATGCTTGCGGCAATGCCGAGGAAATAAGGTTGTTCATTCGAAAAGCGATACAACTTGCTGTTGTATTGGTACTTTGTCTCTCCAGCCAGGGCTCGTTCGGCCAGGCCTACGATGAACTGCTGAAGGCAGTCCAGGACGGCAACGCGAGGACCGTGGAGCGGCTTCTTGATCGGGGGCTGGACCCGAATACAGCGGACTCGAAGGGCAACACGATCCTCATGATCGCGTCGCGATTGGGGCACCGGGATCTCGTGTCGGCACTCATAAAGCGCAAGGCCAGTGTCACGAAGCGCAGCCCGTTCGGCGATTCCGCCCTGATGATGGCCAGCCTGCGGGGAGACGTGGAAATTGTCCGGGCGCTGGCGGAGCATGGCGCGGAACTGAACCACAGCGGATGGGCGCCCATCCATTACGCTGCGTTCGAAAACCACGCCGAGGTCATTCGGTACCTGGTTGCGAAGGGCGCGGACAAGGATGCGATCGCCCCGAATGGCCACAGTGCGCTGATGCTCGCCGCGCGTGGCGGGCACATGGAAGCCGCCAAGGCGCTGCTGTATGAAGATGCGGACGTGCGGGTGAAAGGACCGAGAGGTGAAACGGCGCTAGCGATTGCCCGGCAAAGGAATCATTCGGACCTGGTAGAGCTGCTAAAACGGGCCGGAGCGGTGGAGTAGCGAATGGCGCGGCAGAGGGGTCGTGCCAGGGAATGGTGATTTTACATAATACACATTGTGTACAAATATCTCACGCACAGTATCCAAAACCCAGCCCCGCATCAACCCCTTTCCCGGCGTGAGCGCCGCCCGGCGCCCCACGTTAGAATCTGGTGGACTCGGGCAAACGGGGTTTTGGACGCCCCGCGGTTCCACCAGGTTACGGTACCGACGCTGGCGCTTGGACCCGCCAACTCGTTCCCGACCGCAACTCTTGGAGTAGCCCTGTCCGTTGACCGACCCAGCGGCGGAGTGCCTAAGCCTCCGCCGTTTCTTTTGCTTCATCCGGCAACCCAATCGGGCCAACCGGTTTGAAATCGCTAGCAAGCGTCATGATGAACGCGCACAACCGGCGGGCTTCATCGACGTTGATGTTCCGTGGCACCACGACCTGCGCGGTGAAGTTACTCCGGAGCGGATACGGCAGCACAAGGCTTGCTTCAGGAGAGAGGATCGAATTCACAGTCCTAGACACCTCCGCCACCGCGCCGACTACCTCTTGCCCTACCGCGCGGACTGCTTCAATACGAGCCCTTGCCTTCTCGGTGCTGGCCTTCGAAAGCGCACGACTACGCGGTTTAAATCCCAGCGGGTCGGTGACATGCTTTTCGAAGTCCCGAAGGAGACGCTTAACTCGCCTACTGTAAGTTTTCAACGAAGCCGTCGAGATCTCCCCGGTGTGCTTGTTGTGGTACTTGATCGCTGCGGTCTCGACTTCGACCCCGCGCACATCATCAGAATCCGCAAGATCCTCGAGCAGCTTCGACGCCGCCGCGCGGAAACCTGCGGCAGTGTGCTCGTTGAGCAGCCCTTGCACGGTCATCTCTTTCAAATATCGAAACAGCCCTGCCTTACTGTAGTTACCTTCGTCCATGGCTAAGCCTTAGTAGTCGACCATTGAACTCTACTCGTTTCGAATGGACGAAACAAGATCGTGGTTCTATTTTGTTGTGGTTCGCCGTAGGATATATATATGTGAATAAAAATGATTATTTACATGTATTATCAACTAGATGATATTTATACGGAGACATTACATTAAGTTCATTCGCCAGCGAATGATAACACAGTTTGGATTGAGCTGGATTTTTGAGCCGTATATCAGCTGCCACGACGAGTAGCGCGGCTCTTCCCATAGGTCTGGCGAGCTGGGATGGCTGGACGTTCTATGTTCCGCCCAAAGACCCAGGATGAGACGGCCCGTTGGGGGGAACGGGCTACCACTCTAGCGCCCTATAAATTGCTAACTTAGAAGCTCCCGCGGCGGGATCGGAAGGCGGACAACCGGGATTCCTTCCTCGACCAGCTCGGCATGTTCGTCCGACGAGGCCTGGCCGCGGATCGAGCGCGAGGGCACCTCCTTGTAATAAATCCTGCGCGCTTCCTCCGGAAATGCCCTCCCGACATCCTCGGATTTTTGAAGCATTTCGTCGATCATTCGGGAATAGAGGATCTGGGCGATCGCCATCGGGTCTTTCCCCGCTAGATCGTCAGGCCGTTGCGCCACTTGCGGCGGCTGCGGCACCCCAGAATTGAACCGAGTCATCGAGGGCACGCGGTCGATCTGTTGCACGCCGCAGGTCGGGCAGCTCACCAAGCCGTGATCTTTCTGCGACGCGAAGTCGTCCGGCGAGGCGAACCAGCCCTCGAACCGGTGTCCGTTCCCGCACTGTAGGTCGTAAACGATCATGTGGTTTGATTCTAGCCGATTGGCGCCCAGGAACCCGGTCTGCCAACTCGTATAGGATGCCCGGCATGATCGCAGACCGGATCGAAGGCAAGTGGATCGACCTTTTCGCGGATGTGTTCGCGCGCTGCAAGGTGACGCCGGGCGATGTTTGCGCGATTCTTTCGGAGTCGCAATCCCGCGCCCTCAACGTGCAGCTCGCCGAGCTTGCGCTCGCACGGCTCGGTGCGCGCCCATTCCAGGTGACCGTGCCAACCCCGCGCCAGAGCGCCGCGGTGCCCGTGCGCTCCACGGGCGCTTCGGTCGCGCTGCAGGGCCTGGGACCCGCGATCGCTGCCCTCTCCTCGTCAGTCTTCGTCGTGGACTGCACGGTCGAGGGCCTCATGCATGCGGCCGAGCTGCCCGCAATCCTGCAAGGCGGCGCACGGGTGCTTTACATTTCCAACGAGCACCCGGACGTGTTGGAGCGCCTGGCCCCCTCCCCTGCAGACGAGCAGAAGGTGAGGGTAGCGATGCGCCTGCTGAAGAACGCGAAGGCGATGCACGTGACTTCGCCCGCGGGCAGCGACCTCTCGATCCGCGTCGATGGAGCGCGCGTAGGAGGAGTCTGGGGCTACACCGAAAAACCCGGAACGCTTTCGCATTGGCCCGGCGGCCTGTGCCTGTGCTTCCCCCAGGCGAACAGCGTGAACGGTACGTTGCTCATGGCGCCGGGAGATCTCAACCTGACGTTCAAGCGCTACATCGAGTCCGGCGTGCGTCTGAGGATCGAGAACGACTATGTGACGGCCATCGAGGGCAGTTCGCTCGACGCCGAGCTGATGCGTGAGTATTTCGCGGCCTGGGGCGACCGCGACGCCTACGCGGTGTCGCACGTCGGCTGGGGGATGAATGCCAGGGCGCGCTGGGACGCTCTCGTGATGTACGACCGGCGCGACGTCAACGGCACCGAGCAGCGCGCTTTCGCCGGGAATTTTCTCTATTCCACCGGCGCGAACGAAGTCGCGGGCCGGCATACGCTCGGCCACTACGACCTGCCCTTCCGCAACTGCACGATCCGGCTGGACGGCGGGACCATCGTCGAGCAGGGAAAGCTCGCCGGAGAGCTTGCCTGACCTCGCTGGTGTTCCTGCATGGAGTCGGCGGGGGACATCACGCCTGGGACGCCCAATTGCCGTTCTTCGCGGCACGGGGCTACGCTGCGCACGCCTGGGATCAGCCGGGGTACGGGGAAAGCGCCTTGGTCGAGCCTTACGATCTTGAGCAGGTCTCCGCCGCTCTCGTCCGCTTGATCGCGACGCTGGATGACGGCCCGGCCGTGCTGGTCGGCCACAGCATGGGAGGCTTCGTGGCGCAGGAAACCTATGCGCGGAGTCCCGGGCACGTAAAGGCACTCGCCCTCTGCTTTACCAGCCCGGCGTTCGTTGGTACCGGAAGCGCGTTCGCGCGCCAATTCGTGCAGGAGCGCCTCAAGCCGCTCGACGAGGGCAAGACGATGGCGGAAATTGCGGCGAAACTGCTGCCCTCGATGCGCGGGACAAGATCCGAGCCCGGGGGTCTCGCGCATGCCGAGCGCATCATGGGCGGTATTCCGCGCGAAACCTACCGCAACGCTGTCGCGCTGTTGACGACTTTCGACCGCAGAGAACAGCTCCCGAATATTTCAGTGCCGACCCTCCTGGTCGCAGGGAGCGACGACAAAATCGCGCCGGCCCCGGTCATGGAACGCATGGCGACAAATATCCCGGGCGCGGATTTTGTCGTGCTCGAAGGCTGCGGCCACCTCGGCCCGATGGATCAGCCGGACGCCTTCAACAGATCCCTGCTCTCTTTCCTTGAGCGCCATCGCCTATGACGGATGAACGCTACTCCGTTTGCGGTTCCGGCTATCCGCGCACGGCGAAGCAGAGCGAACTCCTCTCGCTTGCCGAGTCGCTTGGCCCGCAATTCGCGGCGCGCGCCGAGCGTTACGACCGCGAGGCGAGCTTCCCGTTCGAGAATTACGTCGACCTGAGAAATTCCGGGCTGCTCGGCCTGTGCGTGCCCGAACGATTCGGCGGCCGCGGCGCGGACTTCAGGACCTACGCGCTGATCTCGGCGACGATCGGCAAATATTGCGGCGCTACCGCCCTGACCTTCAACATGCATGCCTGCTCGACGCTGTGGCCCGGCGCACTCGCGGACGAACTCGACATGAGCGCGGCGGAGCGCCATGAACATGAGCGACACCGCGCCATTCATTTCAGGCGCATCGTGCAGGAAGGCGCGATCTATGCGCAGCCATTTTCGGAGGGCAGCGCGGCAGCGGCGGGTAACGCACCCTTCGGCACGCTGGCTGCCAAAGTGGAGGGAGGGTGGCGGATCAACGGCAAGAAGATTTTTGCCTCGCTTGCGGGCGCAGCGCACTACTACGGCATGCTTTGCACCGAGGACAAGCCCGATCGTTCGCTGCGCGATACGCTCTACCTGGCGGTGCCGGGCGACGCTCCGGGGCTCGCGATCGTCGGGGAATGGGACCCGCTCGGCATGCGCGGCACGGTCTCGAGGAATCTCGTCTTCAAGGATGTCTTGGTGCCGGACGAGGCGTCGATGATGCCGCGGGGGACGTACTTTCAGGCCGCAAGCCGCTGGCCCCACATGTTCACGACGCTCGCGCCCACCTACATGGGAATTGCGATCGCTGCCTATGAATTCACGGTCAAGTACCTGCGTGGCGAGATCGAGGGCATCGCACCCGTGAAGCGCCGCATGTATGCCACGAAACAGATCGCGGTCGCGGAGATGTGGATCAAGCTGGAACAGACCCGGGCGCTGTTCCTGCGCATGCTCGAGGACGCGCGGATCGATCCGCCCAAGGATGCGCGGCTTCGTGCCTACGCAGCACAGTTCACCATCATGGAAAACGCGAACGACCTCTGCCGGCTGGCGATCCGGACCTGCGGCGGGCAATCGATGCTCAAGAACCTGCCGCTGGAGCGCCTTTACCGCGACTCGCGCTGCGGTGCGCTGATGCTTCCCTGGACCGCGGAGTTGTGCCTGGACCGGATCGGCCGCGAAGCGCTCTACGAACCGGGCGAAGCGGACGACTGAAGCAACCCGCCCATCGCCGCACCTTCACTCCACCAGCAGCTCGACCGACCCCAGATCGCCTGCATCGAAGCGCACCACCTGGCCTGCCCGCGGAAATCTGGAGGCGATGAGGCTGCCAGTGATGACGACATCGCTGCGCCACAGGCCAAGGCCGCGGCTCGCGAGGTTGTTGGCGACCCAGGCGAGCGCCTCGAACGGGTGGCCCATTACGTCGGCGCCGCGTCCCTCGCCGACCCGTTTGCCGTCGATCGTCGCCACACCCTGTAGGGCCGCGAGGTCGAGCTGCTTCCAGTCGTGCATTGACGCGCCGAGCACTGCGCCCTCGTTCCACGCATTGTCTGCGATCAGCATCAGAGGGTTGGCAGCAAGCGCCGAGTAGTCGGCATTGCGGTCATCCGCCAGCTCGAGCGCGGGCATCACGGCACCGACCGAGCGTGCGACCGTTTCGCGCGTATACGGGGCGCCGACCACGGGCAGATCATCGGCAAGCTCGATCGCGATCTCGAATTCGACCAGGAGCCTGACGTAATCGGCGGCGCGCACGCGGCTCGGGCCGCGGAGAACGGTTTTCTCGAGCATGTCGCCGGCGATCGAGTCGTTCATGCCGATCATCCTGCGCATCGCCGGCGTGGTGAGCGCAATCTTGTAACCGACCACCGATCCCAGCTGTTCGTGGCGCAAACCGACAAAGGCCGCCTGAATGGCATAGGCGTCGGCGACTGACTGCGGCGCCAGCTCTGCTGGAAGGGGCCCGAACTGGTCGCGGCGCCGATGGGCGTCGTAAAGCCATTGTGCGGCGCGCTCAAAGCGGGGTTCGGGGCGGGTTGATTTGCGCATTCGCATCATGTCGCCGTTTCTCAATGATAGTCCTGGTAGCCTGTCCGCACTCAGTCGGGGCGCCGGTCCCGGTCCTCGAGCAGCCGCTCGAACGAAAAGCCGTAACCGCCGCGGCGATCGAGTGCTCGTGCGCGCGCGCGAAGCTCCACCTCCCCGGCGAGCGGCGCCTGCGGGGCGGCGAAGACGATCACATTGCCGGTTCCGCGCGGGCGGTAGATGTCGCTCGCCGCGAACGCCCGGCGGACGCCGTCGATGTAGTCGCTTGCGTCCCGTCCCGCAATGACGTTGAACATCACGACGCCGTCCTGGCTGAGGCGTTTGTGAATGCTCCGATAGAAGTCTTCGCTCTTGAGGCTCAAGGGGTGGCCGGTGCTGTCGGTCCGCGCGCCCGGATGCAGATGCGCGTCGATGAGGATGAGGTCGTAGCGCTCGGGCGTGCGCGCCAGATAGTCGCGCCCGTCTGCGACGAAGATTCGGGTGCGCGGTCCGGCGGCGGTGCCGAAGAATTCGCGCGCTACCGCGACCACCGCGGAATCGATCTCGACCACGTCGAGACGCACTTCGGAAAAATGGTGGTTGATGAAGCGCACCAGTGCGCCGCCGCCGAGCCCGATCAGCAGGCACGACGAGGCGTGCGGCCGGTACAGGACGCTTGCCATCACGGCCTGCGAATAGGGGTGCTGCAGCACATGGGGCTGCCGCAGGTCGATCAGCGTTTCGACGACATTGCTCTCGCCCTCCCCCACGAAGTAAAGCGCACGCTGGCTGCCGGAGTCGATGACCTGGATATGCGAGTAGGTGGACCGGACTTCGTGAACCAGAACACCATGGCACGAGGCGAGGAGAACGCAAAGCGCGGTGAGCGCGGCGCGCCAAGGGATGGAATCTGGTGCCCAGGGCCGGACTCGAACCGGCACGGCCTTGCGGCCTAGGGATTTTAAG
>CAZYVT010000011.1:82471-86625 GCA_964651335.1 uncultured Enterobacteriaceae bacterium | reverse complement strand
AGCTGGCAGAAGAAGTGGGCCTGGAGTTGAAACGTCGCAAGCTGATGCTGGCGACGGCGGAATCGTGCACCGGCGGCTGGATTGCCGAGGCGGTCACTATGGTGCCGGGCAGCTCGGATTGGTTCGAGCGCGGCTTCGTTACCTATACCTACATCTCCAAGCGCGAGATGCTCGGTGTGAAGGAAGCAACGCTCGACAAACACGGCGCGGTCTCCGAGGAAATCGTGCGCGAGATGGTGGCCGGCGCGCTGGCACGCAGCCACGCGCAGGTCGCCGTGGCGGTGAGCGGGGTGGCCGGCCCCGCCGGCGGCACGCCTGATAAGCCGGTCGGCTTCGTGTGTTTCGCCTGGGGCAGGAAAGACGGTAAGCCGCGCAGCGAAACGAAACGCTTCTCCGGCGACCGCGAGACGGTGCGGCGGCGGTCGGTCGAGCACGCGCTCAAGGGCGTGCTCGCGTTGCTTGCACGCCAGTGATGAGTGATGGGTGATGGGCGAAAACACCTGTTGATTCATTCAATTGTCCGTTTTCTTGCTATTTAACGCTGTTGTCTTCCGAAATGTCTTTCCGCAACGTCTTGATTTCATGACGCGTTGACGGAGACGGGGTTCAAATCTACTGTGTTAAATAGAATTTCGTCGATCCGTTACTCGATAGAACTCAAGAAGGAGACAAACGTGGGGTATATACAAGAATCTCTGTCAAACGGTGAAGAAGTCAAAGAGCTTTTCAAGCTTCATTGGTTCGCGAAAATTCCAATGATCATTTGGATTATTTTGGCAATTCCAACACTCGGCGTTACGCTCCTGCTCGCGCTGTGGGAATGGCTGAAGCTGCGCAATATCGAGCAAGGGGTGACCAATAAGCGTGTAATTTTCAAGAAGGGAATAATCAGCAGAAAGTCGGAAGAAATCAAGATTTCATCAATCGAAACGGTCGAGATCATTCAAGGCGTCATCGGTCGCATATTTGGGTTCGGGACAGTAAAGGTTACAGGCCGCGGTATCAGCGACCTTGTGTTCAAGAACATCAACGACCCGATGGATGTCAAAAGGAAAATCGAAAGCGTTGGGGCGGCTTAGTCTTGACCTGCCCTTCAAGCGGATGCGGTGTGATGGCGCAGTGTATCCACGAGTCTATGGCCCGCGCCGCTCGAAAGCGGCGCTGACCGCCCTCGTCACTACGTCGCCCCTGACTAATCCTGCGAGAGCAGATTGATCAGGCTGGAGGTGTCCCAGCGCTTCCCGCTCCGAGGAAAAAGCAATATGGTAAGGATGTTGGAGTGTATTGCCTATCCGATTGAGAAACGTCTGCAGCAGTCATCCCCGTGGAGGCGGGGATCCAGTAACGACCTGAATAGCCTGGTTTCCCGCCTGCGCGGGAATGACGAGATCACGCCTGTGCCCAGCATCGTCAATAAAATTGGCCGGCGTGCAATGTCAACTGATACTTTGCGCTGCGCGTTATTCCCCTGTCGGGTGATTCGATTGGTTTAAAATAGGCGGCGACAAACGACAGGGGAATAGCACATGGATGACAATAAGGCCAAAGCACTGGCCGCGGCGCTGTCGCAGATCGAAAAGCAGTTCGGCAAAGGCTCGATCATGCGCCTCGGCGCGGCCGACGTGTCGAGGGATATCCAGGTCGTATCCACCGGCTCGCTGGGCCTCGACCTCGCGCTCGGCGTCGGGGGGCTCCCGCGCGGGCGGGTGTGCGAGATCTACGGCCCGGAATCCTCGGGCAAGACCACGCTGGCGCTCTCGGACATCGCCCAGATGCAGAAGCTGGGCGGCACCGCCGCCTTTATCGACGCCGAGCACGCGCTCGATCCGCAGTACGCCGGCAAGCTCGGGGTCGACGTCGAACAGTTGCTCATCTCCCAGCCCGACAATGGCGAGCAGGCGCTCGAGATCGCCGACATGCTGGTGCGCTCGAGTTCGGTCGACGTGGTGGTGATCGACTCGGTGGCGGCGCTGGTGCCCAAGGCCGAGATCGAGGGCGAGATGGGCGAGCCGCAGATGGGCCTGCAGGCGCGCCTCATGAGCCAGGCGCTGCGCAAGCTCACCGCCAACATCAAGCGCTCCAACACCCTGGTGATCTTCATCAACCAGATCCGCATGAAGATCGGCATCATGTTCGGCAACCCGGAGACGACGAGCGGCGGCAACGCGCTCAAGTTCTACGCCTCGGTGCGCATCGACATCCGGCGCATCGGCTCGATCAAGAAGGGCGACGAGGTGATCGGCTCGGAGACGCGCGTCAAGATCGTGAAGAACAAGGTGGCGCCGCCCTTCCGCACCGCCGAATTCGACATCCTGTACGGCACAGGCATCTCGCGGGAGGGAGAGATTCTCGAACTCGGCGTACATCATGGCGTTTTGGAGAAGTCGGGCGCCTGGTACATCTACAAGGACGAGCGCCTCGGCCAGGGCAAGGACAACGCCCGCGACTTCCTCAAAGAGAACCCCGAGCTCGCGCGCGAGATCGAGGCCAGGGTGCGCGAAAAGGCGGGCATCGCGGCGCCCGCGCCGGCGGCTGCCGACGAAGAGAGCAAGGTCGAGCGGCTGCCCGCACGCAAGCGCGGGTGAAAGCAGAAGTTCCCGATACGCCCGCCGAGCTGAACGGGCGGGCGCTTCGGCTGCTCGCGCGGCGCGAACACTCCCGCGCCGAGCTGGCCCGCAAGCTCGCCACGCACGCGGAATCGCCCGAAGCGCTCGAGCAGTTGCTCGATGCGCTCGCGATGAAGAAACAGCTCTCCGATGAACGCTACGCCGAGGCGCGCGTCTATCAGCTCGCGCGCAAGTACGGCGCAGCGCGTATCCGGCAGGACCTCCATTCGAAGGGAATTTCTGCGGAGGCGGCAGCGCGCTTGGCGGCTGTGTCCGGGAGGAACGACGCCGAGCGCGCCCGCGCAATCCTCGCACGCAAGTACCGAGCTCCCGCGGCCACCATCGAGGAACGCTCGAAGCGCGCCCGCTTTCTGCAGAGCCGGGGCTTCTCCTTCGACGTGATCCGCACACTGCTGTCATCCCGCGATACTGAATAAACGTTCATCTCCTGGCAGGGGAGAGGAGGTGATCCGCAATGAACCAGTCCGAAGCATTGGGTATCGTCAGGTCGCTCGCCAACGGCGTCGATCCGGCATCGGGCGAAGTGTTCCCGGCCGAAAGCCCGTACCAGAGGGTAGAGACGGTACGCGCACTGCTCGTTGCCGCGCAGGCGCTGGAGCGGTCCGAGCGTTACTCGCGCCGGCAAGGCGAGCTGCCGCCGAAGGCCGGGCAGCCGTGGTCGGAAGACGAGGACCGCAAGCTCCTCGCCGCGTTCGATGCAGGGCGCGGTCTCGCCGAGCTCGCGGCCGCGCACGAACGCACGCAGACCGGAGTTCGCGCCCGGCTCGTCAAGTACGGCCGGCTCGCGGCCTGAGGAAAAGGGGATGCGCGCGGCGCCCGGGCGCCGCGGGCCATCCTTTAGAATTGCAGGTCTATGAAATCGAACGAGATCCGCACCACCTTCCTCGAGTACTTCCGCGCGCAGGGACACACCGTTGTCGCCTCGAGCCCGCTCGTGCCGGCGAACGACCCGACGCTGCTGTTCGTCAACTCGGGGATGGTGCAGTTCAAGGACGTTTTTACCGGCAAGGAGAAGCGCAGCTACAGCCGCGCGACCACCTCGCAGCGTTCGGTGCGCGCGGGCGGCAAGCACAACGACCTCGAAAACGTCGGCTACACCGCGCACCACCACACGTTTTTCGAGATGCTCGGCAATTTCTCGTTCGGCGACTACTTCAAGAAGGACGCGATTCACTTCGCCTGGGAGCTGCTGACGAAGGTTTACGGACTTCGCGCCGACCGGCTCTGGACGACGGTGTACCAGACGGACGACGAGGCCTACGATCTCTGGACGAAGATGATCGGGGTGCCGGGCGAGCGCTGCATCCGCATTGGCGATAAGCCTGGCGGCCATAAATACCAGTCGGACAATTTCTGGCAGATGGCCGACACTGGCCCTTGCGGTCCGTGCAGCGAGATTTTCTACGACCACGGCCCGGGGATCGCGGGCGGCCCGCCCGGATCGCCGGAGGCCGACGGCGACCGCTACATCGAGATCTGGAACCTGGTGTTCATGCAGTACGACCGGGACGACAAGGGCGTCATGAC
>CAZYVT010000011.1:0-82461 GCA_964651335.1 uncultured Enterobacteriaceae bacterium | reverse complement strand
CGACTACCCCGAGGCGCCGAAGGTCGACTACGTGATCGACCTGAACACCGGCGTCATGACGCCGCTGCCCAAGCCATGCGTCGACACCGGCATGGGCCTGGAGCGCATCGCGGCGGTGCTGCAGGGCAAGCACTCCAACTACGAGATCGACCTGTTCCAGGACCTGATCAGGGCGGCGGCGCGCGAGACGAAGCAGAAAGAGCTGAAAAATCCCTCGCTCAACGTGATCGCAGACCACATCCGCGCCTGTGCCTTCCTCATCGTGGACGGCGTAATCCCGGGCAACGAGGGCCGCGGCTACGTGCTCCGCCGCATCATCCGCCGCGCCATCCGCCACGGCTACAAGCTGGGGCAGAAGCAGCCTTTCTTTCATCGCATCGTGGAAGATCTCGATCGCGCAATGGGCCAGGCTTACCCGGAACTGACCCGCGAGAAGACCAGGGTCACCCAGGTTCTCAGGCAGGAGGAGGAGCGGTTCGCCGAGACGCTGGAGAACGGCATGGGCGTGCTGGAAGGCGCGCTCGCCTCCAGCGAGAAACTGCTCGACGGCGAGACCGTGTTCAAGCTCTACGATACCTTCGGCTTTCCGGTGGACCTCACCGCCGACATCTGCCGCGAGCGTGGCGTGAGCCTGGACCTGGCGGGGTTCGAGGCCGCGATGGAACAGCAGCGCGAGCGCGCGCGCGCCGCGAGCAAGTTCACCTCGCCTGCGGATCTCGCGTACTCGGGCGGCAAGACGGAATTCCGCGGCTACGACGCGCTGAGCCTGTCCGCCAACGTCGTCGCGCTTTACCGGGAAGGGTCCGCGGTCGCGGCGCTGAAGGCGGGCGAATCCGGCGTCGTCGTGCTCGACCAGACGCCGTTCTACGCCGAGTCGGGAGGCCAGGTCGGCGACCGGGGCGAGCTCGCGGGATCTTCCGGTACGTTCTCGGTTGACGACACGCAGAAGATCCAGCCCGATGTATTTGGCCACCGTGGCACGCTCAAGACTGGTGCCCTCAAGCTGGGCGACAAGGTCGAGGCTCGCGTGGAAGAGGTGTTGCGCCGGCGCACCATGCGCAATCACTCGGTCACGCACCTTATGCACAAGGCGCTGCGCGAGGTGCTCGGCCCGCACGTGCAGCAAAAAGGCTCGCTGGTCGACCCGGACAAGACGCGCTTCGACTTCGCCCACGACAAGCCCATGAGCGATCAGGAAATCCGCCAGGTAGAGCTTCGGGTGAATGGCGAAATCATGCAGAACACGCCGACGCGGGCCCAGGTCATGCCCATCGAGGAGGCAAGGAAGTCAGGCGCCGTGATGCTGTTCGGCGAGAAGTACGGCGATGAGGTGCGCGTACTCGACATTGGCTCCTCTCGCGAATTCTGCGGTGGCACTCACGTGGAACGTACCGGCGATATTGGCGTATTGAAGATCTATTCAGAGGGTGGAGTGGCTGCAGGCATACGCCGCGTGGAAGCGACAACAGGCGGCGACGCGCTTGCCATCATGAACAGCCAGCTGCAGGAGTTCTACGAGGTTGCGAAGCACCTTCGGGCGCAGCCTGGCGGCGGAATGGTTGAAAAGGCGGTGAACAGCCTTCTAGACGAGAAGAAGTCGCTCGAAAAGGAGCTTGCGCGTCTTAAGTCCAAGCTCGCCTCCAGCCGCGGCGATGACCTTGCGGATCAGGCGGTGGACGTCAAGGGCGCCAAGGTATTGACCGCGACGCTCGACGGAGCCGATGCGAAGACGCTGCGCGAGACGATGGACAAGCTGAAGGACAAGCTGAAGAGTGCAGCGATCGTGCTCGGCGCCGTGAACCAGGGGAAGGTGACGCTGATCGCCGGCGTCACATCCGACCTCACATCAAAGCTGAAGGCGGGCGAACTGGTCAACTATGTTGCGCAGCAGGTCGGCGGCAAGGGCGGCGGTCGTCCGGACATGGCGCAGGCGGGCGGCAGCGAGCCGAAGAACCTCTCTGCCGCGCTGCAATCGGTCAAGGCCTGGGTTGAGCAACGCATTTAGGTTCTGCCCGCTCTGCGCGCAGCCACTGGTCCCGGGCGAGCACGGCGGGGCAAGACGACTCGCCTGCTCCTGCGGGTTCGTTCACTGGGACAATCCGCTACCGGTCGTTGCCGCGATCGTCGAACACGAAGGCGGTGTGATCCTCGCGCGCAACAAGGACTGGCCGGAAAAAATGTTCGGCCTGATTACCGGGTTTCTCGAGAAGGCCGAGACGCCGGAGGCGGCGGTCGCACGCGAGGTGAACGAAGAGCTTTCGCTTGACGTGATGGCCGTTCACTTCGTCGGGCTCTACCCCTTCGAGCGCAGGAACGAGCTCATCATCGCCTACCATGTGCCGGCTTCCGGCGAGGTGCGGCTGAACGAGGAGCTTGCCGATTACCGCCGCATCGCCCCGGAGAAACTCAGGCCCTGGGATTTCGGGACCGGCCTCGCGCTGCGCGATTGGCTGGCGCGTCGCGCCGGCTGATCAGAACCCGATCCGCTGCCGGTGCGCGCCGCGCACTACGTCCACATCGTCGGGGCTCATCTCCTCCCGCCCGGCGAGCTTCGCTTTGCCGAACGCGGCCTGAACCGCGCGTCGCATCTCGCGCGGCGAGAGCGCGGCCAGCCTTTTCACCACGGCGCCGGACGGCACTTCGGGAAAATGCCTGCCCCAATCGTGCGCGTCGCGAATTTCCCTGTAGATCGAATGCGCGATGCGCCGCGAGCCCTCGGCGTCGGGCCGGTCGATCTCGTACACGTGCATGCGGTCGAGGATGGGCTCCGGGATGCGCGAGGCGTCGTTCGCGGTGGCGAACCACACTGTTCCCGAGGCATCGATCGGGATTTCCACGAACTCGTCCACGAAATGCGTGGCAGTGTGCGTCTCGAGAAGTTCGTAGAGCGCGCCGAGCGGATCATATTGGCCGTCGCGCGACGCCTTGTCCAGCTCGTCGACCACCAGCAGCGGATTGGCGTATTCCCCGTTCAGGAAGATATCGAAGACCTTGCCTGGCTTGGCGTTTTTCCATTGCGAGGACGCACCCGAGAGGATCCACCCCGCGGTGAGCGAACTCATCGGCACCAGGCCGAAACCGGTACCGAGGAGCTGCGCGATGCGCCGCGCAAAATGCGTCTTGCCGATCCCGGGTTCGCCCAGCAGCAGCGCCGGCGGCATCTCGACGGGGTCGTTGGAATCCACGCACAGGGCAAGCTGCCTGCGAATATCTTCGAGCACTGCGCTGAAATTCGGCAAATCGTCGAAGAGTTCGTCCATGTATGGCAATGCGGAGGGCTTGACGGTAAAACGCTGGCCGCCTGCACGCAGCATCTTCTCGTAAACGGTGCGCAGCGCTTCGTTGGCGGACGGGGAAAGCTCCTGCAGGGCCTTCTCGACACTGGACGTGTCGTACACGTCCTTGAATCCTGCAACCGGGATGCAGGGACCCGCATGCGGTCTGGAGACGCTCGCCGACATCGTTACCTCCTTGTTCTTCGCCGGAATGCACGCGCGAAAAACTTAGCACACATAACGCATTACTGGAAACGCCGGATGACTTCGGCCGCTGGCAGTCACCCCGTTGGAGTGCCAGTTGCCACCGCTACCGGGTTCGTGCTTGAATCCCGCCATGGCTCGCTGGTTTTACGGCTTTTTCTTCTGCTTCCCGCGCCTGCTGGCGGAGGGGAACGGCTAGCCGCACGCCGACCGAACCCGAAAAACCGCCAGCGCCCAAGGCCTGGCGGTTTTTTTTTGACTCGAGGCCGACCATGACCACGCCCACCGACTCATATCTGAACATCGTACCCGCCGACAAGACGTCGCTGACCGACGACGAGCGGATCGAAAACATTGTACCGCTGCCGCCTCCCGAGCACCTGATCCGCTTTTTTCCGATCCAGGGTACTCCGGTCGAGCAGCTGATCACCGACACGCGCTGCCGGGTGCGCGAGATCCTGCACGGCCAGTCCGACCGGCTGCTGGTGGTCATGGGTCCCTGTTCGATCCACGAGCCGGCCGCGGCGCTCGCGTACGCGGAGAGACTCCTCGCCGAGCGTCGCCGCTGCGCCGGCGAGCTCGAACTGCTGATGCGCGTGTACTTCGAGAAGCCTCGGACCACGGTCGGATGGAAGGGCCTGATCAACGATCCTTACCTGAACGGCAGCTTCCGCATCAACGAGGGCCTGAGGATCGCGCGCGACCTGCTGGTCAACATCAACCGGCTCGGCGTGCCGTCCGGATGCGAATTCCTCGACGTGATCTCGCCGCAGTACATCGGCGACCTCGTTTCCTGGGGCGCGATCGGGGCGCGCACCACTGAATCCCAGGTGCACCGCGAGCTCGCCTCCGGGCTCTCGGCGCCGGTCGGCTTCAAGAACGGCACCGACGGCAACGTGCGAATCGCGGTCGAGGCCGTCCTCGCCGCGCGCCAGAAGCACCATTTCCTCTCGGTGCACAAGAGCGGGCAGGTGGCGATCGTGGAAACGCGCGGCAACGACGACTGCCATATCATTCTGCGCGGCGGCAAGCACCCGAATTACGACCCCGCAAGCGTGAAGGCGGCTTGCGACGAGCTCGCGCGAGCGCGCCTTCCGGAGCGCCTGATGGTTGATTTTTCGCATGCCAACTCGTCCAAGCAGTACAAGCGCCAGATCGATGTCGCGAAGAACGTCGCCGCGCAAATCGCGGACGGCAGTGGCAGGGTCGTGGGCGTGATGGTGGAATCAAATCTGGTGGAGGGGCGGCAGGACCTGCAGCCCGGCAAGCCGCTTCAGTTCGGCCAGAGCATTACCGATGCCTGCATCGGCTGGGAGGATTCGATCGGCGTTCTGGACACGCTCGCGCAGGCAGTGAAGGCGCGCCGGCACGGCGCCCGGGGCGGGACTGCCTGAACCCGCTTGCGCCAAGAGGGTGGTTTTTCATCGCCCTGGCGGCGACGCTGGCGTTTCGCGTCTGGCTCTCGGCGACCGTTCCCGTGACCGCCGACGAAGCCTATTTCGTCCTCTGGGGCCGCAATCCGGAAATCGGGTTCTACGACCATCCGCCGATGATCGGCTGGCTGCTGGCGCCACTGATCGCGCTCTCCGACGCTGATTGGGTGGCGCGGCTGCCGGCAACGCTGCTTCCGGCCGTGGTCGCGCTGATCGTGCGCGGGGCACTCCGGCGCTGGTTCGGGAACGACCAGGACACTGCGGACTTCGCGGGGCTTGCCGTGCTGCTGGTTCCGCTGAACGTCTGGGGCATTCTCGTCACCACGGACGCGCCGCTGGTCCTGTTCTCCGTGGTTTCATTGGTGCTGTTTGCACGCGCCGCGCAGCGCGGATCGCTGAGCCTGTTTGCCGCTTCCGGAGTGGCTCTCGGGTTTGCGTTCCTCTCGAAGTATTTTGCCGTGCTGCTGGGCCTCGCCTACCTTGCCTGGGCGGCCGCTTCCCCCAGGGCGCCGCGGCGCTGGAGCGGGCCCCTGGCTGCGTTTGCTGCCGCGGTGCCGTTTGGCCTTGTGAATCTCTGGTGGAATTTCCAGGCATGCTGGTGCAATGTGATGTTCAACGCGATCAACCGCCACGACACCGCGGGCTGGTCGGCGCTGACGCCGCTGCTTTACCTGGCGTCGGTTGCTTACCTCGCCGCGCCGCTGGCCTGGTTCGCCTGGCGCGGGCGCCACCGACTCGGCTGGCAGGACCCGGCACGCCGCGCGCTGATTTTCGCGTGGCTCGTGCCGCTGGCGGTGTTCGCGCTCCTCTCGCCGCTCAAGCGGATCGGCCTTCACTGGCTGATGTCGTTCGTGCCGGGGCTGGTGATGACCGTGGCGCTCGCGCTCGAGCGCCACCAGCTCGTCGCCGCGGTCCGCTTTTTCGCCCTTTTTGCCGGGTTGCACGTCGTTGCAATTGCGGTAATGGCGGCGCTTCCGCTGGAAATCTGGAGCGCTTCCCGGCTCTACCAGCGGCTCGTATTTCCCGGCAGGATCGATGAGCTCATGGCCGCGATCAGGCCGGAGCTTGACGCCAATGTCCTTGCCGCAGACAGCTATGCGGCGGCCGCATTGTTCGCTTACCACACGCGGCGCCGGGTTCCCGTGTTCGGCACGGGTACTTCTCACGCGAGACAGGATGACATTGCCACGGATTGGCGCGTGTACGCCGGCAAGGATCTGCTCATCCTCAGACGCGAGCCGCCCGCACCGGACGAGTACCGGCCGTTCTTCCGTGAGATCGAGGTGAGAAGCGTGCCGCTTGGCGGCGGCACGTACCATGCGATCCTCGGCAGAGGCTTCCAGTACGAAGCGTACCGGTCGCGCGTCCTCGCGGAAGTGCGGGATCGCTACTACCGCATCCCGTCCTGGCTCCCGGTCGGCCGTTGCTACTTCTTCGAGCGCTATTTTCCGCAATGACCCGGGTGCGGGCGTACGTCGAGCTTGCCCGTCCCCATCACTGGGTGAAAAACGGATTCGTCCTCGCAGGTGTGGTATTCGGTCATGCATGGAGCGATCCGGCGATGCTGACGGACGCGCTGGTTGCGACCGCGGCATTCTGTCTTGCCTCGAGTGCCGTGTATGCGTTCAACGATTGCCTCGACGCAGAGCAGGACCGCGACCATCCCGACAAGCGCGACCGCCCGGTAGCGCGCGGCGCGGTCGCCCCGCGTGAGGCATATGTGATATCAGGTGCGCTCGCTGCGGCAGGGCTTGCGTTCGCGACGTGGATCGGCCCGCTGGCAGCAGCGATCATCGCGGCGTATCTTGCCCTGAATGCGGTCTACACCCTCGGCCTCAAGCGCGTACCGGTCATCGATGTGTTCGTCATTGCGGCGGGCTTCATGCTGCGCCTGCTCGCGGGAACCTCCGGAATCGGGGTTGAGCCATCGCAATGGCTGTTCGCCTGCGGGTTCCTGCTCACGCTCTTCCTCGGCTTCGCCAAGCGCCGCGCCGAGCTCGCGCGCCTCGCCGAGGACGCGGCGCAGCATCGGGCGGTGCTCGATGCGTATACGACCGGGTTTCTCGACAAGGCGATCGTCGTCTGCGCCGCCGGAATGATCGTAAGCTACGCCCTGTATACGGTCTCCCCGGGCACCGCGTCGCTGCACGGTACCGGGCAGCTGATCCTGACGCTGCCGTGGGTCCTCCTGGGCACGTTCCGTTATCTGTTTCGCCTGCATTTTCGGGGCGGCGGCGGCGATCCGGCGGAAGAGGTGTTGCGGGATCCGGTCCTCGCGGCGGCGAGCGCCGGATGGATCGGAACGGTCCTCTGGCTCATCTCGTAGCCGTTGTGCATAATCCGCTGGCCATGGACGACCGCCCCCGCCAGCTCGCGCACCTGGAATACCTCGGGGACGCGACCCAGTTCTCCACCCAGATTCACGCGCTCATCCCGCGCTGCATTCTGCTGGAAAATTTCGCCCCAGCGGAAGTGCGACTGCTCGCCCATTTCATGGACGTCTACCGCGCGGAACCGGGGATGGAGGTTATCCGGGAGGGGGAAGGCGGCGATTTCATGTTGATGCTGATCGAAGGCAAGGTCGAGGTGCAGAAACGCGACCGCTGGAACACGCCGCGGCTGATCGCGGTGGTCGAGGCCGGGCGCACGCTGGGCGAGATGTCCATGATCGACGGCGAACCGCGCTTTGCCACCTGCATCGCTACAGAGCCGGATCTGATCGCCGTGCTTACGAGAGAGAACCTGGCGCGCATCATCGTCGAGCAGCCGATGCTCGGCGCCAAGATCCTGATGGAGCTGGTCCTGATGCTCTCGCAGCGGCTCCGGCACACCGGAGGGCGGCTGTTGCAGGCGCTCGACGAACAGTCGCAGGGCGCGCATAACCTGCTCTAGCCCGGAGAATACCGCATCCGGCCGCGGCTCCCGGCCGTAGATGTAAGTCCCGGACCACGTCGAGCGACCAACGGATCGGGCCGACTCGGAACAAGGACACGAATGCACGCCACACTGCCCCTGATGCGGCGCTATGACTTTCCGGCGATCCGGCGCTCGCGCCTCGAGACCCTGCAGGTCAACCTCGGCTACAAATGCAATCAGAGCTGCGTGCATTGCCACGTAAATGCGGGTCCGACGCGCACCGAGCAGATGTCGCGCGACACGATGGCCGACGTGCTCGCCTTTCTCGGCATATCGGGCCTCCGGCGCCTCGATCTGACCGGCGGGGCGCCCGAACTGAATCCCCACTTCAGGGAGCTGGTCCTGCGCGCGCGTGAGCTCGGCGCGCAGGTGATCGACCGCTGCAACCTGACGGTGCTCGAGGAACCCGGCCAGGAAGGGCTTGCCGAGTTCCTGACCGGGCAGCGGGTCGAGGTGATCGCGTCGCTGCCCTGCTACCTCGCGGAAAACGTGGATCGACAGCGCGGCAAGGGCGTGTTCGAAAAGAGCCTGCGCGCGATCCGGCGCCTGAACGCGCTCGGCTACGGTGCGCAGGGATCCGGGCTCGAATTGAACCTCGTGTACAACCCGCAGGGTCCGAGCCTGCCGCCGGCGCAGGGCCGTCTGGAAGCCGACTACAGGCGCGTCCTCGGCGAGCGTTACGGCATCGCATTCAACAGCCTGTACACGCTTGCCAACATGCCGATCCAGCGCTTCGGGTCGATGCTGATTTCCAAAGGCCAGTTCAACGAGTACATGGCACTGCTTCACGGCGCGCACCGCGAGGAGAATCTCGATACGGTCATGTGCCGGACGCTGGTGTCGGTAGACTGGCAGGGCTACGTCTACGACTGCGACTTCAACCAGATGCTCGGGATCCCGCTCGTCGTCGAGGGAAGCAAGCGCACCCATCTCTCCGAGTTGATCGGGCGCGACGTGGAAGGCAACGTGATCACGGTGCGCGACCACTGCTATGGATGCACCGCGGGGCAGGGGTCCTCGTGCGGCGGTGCGCTCGATGGCTGAAGTTCCCGGCCGCAGCTGTCCGGTCTCCTACCGCCACGGGGCGCGTGCGCTCGCCGCGCCGGCCTCCTTCGAGGTGGAAACGCTCTGGGTGGCCGGCGGGCTTTACGGCAACTGCCTCGCGCTTGAGCGGCTCATCGAGCTCTACGAAGAGGAGCCGGGCGAGAAAGCGCTCGTCTTCAATGGCGATTTCCACTGGTTCGACGTCGCGCGCGCGGACTTTGTGCGGGTGAACGAAGCAGTGCTGCGCCACGTCGCGACGCGGGGAAATGTCGAAACCGAGCTGGTGACTCCCGCGGCGGGCGCGGGCTGCGGCTGCGCCTATCCGGAATGGGTCGGCGACGCCGTGGTCGAACACTCCAACCGCATCATCGAGCGGTTGCGCGCGACCGCGCAGAGCGCCCCGGAGGCCCTGCTCCGCCTCGGCGAGCTGCCAATGCACCTGCTGGCGGAGATCGCCGGCGAGCGCGTCGCGGTGGTGCACGGCGATGCCGATTCGCTCGCCGGCTGGGGTTTCTCGCAGGAGCAGCTCGCCGCGCCGGAAGGGCAGGCGGCGGCGCGCGCGGCGTTTGTCTCGTCCGGTGTGCGGATCTTCGCCTCGAGCCATACCTGCCTGCCCGTACTGCAGTCGTTCGAGGACGGTCGCGCCATCGTCAACAACGGGTCCGCAGGGATGCCGAACTTCCGCGGCACCCGCTTCGGCCTCGCAACGCGGATCTCGGCACGGCCGCGCGCCGGCGCGTTCTACGGCGCGCGCTCCGGCCGGCTGCACGTCGAGGCGGTTGCGATCGAATACCACCATGCCGCGTGGCTCAAGCGCTTCCTCGCGTCGTGGCCCGAGGGGTCCGATGCGCACGCCTCGTACTACTCGCGGATGGTGGACGGGCCGGGCTACGACCCGGCCTCGGCATTGCGCGTACAGACGTCGCGGGCGGACCGGCAGGCGGCGTAAGGCGCGCGCGCCGGCCGCGACCAAGCCGGCGTCGAGGGAGGTCCAATAATGAGCAAGTCGCGTTTCGTCGTCCTCGCGGTGATCGTGGCGTTGATCGCGGCGTTCTTCGCGTTCGGCGGCCACCGCTACCTGACGTTCGAGAGCATCAAGGCACAGCAGGCGGCGATCCAGGACTACTACGAGTCGCACGCCTGGCAGGCGGTCGCCGGGTACTTCGCCGTCTACGTCCTGGTGACCGGGCTGTCGCTGCCCGGGGCGGCCGTGATGACGCTCATCGGCGGCGCGATCTTCGGCCTGCTCTGGGGCACGGTGATCGTGTCCTTCGCCTCCTCGATCGGCGCGACGCTCGCCTTCATCGCCTCGCGCTTCTTGCTGCGCGACTGGGTGCAGCAGAAGTTTTCCCGCTACCTACGGCCGATCAACGAGGGCATTGAGCGCGAGGGGCCGTTTTACTTGTTCACGCTGCGGTTGATTCCGCAGGTACCTTTCTTCGCGATCAACATCGTGATGGGACTGGTGCCGATGCGCGCCTGGACCTTCTACTGGGTCAGCCAGCTTGGCATGTTCGCTGGAACCGTTGTGTACGTGAATGCAGGCACGCAGCTCGCGGGGATCAAGTCTCTCGCCGGAATCCTGTCGCCCGAGCTCATCGGCGCGTTCCTGCTGCTCGGCTTCTTCCCGCTGATTGCGAAGAAAATCATGGATGGGGTGAAGGCGCGGCGAGTCTACGCGCGCTGGACCGGCAGGAAACCGGCCAGGTTCGAGCGCAATCTGGTGGTGATCGGCGCCGGATCCGCCGGGCTCGTCAGTGCGTATATCGCCGCCGCGGTGAAGGCGAAGGTCACGCTGGTGGAAAAGCACAAGATGGGCGGCGACTGCCTCAATACCGGTTGCGTGCCCTCCAAGGCGCTCATCAAGTCGGCGCGAGTGCTCTCGACGATCCGGCGCGCAAAGGAGTACGGCTTGAAGTCGGCGAGCGCGGAGTTCGATTTTGCCGACGTGATGGAGCGCGTGCAGCGCGTAGTGAAGACGGTCGAACCGCACGACTCGGTCGAGCGCTACACGGCGCTCGGCGTAGAGTGCCTGGAGGGCGAAGCGAGGATCGCCTCGCCGTGGGAGGTCGAGGTGAAGCTGAACGGCGGCGGCACGCGGCGCCTCACCACGCGCTCGATCGTGATTGCGGCAGGGGCGCGGCCGTTCGTGCCGCCGATCCGCGGCATCGAACAGATGAACTGCTGGACCTCCGACACGGTGTGGGGCCTGCGCAAGCTCCCGCCGCGGCTGGTGGTGCTGGGCGGCGGTCCGATCGGCTCGGAGCTCGCGCAGGCGTTCGCGCGCTTCGGCTCGAAGGTGACGCAGGTCGAGATGCTGCCGCGGATCCTGCCGCGCGAGGACCCGGAATTCTCCGCGATGGTCGCGGAACGCTTTGGCGAAGAAGGCATTGACGTGCGCGTCGGCCACAAGGCGAAGCAGTTCCTCATCGAGAACGGGCGGAAAGTCCTCGTCTGCGAGCACGAGGGCAAGGAAGTGCGCATCGAATTCGAGGAGATTCTCTGCGCGGTCGGGCGGGTCGCGAACACCAGGGGCTACGGGCTGGAAGAGCTGGGCATCCCGGTCACGAAGGCAGGCACGGTGGAAACGAACGAGTTCCTGCAGACGGCCTACCCGAACATCTATGCCTGCGGAGACGTCGCCGGGCCGTACCAGTTCACGCACGTCGGCGCTCATCAGGCCTGGTACGCCTCGGTGAACTCGCTGTTCGGCACGTTCAAGAAGTTCCGGGTCGACTATGCAGTGATCCCGTGGGCGACGTTCACCGACCCGGAGGTGGCGCGGGTCGGCCTCAATGAGCTCGAGGCGAAGGAGCGGAACGTTGCCTGCGAGGTGACGGTCTACCGCATGGACGACCTGGACCGCGCGATCGCGGACGAAGAGACGCACGGCGTTGTCAAGGTTCTCACGGTGCCGGGCAAGGACCGGATCCTCGGCGTCACGATCGCGGGCGAGCACGCCGGCGACCTGATCGCGGAATTCGTCGCCGCAATGCGCCACGGTTTCGGTCTCAACAAGATCCTCGGCACCATCCATATCTACCCGACGCTGGTGGAAGCCAACAAATACGCGGCCGGCGTCTGGAAGAAGGCACATGCGCCGCAAAGGTTGCTCGACAAGGTGGAGAAATTCCACGCCTGGATGAGAGGTTGAGGATGAAACGGCTGATCGCTCTGCTGTTCGCGGACCGGGGCCAAGGCGCCGCTCTCGTTCCTGGAGTACGACTGGACGCTGAACGACGTGAGGAAGTGAATGAATGACGGCGCGAGCGGGTGGCGCCTGTCCGTCATCGTCCCGGTCCTACATGAGGCGGCGTCGATCGTCGGCACCCTGCGGACCTTGCAGGCGCTGCGCGCGCGCGGCCATGAGGTGATCGTCGTCGATGGCGGCAGCGCGGACGGCACTGCTGCGCTTGCGGCGCCATTCGCCGACCGGGTGCTGGAAGCACCGCCCGGCCGTGCCGTGCAGATGAATTGCGGCGCCGCGGCGGCATGCGGCGACGTGTTGCTCTTTCTTCACGCCGACACCCGGCTCCCCGCGGACGCCGACCATCTTGTGCGTGAGGCGGTCGCGGGCGAAAAGCACTGCTGGGGTCGTTTCGACGTGCGGATCGAAGGCCGCTCGCCGCTGCTTGCGGTAGTCGCGTTCTTCATGAACTGGCGCTCCCGGCTCACCGGCATTGCAACCGGCGACCAGGCCGTCTTCGCAACGCGCGCGGCATTTTCGCGCGCTGGCGGATTTCCGGCGATCGCGTTGATGGAGGATGTCGATTTCAGCAAGCGGATGAAGAGGCTCTCGGCGCCGGCGTGTCTGTCTGCGAAAGCGCATACTTCTGGCAGGCGCTGGGAGCGGCACGGAATTATTCGCACGATTCTTCTCATGTGGCGGCTGCGCCTCGCCTACTTCTTCGGCGCGCGGCCGGAAGAGCTTGCGCGCCGCTACGCGAAACAGGTCTAAGGCGGTCGTCATCGTCTTTGCCAAGGCGCCCGTGCCGGGCAGGGTCAAGACCCGCCTTGTGCCGCTCCTGGGCCCCGAGGGAGCCGCCCGGCTACACGCGAAGCTGGTGGAGCGCGCGCTCGCCACGGCGGTCGCTGCGGGCAGCGGCGCGGTGGAACTGCACGCCGCACCGCATGCGCGGCATCGTTTCTTCCGGCGGCAGGCGCGCCAGCATCGCGCGCGACTGCGCGCTCAGGCCAGGCGTGGCCTGGGAGAGCGGATGCGCGCGGCGCTGGCGCGCGCGCTGCGCGAGTCGGAAGCCGCGGTGCTGATCGGCGCCGATTGCCCCGTGCTTCGGCCCGCGGATCTGCGGCGCGCGGTACGTCTGCTTCATTCCGGCGCGGATGCCGTCTTTGCACCGACGGAAGACGGAGGCTACGCGCTGATCGGCTTGCGGCGCGTTTCCCCCCGACTGTTCTCCGCAATCGAGTGGGGAAGCGCGACCGTGATGGCGGAGACGCGCAAGCGCCTGCGCGCCCTCGGATGGCGATGGCGTGAGCTGCGTACCGTGTGGGATGTCGATCGACCCGAGGACTATGCCCGGCTCGAGCGCTCCCGAATCCTGAAGCGGGTGCGATGACGAGCAGGCGGGCGATTCTCGGCCTGGCTGCGGCAACGCTCGTGCCGCACCTTGCAAGGGCGCAGGCCACGATCGAGGCAATGCGCTTTTCTTCGCTCAGCCCGGGCGGGCCGCTGCCGCCCTCGTTGCAGCCGTTTGCGTTCGAGTCCCGCCCGCGTCGTACGGAGTACGCGCTGGTGGAAGACGAAGGGCGCACGGTGCTGCGTGCGCGCGCAGACGCCTCCACTTCTGGAATCATGCGCGAGCTGCGCGTGGACCCGAGGACGCACCCGATGCTGGTCTGGCGGTGGAAGGTGACGCGGCTGCTGGTGAAAAGCGATCTCGCAACCAGAGACGGCGACGACTTTCCCGCCCGCCTCTATGTGACCTTCGACCTCGAACCCTCGGCCCTGCCGACGGGGGAACGCTTGCAGATTGAAGTCGCGCGCATGCTCTACGGGCCTAGGCTGCCGGTCGCCGCACTGTGCTACGTCTGGGATGCGAACGCTCCGGCCGAGACGTTCGCTCCCAATGCCTACACGGATCGGGTACGCATGGTCGTCGTCGAAAGCGGCGCCGTAAACGTAGGGCGCTGGGTGCGATACGAGCGCAATGTCGCCGACGATTTCCGCAGGGCCTTCGGCATCGAGCCCCCTGCAATCAGCGCTGTGATCGTTTCCACCGACACCGACAATACCGGCGAGCGCGCGGAGAGCTATTACGGCGACGTGGAGTTCAGACCGCGCCGGCCTTCCTGAGCAGTTCCGCGATCCGTTCCGCGATGACACGGTAGCCCCGCGCATTGGGATGAATCGGATCGGATTTGAGCGAGGTGTCTCTGAGAATCTTGCCGATGACCCCGTCTTCGTATGGAACGCTGAATTCCCTGGCGATCTCGGCGTAGAACTCGGGTGGCGAGACGGTGAGGCCGGGTTCCGGAGTGCCGATCAAGGCGACCTCGACGCCGCGACTTTTCGCCAGCCGGATCATGGCGCGCACGTTCGCAGCGGCCTGCTGCTTGGGCACCCGGCGCAGAAAGTCGTTGCCGCCATGGCAAAGGATGAGAAGTTTCGGCTGGTGCTCATCGAGCGTGTCCGGCAGCCGCGCGAGGCCGTCGGCGCTGACCTCACCCGGAACACCGGCGCGCATCACCTTGCGTCCGATCAGCTGGGCCAGCTGCGCGGGGTAGCTTTCCTGCTCGTTTGCGCCGGTGCCAAAGGTCAGGCTGTCGCCGAAGGCGAGCACGATCGCATCCGGACCGAGAGCGGACAAGCGCGGCTGCTTGCCGCATCCGGCGGCGAGCAGTGCGACAACTGCCAGCGCGAGGTACAGCGCGCGAGCGGCCGCAGTGGCGAGCATGGGTGCCATGCTACACTTTCCGCAACCCCGTCATCCGAGGGCCGCTGGAGGAGGGTACAAGAATGAAGATCAAGGGTCCAAAGGATTTCTGGGCCGGTCTGATGTTCATCACCGTCGGCCTGTTCTTCCTGATCTGGGGGCAGATGCATTATCAGACCGGCAGCGCGGTTCGCATGGGCCCCGGCTACTTTCCCAGCGTGCTCGGCGGCCTGCTCGCATTCCTCGGCGCGCTGGTGCTGATCGACTCGTTGGTCGAAGAGGGCCCGAAAATATCGAAATTCCACTTCCGGCCGCTGCTTTTCCTCCTCGCTTCGAGCCTCGCCTTCGCCTACCTGCTGAAGCCGCTCGGTCTCGTGCTCGCCTCCATCGCACTGGTCTTCATCAGCGCTTTGGGCGGGCATGAGTTCAAGTGGAAGGAGGTTGCGATCCTGTCCGTAGTGCTCGTCATCTTCTCGGTGCTGGTGTTCGTGAAGGGGCTGGTGCTCCCTTTCCCGATCTGCCCGGACTTCATCGAGCGCTGTCCGATCCGCTAGGGGACGCCATGGAAGGAATCTTCGGCAATCTCGCGATCGGCTTCATCGAGGTATTCAAGCTGCAGCCCATCACGATGGCGGGCATGACGATGACATTGCCGTTCAACATCATCATGTGCCTGATCGGGGTGCTGCTCGGCACGCTGATCGGCGTGCTCCCCGGCATCGGCCCGGTTGCAACCATTGCCATGCTGCTCCCGGTGACCTTCACCGTGTCTCCGATCGCGGCGCTCATCATGCTCGCCGGCATCTATTACGGCGCGCAATACGGCGGTTCGACCACTGCGATTCTGATCAACATACCGGGCGAGTCCTCCTCGGTGGTCACATGCCTGGACGGTTACCAGATGGCGCGCCAGGGGCGGGCCGGTCCGGCACTCGCGGTGGCCGCGCTCGGCTCGTTCTTCGCCGGCTGCGTGTCCACGCTGGTAATTGCGCTGTTTGCGCCTCCGCTTGCGGAGGTGGCGCTGAAATTCGGCCCCGCCGAGTACTTCTCGCTGATGGTACTGGGTCTCGTCTCCGCGGTGGTGCTCGCGCGCGGCTCGCTCATCAAGGCGATCGCGATGGTGATCCTGGGGCTGCTGCTCGGCCTGGTGGGCACCGACGTCAACTCGGGCGTGCTGCGCTTTGCCTTCGGCATCTCGGAGCTTGCCGACGGCATCGGCTTCGTCACGGTCGCGATGGGCATGTTCGGCGTTTGCGAGATCGTCGGCAACCTCGAGCAAAAGGAACACCGCGAGGTGTTCACGAAGCACGTAGGTCACCTCTGGCCGAGCAAGGAGGACTGGAAGCGCTTCTGGCCGCCGGTGCTTCGCGGCACTGCGCTCGGCTCGGCGCTCGGCATCCTGCCGGGCGGAGGGGCGCTGCTCGCCTCGTTCGCCTCTTATACGCTGGAGAAAAAAGTCTCCAAGTACTCGCACGAGTTCGGCAAGGGCGCGATCGAGGGCGTCGCGGGCCCCGAGTCGGCGAACAACGCCGGTGCGCAGACCTCGTTCATCCCGCTGCTCACGCTCGGCATCCCGTCGAACGCGGTGATGGCGCTGATGATCGGCGCGATGATGATCCAGGGCATCGCGCCGGGACCGCAGGTCATGACCGAGCGGCCGCAGCTCTTCTGGGGCATGATCGCCTCGATGTGGGTCGGGAACCTGATGCTCGTGGTGCTCAATCTCCCGCTGATCGGCATGTGGATCAAGCTGCTCACGGTGCCGTACCGGATCCTGTACCCGTCCATCCTGCTCTTCATGGCGATCGGCGTCTTCAGCATCTCCAACCAGCCGTTCGACTGTTTCCTGATGGCGCTATTCGGGATGTTCGGCTACGTGTGCGTGAAGCTCGAGTGCGAACCCGCGCCCCTGATCCTCGGTTTCATTCTCGGGCCGCTGATGGAGGAGAACCTGCGCCGAGCCATGCTGCTTTCCCGCGGCGACCCGCTGACCTTCATCCAGAAGCCGATCAGCGCGGGGTTTATCATCGCCGCGGTGATCCTGCTGGTGATCATCGCACTCCCGGCGCTGCGCAAGAAGCGCGAAGAAGTGTTCGTCGAAGAAACCTAGCGGCGGCTCATTTCGTCAGGGCGCGCCACGGGGCGCGACGATTTCGCCGCGCCCAGCCCCTTCACTCCCGTCAGCGTGCCGCACCCTACTTCGGCGGCTGGTAGCCGACGCCACCCGCCTTCTTCATCGCCTCCATTGCCTCGGCGGTGGTCAGTAGCGGGGTTGTGCGGTAGGCGCTGATCCCTCCGCTTGAGCCGACCGCCATCGAGACTGCGGCCGCGCTCACGTTGTCGGGCATCTCGGCAATGACCACGGCGTCATACTCGCCGAACGAAAACCATATGCCGTGCAGTTTGCCGCCCATGCGTTCGAACACTGGCCGCACTGCGGCGGCGCGGTCCTGCGGATTTTTGATCATCGCGGCGGTTGACTGCGAGGTGTAGGAAGCCTGAACGAGATAGAACGGCATGAGTGTCCTCCCATGAAGTATGCGGCAAGTCCGCAAGGAAATCTTACGCTCCTGTCGCGGGAGCGGAAACCCGCGGCGGCACAGGCGCCGCCCGCCCTTGCCGTCGCGCGATCAGGGCTGAGGGCGTAGTCGACTAGCTACAGCGCAGCGACGGTCTGCACCTCGATCAGGAACTGCTCGCTGACCAGCCGGTCGATGATGAGGAGCGTATTCGGCGGGTACTTGCCGTCCGGAAACATCTTCGGAAATTCGCGCAGCCGCCAGGCCATGAATTTCGCGATGTCCTGCGAGTGTACGAGATAGGTGGTGAACTGCACGACGTTTCCCCAGCCGGCGCCCGCCGACACGAGCGCCTTTCCGATCTGTGCGAAAGCTCCGGCGCACTGGGCGTCAAACGTGTCGCCCGGCGAAACCATGCCCGCGAGATAGAGGGTTTCACTGGCGCCCTTCACGCGCGTCATGTGCGAGTACTGCCCAAGCGGTTTGCCCAGGGCTTCGACGTTGCAGATCGTGATTTCGCTCATTGCATCTCCTATTTCCCCGAAGCATGTAACCGGTCTGCGAGATCCAGAAAATCGTCGGCGTGGACGTCGAATGCGCGTTCCGGCTTCAGCTCCACGCGCACCTTGGGCCCGAATTCGAGCGGGCGGTGGACGAACGCGGTTTTCAGGCCGCAGGTCTTGGCCGCATGCAGGTCGTCCTTGTGCGCTGCGACCATCATGACCTCCGCAGGTGGTAAGTCGAGCAGGCGGGCGGCGCCCAGATAGACATCCGGATCCGGCTTGTAGTGGTGGAACAGCTCTGCCGAGAGCACGCAGTCCCAGGGAAGCTTGGCGTTTTTCGCCATGTTCGCGAGCAGGGCGACGTTGCCGTTCGAGAGCGTCGCGATCAGATATCCGCATTTGAGGCGGGCAAGGCCGAGGCGCGCGTCCGGCCAGGGCCGCAGGCGGTGCCATACATGGTTGAAATGATCGATCTCGGCGTCGCTCAGCTTCGCGATTCCGAACTGGCGCAGCAGATCTTCGAGGATCATGCGGTGCAGCCGGTCGATGGTGGTCCACGGCAGCTCACCGGAACGTACGCGGGCCATCGCGGGGCGATATCCTGCCCGCCAGGCGTCGGCGAACGCAGCCCAGTTCACGCGCAGCCGTTTCAGACGGCCAAGCTTCATGCCTTCGCGGATGATCGAGCCGCGCCAGTCGACGACGGTGCCGAAAACGTCGAACAGGAGAGCTCTGACGGCAAGTGGCTTGGCGCGCATCTGGGTCGCCCGCAAGGCGAGCGGTTATTCTACCGGCGCGCTGTCGCGCGCGCCGTTACCAGTACTTTACGCAGCGCCCGGTGAAGAGTACCGGTCCGGTCGGCGCCCCGGTAGGTGAGCCGCCCTTCGGTTCCAGGCTCACCGCAAGCACCGGCACTTCGGCGAGCGAATGGTCGGCGATTGAAACCAGCTTGAGCATGGTCTTCTCATCGGTCGAGACAAGGCCGAGGGACCTCGGATTGCCTTGGGCGGGCAGCGCCCAGAGCTCCAGGCTCTTCTCGGTGACGTGAATCGCGGGGTCGAGCGTCTTCACCCACAACAGGTCGGACGTACGGCCCGCGGATACGAGCAGTACGGGTTTCTGCGTTTTCGGGTCGGAGAGCACGGCCAGATACGAGGCCGGAATCTCATTCGACGGCACCCGCAGTACGATCGGCGCCGGGGCCGGTACCGGCGCTTGCGGCGCAATGAAACCGATCGCGGCGAGGAGCGCTGCGGCCATGCCGCTCGCGGCAAGGCCGAGATTGCGCCAGAAGGCGAGGTTCGCCCATACGCCGCCGGCACGCGCCTGCCCGCCCTCGAGCCGCTCCTGGATCGCGCGCCAGACGCGGGCGGGCGGACGCACCGGCGCGATTGCCGCGGTCATCGGTGCGAGCCGCATTTCCCATTCCGCCGCCGCGTGTGCGATCGCCGCGTCCTCCGTCATCCAGCGGCGAAACCGTTCGCGCGCACGCCCGCGCAGGGTTCCCAGCGCGTACTCCGCGGCGAGACGTTCCTGCAGTTCCTTTTTGTGGCGGATTTCCATTGGCTCAGGCGCTCATGCGGCGGGACCGAGACAGGACTTGAGCTTCAGCAACCCACGCCGCACCCAGGTTTTCACCGTGCCAAGCGGCTCCCGCAAGTGCTTTGCGAGCTCCGAATGCGACAACCCTTCGTAAAATGCAAGCAGGATTGCCTGACGCTGCTTTGCTTCCAGTTGCTTGAGACAGCGTGCAAGCGCGGCCGTGTCATCGGCCCTTTCGAGGGCGGCGAGCGGTCCCGGGTTGTCGCTCGCAGCGGCATCGACGAGTTCGCCGTCCACGTCGATCACTTCCCGGTTGGGCCGCCGCAGCCGGTCGAGGCAGCGGTTGCGCACGATGCTCGACATCCAGGTCATGGGCGCGGCGAGCCCCTCGCGGTAATCCTGCGCGCGGGTCCAGATCCGGATGTAGCAGTCTTGCAGCACTTCTTCGGCCAGATCCTCCTGTCTGACTATACGCAGCGCGACCCCGAACAGTTTCGCCGACGTCAGTTGGTAAAGCCGGGCGAATGCGGCCTGATCGCGCCTCGCGCACGCGGCGAGCAGGGGAACGAGCGGATCAGCGTTCATGCCGCCAGAGCACGTCGCCGCGCCCGGCGGCGCGATTCAGCACGCGCCCAAGGACGAACAGGAGGTCGGACAGGCGGTTCAGGTATCGGCGCGATGCATCGCTCACGAATTCGCTTCGTCCGAGGGTCACCAGGCTGCGCTCGGCTCGGCGGCACACGGTGCGCGCGACGTGCGCGGCCGCCGCCGCGCGCGTACCGCCCGGGAGAATGAATTCCTTGAGCGGACTCAAGTGCGCATTGTGCGTCTCAAGCAGGGATTCCAGGCGCTTGACCTGCGACTCGCTGATCGCGGCGCGGCCGGGAATGCATACTTCGCCGCCAAGATCGAACAGGTCATGCTGCACTTGCGAGAGCGCCTCCCGCACGCCATCCGGGACGTCTTCGGCGAGCACCGCCCCGATGGCCGAGTTCAGTTCATCGATGTCCCCGAGCGCCTGAATGCGGGCGGTGTCCTTGGGCACGCGCGCGCCGTCTCCGAGCCCGGTTTCGCCCGCATCGCCGGTGCGCGTGGTGATTTTCGATAGCCTGTGACCCATGGGAAGGGCAGAATTATAGGCCCCGCTCGATGCGGGCCCAAGGAGGCAAGACATGGCAACCACCATCCGCAAGATCGGTTACTACTCGACCAAGGTCTCGAACCGTCCCGGCGCCGGAGCGAAAATGCTCGACGCGCTCAAGCTCGCCGGCGTGAACCTGCTCGCATTCACCGGATTTCCGGAACGCGGCGGCGCGCAGGTGGATTTCGTGCCGGACAAGGAGGCAGCGTTCCGCCGCGCCGCACGCAAGGCGGGGTTCACGCTTTCGGCACGCAAGGCGGTGTTCCTGATGCAAGGAGACGATCGTCCGGGGGCGCTCACCGCCATGGCCGACAAGCTCGCCAAGGCGCGGATCAACCTGATTGCGCTCGATGCGGTGACCGCGGGCAAGAAGCGCTTCGGCGCGATCTTCTGGGTGAAGAAGAAGGATGTTGCGCGCGCCGGGCGGATACTCCGGGCGCGCTAACCCGTCCTCTTCACTTCGCTCTCGATCCAGCCGCGCGCAAGCGTGGTGGTGAGGCGCTCGCCTTCGTTCACGGCGTCCGCCTCGCGCAACACGTCCCCCTTTGCGTCGAGCGTGATCGAGTAGCCGCGCGCAAGCACCGCGGTCGGATCGAGACTCTGCAGGCCGGCGCGCGCCAAGGCGAGTCGCGCGAGGAAAGCGTCGAGCTGCCTGCCGGTGCCGGAGGCGAGGCGCGCGGCGAGCTGCGCCACCAATTGCCGCGAGGCGCGCAGCCGCTCGGCCGGATGGACGAGGCGCCGCGCGAGTGCATCGATCGACTGCATCGCGTACTCGATGCGCCGCCGCGCTTCGCGCGAGGCGCGCGCTGCGAGCTCCAGGGTACGGCCGAGAAGTTCGGCGCGCGACGGGCTGACCAGTTCTGCGGCCGCAGTCGGGGTCGGCGCGCGGCGGTCGGCGGCGAAATCCGCAATCGTAAAGTCGGTCTCATGCCCGACGCCAACGACCACGGGAATGCGCGAAGCGCGGATCGCGCGCGCCACGATTTCCTCGTTGAACTGCCACAGGTCCTCGATCGAGCCGCCGCCGCGCACCAGCAGCAGCACGTCGCACTCGGCGCGCTCGTTCGCGGTGGCGAGCATGCGGGCGATCTTCGCCGCCGCCCCCTCGCCCTGAACGGGCGCCGGGTACACGATCACGGGGATCGACGGGTTGCGGCGCGCCAGTGTCGTGAGCACGTCGCGCATCGCCGCCGCGTGCAAGGATGTGACGACACCGATGGAGCGCGGGTGCCCGGGAATCGCGCGTTTCGCCGCAGCCTCGAACAGGCCTTCGCGCTCGAGCTGGTTCTTGAGCTTCAGGAAACGCTCGTACAGGGGTCCGAGCCCTGCCTTGCGCATCGCCTCGACGTTGAGCTGGAACCGTCCTCGCGGCTCGTAGAGCGTAACGAGCGCGCGCACTTCCACGCGCAGTCCGTCGCGCGGCGCCCAGTCGAGATGAGCGGCGCGGCTGCGGAACATGACGCAGTCGACCTGCGCCTGCTCGTCCTTCAGCACGAAATAGAGGTGGCCGGAACCGGCAGGCCGGAGGTTGGAGATCTCACCCGCGACCCACATCAGCGCAAAGCGGCTCTCAAGCACCTCGCGGGCGTTGCGCAGAAGCTCGCTGACGCTGATTACGGTGGCAGTGGTCGCGTTTTCCTGCGGCGGAGCGCTCTCCATCCTGTGGTCCTGAAAGGCCGAAGCGCGGTTACTTTAATCCACACGCGCGCCGCGTCCGCTTCCCGAGTCGTCGATTTTCGTCGCGGACGCCGATTCTTATCTGTAAGATGCTGTTTCCACGCCGGAAAAATCTGCTGAACATTTCATCGCCACCAACCCGAGGCATGCTGCAAGCATGGGTAGCCTGCATTTCCAGTGAAAATCCACAAACTTATCCACAAGTTTTGTGGATAACGCCCTGGCCGCGTTTTTGCTAAAGTCGCGCCACCCGAAAAACAACCACATCACCTACCCGGAGATTCCCTTTGTTTGCAATCATCCAGGCAGCAGGATGGCCGATCTGGCCGCTCCTGCTTGCTTCTGTTATCGCGGTGGCGCTGATCATCGAGCGTTCGATCACGCTGCGGCAGACGAAGATCGTTCCGCCGACGCTGCTCGAGCAGGTGGTCGCGGTCTATCAGCGCCAAGGAGCCTCGCAGGAAATACTGGTCCGGCTTGCCAAGGACTCGCCGCTTGGCTCCGTGCTCGCGGCGGCGCTGCGCAACCAGAAGAGCCCGCGCCATGTGATGAAGGAGGCGGTCGAGGAAGCGGGGCGTGGTGCGGGGCACGAACTGGAGCGCTTCCTCACCACGCTGGGAACAATCGCGACGGCGGCGCCGCTGCTCGGTCTGTTTGGCACCGTGATCGGCATGATCGAGATCTTCGGCTCGCAGTCCCCCACCGGAACCAACCCGCAGCAGCTCGCGCACGGCATCTCGGTCGCGCTCTACAACACGGCATTCGGCATCGCGATCGCGATCCCTTCCCTGATCTTCTATCGGCATTTCAGGAACAAGGTGGACGGATTCGTGGTGCAGATGGAGCAGGAGGCGGCGAAGCTGGTGGATATCGTGCACGGAGACCGGGGGGATTTTGCGGCGCAGCCCCACAGGGCGAATTCCTGAGCGCAGGGCGTCGCAGCCATGAACTTCCAGCGCGGCAGGTACAGGGAACAGCCCGAGATCAATCTCGTGCCCATGATCGACGTCATGCTGGTGATCCTGATTTTCCTCATGATCACCACGACGTATTCCAAATACACCGAGCTGCAGATCAACTTGCCGACTGCCGACGCCGAGAAGCAGCCCGAGCGCCCCAACGAGGTGACCGTCCTGGTAAACGCCCAGGGGCAGTACGTGATCAACCAGTCGCCGGTGGCGTTCTCGAGCGTCGAGCGGCTCGCGGAGGAGCTGCGCCACGCCAGCAACACGCTCAAGGATCCCGTTGTGGTGATCAGCGCCGACGCCACTGCCACGCACCAGGCGGTGGTGCGCGTCATGGAGGCTTCCCGCCTTGCGGGTTTGTCGCAGATCACGTTCACTACCCAGGCGACGCGGTAGCCACGATAGTCCTCGCCAAGTACTGGTACCGCCGCACCGCAGCAACCTGGCTGCTGTGGCCCGCGAGCATCGTGTTTGGCGTCGCCGTCGCGATCCGCCGTCTGGCCTATGCGTTGCGGCTGATTCGGCGCCAGAGCGCGGGAGTGCCGGTGATCGTGGTCGGGAACCTGGTCGCCGGCGGCAGCGGAAAGACGCCGCTTGCGATGTGGATCGCAGAGCATCTCAAGGCAAGAGGCTGGTCGCCGGCAATCGTCTCGCGCGGTTACGGCGGATCGGTCCAGGCGCCGCGCGAGGCAACGATCGCCTCCGAGCCGGGCGAAGTCGGCGACGAACCGGTGGTGCTCGCCCGCCGCAGCGGCTGCCCGGTCTGGGTGGGCCGCGACCGGATCACGGTGATCGCTGCCATGCGCGTCCAGCACCCGGACTGCAACGTCGTGGTTCTGGATGACGGACTGCAGCACTATCGCCTTGCACGAGACGTCGAGATCGCGCTGGTGGACTCGCGCGGATTCGGTAACGGGTTCCTGCTGCCGGCGGGGCCGCTGCGCGAGCCTCGCGCACGCCTGCGCTCGGTGGACGCCGTGATCGCGCATGACATTGAAAAGGCTGAAGTGGAGCGCTACGCAGGCGGGCGTCCTGTGTTCGCCATGGCCCTGGAGGGCGAGGAGCTGCACCGCGCTACGGACGCGCGTGATCGCCGCCTGGCGCGGAAGTTTGCCGGCCAGCGCGTGCATGCGGTCGCGGGGATCGGGAATCCGGCGCGCTTTTTTGTTTATCTGGAGAAATTCGGCGTTCAGCCGGTAGCGCATCCTTTTCCCGATCACCACCCGTTTCGCCCCGAAGACCTCGAGTTCGGTGATGATGCGCCGGTGCTGATGACCGAAAAGGACGCGGTAAAATGCAGGCGTTTCGCCAGGCCGCATCACTGGGTTCTCCCGGTTTACGCGGCGCCCGAGCCCGCCTTCGGCGAATGGTTGTCAAAGCAGCTCGGAAAGAGGAAACGCACATGAGCGCGATCGACCCCAGGCTGCTCGAAATCCTCGTCTGTCCGCTGTGCAAGGGTCCCCTGGTCCACCGGAAGGAGGCCGCGGAACTCGTCTGCAAGGCCGACCGGCTCGCCTTTCCGGTGAGAGACGGTATCCCGGTGATGCTCGAGGAGGACGCGCGCAAGCTGCCGCCGGACGAGGAAGTGGCCTGAGCTTTCACGTCATCATTCCGGCGCGCTGGGCGTCAAGCCGTTTCCCCGGCAAGCCGCTCGCCGATCTCTGCGGCAAGCCGATGGTGGTGCGCGTCTGCGAGCGTGCGGCGCGGAGCGGCGCGAAAACGGTCTGCGTGGCAACCGACGACGCGCGGATCGAAGCGGCCGTGCGCGCACACGGGTTCGACGTCTGCATGACGCGCGCCGATCACGCTTCCGGAACCGATCGCCTCGCCGAGGCGGCCGCCGCGCTCGGTCTCGCGGCGCGCGACATCGTCATCAACGTGCAGGGCGACGAGCCGTTCATGCCGCCGGCGCTGATCGCCGAGGTGGCGCGCTCGCTGGAGAGCCATGCAGACACGAGCCTCGCCACGGCGTGCCACCGGCTGCACGATGCGGCCGCGTTCGCCAATCCGAACGTTGTCAAGGTGGTGCTGGACGCGCGAGGCTATGCGTTGTACTTCAGCCGCGCGGGCATTCCCCATCCGCGAGAGGGCGGGCTGCCGGAGTGCTATCGTCACATCGGGATCTACGCCTATCGGGCGGAATTCCTGGCCTGCTTCGGCAAGCTCGCGCCTGCGCCGATGGAGCGCTCGGAGTCGCTCGAGCAATTGCGCGCGCTTTGGCACGGATACCGCATCGCGGTGGCGGTCAGCAGCGCCGAGGCGCCTCCCGGGGTCGATACGCCCGGCGATTTGGATGCGGTACGTGCAACTTTTGATTGGCATCAATCGGGACATGCGTGACAGGCGCGCTAAGTTGCGCACCCGGGCCCATCGGGGATAATGGCTTCACACCACTGGGAGGCGAACATGCGAGTCATCCTGCTTGGACCACCCGGCTGCGGAAAGGGAACGCAGGCCGGCTTCATCACCAAGAAGTTCGGCATCCCGCAGATTTCCACCGGCGACATGTTGCGTGCCGCGGTCAAGGCGGGCAGCCCGCTCGCGCTCGAGGCGAAGAAGGTGATGGACTCCGGCCAGCTCGTCTCCGACGACATCATCATCGCGCTGGTGAAGGAGCGGCTGAAGCAGCCCGACTGCGCGAGCGGCTACCTCTTTGACGGCTTTCCGCGCACCATCCCGCAGGCCGAAGCGATGCGCGACGCCGCGGTGCCGATCGACTACGTGCTCGAGATCGACGTGCCGGGCGCCGAGATCATCACGCGCATGAGCGGGCGGCGCGTGCACCTTGCATCGGGGCGCACGTACCACGTGAAGTTCAACCCGCCGAAGGTCGAGGGCAAGGACGACGCGACTGGCGAGCCGCTCATCCAGCGCGACGACGACAAGGAAGAGACGGTGAAAAAGCGCCTAGAGGTGTACCAGGCGCAGACCCGGCCGCTGATCGAGTTCTACGACCGCTGGGCCGCCTCCGGCGCCGCGCAGGCGCCGAAGTACCGCAGCATTCCCGGGCTTGGCAGCGTCGACCAGATCCGCGAGCGGGCTTTCGCCGCGTTGAAGTAAGGCGCGCGTAAGGCCGCTTCTGCTAGAATCCGCCGCTTTCCGGCGGGCTTCCCGGCTCGCGCAATACAGGGGAGATTAATCATGGAAGCACTCTGGCTGGCGATTGGCTGCGCCATCGCGGGGATCCTTTATGGGGCCTGGCAAGGCTCGCGCATCCTCTCGCTTCCGGCCGGGAATGAACGCATGCGCGAGATCTCGGCCGCCGTGCGCGAGGGCGCCGTCGCCTACCTGTGGCGGCAGTACAAGACCATCGGGTACGTCGGGCTGTTCCTGTTCCTGGTGATCGGCTTCGTGCCGCAGCTCGGCTGGGTCACTGCGTTCGGCTTCCTGATCGGCGCAGTCCTTTCCGGCGCCTGCGGCATCATCGGCATGAACGTCTCGGTGCGTGCCAACGTGCGCACCGCGGAAGCTGCACGCACCGGCCTCAACGAGGCGCTGCAGGTCGCGTTCAACGGCGGCGCCGTCACCGGGCTGCTGGTCGTGGGCTTCGGCCTGCTCGGTGTGGCCGGCTTTTTCTGGTTCCTGTACGCCAACGCCCACGCCAAGACCGACCTCAGCCACATCATTCATCCGCTGGTCGGGCTGGGGTTCGGCGGCTCGCTGATTTCGATCTTCGCGCGTCTTGGCGGCGGCATCTTCACCAAGGGCGCGGATGTCGGCGCCGATCTCGTCGGCAAGGTCGAGGCCGGCATCCCGGAAGACGATCCGCGCAATCCGGCGGTCATCGCCGATAACGTCGGCGACAACGTGGGCGATTGCGCCGGCATGGCGGCGGACCTGTTCGAGACCTATGCCGTAACGATCATCGCGACCATGCTCCTCGGAGCCCTGATGGTGAAAACCACCACTCCCGCGGCGCTCGTCTACCCGCTCGCGATCGGCGGCTTCGGGATCATCGCCTCGATCGTCGGCACCTGGTTCGTGAAGGCGCAGCCGGGCGACAAGAACGTCATGCCAGCGCTTTACAAGGGTCTGTGGGTCGCAGGCATCCTCGCGCTCATCGCCTTCTACCCGATCACCCAGGTCGTGATGGGAGATGTGCTGCGCGAAATTCCGTTCGATATGGCGGGCGGCAAGCAGATGATTACCGTGTGGCACCTCTGGGGAACGGCGGCGATCGGCCTCGCGCTCACCGGGTTTCTCGTCTGGATCACCGAGTACTACACCGGCACGGAGTTCAAGCCGGTGCAGCATGTCGCCGAAGCCTCGGTGACCGGGCATGCCACCAATATCATCGCCGGCCTCGGCGTCTCGATGAAATCCACCGCCTGGCCGGTGCTTGCGGTGTGCGTCGCGATCTTCGCCTCCTATTTCCTCGCCGGGCTGTACGGCATCGCGATCGCGGCGACCTCGATGCTCTCGATGGCAGGGATCATCGTCGCGCTCGACGCCTACGGGCCGATCACCGACAACGCGGGCGGCATCGCCGAGATGGCCAAGCTTCCCGACTCGGTGCGTGCGATTACCGATCCGCTCGACGCGGTGGGAAACACCACGAAAGCCGTGACCAAGGGCTACGCCATCGGCTCGGCCGGCCTCGCGGCGCTGGTGCTCTTCGCCGACTACACGCACGCGCTGGAAGCCGCAGGCAAGTCATTATCCTTCGACTTGTCCAATCACATGGTGATCATCGGGCTGTTCATTGGCGGCATGGTGCCGTACCTGTTCGGCGCGATGGCGTTGGAGGCGGTGGGCCGCGCCGCGGGCTCGGTGGTGCTGGAAGTCCGCCGGCAGTTCAAGGAAATCCCCGGAATCATGGAAGGCAAGGCGAAGCCCGAGTACGGCACCGCGGTGGACATGCTCACGCGCGCCGCGATCAAGGAGATGATGATTCCTTCGCTCCTGCCGGTCGGTGTGCCGATCGTCGTCGGCCTTGTGCTCGGCCCGCAGGCGCTGGGCGGAGTGTTGATGGGCACGATCGTCACCGGCCTGTTCGTCGCCATCTCGATGTGCACCGGGGGCGGCGCGTGGGACAACGCCAAGAAGTACATCGAGGACGGCCACCACGGCGGCAAGGGTTCCGACGCGCACAAGGCGGCGGTCACCGGCGACACCGTGGGCGATCCCTACAAGGACACGGCAGGTCCCGCAGTCAATCCGCTCATCAAGATCATCAACATCGTCGCGCTGCTGATCGTGCCGCTGATCGCGTAGTGCGATTTCGATTCGAGAGTAAGCAAGGGCAGCTTCGGCTGCCCTTTGTGTTTGAAGGGGGCCTTGTGAAGCGTCGCGGAGGCGACACGCGGGCGGCTGACTCCGATCCCTACGCGGTGCTATGCTAGCCGCGAAAGGGGGGCGTCGCTCTCGTCTTTTTCAGGAATCGCGCAACTGCAGCGACGGTCGTCCTTACGGGAGGGAGGAAGCATGAACTTGAGGCAGCTTTCGATTGGGCTTTCCTTTCTCGGGCACGTCATATTCGCGCATAGCGCCCTGGCGGCGACCCAGTTCATCCAATCGCCCCCCCTCACACAGGTCGTGACCACGCCCGTGGGTACCGTTGCTTCCGGGACCGTTCAGGTTCCGATCATCACGTGGGGTGGCGACATCGCCACGCTGTATGCCAACGGTAATGCCCGAAATACGGTCAAGACCAGCATCATCGGCAAGCTCGGTCTCAATCTCGCATTGATACGCGAGGACGTCTTCGCCAGGCAGGTCGAGGCATATCTGAGTGGAAAATCTCCTTATCTCCGGGGAACGCTCGGAATGATCAACATGGCGGCCGAAGTCGCGGGCAACGATCCGCGCACAAAACCCGTGGTGATCTACCAGTTGACTTGGTCCGCGGGCGGCGATGCGATGGTGGTCAAAGGAAACGTCAAGACGACCAAGGATCTCAAGGGGAAGACCATCGCCGTGCAGGCATACGGCCCGCACGTGGACTATGTCGCCAAGATTCTCACCGACGCGGGACTTTCGATGAAGGACGTCAGCATCAAGTGGGTCGCGGACGTTACCGGCGGCGCCAAGTCGCCCGCGGCTGCACTGCACGACAGCGGCGTGGACGCCGCGATGGTCATCATTCCCGACGCGCTGGCATTGACCTCCAACGGAACCGTCGGCACGGGTGCGGAAGACTCGGTCAAGGGTGCCCGAATCCTCCTGTCCACCAAGACAGCGAATCGCATCATCGCCGATGTCTACGCGGTGCGCGCGGACTATCTGCAGAGCAACCGCCGCGACGTGGAAAACTTCGTGCGCGGGTTGCTCCAGGGCGAGGAGGGACTCCGTCAGCTTGTCGCAGCCAAATCTGCACGCGCGGCAGAATACAAGCAGACCATGACCGGTGCGGCGCAAATCCTGCTCGACAGCCCGCAGGCGATCAGCGACGCCGAAGGCATGTATCACGACGCGGACTTTGCCGGGCTGACCGGCAACTTCAATTTTTTTGCCAAAGCGGATTACCCGCGCAGCTTTGCGCAGCTGAACAAGGAAATCCAGGGGGCGTTCACGGTGATCGGTCTCATGGCGCGCGCGGCCAGCCTGGAGGATCCGAAATGGGATTACAAGCGGTTGTCAGGCGGGGCGGCTGCCGCGCCGGGTCCCGAGGCGCAACGATTCGATTCGGAAAAAGTTGCCACCATCGTGGCGCGCAAGCAGCAGCAGGGACGCCTCGGCGAAGGCGAGCTGTTTTCCTTCGAAGTGTTCTTCAAGCCGAACCAGGACAAGTTTCCGGCGGACTTGTACAGCGACGCTTTCAAGCGCGTGGCCGGTTTGGCCGCCACGTACGGAGGGGCCATCATCACCGTTGAAGGCCATAGCGACCCGATGGCCTACCTTCAGGCCAAACGCGACGGTGCGCCCGCCGTGGTCTTGGGGCGAACGCAGCAATCGGCGAAGAACCTGAGCCTGTCACGCGCCATTGCAGTCCGCGACAGCATCATCGCTTATGCGAAGGAGAAGGGAATCTCTTTGGATCCTTCGCAATTCGCGGTCGTGGGCCAAGGCATCACGCAGCCCAGGAGCGGGATGTGCGGGGGCGATCCGTGCGCACCCAAGACCGAGCAGGAATGGCACAATAACATGCGCGTCGAATTCCGCATCATCCAGATCGAGGCTGAAGCGTCGGCGTTCAAGCCGCTTTAGGTGCGATCCATGCAAGTCAAAAAGTCTCTCGTGCTGGTTGCAATAGTCGCCGTCGTTGCCGCCGTCATTGTGGGTGAATTAAACAAGGGTCAAAACAGCACGGCACCTGCGAAGTCAGCGGGTGCAAAGCTGCAAGAGGGCCCGGTGTCGGAGAGAACATTGACGCCGCCCTGGCCGCCCGCGACCGATCAGGCGACTGCGGTATCGAAGGACCTCTTTGCAAAGAACTATTACGTCGTGCTCGACGGCTCGGGGAGCATGAAGGACCACGCCTGCTCCGGAGATCAGAGCAAGATGGAGGCCGCCAGGGCCGCGCTCGCCGCGTTCGCCGATTCGGTGCCGGCGGATGCCAATCTCGGCTTGCAGGTATTCGACGATAAGGGCGTGAAGGAGTGGCTTCCGCTTGACCTGGGCAACCGCGAGAAATTCATCGGGCTGGTAAATCAGGTCCGCGCGAGCGGCGGCACGCCGCTGCGCGACTCGGTGAGCTTGGCGTACGGCAAGCTGCTGGAGCAGGGCAGGAAGCAGCTGGGATACGGCGAATACCATCTCGTGATCGTTACCGACGGCGAGGCGAATCCCGGCCAGGACCCGACGCTGGCGGTCAACACCCTATTGAAGGAATCGCCGATTGTCCTGTCGACCATCGGCTTCTGCATCGGCAACAATCATTCGCTCAACCAGCCGGGCCGGACGATGTACAAAGCCGCGGACAATCCCGGTGCGTTGCGTCAGGGGCTCGCCGATGTGCTCGCCGAGGCGCCCAAGTTCGCGGTAACTAAGTTCAAATAAACCGCGCAACAAGAAACAATCATCGCGCCAATGAACGTCCACGCGAAGAGTGCCATTGCGATACTCGCGCTTGGCATCGTCGGCATCGTGGGGTTCAAGTTCGCCTGGCCGGTGGTCCAGGAACGGCTGCAGCTTGAAACGTCGGATGCGCGCGACACCAAGGCCAAGATGGTGATCGGCGTGGACAACTGGATCGGCTATTTCGTGTTGTGCTCCGCGGACCTGAAGAAGCGCCTGCGCGCCGATGGCTACCTGGTGCAATGCCAGGATGACAAGGCCGACTACGCAGGACGGATGCAGCGCCTGAAGGACGGTGAGCTTCAACTTGCCGTGGCAACGGTCGACGCATACGTCCTGAACGGCTCGCCCAAAGGTTTTCCCGCGACCATCATCGCCGTAATTGACGAGTCCAAGGGCGGGGACGCGATCGTCGCCTGGAAGGACCGTGCCGCCACGGTCGATGAGTTGAAGAAACGATCCGACCTCAAGGTCGCTTTCACACCGAACTCGCCGAGCGAACATCTGCTGAAAGCAATGGCGGTGCATTTCGACGTCGCTGCGCTGCGCCAGCGGAAGGGCGCGTGGCGGATCGAGGCGACCGGATCTCAGGATGCGCTCGACAAGCTTCTGGCCAAAAAGGCCGACGTCGCCGTCCTGTGGGAGCCCGATGTGACGCGGGCGCTCGCGAACGGGGGAATCGTGAAGCTGCTCGGCAGCGAGAACACCAACAAGCTCATTGTCGATGTGCTGCTCGTCAGCCGGAAATTCTCGCAGGAGAGACCGGACGCGGTGGCCAGTCTGCTCTCGGCTTACTTCGAGGTGGCGAAGATCTATCGCGAGAACCCGCTGCGCCTGGAATTGGACGTGGTCGAGGCGACGCGCATCCCCCATGACAAGGTGAAGACGCTCCTCAACGGCGTTGCCTGGGTCGGTCTTAGCGAAAATGTTCAGTCCTGGCTGGGTGGCGCGGGCGGGACCGACGGGCTGGTGGACGCAATCCAGTCGACTGTGAAGATCCAGCTCGAGAGCGGGGATTTCAAGGACAACCCGATTCCGGATCAGGATCCGTACCGCATCATCAATCGCCAGTTCCTGTCCGCAATCTACGTGAAATCCGTCACCGGGGGACCGGCTGCGGACACCGGCCCGGCGCAATCGCTGCAGCGGCAATTCAAGCCGTTGAGCGAAACCGAGTGGGGTGCGCTCAAGGAGGTTGGCACCTTGAAGACGCTGCCGGTCGTGTTCCAGAGCGGCACCGCGGAATTGGGCCTGGAAGGGAAGCAGGAACTCGACAAGGCGATGGAAAACCTCAAGCACTACCCCAATTTCCGCGTGATCGTGAAGGGACATACCGGATTGAAGGGCGATCCGGAAGAAAACAAGAAACTGTCGCAGGAGCGCGCGGATTCCGTGGCGCGTTACCTGGAGGTGACTTACAACGTGGACCCCAACCGGCTGCGCATTGTCGGATTCGGATCGGCCAAGCCATTGCCGCAGCTCCCTGACGAGTCCGAGCGTGCATACGGATACCGGTTGCCGCGTGTCGAGTTGTCCCTGGTCGCCGAGGTGCTTTGAGTGCGTCGGCATGCATCTTCCCATGCCGCTGGAACTGCCTGATCTATCCAAGCGCGCCATCGACTGGGCCGTGCTGAGCGCCTCGCTGCAGCACCCGACCGTCGTCTATCCGGCGGCTGCGGCCGTGCTCGGAGGGCTGGGGGCGGCTCTGGTCGCTGCGTCTCCGGCATTGATCACAGGCGCGGCGATCGGCGGCGGCGTAGCGATCGTCAGCCTCAGCGTGAATTTCCTGCTCCGGCGGGAGCATTTCGCCTCCCGCTACCTCGAATCCGCCCACCAGACCCTGGTCAAATATCGCGCCGACGTTGTTGGGCATCTGGAGAAGGATTTGAAGGAAACCGGCGCGCGGGAAGGACGCAGCCAGTTCCAGCGTTTCGCCGAGAAGATGAAGGCTTTCGAGGAAGTACTTGGCGACAAGCTCGGCAAGGAAGAAATTACCTATGGCCGGTTTCTCGGCATCGCCGAACAGGTATATCTTTCGGGGATCGACAACCTGCGGCAGATCGTGCTGTCGCTTCGGAGCGTGGAAACGGTCGACGAAAAATATATCCGCCAGCGCATCGAAGCCCTGAAAAGCGGCGATCAGTCGGCGCAAAGGAGCCAGGAGCTCGCGAGCCTGAATCAGCAGCTCGACCTGCGCGGCAACCATCTCAAGAAGGTGGATGCCTGGCTCGCACAGAACGAGCAGGCACTGGCGCAGCTCGACCTCGCGCTGGCCGCCATCGGAGAGATGAAGACGGGCTCGCAGCAGTCCGACGTGAACATGGAGACCGCGATGAACGACTTGCAGCAGATCGCAAGACGAGCACGCGATTATTCGTCAGCGCCCAGTTGAGGGGAGGAAAAATGGCAACCGAAACCGTGCCCGCCGCGCAACCCGTCCAGTCCGACAAGCTCGAGAACGTGATGTCCTGGCTGAGCAACGTGGAGACGACCGCACCGGCGCCTGCCGATCCGGCGCTTGCGGGCCAGGCCGACAGCGTCGTTACTCGATTGCTGACGGCAGATCCCAAGGACGTCCAGACCCAGAGCCACAACAAGCAGGTGATCCAGTCCATGGGACTCGAGCTGCAGCGCGAATCAGCGCGCCGCAGCCTGATGCTGAAGCAGCCGGTGGCCAAGCTCTACAAGAGCACGAACGAAGGCGGCGAGGTGGCGAACGCGCTCGTCGACCTGAAGGTGACCGTGGAAGAGCTGGACCCGGGGAAATTCGATTTTGAGCCCGGATGGCTGACGCGGTCGATGGGGCTGCTGCCGCTCGTCGGGACGCCGCTCAAGCGCTACTTCAGCCGCTACGAAAGTGCCTCGACGATGATGGACGCGATCATCCGCTCGCTCAAGATGGGCCGTGAGCAGCTGATGCGCGACAACGTTACGCTCGACGACGATCAGAATGCGATGCGGCTGCTGAACGAGAAGCTGGGAAAGGCGATCAAGCTCGGCGAGCTCATCGACCAGAAGCTGAGCGCCAAGATCGAACGGGAACTGACTCCGGGCGATCCCCGGCAGACGTTCGTGCAGACCGAGTGGCTGTTTCCGCTGCGCCAGCGCATCCAGGATCTGCAGCAGCAGCTCGTGGTCAACCAGCAGGGCATCCTCGCGATCGAAATGATCATCCGCAACAACGTCGAATTGGCGCGCGGCGTGGACCGCGCCGTGAATGTTACGGTCAGCGCGCTGCAGGTGGCAGTGACGCTCGCGCTCGCCCTTGCCAATCAGAAGATCGTGTTGAGCAAGGTCCAGGCGGTGAACGAGACGACCGACAAGCTGATCGCGGAGACCGCGAAGAACCTCCGCACGCAGGGCGCCGAAATCCACAAGATGGCGGCCGGCACGCAACTCAACATCGAGACCCTCAAGACTGCGTTCGCCGACATCCGCGCCGCGCTCGAGGACGTCGCGAAGTTCCGCCAGGAGGCGCTGCCCCGGATGGCGCAGGCGATCGTCGAGCTGGACAAGCTGAGCGCGGAAGCGGGCAAGTCGATCGCCAACATCGAAAACGCCAAGAGGGTGGCCGGGACCTTCAATCAGGAAATCAAGTAGCGGACCGAGGAGAAAGCCATGAAGAAATCGCTAGCGCTGTTCCTGTCGTTCGCGTTGTGGAGCATTACGGCGGCCGCGGCGGACAAATTCCGGGTGGCCTGGTCGCATTACACGGGGTGGGAGCCCTGGGCCTACGCCCAGAACGCCGGGATTCTGCAGAAGTGGGCGGCAAAGTACGGCATCGAGATCGAGTTGACGCTGATCAACGACTATGTCGAGTCGATCAATCTGTATACCGGGGGCAAGTTTGATGCCTGCGCCATGACCAACATGGACGCCCTGACGATCCCCGCCGTGGGCGGAGTCGATACCACTGTGATCATCGTCGGGGATTTCTCCAACGGCAACGACGGCATCGTGTTGAAGAACGGCAGCAGCGTGAAGGACCTGAAGGGGCGCAGCGTGAAGCTGGTTGCGTTCACGGTGTCGCACTACATGCTGGCGCGTGCGCTGGAGATGAACGGCATGAAGGAGCGCGAGATCAAGACCGTCAATACCAGCGACTCCGACATTGCGTCGATTTTCACTACCGACAAGAACGGCGCCGTGGTGACTTGGAATCCCCCGCTGCAGCAGGTGCGCAACGTCAAAGGCGCGAAGATGGTGTTCGACTCCTCGCAGATCCCCGGAGAGATCATGGACCTCATGGTCGTGCGCAGCAGCGCGCCGGATACGCTCAGAAAAGCCCTGACCGGGGCGTGGTACGAGGTGATGAAGATCATGTCCGACAAGGGCAAGCCCGCCGACGCCGCCATCGAGTATATGGCGAAATTCTCCGGCGGCACCGTGCCGGAGTTCCGGGCGCAGCTCGCCACCACCGCGATGTTCTACAAGGCGGCGGACGCCGCCGCCTTCGCCGCGGGCCCGGACGTGAAGAAAACCATGGACCAGATCCGCAGTTTCACCTTTGGCAAGGGCCTGTTCGGCAAGGGCGCAAAGTCGAAGGATTTCGTCGGCATCCAGTTTCCCGACGGCACGGTGCTGGGCGACAGCAAGAACGTGAAGCTCCGGTTCAACGCCAGCTACATGAAGATGGCGGCGGACGGCAAGCTGTAACGGGCTCGCATCAGTACGGGTCGCGGTGGGCCGGCGAGCGATATGGACACGGACCGAAAGATTCGCGACTGGTTCGTGCCGCTGTCGTGCGCCGACAGAACGCTGCGCGAATGCTCCACATCGCTCAAGGCGATCGGCCTGAAGCAAAACGACATTCCGTACATCGTGCGATTTGTGGAGAACCCGCAGTTCGACCTGCCGCTGGTGGACGTATTTCACGGCGCCACGAGCCTCGAGACGCACGACTACATTCATATCATCCTGGGACGCGGGCTCTTGCCCAAGGACGAAGCCTTCGTGATCGGCTTCAGCATGGGGAGTACCGGCAAGGTCAGCACTACCGAGGAATTCCTCTACGGTCTCTTCGCAAGGCACCTGTACCCGCGCGCGTACCGCTTCACCGATGACGACTTCCGCGTTTTCAAAGACGCGGTCAGGCTCGGATTCATATCCGAATGCTCATCGCTGTGCGAGGCCGATTACCCGTCCTATATTGATCTGCCGATCGGGAAAGTGCGGGACGCGATGGGGATCGAGTCCAGCCTGTTGAGGGCTTACTACGCGATCGAGAAGAAGCGCTACCCCGAGGTCCACGAGTGCCGGAGACTGCTCGATTGAACCGCACCGGAAATGGCCGCCGGCTGTCTCTGGCGCTGATCCCCTATGTGCTGGTCGTCGCCACCTATCTGATCGCGTCCTACCTGCGGCTCGCGGACAATCCGGACGACAAGATATTGCCGGGCCTCGCCAAAATGGGCGAGGCGGTAAGCCGCATGGCATTCACGCCGGACCCGCAGAGCGGCGAGTACCTGCTGTGGGAAGACACCTGGGCGAGCCTGCGGCGCATCGGCCTGGGCGTAGGAATCGCCGCCTCGTTTGGCTTGCTTCTGGGCCTGAACATGGGGTTGCGGCCGCGATTCAAGACGCTGTTTTCGAGTTTCCTCACGTTCCTTTCCATGGTGCCGCCCCTCGCGGTGCTGCCGATCCTGTTCGTCAGCTTGGGCGTAGACGAGCTTGCCAAGGTCACGCTGATATTTCTGGGCGTCTTTCCGGTAATCGCGCGCGACATCCTGCTCACCGTGGAGAAGATCCCGCGCGAGCAGATCACCAAGGCGATTACGCTGGGGGCATCCCGATTTTCGATCATCTACCGCATTGTCATGCCGCAAGTAATGCCGCGGCTGCTCGATGACATCCGGCTTTCGCTCGGCGCGGCCTGGCTTTTCCTCATTGCAGCCGAGGCGATCGCAGCGACCGAGGGACTCGGCTATCGAATTTTCCTGGTACGTCGATACCTGGCGATGGACGTGATTCTGCCGTACGTCCTGTGGATCATTCTGCTGGGCTTTCTGATGGATTCGCTGCTGCGTTTGCTGGTTACCAGGCGTTACGGCTGGTATCTCGCACCGCAGGCGTAGCGATGGCAAGCGCGCCCCCCAACCTGCTGCACATCGAGGACCTTTACAAGTACTACGGGCAGAAGATTGTCCTCGATGATGTGGACCTTGCGGCGAGCCCCGGAACGTTTTGCTCGGTCGTCGGGCCGAGCGGCTGCGGCAAGTCGACGCTTTTTCGCCTGATCCTGGGCGAGGAGACGCCTACATCGGGCGAGATCTTCATCGATGGGGCCGAGGTCACCGCTCCGGGGACCGACCGGGGGATCGTCTACCAGCGCTATTCCTTGTACCCTCATCTGACGGTCGTCGAGAACGTCATGCTGGGAAGAAATCTTCGCATCGGGTTATTCGAACGGGTGCAGCGGCGCGCGGAGTTTCGCGACGAGGCGATGAAGTATCTGGAGCGGGTGAGGTTGGCCGAACATGCGCAGAAGTATCCACACGAGCTCTCGGGCGGCATGCAGCAGCGCGTGGCGATCGCCCAGGCCCTGATCACCAATCCGAAGATCCTCATGATGGACGAGCCCTTCGGTGCGCTCGACCCGGAAACGCGCGAGACCATGCAGGTGTTCCTGCTCGAGCTGTGGGATGAGCACCGCATGAGCATCTTCTTCGTCACCCACGACATGGAAGAGGCGGTATATCTGGGCACGCGCGTGCTGGTGCTGTCGCAGTATTACACCGACGATCGCGGGAACGGTCCGGCTGTAAAGCGCGGCTCGCGCATAGTGGCCGACTATCACCTGCCGAGCGCGGTGAACTCCACCAAAGTCAAGAATAGCAAGGAGTTCCTGGAACTCATCGACGAGATCCGCCAGGTCGGGTTCAATCCGGAGCACTTGCAGCACGTGACGCAGTTCAACCTGAAGCACCCGGATTCGTTTCAGACGCTCGCGACGAAGGAGTCGGGCCGTGTGACGAAGCCGGACGAGGATACGCAGTGAATTCATGAACGACCAGCGCGATCTGGAGGTGATGATCGCCTCGCGCTTTCCTCTCATTGCGATTGAAAGCCAGGAGGAGAACCGCGTGCTGCAACTGCTGCAGCGCATTGCGCGCGGGCACAGTCAGCAGTTGTTCATGTGGTCGGCGGCCGAAGGCCTGCGCGGCTGCCAGTCCGGCGGCGGATCGCCGAGCCTCGATCCGACCCAGGCGCTGCGCCAGATCGACGCGACCGGGCCGGCGGGCATCTACGTGCTGCTCGACTTCCACCCGTATCTCGCCAACCCGGTCAACGTCCGCCTGCTGAAGAAGATCGCGCTCGAATACGAGGCGAACTCCCGCACCGTCATTTTCGTCAGCTACAGCGTGCCCGTGCCGCCGGAGCTGGAAAAGCTGACGGTACGGTTTCAGCTGTCGCTTCCTGACCAGGATGTCATCAAGGTCATCATCAAGGACGAAGTGCACGCTTGGGAGACGGCGCATGCGGGCGCTGCGGTCAAGGGCGAGCGCGAGGCGTTTGACGCGATGTTGACGCATCTGGCCGGTCTTTGCGCCGAGGACGTGCGGCGCCTGGTGCGCCAGGCGATTGCCGATGACGGCGCGCTGACCATGGCCGACGTCGACCGGCTGGTGAGCCGCAAGCACGATCTGCTCGCGCAGAACAGCGTGCTGAGCTTCGAAATCGACACCGCGCGCTTCGCCGATGTCGCCGGACTGCGTAGCCTGAAGCACTGGCTGGAGCAGAGACGCGACGCATTTGTCGGCGACGCGATGGCGCTGGGACTCGATGTTCCGAAGGGCATCATGTTGCTGGGCGTGCAGGGGTGCGGCAAGAGCCTGGCTGCGAAGGCGACGGCGGGCGCGTGGGCCGTGCCGCTGATGCGCCTCGACTTCGGCGCGCTGTACAACAAGTTCCTCGGCGAAACCGAACGCAATCTGCGCGAGGCGTTGAAGGCGTCCGACGCAATGGCGCCCTGCGTGTTATGGATGGACGAGATCGAGAAAGGCGTCGCGACCAGCAATAACGATGCCGATGGCGGCGAATCACGCCGCATCCTTGGTGCGCTGCTGACTTGGATGGCGGAGCGCACAACCCGAGTCTTTATTGTCGCCACTTCCAATGACATCGCGGCGCTGCCCCCGGAATTGGTGCGCAAGGGGCGTCTCGACGAGATTTTCTTTGTCGATCTGCCCGACGACCCGGGGCGCGAGGAAATCCTGAAGATCCATTTGCGGCGGAGACGACAAGATCCGGCAAAATTCGATCTTCAGACGCTGGTCAAGGCATCAAACGGTTTTTCCGGTGCGGAGATCGAGCAGGCTGTCGTCGCATCGCTGTACGCCGCGCACGCGCAGGGCGAGGTTGTGGGAACTGGCCATCTTCTTGCGGAGCTGCAACGCACCCGCCCTCTGTCCGTGGTCATGGCGGAGAAAATTGCCTATCTGCGAGCATGGGCGGCAGATCGGACGGTAAGGGCAGACTGATCGGGCGCCGGAGATGAAGATCGAGCCACGCGATTTTCGCGTACGCGAAGGGAAAAAGGTCGACCTCGGGAAATGGCCCACGGAGGTGAAGCGCGCGTACAAGTCCAAGGCCCACTACAAGAAGCTTCTTGAAACGCACATTGCCGAGCTTGCCGAGCAACAGCATCTTCTCTACGCCAACGACAGTTACTCGCTGCTGCTCATCCTCCAGGCCATGGACGCGGCCGGCAAGGACGGGGTCATCAAGCACGTCATGTCGGGCGTGAATCCGCAGGGCTGCCAAGTCTACAGTTTCAAGCATCCGAGCGACTCGGAACTCGACCACGATTTTCTCTGGAGAACGACCCGTTGCCTGCCGGAGCGTGGGCGGATCGGAATCTTCAATCGCTCCTACTACGAGGAAGTATTGATCGTCCGCGTGCATCCGAAGATCCTGCGCAGTGAGCGCATTCCGCACGAGGTGCTCGACATGAGCAGGATCTGGCGGGACCGGTACCGTTCCATTCGCGGGCTGGAAAGGCATCTGTTTCGCAATGGCACTCGGATTATCAAGTTCTTCCTCCACCTTTCCAGGGACGAGCAGCGCCGGCGTTTTCTTGCGCGTATCGACGAGCCGGAGAAGAACTGGAAATTCAGTCTCGCCGACATCGAGGAGAGAAAGTATTGGACGGATTACATGAAAGCCTATGCGGACTGCCTGAGCGCGACCAGCACGCGCCATGCCCCCTGGTACGTGGTTCCAGCCGACGACAAGGACAACGCCCGGTTGATCATCTCCCGGATCATCGTCGACGCGCTCAAGGAACTCAGGCTTGCCTTTCCCAGGACGAGCGCGAAGCGCCGCCGCGAACTGCTGCGGATCCGGATGCAGTTGGCAAAACGTGGTTGAAGCGCTCTCGCGCGGGCCGCTCCGTCTAGCCGAACACCGCCGCCCAGTCGACCACCGGATCGGGCGTCCTGCGGATCGCGCTCTGCACCCACGCGACGTGGACGCCTTCCTCGGCGGCCATTTGCGCCGCGAGCGCTGCGAGTTTCGGATCCGGGGCTTGTGTGCGGGCAGTCTCGAAAAACGCCAGCGCCCGCTTTTCCGCCTCCAGCGCGACCTTCAGCGCGCTGTGAGGCGTGAGCAGGCTCAGCACCAGGTTGTGAGCCGCTGTCTCAGGCGCATGGTCCTCGAGCCAGGCGTATTCGCCCGGAGCGATCTTCGGCAGGTTGAGGCCCTGCGCACGAAGCTCCAATTCCTGTTCATGCTTCCGCTCCATCCCGGCCAGCCGCAGGAACAGCTCGGCGACCACGTCGTTACCCAGGTCGCGCATGCGCTCGCCCAGCTCGGCGTAGCGCGCCGCTGCCTCGCGCTCGATCCCGATCGCGTGGGCCAGCAGCTCTTCGCTGCTGCGAATCGGTCTGGCCGGATTCATCGTCAGATCTCCTCAGGAACCATGCGGATCGCGCCGCAAGGACATTCCGCGACGCAGATGCCGCAGCCTTTGCAATAGTCATAGTTGAATCTGAAACGCTTTCCGGGCCCGAGCTTGATCACAGCGTTGTCCGGGCAGACGCCGTAACAGTTGTCGCACTCGAAGCAGTTGCCGCAGGAAAGGCACCTGCGCGCCTCGTAGAGCGCATTCGACTCGTCCAGGCCGCTCACCACTTCGTCGAACGTCGACTGCCGCCGGATGATGTCGAGCACCGGAAGGACGGTCTTCGGCGCATCCGAGTAGTACCAGGTATTGAGCCGCTCGTACGGTGCGGCCTCGTGTCTGGACGGCGGCGCGAAGCGCGTGCCGCGCAGCCACGCATCGATGCAGCGTGCCGCCTTCTTGCCGTGGCCGACCGCGACCGTTACGGTGCGCTCTGCCGGCACCATGTCGCCGCCGGCGAATATTCCGGCGCAACCGGTCATCATGTCGGTGCCGACCTTGACCGCTCCGTCCTGCACTTCGAGCCCGGGCACGCCCTCGAGCAGCGACAGATCGACGTCCTGGCCGAGCGCGAGCACCACCGAATCCGCAGCGAGCATTTCGTACTCTCCGGTCGGCTGCGGACTTCCCGTTGCATCGAGTACCATTTTTTCCACGGTGATCGAGGTCTCGCCGGCCTGCTTGATGGTCGAGAGCCACTTGATCAGCACGCCTTCCTGCAGCGCCTCCTCGACCTCGAAATCGTGCGCCGGCATCCGCTCGCGCGTGCGGCGGTAGACGATGATCGACTCGGTCGCGCCGAGGCGTTTTGCCGTACGCGCCATGTCGATCGCAGTATTGCCGCCCCCGTACACGACCACGCGCCGGCCGAGCAGGGGTTTTTCCTCGCCTTCCATGCTGCGCAGCACCGAGACTGCGTCGAGCATGCGCGCCGCGCTGCCGGCCGGGATATAGGCGCGCTTCGCGATATGCGCGCCTGCGGCAAGAAAGGCGGCGTCGAAGCGACCCGCCTTCATCGTATCGAGAATGTTCGAAACCTTGGCGTTCAGCTTCAGCTCGACGCCCAAGTCGAGGATGCGCGCGACTTCCGCTTCCAGCACGTCGCGTGGCAGCCGGTATTTCGGAATGCCGAAGCGCATCATGCCGCCGGCGAGCGATCCGGCTTCGTGGATCGCGACGCCATGACCGAGGCGTGCGAGGTGATAGGCGGCCGAAAGTCCCGACGGTCCTGCGCCTACCACCAGTACCCGCTTACCGGTTCGATTCGCGGGTTTTTCAAACATCCAGCCGCGGCGCAGCGCCTCGTCGCCGAGGAAGCGCTCGACCGAATTGATGCCGACCGTCGAATCGAGGCCTGCGCGGTTGCACGAAGTCTCGCACGGGTGATAGCAGACGCGGCCCATCACCGCCGGCAGCGGGTTGTCCTCGGTGAGCAGGCGCCAGGCCTTCTCGTAGTCGCCGGATTCGGCGTGATACAGCCAGCCCTGGATGTTCTCGCCCGCCGGGCAGGCGAAGTTGCAGGGCGGCAGGCGATCGACGTACTCCGGGCGCATGGTGCGCCAGGTGCCGGTGTGATTGGCGAGGCTCGATCCCGGATCGAGCGTGATGGCGAACGGCTTAAGCATCGAGGAGCCCGTAGCGGCGGATATTGCGGTTCGCGATTTCCTGCAGGCGCGCAATGACCTCCACGCGCGGCGGCTTGGCGAACAGATGCGCAAAGCGCCGCTGCGGCCGCAGGTACTCCTCGACCGGGACTTTGCGGCGAATCTTCGATACGCTCGCCACCTCGCCATGCTCGGCTTCGAATACGGGAAAGAGGCCGGTTTCCTTGGCCAGGCGTGCGATGCGGATCGTGTCTTCCGACGCGTGCCCCCAGCCGAGCGGGCAGGGAACGAAGATGTGGATATAGCGCGCGCCGCGAATCTCCATCGCGCGGCGAACCTTGGCCTCGAGGTCGCGCAGCTCGGCGACCGTTGCGGTCGCCACATACGGAATACCGTGCGCCATGGCGATCGCCGGCAGATATTTGCCTTGTCCGAACACGTTGCCCGGCTCGTCGCCCACCGCCGCCGTGGTCGCGGTGCGTGCCGCGGGCGGCGTCGCCGAGGAGCGCTGCACGCCGGTGTTCATGTACGCCTCGTTGTCGTAGCAGAGATACAGCACATCGTCGTTGCGCTCGAACATCCCCGAGAGGCAACCGAACCCGATGTCGGCGGTGCCGCCGTCGCCGCCTTGCGCGATCACGCGCACGTCCGCCTTGCCCTTCACCTTCATCGCCGCGGCGATGCCGGTTGCCACCGCAGCCGCATTGCCGAAGAGCGAATGGATCCACGGGATCTGCCAGGAAGTCTCCGGATAGGGAGTGGAGAAAACCTCCAGGCAGCCGGTCGCGTTTGCGGCCACCAGCCGGTTGCCGGTCGCGTGCATCGCCGCATCGATCGCGTAGCGCGCGCCGAGCGCTTCGCCGCAGCCCTGGCACGCGCGATGTCCGGAATTGAGCGAATTCGTGCGCCGCATGTTCGCCTGCACCGAACGCTCTTCGGGTACGAGCAGCCGGTTGCCGACCGTGAAGGTGCCCGTCTGGTAGAACTTGACTGGTTGGAAGGGCATGGCTTCTGTCTCAGCCGATGCGCGAAGCGACTGTCCTGAGATCGCGCAGGATATTCTCGGCGAGCGGGCCCGATCGCCGCACTTCCCGCTCGCGCGCCAGCGCGCGCTCGACGAGCGGGCGGTCGAGGTCGAGGAACGTCAGCGGCTCGAGCCGGCCTTCGAGCGCTTCGCCGAACGCGTGCGCGAGCGACGCCCGCGTGATCGAGCGCCCGCCAAGCCCCGCGATCACGGTATGCACGGCATCCGGGCGGCCGGAGTACGAGGTGCGCACGTTGGTGGACACGATTCCGCCCAGCCCTACCGCAAGGCTTTTCTCGAGCACGATCACCCGCGTCGCGCGCGCCAGGGCCGAGCGCACGGCGGCCGATGGCCAGGGGCGAAAGCACGTGATCCCCAGCACGCCGATCTTCGCGCCGCGCTCTCGCATCTCGTCCACAGTGTCCTTGACCGTGCCCAGCACCGAGCCGAGCGCCACGACGATCGTGTCGGCATCCTCGCAGCGGTACGTGTGCACGAGCCCGCCGGTGTCGCGCCCGAACGCGCGCCTGAACTCCTCGCACCAGCCCGGAATCAGTTCGAGCGCGCGCATCTGTTTTGCGTGCGCGAGGTAGCGTACCTCCATGAACGCTTCAGGACCGACCATTGCGCCGATCGACACCGGGTCCGCAGGATCGAGCACTTGCCTGGGTTCGAACGGCGGCAGATACGCATCCACCTGCTCCTGCGACGGCATGTCCACGCGCTCGAAGGCGTGGGTCAGGATGAAGCCATCCATGCACACCATGACCGGCAGCGACAGTTCCTCGCCCAGGCGAAACGCCTGGATATGGAGGTCGAGCGCTTCCTGGTTGTTTTCCGCAAACAGCTGGAGCCAGCCGCAATCGCGCTGGCTCATCGCATCGGTGTGGTCGTTCCAGATGTTGATCGGCGCGCCGATCGCGCGGTTGGCCACCGTCATCACGATCGGCAGGCCGAGGCCGGAGGCGTTGAACACCGCCTCCGCCATGTACAGCAGCCCCTGGCTCGCGGTCGCCGTGTAGGCGCGCGCGCCGGCGGCCGAAGCGCCAATCGCGACCGACATGGCGGCGAATTCGGATTCCACGTTGATGAATTCGCAGCGCGGCACCTCGCCCGCTTTCACCATTTCGCCGAGCGCCTCGACGATATGCGTCTGCGGCGAAATGGGGTATGCGCAGATCACCTCGGGGCGGCAGAGCGCGACGGCTTCGGCGACCGCGCGCGAACCCTCAATTTGCCTGAGCATGGCTCGTCTCGCCGATTTTCTTCATCACGTGTTCGTACGCTGCGGTGGCGGCTGCCACGTTGCCCTCGGCGATCTTGCCGGTGAAGGTCTCCCGAATCGCAGCGGCGACCGACGCGAGCGAAATGCGGCCCGATGCGGCGGCAAAGCCGCCGAGCAGCGCGGCATTCGGCACCGGTCGGCCGACGTGCCTGAGCGCGAGTTCCGTTGCGGGCACCGTGCACAGATGCCCGGCGTCGAAGTCGCGCACGAATTCGCCCACGCCGAGCGCGTCGAAGGTGCGCGTGGTGTTGATCAGGATGTAACCGTCCTTCGCCAGCCCGCCGAACACGTCGACCTGGTGCAGCAGCGTCGGGTCCTGGATGATCAGCGCATCGGGTTGCAGGATCGGCTCGCGCAGCCGGATCTCGCGGTCGTTGATGCGACAATAGGCGACCACCGGCGCTCCGGTACGTTCCGAGCCGAAACTCGGGAAAGCTTGTGCGTGCCGGCCTTCGCGAAATGCCGCGATCGAGAGCATCTCCGCGGCGGTCACCACGCCCTGGCCGCCGCGGCCATGAATGCGTATCTGGAACACGGTTTCCCTGGCTGTCCTCCAGTGGCCATGCTAGTGAGGGGGCCGGGGCGAGAGTTGAGCTAGATTAAACAGATGCGCACTTTCGCGATTTCAGCGGCACTGCTGCTGGCGCTCGCGGCCCCGGCGGTCCCGGCACAGGCTCCGCTCGCGCAGCCGCAGCCCGAAACAGCCATCGGGCGGGTAGAGAAACAGGCTGTCCTCGCCGCCCGCTTCATGGTGGTGGCGGCGAATCCGCTCGCGGTGGCAGCCGGTGTTGAAATCCTGCGCGCAGGCGGCAGCGCCGTGGACGCCGCGATCGCAGTCCAAATGGTGCTCGGGCTGGTCGAGCCGCAATCCTCGGGAATCGGCGGCGGCGCCTTTCTGCTGCACTGGTCGAAAGCAGAACGGCGCGTGCGCAGCTACGACGGTCGCGAGACCGCGCCGGCGGCGGCGCGCCCGGACCGCTTTCTGGACGCCTCGGGTCGGCCGCTGGCGCGGGAAAAGGGGATCGAGAGCGGCCGCTCGGTCGGCGTTCCGGGCGCCTTGCGCATGCTCGAACTCGCGCATCGCCGCCATGGGCGGTTGCCTTGGGCGCGGCTCTTTCAGCCGGCGATCCGTCTCGCCGAATCCGGTTTTCCCACATCGCCACGGCTCAATCGGCTGCTCGAGCGCGAGAGCGCGCTGCGCAACGATCCATCCGCGCGCCGCCTGTATTACGGCGGGGGTGATCGCGCACGGCCCGTCGGCGAGCGCATTGTCAATACCGAGTACGCGGCCACGCTGCGCGCGATCGCCAGGTTCGGCGCCGATGCGTTCTACTCAGGCGCAATCGCGGAAGACATCGTGCGCGCCGTACGCGCACATGCGAAACCCGGCGACCTCGCACTGAATGACTTTGCAAATTACGTGGCGCTGGAACGTGAGCCGGTGTGCGGACCGTATCGCGGGCACCGGATCTGCAGCATGGGACCGCCGAGCGCTGGCGGTGTGACGGTGCTTCAGATCCTGGGAATCCTCGAGCGCACCGAATTCAGGCGCGCGCCGCCCAACTCCGCCGACGCCGTGCACTTTTTTTCCGAGGCCGGCCGGCTGGCCTACGCCGATCGCGCCCGCTACATCGCCGATCCCGCGTTCGTACCGCAGCCGATCGTAGGCCTGCTCGACGCTGCCTACCTCGACGAACGCGCCCGGCTCATGGGCGAGCGCTCCATGGGGCAGGCACAGCCCGGCATGCCGCGGGCGGCGTCCTCATTGCTCGGCGAAGCGGCGGAAACGGAATTCACCGGTACCAGCCACGTCTCGATCGTCGACCGGCGCGGTGATGCAGTGGCCTTGACCACGACGATCGAGGACGCGTTCGGCAGCCGCATCATGGTGCGGGGTTTCCTCCTCAACAACCAGCTCACCGATTTCTCGTTCGTTCCCGAGCGCGACGGCCGCCCGGTCGCCAATCGCGTCGAGCCCGGCAAGCGGCCGCGCAGCAGCATGGCGCCCACGCTGGTGTTCGACGCGAAAGGTAATCTCCGTCTCATTGCAGGGTCGCCCGGCGGGCCCGCGATCATCAACTACGTTGCAAAGGCGCTGGTCGCGGTGCTGGACTGGAAGCTCGAAGCGCAGGCGGCTGTGGCGCTCCCCAACTTCGGCAGCCGCAACGGCCCGACCGAGATCGAGCGCGGCACGGTGTACGAGTTGCTCGCGCCGGCGCTGCGCGAGCGCGGGCACGAGGTGAGCGCGATCGACCTCACCAGTGGACTGCACTTGATCGAGAGTGTTCCGGGCGGCTGGCGGGGTGGGGCGGATCCAAGAAGGGAAGGGGTGGCGCGGGGACACTGAAGCGCCGCCCGGCTTGGCGCGATGCACCTCCCGGCATTTGAACCAGTAAGTCATCTGTAAGCAACCCGTAAGCGGGCCATCAGGCCCGGCCTTCGATGATGGGTTCGCAGGCAACACACGAAACCTGCAACTCGAACGGAGGATCAGATGAAAACTTTCAAACCCGTCGCAGCCGCGCTTTCAGCCGCCGCGATCACCCTTTCCGCATGTGTGGCTGTGCCCGTCGGACCGGACGGTCACCAACATGTTAGACGCCCACATCTCGCTTTGAACCGAGACTGATTGATGATCACACTGCGAGATAGGGTGACCGGCCAAGCCATCGAAACCATCAGCGACGTGCGCCTGCAGGTCTCGATCGATGGAAACGCCGACCGAATCGACACGAACTGTTTCGCGATGAGCGCGCAACAGCGACTCGTAACGTAGCAATGACGCCATGCACGGTCGCGCACCTTTTACGCTCACGAAGTGGTACTTCGACTGCGTGGCTGCCGACGGTCGCGCGGTCTTCGGGTATTGGGCATCGCTCGCGTGGCGTGGTGTCGCTTTAACTTGGCAGAACGTCACTCTCTACGAGGCAGGTCGACCGCCTGTCAGCCGATCAAGCCTCGTGCCGGCACCGCCGCCCGAGGTGACCGGCGACACGATCACTTGGTATGCGCCGGCGCTGGCCTGCGTAGTGGGCATCGAGTCGCGGCAGCGACCGATCGAGGAGCGGCTACTCGACTGCGATGCAGGCGTCGTGGAGTGGCGTGCCGAAGCGCCGGCCGCCGTCGTCTCGTTGGAGCTGCGCGGATTCGCGCCCGTGCAGGGTTCCGGATACGCCGAGCGCATCTTCATCAGCGTGCCTCCGTGGCGCCTGCCGATCCGCGAGCTTCGCTGGGGCCGCTGGCTCGACGCGGCTGTGAGCCGCTCCGTGGTGTGGATTGACTGGCGCGGCGATTCCCCGCAGGCCTGGGTGTTCGTAGACGGAATCAAGGCACCCACCGCCGTAGTGACGGACGAAAGCATATGCGCCGAAGGCGTGGAGGTCGTGCTCGGCGAACGCCGCACACTTCACGCGCGGGCGTTCGCTGAGATCGCTGCGACGATTTCGCCTCTCAAAGCCGTTGTACCGAAATCACTCCTTGCGCTTCGCGAGACCAAGTGGTGCAGCGCCGGAACGCTTGTGAAGGGAAACGCAGCGGCGCAGACCGGCTACGCGATTCACGAAGTGGCGGTGTTTCGATGACCGCAGTGCCGCTCGCCGTCAACGATGTCGCCAAGTCGTACCGCAGGCGGAGCGTACTACGTGGGGTCTCGTTCGACGCACGCGCGGGCGAGATCCTCGGACTCGTAGGAGAGAACGGCGCCGGGAAAACCACCTTGCTGCGCATCATCGTCGGGCTCCTCCGGCCCGACTCGGGTCGCGTGTGCCTCACCGGGCGGCTGGGCTACTGCGATCAGGAGCCGCAGATCTTCCCCGATCTGACGGTGGCCGAGCATTTCACTTATTTCGCACGCGCTTACGGAATCGCCAGCGACACCAATTGGCTCGCGCTGCGCGACGAGCTGCTCGCGCGGTTCCGCTACGCTCAGGACGTGAATGAGCGCATAAGCGAGCTGAGCGGCGGCACGCGGCAGAAGCTCCATCTGTCGCTCGCGCTGCTTCAGCGGCCGGATGTGCTCATCCTGGACGAGCCGTACCTTGCGTTCGACTGGGAGACATATCTCAGCTTCTGGACCTACGCCGAGGCGCTGCGCGATGCCGGTACGGCGATCGTAATCGTCTCGCACATCGCTCACGACCGTGATCGCTTCACGCGAATCCTCGAGCTGCATGCAGGCGTGCTGCAATGAGAGTGGTGTACGTCGTGACGGCTGCCGCGATGACCGTGCGCGAACTGACACGCAAGCGGCTCGTGCTCGTGCTTGCGCTCTTCGTGCCCGCTGTTTTCTTCGCTGCAGTGTTCGTTACCGTAGGAAGCAACCTCGTGCCGGTCATACTCGCTGCGGCGGGTGAACGCGTCACGCTGGTCGAGGAACGGCGCCAGTCGCTGCTGTTCATCAGCATCGCGGCGACCGGGCTCATCAGCGCGTTCTTCGCCTCAAACCTCATCCAGCGCCAGCTGGACGCGAACCGTCGCCTCGTGCTCTGTGGGTTCCGGGCCACCGAACTCATCACCGCGCGCCTTGCGGCGCTACTGGGGATCATCGCGGCCACCGCGCTCTATACGTGGTTCGCGCTCGAGCTCTTCACGAACCCGCGGTTTCCCGCAGGCGTCCTGCTCGGCATCATCGTCGGCGCGTTCGTCTACGGATGCTACGGGCTGCTGGTCGGCACGCTCTTTCGGCGCGAGCTGGAGTCGATCTTCGCCATCCTCGTTCTTATCAACATCGACGCCGGCTGGCTGCAGAATCCCATCTACTACCAAAACGCCCGGAGCAAGTGGCTGATCGAAGCGCTGCCTGCGCACTACCCGTCGCAGATCGCATACCTGTCGGCGTTTACGTCCGAACACATCGGCCCATTGGCGGCGTACGGGCTCGCATACGGCACCGCGTTCCTGCTGGCGGCGCTCGCGCTGTACGCGAAGCGCATGCGCGTGACGCGATGAGCGCGCGCGTGGCGTACGCGGCGCTGTTCTCGGTAGTGCTGCCGGCGCTGCTCGTGGCGTGGGCGATCTGCCTCGAGGCGGTACTCACTCTTCCTGCGTACGGATCGATCGCAACGGGTGCGATGGTGGCGCTGGCCGGCTTGGCGCTGATGGCGATGGCCACAAGAGATCTTTGGGTCCACGGGGGCGGCCTGCCGGCGAGTCCGTTTCCGCCGGAACGGCTCGTCACGCGCGGCGTCTACGGCATCATCGCGCACCCCATCTATCTCGGCGCGGTCCTCGCGGCAGCCGGCGTCTCGCTCGCGACGCGGTCGGCGTCGGGGCTGTGGATCGTGTCGCCGGTGCTCGCGCTCTCGGCGATCGCGTTCGTCGCCGGTTTCGAGCGGGACTTCACGCATCGCCGCTACGGAATCCCGCCGGCGCCTCTTCTGCGATTGCCCGGCGAGACGGACGCGCCGCCATCGGCCTTCGAGCGTGCCGCGGTCTACCTGCAAGTGCTTCTGCCGTGGCTCGTTCTGTATGAGGGAATCGAGTATCTCGGCGTGCCGCCGGACGCGCGATCGGCGTATTTCGAGTGGGACCGGTCGCTGCCAGTCATCCCCTGGACCGAGGCCATATACGCGGCCACGTACCCGTTCGCGGTTCTTGCGCCGCTCGCCGCATCACGAAGCAGCGATCTTCGCCGCTTTGCGCTTGGAGGGATCTCGGCCACCGCGATCATCATTCCGCTCTACCTCCTGCTCCCTCTGGTGGCCGAGGCAAAGCCAGTGCCGGGCGAAGGAATGTGGCAGATGCTCATGGCCTGGGAGCGGCAGGATGACCAGCCGGTGACCGCCTTTCCCTCGTTTCACGTCGTGTGGGCGTGCCTTGCGGCGCGCCTCTACGCATCGAGGTGGCCACGGCTGCGATGGTTCTGGTGGGTGTTCGTTGCGGCGCAGGCAGCGAGCTGCGTGACGACGGGAATGCACGCCGCAGCGGACGTCATCGCGGGTTTAGGGGTATATGCGCTTGTCGTGCGTCGTGAGGCGATCTGGCGGCGTGTGTGCGATGGAGCAGAGCGCCTTGCGAATTCGTGGCGGGAAATCACCATCGGCCCCGTTCGCCTGATGAGCCACGGTATCCACGCGGGTGTGGGCGCAACGGTTGGGTTCATCGTCGCCGGGGCGCTCGCCGGGAGCCAGAACGTCATCTGGCTTGTCTCCATGACGGTGGCCGCGGCGCTCGGCAGCGCGCTGTGGGCGCAGCTCGTGGAAGGGTCCCCGCAGCTACTACGGCCGTATGGCTACTTTGGTGCGGTGGTCTTGGTGATCGTAGTAGCGATCGGGGCCCGCGTCGTCGGCGCCGACGCGTGGCTCCTCTTCGTGTCATTCGGCATCGGCGCGTGCTTCGCGCATGCGATCGGGCGGATGCGTTGCTTGGTGCAAGGGTGCTGCCACGGCCGCGAGGCACCTCGCTTCCTTGGCATACGGTATGAGCACCCGTTGTCGCGAGTGGTGCGTTTGAGCTCATTGGGTGGTGTGCCAGTGCACCCGACACCCCTCTACTCGATGATCTGGATGATGCTCGTCGGTCTGGTTCTCATCCGCCTCTGGGCAATCGCGGCTCCGCTCCAGTTCATAGCCGGTACCTACTTCGTGCTTGTCGGCCTCGGCCGGTTCGTCGAAGAACATTTTCGAGGCGAGCCGCAGACGTTGGTGATCGCAGGCCTGCGGCTCTACCAGTGGCTTGCGATTGCGTTCGTGATTGTTGGGGCAGTACTGATGACACTCGGGCCAACTGCCGCGCCGACAGTGCAGTCATTCGACCCGCACGTCCTGCCGATCGCGGCGGTCGTAGGGGCGATCTGCTACGTGGCATACGGTGTAGACTTTCCAGGGTCGAGCCGGAGGTTTTCACGACTGAGATGAGGCGACCGACAGTCCTCATGTATTGCGCGCGAACGGAAATCTCCCTATCTGGTGAACGCTTGGTCTGTCCCTATTTCTGGCGCCTCCCAACGTGGGTCTTCTGTTGGCCTGCCGCATCGATCATGAATCCGGATGTATGCCGGGCCGCCTAACTTTAGTTCGAGCGGACGCGCATGAAACCGCGCGCCGCTCAACAAGACGGTGGCACCGTCAATATTTGCGTACCATCGTGGAGGGGGACGTGGCGGATGTTGCTCGAGTGCGGGATGCCGCGGAACTCGGCCGGCTTCTTGAAATGCTGGCGTTGCGCTCCGCCGGCATGCTCAATCTGTCGGCGCTCGGCGCCGAACTCGGCATCCGGCGGGAAACCATCGATCAGTATCTGAGCATCCTGGAGCGGTTGTTCCTGGTGCGGCGGCTGCCGGCCTGGCACCGGAACGAGGCCAAGCGGCTGATCAAGACGCCCAAGATCCATTTGCTGGACAGCGGCCTTGCGGCAACGCTGGCGGAACTCGATCCCGCGGACTGGAACACCCGGCGCGAGCGCTTCGGCCATCTTCTGGAGTCTTTCGTCGTCCAGCAGATCATCGCCCAAGCCGGCTGGACCGACCCGGACCTGCGCTTCTGGCACTATCGCGACAAGGATCAGGTGGAGGTCGACCTTGTCATTTCGCGCGGACGTCGGACGTGGGGAGTGGAAGTGAAGGCCGCGGCGGCCGTGACGCCTGCAGACGGCATCGGACTGCGCCGCCTTGCCGAGCAGTGTGGCAAGGGCTTTCAGGGCGGCATGATCCTGTACGCGGGCGCAAGCACCGTCCCCACCGGCGACCGGCGAGTTCTCGCCGTACCGCTCGCCGAGCTGTGGACAAGGTGAGAGTCGGGCGATGAGCAGCATCGGTCAGATCGAGAAAAGGACGCAGCAGCGCGTGCTGCGGCTGTTTCGCGAGCAGCTCGGCTACGACTCTCTCGGAGACTGGACCGAGCGCGAGGACACCTGCCGCGCTGGCGGCATCATCGGAAGGTGCTGAACGAGGCGCCGCTGGGCCACGCAGACTGGAGCATTTGAGCGCATGCAGGTTTATCGGCAAAGTCCCTTGGCGCCCAGATCAACGCGCCCGGCGGATATTCGCAACCCCCAGGCTGTAAGCGATCTGTAATCGACCGGTAAGCGGTCCATCGGGCGGGACCTCCGATCATGGGCTCGCAGGCAACAACCAGAAGCCTGCGACCCTTACGGAGGATCAGATGAAAACTTTCAAACCCGTCGCAGCCGCGCTTTCAGCCGCCGCGATCACGCTTTCCGCCTGCGTCGCTGTGCCCGTCGGAGCGGACGGTCACCTGTTCGTCTATCCGCCCGGCGTTCCGCCCGGCGCGATTCCGCTGGGCGGCGCGCAGTACGGGGCGCAGTCCAGTCCGCAGTTTCCCGTCGTGCTGCATGCGCGGCTCTATCCCTCGAACGACGTTGCCACGCAGACCGGCGTCGTGACCGGCACGGTCACCAACATGATGAACGGCAAGGGCCGCTTCCAGTTGAATTACATGGGAGAAACGCTCAGCGGTGAAGCAACCCGTGTGGACGGGGATGCGCGCCGCGGGGTCGCGAGCGCCTACAGCCCGAGCGGCGCCTACATGAGCTGCGAGTACCAGATGAATACGCCGCGCCAGGGTGCCGGCACCTGCACGCTCTCGAACGGCGCCCAGTACAAGGTGCACATCGGCAGTTGAGGCGGATTTCGCGACTGGTAGAGGGCTCGGTCCGGGTAAGCGATGCGCCTGGTCTAAACTCTCGCCGGCCATTCATGGCAGGAACCTGGATCCAGGGGGGATCGTTTGCAGGCTGAAACGGGTCAGCGCAGCGTAGCATTTGCCAAGACCACGCGCCCGGCGATCGGTGCCGTCGTGCCCCGGGAACGGCTGTTCGCGCGCCTCGACGGAACGACCGGCCGCACCGTGGCCTGGATCTCGGGCCCACCGGGGTCGGGCAAGACCTCGCTTGCAGCGAGCTACGTGGAGGCGCGTCACCTGCGTTGTCTCTGGTATCAGGTCGATCCGGACGACACCGACGTTGCGACGTTTTTCCACTACCTCGGACACGCGGCGCGCAAGCTCGAGGGCGGACGAGGGCGTGAACTGCCGTCGTTCGCTCTGCGGCACGACTCAGACATCGCTTCGTTCTCGCGCGGATTCTTCCGACAGCTTTTTGCGCGAGCAAAAGCGCCCCTGGCTTTGGTGCTGGACAACCTGCGCGCCGTGCCTCTCGAGAGCGGGCTGCATGCGGTGCTCGAGGCTGCGTTCAGCCAGATCCCGAAAAACTGCCTTGTAATGGTCACCAGCCGCAGCGATGCTCCGGCATCGTTTGCGCGGTTGCGGGTCACCGGCGAAATGGTCTGTGTGGGCTCGGACGACCTGCATCTCGACGTCGAAGAGCTGGCCGGGATCGCGAAGCTCCGCGGCTACGCGCTTGCCGCGGATGCCGTGCCGCAGCTTCACAAGCGGACCCAGGGCTGGGCAGCGGGTGTGGTGCTCATGCTGGAGCACAGCAAACTCTCCGGCCGCATCGCCGAGCTGCCGGGCGACGCGACGCCGAAGGTGATTTTCGATTACCTCGCCGGCGAGATCTTCGATCGCTTCGAACCGAAGACACAGCAGTTTTTGCTCAGGATTGCCTGTCTGCCGAGAATGACCGCGGACGTGGCCCAGGAGCTCACCGGGGAGGCAAAAGCGGCGCGCCTGCTGCTCAATCTTGCGCTCAACCACTACTTCGTGGACGAAATCCAGTCAGACGAAGGACGGATCTTTCAGCTGCATCCGCTGTTGCGCGATTTCCTGCGCGGACGCGCCGCGCAGGATCTGCCCGAAGCGCTGGGCGCCGATCAACTTCAGCGTGCCGCGGCGCTCCTGCGTGGCGCAGGGCACACCGACGACGCCGTTGCGCTGCTGATGGAATGCAGAAAATGGGCCGAGGTGGCGCAGATTGCCGCGGAGGAGGCAAGCGCAATGCTCGAGCAGGGGCGCAGCGAAACGCTGGCCATCTGGCTCGAATCGTTACCGCCCGCTCTGTTGGCGGCGAATTCCACGCTCCTCTTCTCCCTCGGTGCCTGCCGCGCTCAGTCGGCTCCAAGGGCCGCGCGCCGGAATTTCGAGCAGGCTTTCGAATGTTTCAGGCGCGCCGGAGACCGGCCCGGGATGTTGCAGAGCGCGTGCGGCGTGATCGATGCGACGATCTGCGAGCTCGACGATCTTGCGCCGCTGGATCATTGGGCAAGCGTGCTGGCCGCACTGCTAAGGGAGGCCGCGGGCGCTGCCACGGCGCACACGGAGGCGGGGGCTTTGAGCACTCTCATTCGCGCGACCCTGATGCGCGATCCGGGGAGCGCGGAACTCGACGGCTGGCTCGCAGGTGCAGAGCGCGCAGTGGCGGCGAGCGATGAGGCGCATGCGGACGCGCCGGAAGTGCGCGCAGGCGTTGCGCTCGCCCGCGCGACCGCCGCGCTCCTGCGCGGCGACCTCGCGGCAGCAGGAACGACTCTCGAGATGATTCGGGCTCGAGCGCCTGGAATCCCGGTGCGCGACGCAGTCGCGATCGGGACCGCGGCGGCCCTGCAACAGCTTGTCTCAGGGGCGCACGAGGCAGCGCGAGGCACCGCATTCGAGAATCTGGCCGCGGCCGATTCGGAAGGCCTGCACGGCTACGACGACTGGCTGCACGCGATCGCCGCGGCCGCGGCCCTCAGCGCGGGGGATCGGGATGGCGCACGCAGCCAGCTGCAGCTGCTGGACGCCGCCGGCGCGCGCGTGCGCCGTGGCGAACGCGCGATTCACCACTATCTGCGCGGATGGCTTGCCGCGCTGGATGGAGATGCCGCCGGTGCCTGCCGGGACTCCAGGACCGCGGTCGGGCTGGCCGTCGAGGTCGGCATGCCGTGGCTCGAGTGCCTGGCGCGCACCGCGCTGGCGCAGTTGCTGGCGGACGCGGACGACCGTCGCGGCTGCGAGACACAGCTGCGCAGCGCCGAAGCGCTCGCCGAGCGTCTGGCTAGTGCACCGCTTCGTTTCTGGGTGCAGCTTGCGGCCGCCGGCGCAGCGCTCGCAATGAATGACGAGGCGGCTGCCCTCGATCCTCTGAAAACAGCGTTCGCTCTTGGCCGCGAGCACGGTTTCCAGCATGCGCTGTGGTGGCGCTCGCGCGAGGTGGCCGATCTGTGCGCGCTCGCGCTTCGCCACCGAATCGAGCCCGAGTTCGCGCGCGGACTGGTGCGCGGGCGGAAACTCGTGCCACACGTGCCGCCGCTGCGAGTGCGCGACTGGCCGTGGCCGTTCCGGATCCGGACTCTGGGCGGGCTTCATCTCCTGCAGGGGGCTGCTGCGGCGGAATTTTCCGGCAAGGGGCCGGGCCGCCCGCTCGAACTGCTCAAGGTACTGGTTGCGCTCGGCGGCGAAAATGTGCGCGCAGAGCAGCTCGCCGATGCGCTATGGCCGCACGTCGAGGCCGATTTTGCCCACAAGTCCTTCACTGCCACGCTGCACCGGCTTCGACGTCTGTTCGGCGACGACGACGCGGTCATTCTTCGCGACGCGCGCCTCGGTCTCAACCCTGCTCTCGTGTGGGTGGATACCTGGGCGCTGGAGCACGTGCTCCGCGAGCTCGACGACGCCTTGCGGCTGCCAAATGCGCAGCGCGTGGCGCCGCTCCTCGCCAACCTGGCCGACGAGGCGCTTGCCCTGTATCGCGGTCCTTTCCTGCCGGACGAGTCCGAGCAGCCGGGCTATATCGCCTGTCGGGAACAGTTTCGCGCACGCCTCCTGCGGTGTCTCTCGCGGGTCGCGCGTCAACGCGAGGAGGCCGAACAGGCCGAGGCGGCGGCGGACCTTTACCTGCGGCTCATCGAGGCCGACGATCTGTTCGAGACGCCGTATCGCTATCTCATGCTTTGCTATCAGCGCAGCGGCGATCTCGGTGAGGGGCGCGCAGCCTACGAACGGTTGCGCACCGTCCTTTCGACCAGGCTCAAGATCATGCCCTCTGCGGAAACCCAGGCGGTGTACGCGAGCCTTGGAACGCCGTAGGCGGTCGGACCCGTCAGGGGATCTTGCGCGCGGCGCGCAACTCCTGCTCGAGCTGCGCCCAGATCTTGTCCAGTCCGATGCGCACGCCGGTCGGCGGCGGGTATTCGCGGCGGGGCATTCCCGATTTCGGCGGCGCGACCTCGCGCATGCGCATGGTGAGCGAGATCTCGGTGCCTGCGCCAGCGTCCAGGGTGGTTGCGTGGATCACGACGAGCAGGCCTTCGGGCTCGAACGTGATCATCGCGGCAGCGATTCCCACGTGCTTGCGGGCGATTTCGCGCATCTTCGGCAGATCGCCTTCGGCGGCCTTGCGCCACTCCTGCGCGTTGAGCGGGGCCGGTGCCGGTGCCTCGACGTGCAGCGTACCGACGTCTGGATCCTGATCAATGATCCGCATTCCAAGGCGGGCGAGCGCGGCGTGCAGCGCGACGAAGGCGTCGGCCCGCCGCACCTTGTAGGTGCGAACGCCCTTTTCGGCGAGGATCGCCTCGTACTCCTTCTGGAAGGCGCGATTGACGTCGCTGATCGCGTCGCGAACCTCGTCCTGCGTCGCGCATCCGGCGGCAAGCAGCGCGGATAGCGCGCAAAGACTCGCGCAACGCATTGCGCTTGCGACGACCCGCACGACATCACCCAAGCGTTTCCCCTTGCAAACCCTGGACTGCGCGGCCGGTGCTTTCCGGACCTGCCGGATTTTACCCGGCCCGTTCCTACTGCGCCGGGCGTCGCTGCCGATCGATCAGGATGTCGGCCTGCCGGATCTCCGCGGGTTGCAGCTTCGCTGCAACCTGTTCCTTCTTGATCTTTGCCGCCGCATTCCCCGAACGTACGGCGAGGCCGTACCAGAAGTAGGCCTGATTATTGTTCTGCGGTACACCGCGCCCGCTCGCATACAGGTCGCCGACCTTGATCTGAGCTTCGCTATCGCCTTGCAATCCGAGCTTGCGATAAAACGCGAATGCTTCCGCTTCGTCCTTGGGAACGGCCTGTACGGGCGCCTTCCTGGGTGCGCTCGTCGCCTCGGGGGGAGGCGCCGGGGCCGCCGCGGGCGGTGCCACAGCCGCCGTGGGCGGCGACGCTGTGACCGCCGACGGCGCTGAAGTCACGGGCGGTGCGGAAGGCGCCGGTTGCGCGGTCGACGGTTCCGTGACCGGCGTCGGCTTCTGCGCCCGGGGCGCGGCGGCGAGCTTGCGCTCCGGCCCGCCTTTCTGTTTTTCCTTCACCAGGCGCTGGTGTTCCTGCTCGGCGTACTTCTGCTCTTCGTCGCGCTTGCGCTCCTGATCCTGTTGCTGCTGCGCCTTTGCCAGGCGCTCGCGCTCCTGATCCCGTTGCTGCTGCTCCTTCGCCAGGCGCACGCGCTCCTGCTCGGACTGTTTCCTTGCGTCATCGTCTCGCTGCCGCTGCTGCTCCAGGCGGCGCTCCAACTCGTCCAGCCGTGTCCCATCGGCTGCCGGCCGCAGCCAAAGCCCGACCGCAATCGCCGCGACGACCGCACCCGCTGCGGCCCAGACAATCGGCCCCTTCGTGCTTGACCGGCGGCCCGGCCCTGCGCGATCTGCCGTCGGCGGTGATGGAGCCCGGACCGTGGGTGCAACCTCGATCGCGGCGGACGCTGGCGCCGCGTGCGCAGGCACGCCGTTTCCGGCGAGCTCTGCGCGCCATTCGGCGATCGTCTGCGGCCGGTCCTTTTCGGCGAATTCGAGCGCGTGATCGATTGCCTTGAGCAGGCGCGCCGAATAGCGGCCGCTGCCGATCGCACTTGCGGGCACCAGGATTTCGCGCGTGCTCCCGAGAATGCCTTTGCTGCGCGCGATCGCATCCATCGGAGGAATACCGGCGATCGCGCGGTAGCACGTGGCAGCGAGCCCGTAGAGGTCGGTCCACGGTCCCTGGTCTTCGCCGCTCGAGTAGTACTGTTCGAACGGCGCGTAGCCCGGCGCGACAAGAATCGTCACCGTCCGGGCCTGTCCGAGCGCGGTTCGCGCCGAGCCGAAATCGAGCAGCACGGGGCTGCCGTCGGCGCGGATATGGAGGTTGTCCGGTTTGATGTCGCGGTGGATGAAGCCTGCGTTGTGGACCAGCTCCAATCCGTCGAGCACGGGCAGCAGCACGCGCATGAGATCGGCTTCAGGCATCGTGCGACGGCGCTCCAGCAGCGCGGCAAAATTTTCTCCCTCTTCGAACCGCATCACCATGTATGCGGTGTTGTTGAACTCGAACACCGAGTGCACGCGCACGATGTTCGGATGGTCGAAGCGCGCCAGCGTGCGCGCCTCGCGGATGAACCGGTCAAGGCCCCACCGATAGCGATCGCTCTGGTCGTCGGTTCGCGCCCTGACGGTGGCGTCGGCGCGCCGCGTTGCGACCTCCACCGGCAGGTATTCCTTGATGGCGACGGGCTGGTCGAGATTGGTGTCGCGGGCAAGGTAGGTGATGCCGAAGCCGCCCTGGCCGAGCACGCGTTCCAGCAGGTACCAATGCAGCCGGTATTGCGGCGCAAGCGCGTCGGGGTAAGCGGGGTCGCCCATGTGGTCCCGGCACTTTACTGCATCGCCATCAGGGGCTCCAAACGAGAGGCCTGCATCGGTAAGCGATCTGTAAGCGGCTGATCGGCGCTGTGTAACCGGTCCGGGCCGATGATGGAGACACCAGGGCGAAGGCCCGGGTTGACCAGACCAGGAGGACATCATGAACGTCTCCAGAAAATTGCTCGCTGCGCTGGGTGTATCCGCGCTTTCGCTGTCCGGCTGTTACATCCTGCCGGTCGCGCCCAACGGGCAGCCGTATGCGTATCCGCCGCCCCCGGGGTCGGTGCTTCCCTACCCGTTGACCGGAGCGTCGGGAATTCCCGCGGCGCCCTCCGGCCCGCTGCCGACCGTGCTCAATGCGCGGCTCTATCCAGTCAACGACGTCGCGACGCAAACCGGCGTCATCACCGGCACCGTGACCAACATGATGACCGGGAAGGGCAGGTTTCAGCTCAACTACCGGGGAGAAACCCTGACCGGCGAAGCGACCCGCGTGAACGGCGATGCCCGGCGTGGCGTTGCAAGCGCGTACGGCAGCGGCGGCAGCTACATGAGCTGCGAGTATCAGATGCACACGCCGCAGCAGGGGGCTGGCACTTGCGTGTTCTCCAACGGCGCCAAGTACCAGGTGCACATCGGAAGTTGACCGGTCACGGGGTGGGGGAATGAATCGAAGCCGGCTCATCGTGTTGTTGTGCGCGGCGGCTGTCGCGACCGGATGTTCGGTGCGGGAATACGCAGCGCGCTCGATCGGCGACGCGCTCGTGAGCGGCGGCGACGTGTACGCCTCCGATGAGGACGTCGAATTCATCGGCGCGGCGACCCCGTTCGGACTCAAGACGATCGAATCGCTGCTCGCCGCGGTTCCAGACCATCGCGGCCTGCTGCTCGCGGCGGCGCGCGGCTTCACGCAGTACGCCTACGTGTATGTCCAGGTGCCGGCGGAGGAGTCGGAAGATCGCGACGTGGCGGCCGCGTACGCGCAGCGCGAGCGCGCGCGACGGTTCTATCTCCGCGCCCGCGATTACGGCCTGCGCGGCCTCGGCCTGCAGGGCCCCGAGGCGACGCAGAAGCTGCGCACCGACCCCTCCGGCGTACTCGAGAGAACGACCGCCGCGGAGGTGCCGCTCCTGTATTGGACCGGGTTGGCATGGGCCGCGGCGATCTCGCTCGGCAAGGACGATCCGCGCATCGTTTCCGGGCTCCCCGCGGTGGAAGCGCTGATCCAGCGCGCCGCGTCGCTCGACGCCGACTTCGACCACGGCGCGCTGCGTACTTTTCTCATCGGCTACGAATTGAATCGTCCGAACGCGGCACCGGACGCCATCGACCGGGCACGCAGGCATTTCGCGCGCGCGATCGAGCTCAGCGGCGGCCGCCAAGCGGGCCCCTATGTCTCGCTCGCCGAGTCGGTCGCCGTGGCCCGCCGCGACCGGAGCGAATACGAATCCCTTCTCAGGATGGCGCTGGCGGTGGATCCGGGCGCGAAACCCGAGTGGCGCCTCGTCAACCTGGTGATGCAGCGCCGCGCGCGCCGGCTGCTTGCGCGCGCCGAGGAATTCTTTCCGGAGTGAGTTCATGAAACCGAAATCCAGCTTGAGTTTGCATGCGACGCGCTGGCTTGCGCTGGCCTTCCTCCTTTGCGCGGGTGCGGCGCGCGGCGCCGAGCCCGCTCTGATCAAGATGGCGACGATCGCGCCGAAGAACTCGATGTATCACCGCGCGCTTCAGGAAATCGGGGAAGCCTACCGGCGCACGAGCGGCCCCCAGGCACGCTACATCGTTTACCCCGACAGCATCCAGGGCACCGAGGCCGACACGGTGCGCCGCATGCGCGTCGGCCAGCTCGATGTCTCCATGCTGACCGTCGTCGGCCTCTCGGAAATCGATCGCTCGGTGGCGGCGCTGCAATACATGCCGATGATGTTCCGCTCCTGGGAGGAGCTCGATTACGTGCGCGAGCAACTGCGGCCCGAACTCGAGGCAAAGCTCGCGGCGAAGGGCTTCGTCGTGCTCATCTGGGGCGAAGGCGGCTGGGTGCAGTTCTTCGCCAAGGAGCGCATGACCCATCCCGAGGAATACAAGCGCGCGCGCATCTTCTCCTGGTCGGGGGACATCGTACAGGCGAGCGTGATGAAATCGCAGGGCTACACGCCGGTGTCGATCCCGCTTTCCGACATTCTCCCCGCTCTGGAGACCGGCATGATCGACACCGTCCCGGTGGCGCCGCTGTGGGCGATGATCGGCCAGTTCGACCGCATTGCCCGCCACATGGTGCGCGTCAACTGGGTGCCGATCGTCGGAGCTACGGTCGTGCGCACACAGACATTCGACGCCCTGAATCCCGTATCCCGTGACGCGGTTCTTGCCGCCTCGCGCAAGGGCACGGAGGCGCTGCGTGCGCAGCGCGAGTTCCAGGACGAGGAGTCCATCAAGGCGATGGAGGCGCGCGGCCTCAAAGTGCTTCCTCTCACAACCGAGACCGAGCAGGCGTGGCGCGCGCTTGCCGAGCGCTCATGGCCGCATATTCGCGGCACGATGGTCCCGGCTGAAACCTTCGATCGAGTGCAGGCGATCCTTGCCGAGCACCGGAGCAGCCGGAAATGATTCCCGCGAGCGGTGCGCACACGATGCAGGCCGCGATCCCTCCGGTCGATGGCGCGAGCGGTAGGAACCTCATCCGATCGATCGAGAATGCGGCGCTCGCGCTCGCCTTCGCGGCCACCGTGGCGCTCCCGCTCGCCGAGATGGCGCTGCGCGCCTCGCTCGGCTTCGGGATCGATGGCGTGGCTGCGCTCACGCAGAATCTCACGCTCGCGCTCGGCATGCTCGGCGCGGCGGCCGCGGCGCGCGAGGAGCGACTCCTCACGCTCGCGGTGGCCGGGTTTTTCAGCGGCCGGGTTGCGGTCATCGCGCGCTTTGCAAGCGGCGCGACATCGGCTGCCGTCGCCGCGCTGCTCTTCCTTGCCGCCGTGGAATTCGTACAGATCGAGCGCGCCACGGGAAACACGCTCACCTATGCAATTCCGGTCTGGATGGCGGAGCTTCCGCTGCCGATCGGATTTGCGCTGATCGCATTGCGCCTCGTCACCCACGCGTCCTCGACATGGGGTGGGCGCTTCGCGGCTTCTGCCCTTGCAGTTGCCATGGTCTTTGTGGTTCGCCTCGCGCCCGTGGCTCATGACCAGCTGCTCATGCCTGCACTCGTGGTGCTTGGCGCAGCGACGGTGCTCGGCGCGCCGATCTTTGTCACCATCGGCGGCGCGGCGCTGTTTTTCCTCTTGGCGCAGGGCGTTCCCGCTGCCTCGGTCACCGTCAACCACTACAGCCTCGTGGTCAATCCGTCGCTGCCGGCAATTCCGATGTTCACGCTTGCCGGGTATCTGCTCGCCGAGAGCGGCGCGCCGAGGCGCCTGGTGGAGGTGTTTGATTCCCTGTTCGGCCGGTTCCGCGGCGGTGCCGCGATCGTCACGGTGCTGGCGTGCACGTTTTTCACTTGCTTCACGGGAGCCTCGGGTGTGACTATCCTTGCGCTGGGAGGGCTCGTGATGCCGTTGCTTGCCGGTGCCGGTTATGCGAACAGAAACGCGCTCGGACTGGTCACTGCAGCAGGTCTGCCCGGCGTGCTTCTGCTGCCGGCGCTCCCGCTGATCCTGTACGCGATCGTTGCGCGCGTGAGCATCGAGGACATGTTCCTCGGCGGCGCGCTGCCCACGATGCTGATGGCCGGAATTGTCCTTGCATGGGGAATCTGGCGGCAGCCCGCACGGACGCGAGAGGTGCGACGTTTCGACCGCCCGCGGGCGCGCGCCGCGCTCGCTGCCGCGAAGTGGGAGCTGTGCCTGCCGGTCGTCCCGCTCGTTTCCCTGGGCGCCGGCTTCGCGACGCCGGTCGAGGCAGCCGCGCTGACTGCGCTGTACGCGTTCCTGATCGCGGCGATCGTGCACCGGGACCTCGGTCTCGTGCGCGACGTTCCCCGGGTAATCGCCGAGTGCGGCCTGCTCGTGGGCGGCATCCTGCTGATACTCGGTGTCGCGCTCGGTTTGACCAACTATCTGGTCGATGCGCAGATCCCCGAGCTGCTGGTGGCCTGGGTGAAGAACGCCATCGACAGCCCGTTCGTGTTCCTGCTCGCGCTCAACGTCCTGCTGCTCGGCGCCGGCTGCCTGATGGACATTTTCACGGCGATCGTCGTGCTGGCGCCGCTCGTCGTGCCGATCGGACTCGCGTTCGGCGTGCACCCGGTGCATCTCGGCATCGTTTTCCTCGCCAACATGGAGCTCGGGTACCTCACGCCGCCGGTCGGGATGAATCTGTTCTTCGCCTCGTACCGGTTCGGCAGGCCGATTGTCGAAGTGTTCCGCGCTGTCACACCGCTGTTCGTCGCGCTTTGCGCGGGTGTTCTTGTCGTCACTTACGTCCCCTGGCTGAGCACCGCCTTCCTTCAAATGAGGAGTTGACCATGCAAATCGACGCTACAGGCACGTCGCGCTGGAAGTCACTGCAGAACGTTCGCGTGGTCAAGGAGGAGATGCCCGAAGACGTCCGGGCGAGGGCGCCGAAACCGGCGATCCACGTGCCGCTAGGCTCCGAGCCGTACCGCGCTTACAAGCCGCGGCCGTTCACGCGTGCCGAGCGCGACGAGGTAACGATTCTCTTCGGCGGCCTGCACTGGCGGGCGGAGCGCGTGATCCAGGGCTCGATGGAAAACCTCGGCTACCGGGCACAGGTGCTGCCGACGGCGACCAGAGAGGACCTGCTCACGGGCCGGGAACTGGCCGACATCGGGCAGTGCTGCCCGACGAGCTTCACCACCGGCAACCTCGCCAATTTCCTGCGCACTGAAGCGCAGCGAATCGGTGCTGCAGAGGTGGCGAAAAAATTCATCTATGTCACTGCGGGTTCGTGCGGCGCCTGCCGCTTCGGCCAGTACCACCAGAGCTACGAGCTTGCGCTGCGCAATGCCGGCCTGGACGCGTTCCGCCTGTTCCTGCTCGACCAGGGAAACCTCGACCAGGGCGCGCAGGAGGGCGGCGGGCTCGAGCTCAACATGCCGTTCACGCTCGGCGCTGTCTGGTCCATCGTGCTGACTGACGTCCTGCAGGACATGGAATACCAGACCCGGCCGTACGAAGTGAATCCGGGGGAGACCGAGTGCGTGGCGCGCGAGTCGGTCGAGCACCTGTACGAAGTCTTTCGCCGGCGCCCGTACCGCGGAAAGAAATGGGCCCCGGTCCTCTGGCATCTCGGCACCGATTACTTCGTCAAAGCGATGCGCGACGTGCGCGACCGGTTCGACCGCATCGAGGTGGACCGCACGCGCGTCAAGCCGGTGGTCAAGATCACCGGGGAGTTCTACCTGCAGACGGTGGAAGGCGCGCCGAACTACAACATCCACCGTTGGCTCGAATCGGAGGGCGCTGAGGTCTACCCCGCCGCGATCACGATCTGGCTCGATTACCTGCTGCGCCTCGCGGGACAGGAGTTCGAAGACCACATCGGGATCGAGCGCGGCGCGCGCCTGAAGCTCGGCGGCGTGCGTGCCGGGCAGGCGCTGCTCAACTGGACGCACCGACGCATGCGCCGCGCGATAGGCGGCGTGCCGCGCGAAATGCCGGACCAGTACGAGCTGCGCCGCCTCGCCTCGCCCTACTACCACAGCCGGCTGAACGGCGGCGAGGGCGACATGCTGGTCGGCAAGGCGCTGTGGGCCTACCACCGCAAGAAGGCGCACATGACCTGCGAACTCTCGCCGTACTCCTGCATGCCGAACACGATGAGCATTGGAGCGATGGCGGCGGTGCTCGGCAAGTACCCCGACATGCTCTACGCGCCGCTCGAAATCAAGGGCGACGCCGAAGTGCACGCGCTCTCGCGCTGCCAGATGATCCTCACCGAGGCGAAGAAGCGCGCGCAGCGCGAGTTCGAGCAGGTGCTCGAGAAGACCGGACTGACGGCCGATGACCTGCGCGCCGCATCGGCGCAGAGTCCCGAACTGAGACGCGCGACCTGGCGCCTGCCGCGCTACGGGGTCGCCGGCACCGCGGCAAACCTCGCGCTGCACGTGGCGGCGGGGAGGCGGCGATGATGGTCGTCGGGCTCGATGTCGGTTCCACCACCGTCAAGGCGGTGGCGGCCGAGAACGGAGCCGTCCGCTGGCAGGACTACCAGCGCCACAACACCAAGCAGGCCGAGATGGTGCTCGCGTTCCTGGAGCGGATGGAGTCCGAATGCGGCCTCACGCCGGGACGCGACCGCGTCTTTCTCACCGGCTCCGGCGCCGGGATCGTGGTGCCGTTCGTCGGCGGCAAGTTCATCCAGGAAGTCGTCGCCGTGTCTGCGGCGGTTGAAATGCTGCATCCGGAAGTGAACTTCGTCTCCGAGATCGGCGGCGAGGACATGAAGACCCTGTTTTTCACGCCGAGCGGGGAGGGCAAGAGCAAACAGGTGTACATGCAATCCGCCTGCAGCGGCGGCACCGGGACCTTCATCGAGAAGACCGCGCGCAAGCTCCAGATCCCGGCGGAGCGCCTGGCCCAGATGGGCTACGAGGGATACACGCTGCACAAGATCAGCTCCAAGTGCGGCATTTTCGCCGAGGCCGACTCGAACACGCTGGTGAAATCGGGCGTGCCGGTCGAGGAGATCATCGCCAGCCTGTTCGAGGCGGTGGTGCACCAGAACCTCGCCACCCTCACCAAGGGCAACACGCCGCTTCCGCAGGTGCTGCTGCTGGGCGGGCCGAACCTGTTCTTCAAGGGGCTTCAGCAGACGTGGCAGCACCACCTGCACAAGCTCTGGGCCGAACGCAAGGTCGTGCTGCCCGATGGCGTCGATCCGCAATCGCTGATCCAGGTGCCGGCGGAGGCGCTGTACTACGCGTGCCTCGGCTGCATCGAGATCGGCGGCGGCGAGCAGGCGTCCGTGGGCGCCTACGCCGGGCGCGAGAAGCTGCAGTGGTGGATCGAAAAGGGGCAGTGGGAGGCCAAGGCGAAGGACGGCGCCAAGGGGCTGATGGGGGACGAGGCCGATTTCGGCGAATTCATCAAATGCTACGGCGGGGAACGGACCTGCGTACACGCGGCGCCAAGCGCAGCGCAGCGCAAACAGCCGGTGCTGGTCGGTTGCGACTTCGGCAGCACCACTGCGAAGGCTGTGGTCCTGTCACGCGAGCTGGAGATGCTCTTCAGTTGCTACGCGCAGTCGAACGGCAATCCGATCGAAGACGCGAAGGCGCTCACGCGCCAAGTGCGCGGCGCCGGGTTCGAGACGATCGGCGCGCTTGCCATCACCGGCTACGGCAAGGACCTGCTGCGGGACATCGTCGGCGCCGACGTGGCGATCGTGGAAACCGTGGCGCATGCGACAGCGGCGCTGCACTACTTCCCCGACGCGGATGTGATCTGCGACGTCGGCGGCTGCGACGTGAAGATCATGCTCCTGCGCCAGGGCACGGTATCGGACTTCCGGCTCAACTCGCAGTGCTCCTCGGGAAACGGCGCCTTCCTGCAGGGGGTCGCCGAGCGCTACAACGTGCCGCTCGATGAGTACGCCGGGCGCGCGTTCCAGGCGCGCGCGATCCCGGCGCTCGCAATGGGCTGCGGCGTGTTCCTGCAGTCCGACATCGTCAACCAGCAAAGAAAGGGCTGGTCGGCGGACGAGATCATGGCATCCCTCGCCGCCGTGCTGCCGCTGAACGTCTGGGTGTACGCGGGCCAACTCCAGAATCTCGCGGCGGCTGGCCGCAAGTTCGTGCTGCAAGGCGGCACGCACCGCAACCTGGCGGTAGTGAAGGCGCAGGTGGATTTCGTGCGCGACAAGGTCCCCAACGCCGAGATCGTGGTGCATCCGTACTGCGGCGAAGCCGGTGCGATCGGCGCCGCGCTCTGCGCGGGCGAGTGGCTGAAGCAGGGCGCGCCGAGCCGCTTCCGCGGCTACGACACGATCGAAGCGCTCGAGTACACGAGCACGACCAACGAGCACACCACGTGCAAGTGGTGCCCGGTGAGCTGCAAGCGCACCTTCATCGACGTGCGCCTGCCGGACGGCAAGGGGCGCTCCTGGAGCAAGGTGCCGCTCGCGGCGGGCTGGGAGCGCGTCATCAGCGGTAACTCCTGTCCCAAGGGGCTGCTCGAGGATGTGAACGAGATGAAGGTAGTGAAGGCGAAACTGGAGGAGACGAAAAATGCGTATCCTAACGTGGCCGAACTGGTTCGCACGCACGCGTTCCGCAGAGCCAAAATCCCGGCCTGAGGGCGGGCGCGAGGCGTCCGGCGCGCAGGCGGTATCGGCCGGGGAGAAGCCGCGCGCCGCGCTGCGCATCGGCATCCCGCGCGTCCTCAACATCTGGTCCACGCACCAGTTCTGGATCGGATTTTTCGATGCGCTCGGCATCGACTCGCGCCACATCGAGTTCTCCTCCGATACATCCGAAGACCAAGCGCGCGAGTTCGGCAAGGGCCGCGGGACGGTGGACTGCTGCTACCCGGTCAAGTGCGTCTCCGGCCACTACGGCGAGCTGTTGCAGCTCAACAAGCACAGGAAGATCGACATCCTGTTCTCGCCCATGATCTATTCGCTGCCCTCGTACCTCGGCTCCCACGTGCTCGCCTCGCTCGCCTGCCCGCGGGTCATGGCGGCGCCCGAGAACATCAAGGCCGGGTTCCTCAAGGAGAAGGACGTGTTTGCCGAGCATGGCATCCGCTACGCGGCGCCGCTCGTTTCGCTCGGCGACCGGCCGCTGGTGCCGAAGCAACTGTACCAAGTGATGAAGGACGTGATTCCGGGCCTCACGTTGGAGGAAACCCGGCGCGCGGTGCAGGCCGGCTTCTCCGCCCTCGATACTTTCAACGACGGTTTGCGCGCCAAGGGTCGCGCGATCCTGGAATGGTGTGCGCGCGAGAACAAGCCCTGCCTGCTGGTCGTTGCGCGGCCCTACCACATGGATCCGGGCATCGGCCACGAAATCGAAGTGGACCTGCAGGCCTACGGCTACCCGGTGCTCTGGACGCAGTACCTGCCCACCGACCCGGATCTGCTCGGCTGGATGTTCGGACCGGACATCGAAGCGGGCCACGTCAAGTCACCGTTCGACATCGCCGACGTCTGGCCGTCTTCCTACAGCGCGAACACCAACGAGATCCTGTGGGGCGCCAAGTACGCGGCGCGCATGCCCTGGATCGCGTGCGTGGTGCGCCTGTCGAGCTACGAGTGCGGCATGGACCAGCCGACCTACTCGCCGGTGCAGCAGATCGTCGAGCGTTCGGGGACGCTGTTCTTCTCCTTCCAGGATCTCGACTCGACCAAACCGGCGGGCTCGGTGAAGATCCGGGTCGAGACGATCGCGCATTACCTGCAGAAGTATTCGGCGGAGATCATCGCGAAGAAGAAGGCGGCGAGCCCGGCGGGGTGTCCGCTCGTCGAACATGCAGCCGAGGAGGCAAAGAGCGGAATTTGAGAAGGACGCAAGCCGCATGCATCGCCGGACGTCCTTCGTGCTGTCTCTGATCGTTCTCGCCGCCGGCGCGTACGGCGTGCTGGCGCTTACCGCAAGCCCGGCGGCGCATCATCCCTTCTTCGCAGGCGAGAAACCCGGACCGCAAGTCATCGCCCATCGCGGCGGAGCCGGGCTCCGCCCCGAGAGCACGTTCGCCGCCTTTGCCCACGCCGCGGAGATCGGCGCGGACGTCCTCGAGACGGACGTTCGCCGCACTGCCGACGGCGCGATCGTGTGCCTGCACGATCCGACCGTGGATCGCACCACCGACGGCCACGGGCCGGTCGATTCCTTCACGCTTGCCGAATTGCAGAAGCTTGATGCGGGTTATCGCTGGTCGGGCGACGGCGGCCGCACGTTTCTGTTCCGCGGCCAGGGGATCCGCGTCGCGTCCCTCGATGAGGTGTTCGCGCGACTCCCGGCCATGCGCATGAATATCGAGATGAAGCCCGGTGATCCTGCCCTGGCACAGTCGCTGTGCGCACTGATCCACAAGTTCGCGATGACGCGGAAGGTGCTTGTCGCATCGGTGAACCACGACCTCCTCGGCGAATTTCGCCACGCGTGCCCGGAAGTTGCGACCTCGATGAGCGGGCGTGAAGCGCGAATCTTCGTCGGGCTGGCCCGCGCCAATCTCGCCGGCGTGTATAGCCCGGCCGCCGCGGCCTTGCAGATCCCGGATCGGCTCGGCGATGCAGTCATCGCTTCCCCCGCGCTGGTCGCGGCGGCGCGCGGGCGCAACCTGAAAGTGCACGTCTGGACGGTGAACGACGAAGAACGCATGCGGCAGCTGATCGAGACCGGGGTGGACGGCATCATCACCGACCGGCCCGATCTGCTGCTGCGCGTGCTCGTCCGAGCGCGGCGCTGATCGCGTCGACGCAGCGCTCGGGCGGCTGCGCCACGTCCACCGCAATCGCACGCGCCGGGGGCTCGAGCACGGCGAACTGCGACGCGAGGAGCGAATCCGGCATGTAGCGATGTTGCCGCGCCGCGATCCGCTCGCGAATCAGGTCGAACGATCCTTGCAGGTATACGAACTCGCAGCGCGCCACGCTCGCGGCGAGCCGCTCGCGGTACGCCTGCTTGAGCGCCGAGCAGGCGAGGACCGCCGAATTGCGCTCGCGCAAGAGCCGATTCAGACGGTCCAGCCAGGGCCAGCGGTCGGAATCCTCGAGCGGAATGCCCGCGGCCATCTTGGCGACGTTCTCCGGCGGATGCCAGTCGTCGCCGTCGAGGAACTCGCATCCCAGCCGCAGTGCGAGCAACTGTCCGATGGTCGTCTTTCCCGCTCCCGAGACGCCCATCACCACGACGATCATGTGCTCTGCGTCGCGCTGAATTACATGCGCGTCACCGCGTGGCCGCCGAACTTGGCGCGCATCATCGCGAGCAGCCTGCGGGCATAGTCGGCACGCCCCTGGCTCGCGAAGCGCGACATCAGCGCCATCGTGATGACGGGCGCCGGCACGCCCAGTTCGATCGACTCCAGCGCGGTCCAGCGCCCTTCGCCGGAATCGGCCACCACGGGCGCGACCTCCTGCAATTCGTCGTCCCGCTCGAGGATTTCCGCGCACAGCTCGAGGAGCCGGGAACGGACGACGCTGCCGTGGCGCCAGGTCTCGGCGAGGCGCCCGAGATCGAACCCGAATTCGTGGCGCGCGCCGAGCAGGGCGAAGCCTTCGGCGAGCGCCTGCATCATCCCGTACTCGATGCCGTTGTGGATCATCTTGGCAAAATGGCCGGCGCCGCTCGGTCCGCAGTGCAGCCAGCCGCGGTCCGGCGCCGGCGCGAGAATCCTCGCGTACGGCTCGAAATTCTCGACCGACTTCGGGGTCCCGCCGAGCATCAGGCAGTAGCCGTGCTCGAGCCCGTGCACGCCACCCGAGACGCCGGCATCCACGTAGCGCAGCCCGCGCTGCGACAGCTCGAGCGCGCGCGCCATCGAATCCTTGTAATAGGCGTTGGCGCCGTCGACCAGCGTGTCCCCGGCAGAAAGCAGCGGCAACAACTCCTTCAATGCGTTTTCGGTCGCCTCGCCGGCCGGGAGCATCATCAGGACGATTCGCTCGCCGGCGAGGCGCGCGGCAAGCGCTGCCAGGCTGTCGGCGCTTTCGACGCGCTCCTCGTCCGCAAGCGCGTCGAGCGTTGCCCGGTCGTGGTCATGGGCGATGACATGAGCGCCGCCGCGCGAGAGCCGTCGCGCCATGCCGGCGCCCATCCTGCCCAATCCGACGATTCCGATTTCCATTGCGGCCTCCTCGATTGCGGGCCATTCTATAATCTGGCACACGAGGTGGAGGAGCGCAGATCATGAGAATGCCGCTTTGCGTCGTTTCCGCTGTTGCGCTGTTGGCGCATGCGCTCGTCGCCGGCGCGCAGTACCCCTCGAAAGCAGTGCGCGTGGTGGTGCCCTTCGGGGCCGGCTCGTCGACCGACATCGTCATGCGCATCATCGCGCAACCCCTTGGCCAGTCGCTCGGGCAGGCCGTGGTGGTAGAGAACAAGCCCGGCGCAGACGGCGCGATTGCCGCGGTCGACGTGGCGAAGGCATCGCCCGACGGACACACGCTGTTCATCGCGACCAACAGCCCGCTGTCGGCTTCGCCGCACCTGCGCAAGAAGCTGCCCTACGACCCGGTCGCCGACTTCACGCCGGTTAGCTTCATCGGCTACTACACGTTCTTCGTCGTCCTGCATCCGAGCGTGCCGGCCAAGACCCTTGCCGAGCTGATCGAGCACGCGCGCGCCAACCCCGGCAAGCTGAACTACGCTACCGGCAACACCACCGGGATTGTGTCCACGGCGATGTTCGCCACGCTGGCGAAGATCAACATCGTCCACATACCGTACAAGACCGAGCCGCCGGCAATCACGGACCTGCTGTCGGGCCAGATCCACCTGATGTTCAGCTCGTACTCGACCGTTGCGCCGCACATCCGCGAAGGCAAGCTCAGGGCGGTCGTGACGACGCTCCCGGCGCGCAGTGCGCTCCTGCCCGACGTGCCCTCGATCGTCGAGGCCGGGATGCCGAAATTTCCGATCGTCCCCTGGGCCGGACTATTCGGGCCGGCGAAGATGCCGAGGGACGTGGTCGAGCGGCTTAACCGCGAGATCGTCGCCATCCTGAAGCGCCCGGACACCCGTGACCAGCTCTCCAAACAGGCGTTCGAGGCCCGTCCCTCGTCGGCCGCGGAGCTTGCCACCTATGTTCGCGAGCAGCTCGACGTCTGGGGCAAGGCGATCCGCGACGCGGGCATTCAGCCGGAATAGGGTGGACCGGGCCAGCTGGAACCGCGCGCGCTATGACGCGTATGCGCCTTTCTACGACTGGTTCGTAGGGCGCCTCGGTTTCATCGAGCGCGGCCGGCGCCGGGCGATCGAACTCGCGGCGATCCGGCGCGGCGAGCGCGTGCTGATCGTGGCGGCAGGAACGGGGCTCGACCTGCCATGGTTGCCGCCGGAGGCCGATCTCACGGCGATCGACATCGCGCCGGCGATGCTCGCGCGCCTGGAGCAGCGGGCGGCGAAGCTCGGACGCCCGGTGCGCACAGAAGTGATGGACGCGGCGCGGCTCGGCTTTGCCGACGCGAGCTTCGATTGCGTGCTGCTGCACCTGGCGATCGCGGTGGTGCCGGATCCGTTCGCAACGATTCGAGAGGTCTCTCGCGTGCTGCGGCCTGGCGGGCGTGTCTCGGTATTCGACAAGTTTCTGCCCGACGCGGCGCGCAGCTTCGCTGCCGCGCCGCGTCGCCGGCGCCATCGCAAACCTGATTGCCACCGATGTCAACCGCCAGCTTGGACCGCTGCTCGATGCGGGCGGCTTGAAGTTGCGTGCGCGTGAATCGGCGGGAATGGGGTCGTTTTTTATCGCCGCGCGCGCCGACAAGCCGCGCTCCGCATGACTTCGCCGTCTTGGACGTAGCCTGTTGCGGCTCCCCAGAATGATTTATCGCCCGTTCCGCGCGAGGTGGTCGAGGACGAGTTGCTTCGCCTCGACGCGCACGAACTCCATGAACTTACTGGCAACGAGGGACAACTGCTTGCCTGCAGGATAGACGAAGTACCAGTGGCCTTCGAGCGGAAATCCCTCGACGTCGAGGCTTACCAGCTGCTGCTGCCCGGTATCGAGCCCGAGCGTGTAGCGCGACATGATGGACACGCCCAGACCGGCGAGGATGGCCTGCTTGATCGCCTCGTTGGTGCACAGCTCCATTCTTACCATTGGCTCGAGGCCGTGTCTGTCGAATAGTTCCTGCGCTACCATCCGCGTGCCCGAACCCGGCTCGCGCATCAGGAAAGGCTCCTGGGCGAGGCGCGCGAGGGGGATGCGGGTTTCGCGCGCCAAGGGATGATCGGCGCGCGCGAACACAACCATCGGATTGGGCAGAATCGCTTGGCGCACGACCTCCGGTTCCCGCGGCGGGTTGGCGAAGATGTACAGGTCGTCTTCGTTATTGGTGAGGCGATCGATCAGCGTCCGGCGGTTGTGAATCTGGAGCGATACTTCGACACCCGGGTGGCGCTGGATGAACGCCGCGAGCATGCGCGGGGCGAAGTACTTGCCGGTCGTGCTGACCGCGAGCCACAGGCGCCCGGACTTCAGGCCGCGGATGTCGGCGAACGAATCCTCGACGTTCGCAATCGTGCGGAATACCTGCTCGCAGGACGCGTACAGTTGGCGTCCCGGCTCGGTGAGGAAGATGCGCTTGCCGACCTGCTCGAACAGCGGCAGGCCGACTGTTTCGGTGAGCTTCTTGATCTGCACGGAGACCGTTGGCTGCGCCATGTGCAGTTCCTCGGCTGCACGAGTGAAGCTTCCCAGACGCGCGCTGGCTTCGAACACCGCGAACTGCGGCAGGGTCCCGTGCTTCAGGTAACGCTTGATCCTCGAATTCGGCATGGCGGTCGCTCCTTGTCCGAAAAAGCAAAACCGCCTTGCTCAAATGCAAAGCGGCCTTCACCTCGCCGGTGAAGGCCGCCGCTGGAAAGCGAACCTTCGCCAAGCTGGCAAAGGTCTCGCTTGCACTGGTCCATGGTGCCGGCGCGACCGGGGCAATGCCCGTCTTGACGACCGCGCCGCAGCAGCTTGCCGCTGCCGAAGCTACTCCCCTTTGGAGGGGCGCCCGGCTCGCGCCGGAACGCAAGCCTTAGTAACACACAACGCCGCGCAACTCAATCCGGCTTGTCCTGATTCGTTCCGGCCGCGCTGCATTGCGATATGTGCATTCGACGATCCGTTTCTGTAATCGATTTCGGTTGCGCAATGCGATGCATTGCAACTCTCAAGTATTCGTCTGAGAGGAACGACAGCATAATCGACGCCACGGGTGAACAGCCGAGGAGGCGGCAAGGTGGAGTTTCTCTCGACCGATTTTCTCGCAGCGCTTGGCGCGATCATCGTGATCGACCTGGTGCTCGCGGGCGACAACGCCATCGTGATCGCGCTCGCGGCGCGCAACGTGCCGCGGCACCTTCAAAAGCAGGCAATCCTCTGGGGGACGGTCGGGGCGATTGTGGTCCGCACCTCGATGACGCTGATCGTGGTGTGGTTGCTCAAGATTCCCGGCCTGCTGTTCGTCGGAGGTGCGCTGCTGATCTGGATCGCCTACAGGCTGCTGCTCCCGGAGGAGGCGGAGAGCGACGCCGCCAAGTTCAATGCGGTAAACAATTTCTGGGGCGCCATCAGGACAGTCGTGATCGCCGACACGATCATGGGTCTGGACAACGTCCTTGCAGTGGCAGGCGCGGCGCACGGGAGCTTCCTGCTGGTCATACTCGGCTTGATGATCAGCATTCCGATCGTGATTTGGGGCAGCACCCTGTTGCTGCGGTTTGTCGAGCGGTATCCGGCGTTCGTCTACGTCGGCGCGGGCGTGCTCGCCTGGACCGCGGCTAAGATGATTACCGCGGAGCCACACCTGAAGGATTCCTTCGCCGCGTACAAGTCCACGGTACCGCTCTTGTACGTTGTGACCGTGGCTGGTGTGCTGTGGGCGGGTTTCGTCAAGAATCACCATAAGCTCGAATCGAGAATCAGCGCGAGGCTCGCCGGCTTCGCGCGGCAGCAGGTCACCGGAGCGCCGGCTTTGAACCCAACCGAAGGAGAAAGCGCGATGCTGAAGGTACTCATACCGACCGACGGTTCACCCAATTCGCAACACGCGGTGCGGCACGTCATCAGGGAGTTCATCAAGAATCCGGCGATGGAGGTGCACCTGCTGAACGTACAGGCGCCGTTCTCCAAGCACATTGCGCAGTTTGTGGCCAAGAAGAACCGCGATGCGCACCATCGCGAGGAAGCCGAGAAGGCTCTGCGTCCGATCCGCCAGATGCTGGACAGCTTCGGCGTTCCGCATATGGTCCACATCGAAGTGGGAAGCAAGGCCGAGGTAATCGCCGGCGCGGCGCGGCGGCTGCGCTGCGATCACATCGTCATGAGCACCGCGCGCAAGAATTCGCTGACGCGGATGCTCGAAGCCTCGGTCACCAACCGAGTGCTCGAGCTGACGACCGTGCCGGTGGAGGTGATCGCGGGGGACGAGGTTTCAAAGCTGGAGCGCTACGGCATCCCCGCCGTCGGCGCCGCGCTGATCCTGCTGCTGTTCGCCGCGGACTGATCGCACCCCGTCGCTCCTCAGGGGGCGCGCGCCGACAGGCCTACTGGATGGCTGCTGCCAGAAGTGCGACTTTCGGCCCGGCGAGCACCTCTACGTCCTTGAACGAGCGCAGCCAAGTGAGCTGGCGCTTGGCGAGCTGCCGCGTTGCGGCGACGCCTTTCTCGCGCAGCGCGGTGGCGTCGCATTCGCCCTCGAGGTAGCTCCAGACCTGCCGGTACCCTACGGAGCGCATGCTGGGCATGCCTGGCGAGAGCCGGTAACGCCGCCTCAACATTCTGACCTCGTCGACCAGTCCTGCCTTCAGCATGCCGTCGAATCGTTCTGCGATCGAGCGGTGCAGTCCGGCCCGATCCCCGGGTACCAGGGCGAACGCACGCACTTCGAAGGGCAGCGGTTCCGGCCTGGATGTTTGCAGCGAGGACAGCGGTTTTCCCGTCAATTGCCAGACCTCGAGCGCGCGCTGGATGCGCTGTGAATCGTTCGGCGCGATGCGCTGCGCAGACCCCGGATCCAGCCGCGCGAGTTCCGCATGCAGCGCCGGCCAGCCCCTGGCGGCTGCTGCGGACTCGATTTCGGCGCGCACCTTCGGATCGGCTGCGGGCAGTGCGTCGAGGCCGGCGGTCAGCGCGCGGTAATACAGCATCGTACCGCCGACGAGCAGCGGGATTTTCCCGCGCTCGAGGATATCGCCGACCGCCCGGATCGCATCGGCGCGAAACCGGCCGGCCGAGTAGCGCTCGTCCGGGTCGACGATGTCGATGAGGTGGTGTTGGATTCGCGTGCGCTCTTCGCGCGCGGGCTTGGCGGTCCCGATGTCCATGCCGCGATACACCTGCGCCGAATCCACGCTCACGATCTCGAGCGGCAGCCTCGCCGCCAGTTCCAGCGCGAGGCGCGATTTGCCGCTCGCGGTCGGGCCAAGCAGTGCGAAGGCGATCCGGCCAGGCGAAGGGTGGGGCTTCCTCCTCGCCTCAGCGCCCACGCAGGAACAGCCGGTCGAGATCGGCAAGGGTGAGCTGGTACCAGGTCGGGCGGCCGTGGTTGCAGCTGCCGGAGCGCTCGGTCTCCTCCATCTCGCGCAGCAGCGCGTTCATCTCGGAGATCGCAAGCGCGCGGTGCGCCCGCACCGCCGCGTGGCAGGCCATGCCGGCGAGCAGCTCGTCGCGGCGCGCGCGCAGCGCCTCGGCGGCGCCGAACTCGCGGAGTTCCGCCAGGACGCGGCGCGCGAGCGCGGGAAGATCGCCACCCGCAAGCAGCGCCGGCGCACCGCGCACCGCGAGCTCGTTCGGCCCGCTGACCGAGAGCTCGAAGCCCAGCCGCTCCAGCGTTTCGCGGTTTTCCTCTGCGGCGGCGATCTCGAGCGCCTCGGCCCTGAACATCGCAGGAACCAGCAGCCGCTGGCTCTCGACGCTGCCGGAATCGAGGTTGGCCTTGAGTTTCTCGTACACGATGCGCTCGTGCGCGGCGTGCATGTCGACGAGCACCAGCCCGGCTTCGTTCTGCGCCAGGACATACACGCCATGCAGTTGCGCGAGCGCGTAACCGAGGGGAGGGGCCTTCTCCGATGCGGGCAGGGTCGCGGGTTGCCTCGCCGCGGCCATGAACGCCTGGTATGCGGCGGCGGGTTGCTGCATCGCAAGCCCCGGCTGAATCGAAGTTCCCTGCGATACGGTGGCGTACGCGACCGGCGCCGCCGCGGCCGTGGGCGCGAGCGCTCGCTGCAGCGCGTGCAGAACGAACTGGTGCACGCTCCTCGCGTCGCGAAAGCGCACCTCGGTCTTCGCGGGATGCACGTTCACGTCCACTCCGCGCGGGTCGAGCTCGAGAAACAGCACGTACGCAGGATAGCGCTCGCCATGGAGCTGGTCGGCGTACGCTTCGCGCGCGGCGTGCGCCACCACGCGGTCGCGCACGAAGCGGCCGTTGACGAAAAAATACTGCGCATCGGCGCGCGATCTCGCCGCTTGCGGGTTTCCGGCGAGGCCGTGCAGCCGCAGCGCGCCTGCCTGCGCTTCCACGGTGAGGCTCGCATCGAGAAAGCCGCGGCCGAGCAGTGCGGCGGCGCGTTCGCCGGGCGCCTGGCTTCTCAAATGGGTGCTGACACGGCCGTTGTGTTTCAGCATCCACGCGATGTCCGGCCGCGCGAGCGCGGCGCGGCGGAACGCTTCGTCGCAGTGGCCGAACTCGGTCGCTTCGGTGCGCAGGAATTTCCTGCGCACCGGCGTGTTGAAGTACAGGTCTTCGACCGATACGGTCGTGCCCTGCGCGCGGGCGGCAGGCTCGAGGTCGCCGATCCGGGAACCCTCGGCGCGAATCGCGAAGCCGTGCGGCGAACCGCCGCTGCGCGAAGCGATTGCAAGCCGCGAGACCGAGGCGATCGAGGCCAGCGCCTCGCCGCGAAAACCCATGGTCGCCACGGCTTCCAGGTCTTCGAGCGAGCGGACCTTGCTGGTCGCATGGCGTGCAAGCGCAAGCGCCAGGTCGTCTCGCGCGATGCCTTCGCCATCGTCCTCGACCTGCACGCGGCGGATGCCGCCTTCCTCGAGCACGACGCTGACCGCCCGGGCGCCTGCGTCCACGCTGTTCTCGAGCAGTTCCTTCAGGACCGATGCCGGACGCTCGACCACTTCGCCTGCCGCGATCTGGCTGACGAGCAGCTCGGGCAGGACGCGGATCGCGTTCATCGCGCCGGATTATAACGGGCGGCCTATACAATCCCGGGGTGGAAATCGTCGCCACGCTGTGGGATTTCGCGGTTCATCTCGATCGCCATCTGGCGGCGTTCGTCGCCCAGCACGGCCTCTGGGTGTATGCGCTGCTGTTCGCCATCGTGTTCTGCGAAACCGGGCTCGTGGTCACGCCCTTCCTGCCGGGAGATTCGCTGCTTTTCGTCGTGGGCACGCTTGCCGCGGCGGGCGGCATGGACGTCGTGACCGTGATGTCGGTTCTGGTCGCGGCCGCGCTGAGCGGCGACAACGTCAACTACTGGATCGGCCGCTGGGTCGGTCCGCGCGTGTTTCACTACTGCGATTCGCGCTGGCTCAACCCGAGGTACCTGGAGCGCACCCATGCGTTTTACGTGCGGCACGGCGGCAAGACGGTCATGATCGCCCGCTTCGTGCCGGTCGTGCGCACCTATGTTCCATTCGTCGCCGGGGTCGGCTCGATGCCGTACCTGCGCTTCCTGGCTTTCAGCGTGGCCGGCGCGCTCGCCTGGGTGCTGTCGCTGTGTCTCGCGGGTTACTTCTTCGGCGGTATTCCGCTGGTGAAAAATAATCTCACGCTGGTGATCATCGCCATCGTGCTGCTTTCGATCTCGCCTGGCCTGGTCGCCTGGCTGCGGCATCGCCGCATTTCAGTGCAGCGGTCAGTTCAGCGATAGCGGCGCCGGCGCTCCGGTCAGGGGGCTTTGCGGCCGCGGCGGGTGCTTGCCGAGGTATTGCCTGATTCCGACGAGAATGGCGCGCGCGAGCCTGTCCTGGTAGGCGACGTCGTTCAGCCGCCGTTCCTCGTCGGGGTTGGAGATGAACGCGGTCTCGACCAGAATCGACGGCACGTCCGGCGCCTTGAGCACCGCGAAGCTCGCCTGCTCGACGCGCGCCTTGTGCAGCGAGTTGACCTGCCCGAGCTCACGCAGCACCGACCTGCCGAGCCGGAGGCTGTGGTCCATGGTCGCCGTCTGCGACAGATCGAGCAGCGTCTGCGCGAGATAGCGGTCCTTCACGTCGAGACTGACTCCGCCGATCAGGTCCGCTTCGTTCTCTCTTTTCGCCAGCCAGCGCGCCGCCTCCGACGTCGCGCGTCGCTCGGAGAGCGCGAACACCGAGGACCCTCGTGCATGCGGGCGCACGAAGGCGTCCGCGTGGATCGAGACGAACAGGTCGGCCTTCACCTTGCGCGCTTTTTCCACGCGCATGTGCAGCGGCAGGAAAAAGTCGTCGTCCCGCGTGAGCAGCGCGCGCATGTTCGGCTCGGCGTCCACCAAAGCCTTGAGGCGCTTCGCAATCGTGAGCGTGACGTCCTTCTCGCGCGATCCCAGGCGCCCGAGCGCACCCGGATCCTCGCCGCCGTGTCCGGCGTCGATCACGATGGTTGCCAGGCGCTCGACCTTGCGCGGCTCCGCAGGCCGCGCCGCTTCGGTGCCGGGCCGGGCAGCCGGGGTCGCCTTCTCCGATTGCTCGATGAGCGCCGCGAGCGGATCGGGCGGCACGAGCGGATACAGATCGAGCACCAGGCGGTGACCGTACTCGGCGATCGGCTTCAGGGTGAAGGCCTGCGCGTTCACCTCGGTCTTGAGATCGAGCACCACGCGCAGCACTCCGGGGCGGTTGCGACCGACGCGCAGTTTCTCGATGTAGGGGTCCTCCGGCGTGACCTTGCCGTGCAGTTCCGCAAGCGCGGGGCTCAGTTCAGTGCCGTGGAGGTCGAGCACCAATCGCTCGGGGTCCTTGACCGGGAACAGCGTGTACTTGAGCTCGCTCTTCGACTCGACCGTCACGCGCGTGTAATCCTTCGCCGGCCAGATCCGGGTCGAGACGACCTGCGCCTGCGCGGCGCCTGCTAGAAAAGCGAATGCAATCGCGCAGAATCGAGCCAGATTTCGCCCGCAGGGGTTCGCGCGGCGAGACGGGCCCGCCGTCCGTTCGCGGCGAATTCGAGCCTCACCTCGAGATCCGCTGGCGCAAGCAGGCCCGCAGCACGCTCCGGCCACTCGACGATGCAGAGCGCATCCGGACCGAAATATTCGCGGAAACCCGAGCTTACCCATTCCGTTCTGTTTTTGAAGCGATAAAAATCAAAGTGATACAAGTTTAATCTCGAAAGCTCATAAAGTTCAACCAGGGCGTAGCTGGGGCTTTTCACCCGGTCGCCGTGGCCAAGAGCGCGGATGAGCCCCCGGGCGAGGGTGGTCTTGCCCGACCCGAGGTCGCCGGAGAGATACAAAACGATTCCCCCCTTGGCGCCGGCCGCAAGCGCGGATCCGAGACGCAAAGTGTCCGCCTCCTCCGCAAGCTCAATAAGATGCTCGGTCATGGACTATGCGTCTCTCGCCCGCAGGATCAAACAGTGGGGTGCCGAGCTCGGCTTTCAGGCGGTCGGCATTGCGGACGCGGACCTGTCTGCCGCCGAGCCGAAGCTTGCCGAGTGGCTCGAGAAGGGCTGGCACGGCGAGATGGATTATATGGCCCGCCACGGCGTGACTCGCGCGCGGCCAGGAGCGCTCGTGCCGGGCACGCTGCGCGTGATCTCGTGCAGGATGAACTACCTGACCGGAACGCCGGGCGTGGAAGACAGTTCCATTGATTCGGCCAGGGCCGTCGTTGCCCGTTACGCGCGCGGCCGCGACTACCACAAGGTAGTCAGAAGCCGGCTGCAAACGCTGTGCGAACGGATCGAGGCCGAGGCAGGAGCGTTCGGGTACCGCGTGTTCTCGGATTCGGCTCCGGTTCTGGAAGTGGAGCTTGCTGCAAAGGCGGGCATCGGCTGGCGCGGCAAGAACACGCTGTTGCTGTCGCGCGACGCCGGATCGTATTTCTTTCTCGGCGAGATTTATGCCGATCTGCCGCTGCCGCCGGACCCTGCGGCGACCGAACACTGCGGCACGTGCGTGGCCTGTATCGAAGTCTGTCCGACGCAAGCGATTCGCGCACCCTACCAGCTTGATGCGCGGCGCTGCATCTCGTATCTCACGATCGAGCTCGACGGCGCGATCCCCGAGCCGCTGCGGCCGCTGATCGGAAATCGCGTGTACGGCTGCGACGACTGCCAGAGCTTCTGCCCATGGAACTCGTTCGCGCGCGTTTCGGCCGAGCCCGACTTTGCGGTGCGCAACGGCCTCGATGCCGCGACCCTGGTCGAGCTGTTCGCCTGGACGGAGGCGGAGTTCGACGAGCGCATGCGAGGCTCCGCGATCCGGCGCATCGGCTACGACCGGTGGCTGCGAAATCTGGCGGTCGGTCTTGGAAATGCGCCAGGCTCGCCGGAGGTGATCGCAGCGCTGCGTGCCCAGGCGGACCATCCATCCGCGCTGGTGCGCGAGCATGTCGAGTGGGCGCTAGGCAGACATGAGCGGCTGGAAACCTGACCTGCTGCTGCCGGGATTCGAGGCGAGGGAATTCGCCTTCGCGGACGACTTCGATGGGCCCGCTGTCGCGACGCTGGTGCGCCTGCCGGTTCCCGATGCGCCGCGCGGGGCCGTGCTCTACGTGCACGGCTTCATCGATTATTTTTTCCAGCGCCACATGGCGGAGCGGTTTGCGGCAGAGGGCTATGCGTTTCATGCGCTCGACCTGAGAAAGCATGGCCGCTCGCTCAGGCCGCAGCAGCACCCGTGCTTCTGCAACAGTCTTTCCGAGTACAACGCCGAACTCACGCGCACGCTCGAGGAGATCCGCGAGCCGGTGCTGCTGGCGGGACATTCGACGGGCGGATTGCTGTGTGCCCTCTACGCGCACGAGGGCGAGCGGCGCGAGCAGGTGCGAGCGCTCTGGCTCAACAGCCCGTTCTTCGAGTTCAACGCCAAGGGCGGACAGCGCGCCCGGTTGCTCCTCGGGACGCTGCTCGGACGGGCGTTTCCGTTTCTCAGCGATCCCAGAGCGGTGCCGCCCGCCTATGTCAAGAGCCTGCACCGGGACTTCGGCGGCGAATGGGACTTCGATCTCGCGCTCAAGCCGGTCGCGGGATTCCCGATTTTCTTCGGCTGGCTCGCCGCGATCCGCAAGGCGCATGCCAGGGTCCATGCCGGCCTATCGCTCCGCTGCCCGGTGCTCTCGATGCATTCGGACGAGGCCGACATCATCCTCGAATGGCGGCACATCGCGCGCTGGTCGCGCACGCTCGCGCGCGACGCAACGGTGCTGCAGTTTCCCGGCGGCCTGCACGACCTGGTGCTCTCGCGCCGCGAGATCCGGGATGAGGTGTTCAGGCAGCTTTTCGGCTGGGCGGCACGAGCTTCAGCGTGACCGATTTGGCGGTCGCCTTCGCGAGCGCAGATTCGCAAAAACGCGCTCGCC
>CAZYVT010000010.1:0-89833 GCA_964651335.1 uncultured Enterobacteriaceae bacterium | reverse complement strand
GCCTTGTGCAGCACGCGCACCGCAAGCTCGGTGTACTTCTCGTCGACCACCACCGTGATCTTGATCTCGGAGGTCGAGATCATCTGGATGTTGATTCCCTCCTCGGCGAGGGTGCGGAACATCTTGGCCGCGATGCCGGCGTGCGAACGCATGCCGAGGCCGACGATCGAGACCTTGGCGATGCGGTCCTCGCCGGCAACCTCGCGGCACTGGATATGAGGCTGCACCTGCTCCTTCAGGATCTTCATCGCCTTGGGCAGTTCGCCGCGGGCGACGGTGAACGAGAGGTCCGTCATGCCGTCGTGCCCCACGTTCTGCACGATCACGTCCACGTTGATGCCGGCATCGGCGATCGGGCCGAGGATGGCGTAGGCGATGCCGGGTTTGTCCGGCACGCTGCGCACCGTGATCTTCGCTTCGTCGCGCTGCGCCGCGACGCCGGAAACAACTGCCTTTTCCATAGCCATGTGCGGATCTTCCTCGAAGGTGACGAGCGTACCCGATTGCGCCTCCCGCTCGACTGGGATCATCGGGTCGGTGAGGCTCGAGAGCACGCGCGTCGGCACTCTGTACTTGCCGGCGAATGCCACCGATCGGGTCTGCAGCACCTTTGAGCCCGCGCCGGCCATTTCCAGCATTTCCTCGAAAGTGACCGTCCTGAGGCGCCGCGCCTCGGGAACGATCCTCGGGTCGGCGGTGTACACACCGTCCACGTCGGTGAAGATGTGGCACTCCTCGGCTTTCAGCGCCGCCGCCAGCGCGACTGCGGACGTATCGGAGCCGCCGCGGCCGAGCGTCGTGATGTTGCCCTGCGTGTCCACACCCTGGAAGCCTGCAATCACCGCGACGCAGCCGCTTTTGAGGTCTTCGCGAATGCGTTCCTCGTCGATCGACACGATACGCGCCTGGGTGAACGCCGAGTCGGTAAGAACTCTCACTTGCCAGCCCGAATAGCTCTTCGCCTTGACCCCCAGCTCGAGCAGCGCCATCGCGAGCAACCCGATCGTCACCTGCTCGCCGGTCGAGGTCACGACGTCGAGCTCTCGCGCCTCCGGGTGCGTCTGGATTTCCTTTGCCAGCCCGATCAGGCGGTTGGTCTCGCCCGCCATTGCGGAGGGCACGACGACAAGGTCGTACCCCGCCGCTCTCCACTTGGCGACGCGCCGCGCGACATTGCGGATGCGCTCAGCCGAGCCGACCGAGGTGCCGCCGAATTTCTGGACGATGAGCGCCATAAACCGCGAAAAGCGCGAATTCTAGCGGAAAGCGCTGGCTCGCTTCTGTGATCGGCTGACGCTTCCCGACATCGGATCCGGGGATATTTCCGAATTATGCGTTCTCCGAGAATCCGGCCTCGCGCTGATGGCGGATTGCGAGCACGAGAGCCGTGTCGATGTCCTCGAAATACCGGTACAGGGCGACGTATCCGGACTTGCCGTAAGAGATCACCAGCTCCCGGAAGCCCAGTTCAACCGGCCGGCCGATCAGCGGGTGGCGGCCGAGCACTGACACTGCGTCCACGATCACGCCAATCGCTGTTGCCGCCGCGGTGAGGTCGTGCTCGGCCAGAAAATCAAACAGGCGATCGAGGTCTGCCTGCGCGCGGACCGCGTAGACTACTTTCGCCACCGCTTGAGCCGCGGCCGTGCGGCGGTTTTGCCTGCGCTTCGTGCGGCGAAGTACCGGTGCACTTCCCCGGCAGGATACGCCTTCCTGGTGCGAAGCGCGTCATTCTCCGCGGTGGCAGCGTCCGCCACGAATGTCCGGCGTAGCGCGGCGCGGAGCGCCTGCTGTTCCAGCGCGTCCACCATGTATGCGTGCGGCGACTTGCCCGCGTCGCGCGCGAGCGACGCAATGCGTTCCTTCAGATCCTGGGGCAACTTCAGCGTCGTGGCAGGCATGGCCTTGACCTCCCGGTAGTGTTACCATGGTATTACTTCGATTCACCGGGTGCAATGCCGGCAGCCAGCCGTGCCTGGCGGAAGGGGTGGGATTCGAACCCACGAGGGCTTGCGCCCTGCCGGTTTTCAAGACCGGTGCATTAGACCGCTCTGCCACCCTTCCCTACTTGAAAATGCCTTGCGTGGCCGCATTTTAGCGATAGCGGCGATAGGAAACTTCGCGCCGATTTGGTAGTCTTAGGCAAGGGGCTCGGAAGGCCCGGACAACTGGAGGAATTCGATGCAACCTGAACTGCAACCGATTCGCACGAATGAAAGCGGCATAGGCCGCATCGTCCGTGGCCGGGCGATCAGCGCAGAAGCGCAGAAGGTCCTGCGCAACACCTACCTGTTGCTGGCGCTGACCATGGTGCCGACGGTGCTCGGCGCCTTTGCCGGCATGGCCGCGGGCGGGATCATCCTGCAGCACCCGATCATCAGCACGTTCGTGATGCTGGCGGCCGTAATCGGCCTGCAGTTCGCAATCGTCGCCAACCGCAACAGCCTGGTGGGCGTCGCGTTGCTGCTGCTGATGACAGGGTTGCTCGGCTGGTGGCTGGGGCCGATCCTGAATGTGGCCCTCACCCTGAAGAACGGCGGACAGCTTGTCGGTTACGCCGCCGGAGGCACCGGGCTCGTGCTGCTCGTGATGGGCGGCATCGCCAGCACAACCAAGCGCGACTTCAGCTTCATGGGCAAGTTCCTGTTCGTGGGCATGATCGCGCTGCTCGTGGCGATGATCGCCAACATGTTCCTGCAGATCCCGGCGCTTGCGCTCGCGATCTCGACCCTGGTGATCGTGGTGTTCTCGCTGTTTCTGCTGCACGACCTGTCCAGGATCGTCACGGGCGGCGAAACCAACTACATCATTGCGGCAACCGGCGTGTATCTGAGCCTGTTCAACATCTTCGCCAACCTGCTCAACCTGCTGATGGCGTTGACCGGGGAACGCGAATAAGTCAGACCAGCCTCGATCGGTGAAAAAGGCGCCTGCGGGCGCCTTTTGCTTTACGGCCGCTCGAACAGCGCAATCGACTCGACGTGCGCAGTGTGGGGAAACATGTTGACCACCCCCGCCGCCGCCAGACGGAAGCCCTTCACGCGCACCAGCAACGCCGCGTCGCGCGCCAGCGTCGCCGGGTCGCACGACACGTACACGATCCGGCGCGGCCACTCCTGCGGCAACACCTTCATCGCCTCGACCGCACCTTCACGCGGTGGATCGACCAGCAACTTGTCGAAGGGACCCAGCGCGGTAAAGCCCGCCAACGACAGGTTGATCGCCTCGAACCTCGCGTCGAGGCCGTTCAGCGCGGCATTCTCGCGGGCGCGCGCGACGAGGATCGGGCTTCCCTCGATCCCGGTCACGATTGCCCCTCGGGTGGCGATCGGCAGGGAGAAGTTCCCCAGCCCGCAGAACAGATCGCCGATCCGCTCGCCGGGCTGCGGATCGAGCAGCCGGACCGCGCGCGAGACCAGCGCGCGGTTCATGCCCTGGTTGACCTGCGTAAAGTCGGTGGGCCGGAACGCGATGTGCACACCGAACTCGGGCAGCGAATATTGCAGCGAAGAATCGGGCGGTACGAACGGATGCGCGGTATCGGGGCCTCCCGGTTGCAGCCAGACATGGACCCCCGAACTCTCGGCGAATTCCCCGAGCAGAGCCTTGTCGCCTGGAGCGAGGGGAAGCAGGTGGCGGAATACCAGGACCGATGCATTCTCGCCGGCCGCCACTTCGATCTGCGGCAGCCGCTCGCGGATGGTGAGCCTGCCGACGAGCAAGCGTAGCCGCGGGATGAGCGCCGAGACGTGGGGCGGCAGCACTTCGCAGCTCGTCATGTCGGCGACATGGGTGGAGCGGCGCTCCCGGAACCCCACCAGCGCGCCGCTCTTTCTCGCCACGTACCGCACCGAAAGGCGCGCCCGCTGGCGATAGCCCCACTCCTCGCCGTAGAGCGGCGGCAGGAGCGATTCGGCGCATACCTTGCCGATCCGGGCCAGGCAATCTTCCAGCCAGCGCTGCTGGGCCGCCACCTGGGTGCGCGCGTCCGCGTGCTGCGTGGCGCAGCCGCCGCAGACGCCGAAGTACGGGCAGCGCGGCTCGCGGCGCGCGGCCGACTCGCGCAGGATCGCGACGGTGCGCATCAGGTCGTAGGAGGGCTTGCCGCGCACGAACTCCGCCTCGACGATTTCGCCCGGCAGCGCGCCTTCGACCAAGACCACCTTGCTCTCCGGGTTGCGCGCCACGCCCCGGCCTTCCGCGTCCAGCGACGCGACGGCGAGTTTCAGGGACCCTTCCAACGCTTCAGGAACTCGCGCCAGCGCGGCGCGTCCTGTCTGCCGATCCAGTCGCGAAACTGCGTGCATTCCCGCTTGTAGTGCTCCGCAGTGTGCACGCCGCGCATCAACTGGAATCGCAGCCAAAGCAGATAGGTGTTGGCGCAATCCGCTTCGCAGTAGTTGCGGATCTGCTCGATTCCACCGTCGAGATATTGCCGCCATACGCCCGCGCCGGACATGCCGATCTTGCCGGGAAGCCCTGCGAGCTGCGCCACCTCGTCGAGCGGGGCGTTGTTGCGCGGCTGGTATTGCGCCAGGAGATCCATCAGATCGATGTGGCGCGTGTGGTAACGGCTGATGTAATTGTTGTACCGGAACTCCCTGTCCTCGTCGCCGAGCTCCCAGTATTGCGGCGCGACGACGCCATTGATCAGGCCCCGGGATTGCAGCACCGGAAGGTCGAAGCCGCCGCCGTTCCACGACACGAGCTGCGGCGTGAGCTTCTCGATGCCGTCGAAGAACTTCTGGATCGCGGCGCGCTCGTCGCGCTCGGGCTCTCCGATCGAAAAGACCTGGACGCCCTCGGCATCGCGCAGGACGCAGGAAATCACGATCACGCGCTGCAGGTGGGGAGGCAGGAAATCGTTCCCGGTCTGGGTGCGCCGCCGCTGGAACGCGACCTCGGCGACTTCCTGGTCGGGCAGCTCCTCCGGAAGATCATGCAGGCGCCGGATGCCGGCGCAGTCGGGCACCGTCTCGATGTCGAATGCGAGGACCGGGGTCAAGCTAGTCCGGAAATACGCCGGTCGAGAGGTAACGGTCTCCGCGGTCGCAAATGATGGTGACGATCACGGCGTTCTTCAACGTCTTCGCGACGCGCAGCGCGACGCACGCCGCGCCGCCCGACGAAATTCCCGCAAAGATCCCTTCCTCGCGAGCAAGGCGCCGCGCCATGTCCTCCGCGTCCGCCTGGCTCACGTACTCCAGCCGGTCGACGCGCGCCTTGTCGTAGATCCTCGGCAGGTACGCCTCCGGCCACTTGCGGATGCCGGGGATCTGAGAGCCCTCCTCCGGCTGGCAGCCGACGATCTGGATGCCCGGATTCTTCTCCTTGAAGAAGCGCGAGCAGCCCATGATCGTGCCGGTGGTCCCCATCGAGGAAACGAAGTGCGTGATCCGGCCGCCGGTATCGCGCCAGATCTCGGCGCCGGTGCCCTCGTAGTGGGAAAGCGGATTGTCCGGGTTGGCGAACTGGTCGAGCATGATCCCCCTGCCCTCGCGCACCATCTTTTCCGCGAGATCGCGTGCGCCCTCCATGCCTCCCTTCTGTGGCGTGAGGACGATCTCGGCACCGAAGGCGCGCATCGTCTGGCGCCGCTCGACCGACAGGTGCTCGGGCATGATGAGCACCATGCGGTAGCCGCGAATCGCGGCGGCCATCGCCAGCGCGATCCCGGTATTGCCCGAGGTGGGCTCGATCAGAGTGTCGCCCTTCCTGATCGCCCCGCGCTCCTCGGCACGCCGGATCATCGAAATCGCCGGCCGGTCCTTCACCGAACCCGCAGGGTTATTGCCCTCGAGCTTGGCGAGCAGCACGTTTCCCGCTTTCTCGTTCTCCGCGCCCGGCAAGCGCTGCAGCCGCACCAGCGGCGTGTCGCCGATGAAGTCCTCGACGGTCTTTCTCATTGCTTCAGCAGATTCCTGACGTACGCCGCGACCCCTTGTTCCACGGTCATGAACTCGCCGGGATAGCCGGCCCCGCGCAGCAGAGCGAGGTCCGCCTGAGTAAAGCTCTGGTATTTGCCGGCAAGCTGCGGCGGAAACGCGATATATTCGATCAGCCCCTGCGAGGCGAGCGCGGCGAGCGCAAGAGGCTGCTCGCCGCGCGCTTCGCGCACCGCGTTGATCACCGCGCTCGCCACGTCGTTGAAGCTCTGCGCCCGGCCGGTGCCGCAGTTGTAGACGCCGGACACCTCCGGATTTTCCAGGAAATGGAGGTTGACATTCACCACGTCGTCGACGTGCACGAAGTCGCGCCGCTGTTCGCCGTCCGCGGTTCCGTCCGAGCCGACGAACAGCCGTACGCGCCCCTCGCTCGTGAACTGGCTCCAGGCATGGAACGCGACCGAGGCCATGCGTCCCTTGTGCGCTTCATTCGGGCCGTAGACGTTGAAGTAGCGCAGCCCTGCGATCTGGCTGGTGCGGCCGGCAAGTCTCCGGCGCACGTACTGGTCGAACAGGAACTTCGAGTAGGCGTAGATGTTGAGCGGCGCCTCGTTCGGGCGCTCCTCGGAGAACTTGCGTCCGCCGCCGTACACCGCCGCCGAGGACGCGTACAGGAAGGGCACCTCCTCATCCTGGCACCAGTCGAGCAGCACCCGCGAATAGCGATAATTGTTCTCCATCATGTAGCGGCCGTCGCTCTGCATCGTGTCCGAGCACGCGCCTTGATGCAGCACCGCCTCGACCGCGCCCTCGAACTGGTTCGCCGCGACGCGCTCCAGGAACTCGCGCTTGTCGAGATAGTCCTCGATCTCGCAGCCCGCGAGGTTACGGAATTTGTCCGCGCTTTGCAGGTTGTCCACGGCGAGGATCGCGGTGATCCCCTCGCGGTTCAGCGCGGCGACCAGCCGTGAGCCGATGAAGCCGGCGGCGCCGGTGACGACGTAAACCATGGCTATCCGAACAGTTCCTTTCTGGTGACGACGGCGGTGCCGAGCTTCGCGACTTTTATGCCCCCGGCGCGATTCGCTATGCGCACCGCCTGCTCGAGCCGAACCCCCGCCGCAAGCATCGTGCCGAGCGCTGCGATCACCGTGTCGCCCGCACCGCTCACATCGTACACCTCGCGCTCCTCGGCGCGGACGTGAAGCGCGCGCCCGGCGCGGAACAGCGTCATGCCCTCCTCGCCGCGCGTGAGCAGCAGCGCTTCCAGTCCCAGCCGCCGACGCAGCTTCTGCGCACGCCGTTCGAGGTCGGCTTCGGTTTTCCAGCTGCCGACGACGTCGCGCAGCTCGATGCGATTGGGTGTTACGACGTGCGCGCCCCTGTAGCGCGACCAGTCGTCACCCTTCGGGTCCACCAGCACACGCTTTCCGGCCGCGCGTGCGAGCCCGATCATCTTCGCGATGTGCGTCAACCCGCCTTTGCCGTAGTCCGAGAGAATCACGACGTTGCAGGACGCGAGCGCCGCCCTGAAGTCGATGAGCTTGGACGCGAGCACCTCCCGCGACGGCGGAATCTCGAAGTCGATTCTCAGAAGCTGCTGTTTGCAAAGGACTCTGAGCTTGACCGTGGTAGGGATCCTGGCGTCCCGATGAAGGCTCGCCCGGATTCCCGCCTGTTCCACGAGCGTCGCAAGCCGGTCACCTGGTTCGTCCGTTCCGATCACCGAAAGCAGCTGCGTTCTCGCCCCGAGCTGCGCGCAGTTGTTCGCCACGTTGGCCGCTCCGCCGAGGCGCTCCTCCTGCTTCCTGAAGCGCAGCACCGGTACCGGTGCTTCGGGCGAAATGCGCGACACATCGCCGAACCAGTAGCGGTCGAGCATCACGTCGCCGACGACCAGCACCCGCGCCCTGCGCATGTCGGGGCTCTTCACTTCTGCTCCGCCAGTACGCTCATGCGGGCCTGCCGATGGGGAAGTACTCGATTCCCTGCGCGCGCACCGCTACCGGATCATAGAGGTTGCGACCGTCGAAAATCGCCGGCGTCCTCAAGCGGCGCAGGAGTTCGGCAAAATCCGGGCTTCTGAACTCCTGCCACTCGGTGACGATGGCGAGCGCGTCGCAGCCCGACAGGCATTCGATCGCCGAATCGACGATTTCGACGCGCCGTTCTGCCTGGAAGATCCTGCGCGCCTCCGCGCGCGCCACCGGATCGTAGGCGCGGACCGATGCGCCTGCCGCGAGCAGGTCCGCGATCAGGGCGCGGCTCGGGGCCTCGCGCATGTCGTCCGTATTCGGCTTGAACGCGAGCCCCCAGAGCGCGAAGCGCCGGCCGGCGAGATCACCTCCGAAGCGCGTCCGGATCTTCTCCGCAAGCACGCGCTTTTGCGCCTCGTTTGCCCGCTCGACCGCGGCGAGCACGCCGAGCGGCCGTCCGGCCTCTTCCGCGGTGCGCTGCAGCGCCTTCACGTCCTTTGGAAAACACGAGCCGCCGAAACCGGCTCCCGCGTACAGAAAGTGATATCCGATCCTCGGGTCCGAGCCGATGCCGCGACGGACTTCCTCGATATCCGCTCCCAGCCGCTCGGCGAGGTTGGCAAGCTCGTTCATGAACGAGATGCGGGTGGCGAGCATGGCGTTTGCAGCGTACTTGGTCAGTTCGGCCGAGCGCACGCTCATCAGCATCAGGCGTTCGTGATTGCGCTGAAACGGCGCGTACAGCTCGCGCAGGAGCCTGCCCGCGCGTTCGTCGTCCGAACCCACGATGATGCGGTTCGGACGCATGAAATCCTCGACCGCATCGCCCTCCTTGAGGAATTCGGGGTTCGACACCACGCTGAACTCGTGCCTGGCGCCGCGTGCGCCGAGCGCTTCGGCGACGACCGCGCGGACCCGGTCCGCGGTGCCGACGGGAACCGTGGATTTGTCGACGATCACGCGGTACCCGTCCATGTGCCGGCCGACCTCTCGCGCCGCTGCCAGCACGTGCCGCAGGTCGGCCGACCCGTTCTCGTCGGGCGGGGTGCCTACGGCGATGCACTGCAGGGTTGCGTGTCGCACGCTGGCCGCGACATCGGCTGAGAAGACCAGCCTGCCGGCGGCCCGGTTCCTGCGCACCACGGGCTCCAGCCCAGGCTCGAAGATCGGGATCCCGCCGTCGTTGAGCGTGCGGACCTTGGCGGCATCGAGGTCGAGGCAGAACACGTGGTTCCCCGTGTCGGCAAGGCACGCTCCGGTGACCAGGCCGACGTACCCGGTTCCAATGATGGTGACGTTCATTCAGGGCTTCCGTTCTGAAATCATTCGATTCCGCGTTCTCACGGCGTCAGGTCGAACTCCTCGGAGCGGCGCGGCGGATACGTTTCCCAGCCGCCGCAGCCCGGGCAGCGCCAGTGGAACTGGCGCGCCTTGAAGCCGCAATTCTCGCAGCGATAGCGCGCGAGCTTGCGGGTGTGGCTGTGCACGAGGCTGCGCACGAGCTCCAGGTCGCGCCGGCGCTCGGGATGCGCATCGCCCACGATCTGTGCCTCGAGCAGCCGGTCGAGGCCCAGCAGCGTCGGATTCCTGCGCAACTCGTCGCGCACGAGCTTATAGGCGGCTCCCGCGCCCTTTGCGTCCAGCGTGTACTGGAACACGGCGTCAAGCAGGTCGAGCGACGGATAGCGCTCGAGATACCCGGTAATCAGGGTGAGGCCCTCCTCCAGCCGCCCCGCATCGCGGTGCGCTTCGAGCAGCCGCGGCGCGACGAGCGCGAGATAGGCCGGGTTCTGCGATTCGATGCGTTTCCAGCTCTCTATCGCACGCTCCGTCTTTCTCGCCGTGCGCTCGAGGTCGCCGAGCTGTATGCTCGCGCGCACGCACGTGCGGTACCCCACGAGCGCATGCTCAAGGTGCGTGCGCGCAGCGTCCGGCCGCGAATACATGGTCTCGTTCGCGGCGAGCTCGCACAGAAAATGCGAGATTTCCCGCGCTCGCGATTCGCCGGAGTCCGACTCGGTCCGGCGCGCCATGTCGATCGCCTGTTGCCACTCCTTCTCGGCCTGATAGATTTCGAGCAGATAGCCCCGCGCTTCGATCGCTCGCGAACCCTCGACGAGCCGGCCGAACACGTCCTCGGCGCGATCGAGGATGCCCGCCTTCAGATAGTCCAGCCCGAGCTCGAACAGCGCGTTGGCGCGCTGCTCCGGCGCGAGATCGACGCGCTCGATCAGATTCTGGTGCATCCGGATCGCGCGGTCGTACTCGCCGCGCCGCCGGAACAGGCTGCCGAGCGCGAAGTGCAGATCGACGGTCTCCGGATCCACCTTGACGACTTCGATGAACGCCTCGATCGCCTTGTCCGGCTGCTCGCTAAGCAGGAAATTGAGTCCGCGGAAGTACGACCGCGGAAGCGCGCGCGACTCGCGTACCAGGTGCCGGATGTCGACGCGCGCGGCAAGCCAGCCGAGGCCGAAGAACAGCGGAAAACCTAGCAGCCACCAGTACTCGAAATCCATTTCTCGGGCGCGGGAGACGGGTCTCCGGCTTCTCATCCTTCGGCCGCGGGCGGAGGTTCGGCGCGCGGCGCTTCGACCGTCTGCGCACGCGTGTCGCGCGCCAGCCTCGCGATTTCGCGCTGCTGGCGGATCAGCATGCCGAGCGCGGCCGCCAGGCCGAGCAGCGCTCCGGCGACGAAAAACGCGAGCACAAGCACGACCAGCGGCATCTGCCACGCGAGGTCGAAATAGAAACGGAGCGTGACCGGCTCGGTATTCCTGGCCGCGAACGCGAGCAGGAACAGAAAAATGGCCAGCCGGATCGTCCAGGTGAGGACACGCATGCTCGAATGCGGGTGCAAGGGCGCTCGCCGCCGCCCTTGCCTCTATTGCTGGGCTGTCCGCGGCTGCCGTTGGGCCGGGCGGGACGGCGCGACCGGGGCGGAATCGACGCGCTCGCGCAGTTCCTTCCCGGCCTTGAAATGCGGCACGTATTTCTCGGGCACGTGCACTTTTTCGCCCGATTTCGGATTGCGCCCGACGCGCGGCGGGCGGTAATTGAGGCCGAAGCTGCCAAAGCCGCGGATCTCGATGCGGTTGGCGCCGACCAGCGAGTGCGTCATCGCGTCAAGGATCATCTTCACCGCATACTCCGCGTCCTTGGCCACGAGCTGCGGGTAGCGCTGCGCAAGCCGCGCGATCAGTTCGGACTTCGTCACGACGGCGGTTCCTTTCTAATCGTCAGGACGGCCCGGCTACTGCTCGCTGGGATTGCCCTTGTCGAGCTTCGCGCGAAGCAGCGCACCCAGGTTGGTCGCACCGGCGCTTGCCGCGGCATTCTCGGTCCGCAACTGCTTCATCGCCTCGGTCTCCTCGGCAAGATCCTTCGCCTTTACCGAAAGATTGATCGAGCGGTTCTTGCGGTCGACGTTGGTGATCATCGCCTGCACCGAGTCGCCCTCCTTGAGTTGCCCGCGCAGATCCTCCACCCGCTCGCGTGAAAATTCCGATGCGCGCAGGTATCCCTCGACCTCGGGGGTGAGCGCGATCACCGCACCCTTCGCGTCGACCGATTTCACGCTGCCTTGCACCACGCTGTTCTTGTCATGGCTGGCGATGAAGTTGGTGAACGGATCGCCTTCCAGCTGCTTGACGCCCAGCGAAATGCGCTCGCGTTCGACATCGATCGAGAGAACGACCGCCTCGAGCTCATCGCCCTTTTTGAATTTCCTGACCGCGTCCTCGCCCGCTTCGCTCCAGGACAGGTCCGAGAGATGCACCAGCCCGTCGATGCCGCCGGGCAATCCGACGAACACGCCGAAGTCGGTGATCGACTTGATGCTGCCCCTGACGCGATCGCCCTTCTTGAACTCGCGCGCGAAATCCTCCCACGGGTTCGGCATGCACTGCTTCATGCCGAGCGAGATGCGGCGGCGCTCCTCGTCGATCTCGAGGATCATCACCTCGACCTCGTCGCCCACCTGCACCACCTTCGACGGATGCACGTTCTTGTTGGTCCAGTCCATCTCGGAGACGTGGACCAGACCTTCGATGCCGGACTCGACTTCGACGAATGCGCCATAGTCCGTCAGATTGGTCACCTTGCCGAACAGACGTGTGCCCTGCGGGTAGCGGCGCCCGATTCCCACCCAGGGGTCCTCGCCGAGCTGCTTCAGGCCGAGCGACACCCGATTCTTCTCGGTGTCGAACTTGAGGACCTTTGCGGTCACTTCGTCGCCGACGTTCACCACCTCGGTCGGGTGCTTGACGCGCCGCCATGCCAGGTCGGTGATGTGCAGCAGGCCGTCGATCCCTCCGAGGTCCACGAACGCGCCGTAATCCGTGATGTTTTTCACCACACCCTTGACCACCGCGCCTTCCTGCAGCGTGGAGAGCAGCGCCTCGCGCTCGGCACCGGCGGTCGCCTCGAGCACCGCGCGCCGTGACACGACCACGTTGTTGCGCTTGCGATCGAGCTTGATGACCTTGAACTCCATCTGCTTGCCCTCGTAGGGCGTGGTGTCCTTCACCGGGCGCAGATCGACCAGCGACCCCGGCAGGAACGCGCGAATGCCCCGGGTCATCACGGTCAGGCCGCCTTTCACCTTGCCGGTGATGACGCCCTGGACCTTCTCGCCGGTCTCGAGCGCTTTTTCCAGCTCCATCCAGGCAGCGAGGCGCTTGGCCTTGTCGCGCGACAAGCGCGTCGCACCGTAGCCGTCTTCGAGCGCCTCGATCGACACCGAAACAAAGTCGCCGGGCTTGATGTCGAGTTCGCCCGCGTCGTTGCGGAACTCCTCGAGCGGAATCACGCTTTCCGATTTGAGACCGGCATTCACGACCACAAAGTTGTCGTCCACGCTGACGATCTCTGCAGTGATGACTTCGCCTACCCGCATTTCCTTGCGTGTCAGGCTTTCTTCGAACAGTGCGGCGAACGACTCGTTGACGTGTGGTGGGGAGACCGTGGAGGAAACGCTCGACATGTAGGACAAAACCTTAAAATTCACAGGCTTGGTACAAGCCCCGTGGGTTGAGTTGCACATCGGGCCGGTGCGCTTGGCGCGGCCTGCCCGCCCGTTATTTCTCTTTCCGATACCAACTCAGAACCTGCGCGACCACTTCGTCGACGCTGAGATTCGTGGCATCGATTTGAACCGCGTCAGGCGCTGCGACCAGCGGCGCGACGGCCCGGGCCGCATCGCGCGAATCGCGCTCCGCAAGGTCCCGGGAAAGGGTCGGCAGGTTAGCATGGATTCCTTTGTCGATCAACTGCTTATACCTGCGCCGGGCACGCTCTTCGACGCTCGCGGTCAGAAACACCTTGAGCGCCGCGTCCGGAAATACGACGCTGCCCATGTCCCGCCCCTCGGCAACGAGTCCGGGCGGCCGCCTGAACGCGCGTTGACGTGCAAGCAACGCCGTGCGCACCGGAGGCAGCCTCGCCACCTCGGACGCGCGCGCGCCGCAGGCTTCGTCGCGCACTGCGTCGGAAACGTCGCGCCCCGAAAGCAAGATCTGCGCGCCACGGAACTCGGCGGCGAGGTTGGCGGACAGTTCGGCGAGGCGGCGTGCATCATCGGCAGCGACCCCCTGCTGCGTGCTGGCAAGGGCCACAAGGCGATACAGCGCGCCGCTTTCGAGATAGTGAAATCCCAGCGCGTCCGCGACGCGCTTCGCGACCGTGCCCTTTCCAGAGGCGGAGGGGCCGTCGATTGCGATCACCGGGGTCTGAACTTCAACCAGCAGCAGCCACCTTCAAGCCGAGGTGTCTCGCCATGAAATCGAAGTCGCGGTCGTTATGCAGCAACTCATGACCTTCCTCAACGCAGAATGTCGCAATCAAAACGTCGGTCGCACTGCGCGGTGTCACACCAAGACGACGCATTCGCCGGTCGTTTCGCGCCGCGGCAACGATTGCTGCGGGGCTCTACCTGTGCTTCGCCCTGCGCATAGCGTCGGAGAGCAGCTTGTCGTCAATGTCGATATTCGTGCGCACCGCGGCGCCTCCGATGTGTAGACATGCGTCATCATATTCACACTGCGACCCGGGCGCCACCATCGAGATCGTCCCGAAGATGTCGCGCATCGCTCTGTTCAACTATGCGGCCTTGCCGAACGATCTCCTCGCGCCCCGGAGGGCGTGCGACAAGCTTTCGCGGCCCTCGAAAAAGAGCGGCCTGAAGGGATCGTCATCTTCGCTACAGGGCCGACGTACCGACTCCGGCACGAGATCATCAGCCACGTCCGGCGATTGCGCGTGCCTTCGATCAGTTCGATGTCTGCCGCATGGGCAGAGGCCGCGGGCGTTGTCCACACTACGGTCAGAATTTCCTCGCGACCTGGCGCTACGCTGCGACCTACGTCGACCGCATCCTGAAGGGAGCGAAGCCGGCCGAAATGGCCGTCGAGCAGTCCGCAAAATTCGAGTCATCGTGGCGGACTCGTCACCCAGGCTTGGTAATGCTAGTATTACCCATTACCTACGCCGAAAGCCCGCCATGCGTACCGCTACCAGCAAGCTGACGCGCAAATACCAGGCCACCATCCCCGAGCGGGTCCGCGCGGCGCTCGGCCTGCAAGCTGGCGACAGCGTCGCCTTCGACTTCGAGGGCGACAGGGTGCGGGTAAGAAAGGCGCGCCCGGTCGACCTCGCGTTCGCACAGGCCCTCGAAGGGACGCTTCAAGAGTGGGGCACGGCAGCCGACGAGAAGGCGTATCGTGACCTATAGGGCGTTCGACGTGGTGGTGGTGCCGTTTCCATTCACCGATCGAGCGGCAGTGAAACGCCGACCGGCGTTGGCGCTCTCCGATAGCGCCGCTTTCGACGCCAAGGTCGGGCAATCGGTGCTCGCGATGATCACCAGCGCCGAGCATTCCGACTGGCCGCTCGATACCGCGATCACGGACCTGAAGGCGGCCGGCCTGCCCTCGCCTTCGATCGTCCGCATGAAGCTCTTCACCCTCGATCATCAATTGATCCTCCGCAAGGCGGGATCGCTGGGCGCGAAGGACCGCGCGGCGGTCGCGCGATCGGTGCACAGACTGCTCAAACCGGTTCTCTGAGCGCTGCTACGATCGCCGCCGCCGCTCTTCGGCACGTGACTTCTTCATCGCCCCGCGCCCGGCGCGAATTCGAGGCGCTCCGTTTGTCGAATCAGATCGCATCTGATAAGCTGCTTGCATGAAAACGCTCACCGTCACCGAAGTGGCCCGGAACTTCAGCGCCGTCCTGGACGGCGTCGAACGCGAACAGGAAGAAGTCGTGCTCGTCCGCAACCATCGCCAGATTGCCCGCCTCGTCCCGGAGCCCCCGGCGCGCAATGCCCTTGAAGTCCTCGGCGACCTCTACCGCACGCTGGATGACCGCACCGCCGACGCGCTTGCCGCGGCCATCGGCAGGGCGAAGAAGGGCAAGCGCGGAACGCTCGGCGAGTTGCGCGATCCATGGGCTTCCTGATCGATTCCGACGTCTGGATCGCGATCGAACGTGGCCAGCTCAGCGCGGCCGACATTCACGCCATCACCCGCCAGGCTTCGATCTATCTATCGCCGGTCAACCTCGTGGAGATCCGCTTCGGCATCGAATTGATGACCGACGCGAAACAGAAGCAGAGAGCGATGGCAATGCTTCGCCGGATGCGCCGCAAGCCGCTTCTGCGGATCGGTGCCGAAACGGCGGAAATCTTCGGCGCACTCGCGGCTCGATTGGCAAGATCCGGTCGCGGACAGGACTTCCGCATCCAGGATCTCTGGCTCGCCTCCCAGGCCGTCGAGCGGAAGTTCACGCTGCTGACGGGGAACGCAAAGGATTTCGGCGACGTGCCCGGGTTGAAGTTCGTGACCGTAAGTGCGCATCGCCCAGGTGCATGAGCGCCTGGGACCGGTTTGTCGATCCGGCCCTCCATCCTCCCGCGCGCCGACCGGGTGATCGAGTGACGCAGCGGTGCGCAGCCCTGCACGTTCTGACATAATGGCCACATGTGTGTTTATGCGTCCAAATAGAGGACACGGTGGAAGACTCGGTACGGTGGTCGCTGAAAGTGTCGCGCGAGACGGATGAGGCGCTGCGCGCCCATCTCGGGCGAGTCGGTGGGCGCAAGGGCGATCTCTCGAAGTTCGTGCAGGAGGCGGTGCAGGACAGGCTCCGGCTGAAAGCCGCGCGGGTCGAGCAGTCCGCCGCAGCGCGCGCCCGCGCGCGGCGGGGGCTTGCCGAGGCGCTCGACGAGGTCCGGTCCCGGACTCGAAATCTCACCCAGACGCAAATGCAGAGGCTCGTCTCGGAGGCCATCGCGTACGCGCGCAAGCGCCGCTAGGTCGTGCATGTCGTTCTGGATACGAACGTGTTTCTCAGCGCCCTGCTTTCCGAGCGGGGACCGCCGGCACACATCGTCGACGAGTGGCGCGCGAGACGGTTCGCGCTGGTATCGAGCCTCGACCAGATCGAAGAATTCAAGCGCGCGGCGCGATACGAGAAAGTGCGGCCCTACGTTTCTCGAGGCGCGGCCGGCAAGCTTGTAAACAGTCTTCGAGGCGCGGAGGTGCTGCTTGAGCGCCTTCCTCGCGCCGGGGCCTCGCCCGATCCGGACGACGCATACCTGTTGTCGATGGCGCTCGCTGCCGGCGCGGATTATCTTGTCACCGGCGACAGGGCGCTACTGGGCTTGAAGCGCGTCGCGAGCACGCGGATCGTTTCGCCACGCCGCTTCGCCACGATTCTCGTTCGCTGAACGCTCAGCGCGCGATGGTGGCAAACGCGGCGAAGTAGTCAGGGAAAGTCTTCGCCACGCAATCCGGATCGTTGATCGTCACCGCCACGCCGCCGAGCGAGACGAGCGAGAAGCACATCGCCATGCGGTGATCGTCGTAGGTGTCGATGCACGCCCCCGAAGCGAGGGATTTCGGCGGAGTGATCCGCATTGAATCGCTGCCTTCCTCCACTAGCGCCCCGAGCTTCCTCAGCTCCTTCGCCATGGCGGCAATACGGTCGGTTTCCTTCACGCGCCAGCTCGCGATGTTGCGCAGGGTGCTCGGACCATCGGCGAAGAGCGCGAGCGCTGCCGCAGTCATCGCCGCATCGGGAATGTGATTCAGGTCTAGGTCGATCGAACGCAGCTTCCTGTCCCCTGAGGAAACCTCGATCCAGTCCTCGCCGAGGGATACCCGCGCTCCCATGCGCTCGAGCACCTCGACGAATCGCACATCGCCCTGGATGCTGTCGCGCCCGACGCCCTCGACGCGAACCGGTCCGCCGGCAATCGCCCCCGCCGCAAGAAAGTAGGAAGCCGACGAGGCATCGCCTTCCACGGCGAGCGTGCCCGGGCTTCGGTATGGGCCGGGCGGGACGCCGAACTCGCGCCAGTCCGCACGCACAGCGTCGATTCCGAAGCGTCGCATGAGGTTGAGCGTGATCTCGACGTAGGGTCTCGAGATGAGCTCACCCTGTACGTGGATGGATCCGCCGCCCGCCAGCGGCAACGCCATGAGCAAGGCGCTCAGATATTGCGACGAGACGTCGCCGCGCACCTGCAGGGCTTTGCCCCGGGAAATCTTTCCGGCATGAATCGTGAGCGGCGGAAATCTCTCCTGCCCGAGATACTCGATGCGCGCCCCCGCATTGCGCAGCGCCTCTACCAGGTCGCCGATCGGCCGTTCATGCATGCGCTGCACGCCCGAGAGCCAGTAGTCGCCGCTGCAGAACGCGAGGACAGCGGTCAGCGGCCGAAACGCGGTGCCCGCGTTCCCCAGAAAAAGCTCAACGCGCTTGACCGGAAAGGCCCCACCGACGCCGGAGACCGTGAGATCCTTTCCTTTCGTGAGCGAAACGCCGAGCTTCTCGAGCGCCGCCAACATGACCCGCGTATCGTCCGCATCGAGCAGATCCCGCACCACCGTTTCGCCCTCGGCGAGCGCCGCGAGCAGCAGCACTCGATTGGAGATGCTCTTCGAGCCGGGCAGGCGCACCGTCCCTGCGGCGCGCCGCGCGGGCTTGAGCTCGAGCGACTTCACGGCTCGAATTCGCCGCCGAGCCAGCGACCGCGCGCATCGCGCGCCTCGGCAAACATGCGCTCGAGCGCCTCGCCGTCGCCGCGCTCGATCATGGGCCGCAGCGTCCCCAGCCGCGCCGAAAATCGTTCCAGCTCGGCGAGCAGCGCGTCCTTGTTCGCGATGCAGATGTCGCGCCACATTTCCGGATGGCTCGAGGCGATCCGCGTGAAGTCGCGGAAGCCGCCGGCCGCATAGCCGAAGAGCTGCGCAGAGTTCGCGCGGCCGGCGATGTCGCGCACCAGTGCGTAGGCAAGCAGATGCGGCAGATGGCTCACCGCGGCGAACACGCCGTCGTGCTCCTCGGGAGACATGCGGCAGAGCTTCGCGCCGCAGGCCCGCCAGGCCGCCTCGGCGCGCTCGAGCGCGTCGGGCGCGGTTTCCGCGAGCGGCGCGAGAACGACGCGCCTGCCCCGGAACAGGCCGGCCTGCGCGGCGGCGGCGCCACTGTACTCGGCACCGGCAATCGGGTGCGCGGGAACGAAGCGCGCAAGCCGTTCGCCGAGCGCTGCGCGCGCCGCCGCAATCACGCTGCGTTTGGTGCTTCCGGCGTCGGTGATCACCGCACCGGCGCCAAGTACCGGCGCAACGGCATTGAACACAGGGGCGATCTGCGCGACTGGAACCGCGACCAGCACAAGGTCGGCGTTTCGCGCCGCCTCCGCAGGGCTGCCTGCCACCGCATCGATCACGCCGCGCTCCAGCGCCAGCCGCAGATTCTCCGGATTGCGGCCAGCGCCGACGACCTTGCGACAGGCATTCGCGCTTTTCAGCGCCAGCGCGAACGAGCCGCCGATCAGCCCCACCCCGATCACGGCCACGCGCTCGAAACGCGTCACGCCTTCATTCCTTGAGGCTTGCGGCGAGCGCGGCGAGAAAAAGATCGTTCTCGTCGCCGGTCCCGATCGTGACGCGCAGGTGCTCGGGGAGCTGGTAGCCGCCACCGACGGGCCGCACGATCACGCCGCGCTTCAGCAGCCGCTTGTAGATCTCACTTGCGCGGCCGACCCGGATCGTGATGAAGTTCCCGTAGGAAGGAATCCACTGCAGACCGAGCCTGCGAGCGCCCTCCTCGATCTGCCGCAGCCCCTGCAGGTTCTCGGCGTAGCTGCGCGCGACGAATTCCATGTCGTTCAGCGCCGCCGCGGCGGCGGCAAGCGCGATGCCGTTGACGTTGAACGGCTGCCGCACGCGATTCATGAGGTCGGCGACGGACGGATGCGCGAGCGCATAGCCGACGCGCAGCCCCGCGAGGCCGTACGCCTTCGAGAAGGTGCGCGTGACCACCAGATTCGGATGGCGCTTGAGCCAACCCACCGTGCCGGCGCGCAAGTTGGCATGCAGGTACTCGTTGTACGCCTCGTCGATCACGACGATCACGCGCTCGGGCACGCGCTTCACGAACGCCTCGAGGCGCTCGGGCGGCACCATGGTGCCGGTCGGGTTGTTCGGATTCGCCACCCACACGACCCCGGTGTCCCCGTCCACCGCATCCGCCATCGCCTCGACGTCGTGACCATAGTCCCGGGCCGGAACGACGATGCTGCGCGCCCCGCGCGCCTGAGTCGCAAGCGGATACACGGCGAAGGCATGCTGCGAGTACACGGCGGCGCGCCCGGGTCCGAGAAACGCGAGCGACACGAGCTCGAGCACGTCGTTCGAGCCGTTCCCCAGCACGATGTTCGACAGTTCGACTCCGTAGCGCCTGGAGAGCGCCAGTTTGAGCTCGTAGCCGTTGCCGTCGGGATAGCGCGCGATGTCGCTCAGGGCGCCGTCGATCGCGGCGCGCGTGCGCGGGCCGACACCCCGGGGATTCTCGTTCGAGGCGAGCTTGACGATGCGCCGCTCGTCCAGCCCCATTTCCCGCGCCAGCTCGGAGATCGGCTTGCCCGGCTGGTAGGGCGCGATCGAGCGCACGTACGAAGGCGACAATTCGCTGAGGTCCATGATCCGTTCAAGCGACCGCGACGGGATAGGAACCGAGGATCTTCAGGAACGGCGCCTTCTGCCGCAGCTCGGCGAGCGCGGCGGCAACCCGGGCGTCCTTCTGATGGCCCTCGACATCGACGAAGAAGACGTATTCCCACAACGCCGAACGGGCGCGCGCCGGCCGCGATTCGATACGCGACATGCTGACCATGTGGGTCGCCAGCGGCGTGAGCAGCGCGTGCACCGCGCCCGGCTTGTTCTCGGCCGACATCACCAGCGAGGTGCGGTCGTTGCCGGTGGGCTCGGGCTCGAGGTTGCCGAGCACCAGGAAACGCGTGGTGTTGGTAGGGTCGTCCTCGATCGCGCGCGCCAGGATCGCGAGGTCCCAGCGTTCCGCGGCGGCCTCGCCGGCGATCGCGGCCGCGGCGTGCTCCAAGGCGGCGAGCCGCGCCGCCTCCGCGTTCGAAGCGGCGGGCACACGCTCGGCGCCGGGAAGGTTTCGGTTGAGCCAGCCCGCGCACTGCGCGAGCGACTGCGGGTGCGAAAAGACCCGCCGCACCGCGCCCGGCGCCACGGCCTTTGACATCAGGTTCTGGTGGATGCGCAGCTCGATCTCGGCGCAGATCTTGAGCGGCGTGACGAGCAGCAGGTCGAGCGAGCGGCCGACGACGCCCTCGGTCGAGTTTTCAACCGGAACCACCGAGAACTGGGTGCCGTTCGATTCCGAGCCGCGGAACACCTCGTCGACCGAAGCGAACGCGACGCCTTCGATCGCGTGACCGAAGTGCTTGTGGACCGCCTGCTGGCTGAACGTGCCCTCCGGGCCGAGGTAGGCAACGCGAATGGTCGCCTCCATCGCGCGGCAGGCCGAAATCACCTCTCGAAACACCGCGGCCGCGCGCTCAGCCGGCAGCGGACCGGCGTTGCGTTCGCTGACGCGCTGCAGAATGTCGCTTTCGCGTTCCGGCCGGTACGCGGGCGCGCCCTGCTTGAGCGCGCCGATGCTCCGGGCCAGCTCTGCACGGCGGTTGAGCAGCCCGAGCAGCTCTCCGTCCAACGCGTCGATCTCGCCGCGCAGCCGGTCGATCTCGTCGCTCATTCGCCGATCGGAAGGTAGCGCACGGCGAGCACGCCCTCGATGCCGCGCACCTCCTCGAGTGCGTCGACCGGCACCGGGCTATCCACGTCGACGAGCGTGTACGCCATCTCGCCCCTGGATTTGTTGAGCATGTTGTGGATGTTGATGCCGCGGCCTCCCATGGCATGGGAAATTCGGGCGAGCATGCTCGGGACGTTCGCGTTCGCGATCGCCAGCCGGTACGGCGCCTCGCGCCCCATGACCGCATCCGGAAAATTCACCGCGTTGCACAGGTTCCCGTGCTCCAGGTAGTCGCGAACCTGATCCACCACCATTACGGCGCAATTGTCTTCGGCCTCCCCCGTCGAAGCGCCAAGGTGCGGCAGCGCCACGACCCCCTCCTGATGCAGCAGCACGGCCGTGGGGAAATCGGTGACGTAGCACCTGATCCGGCGGCTTTGCAGTCCCTTGAGCACCGCCTCCTCCTCCACCACGCCTTCGCGCGAGAAGTTGAGCAGGATCGCCCCGGCCTTCATCTGCTCGACGTTCCGGGAGTTGACGAGATTCCTGGTCTTGTCGGTGAGCGGCACATGCAGCGTCACGAAATGGCTCGCCTTCAAAACCTCGTCGATCGTGGCTGCGCGGTGTACCTGGGACGGCAGGCTCCAGGCGGCATCCACCGTGATTTCCGGATCGAAGCCGAGCACGTGCATGCCGAGGCGGATCGCCGCGTCGGCGACGAGGCTCCCGACCTTGCCAAGGCCGACGACGCCGAGCGTGTGGCCCGGCAACTCGACTCCGGCGAAGGACTTCTTGCCGTCTTCCACGCGCTTGTGCAGGTCGGCGGCACCGGAATCGATGGCGCGCACGAAATCCAGGGCCGGAGCGAGATTGCGCGCCGCGATCAGCATCCCGGCCAGCACCAGTTCCTTCACCGCGTTCGCGTTTGCCCCCGGCGTGTTGAATACGGGCACGCCGCGCCGCGACAGCTCGGGCACGGGAATGTTGTTCACTCCTGCGCCGGCGCGCCCGATCGCCTTGAGATTCGGCTCGAAATTCATGCCGTGCATCTCCTGCGAGCGCACCAGGATCACGTCCGGGGCCTTGGCCTCCTTGACGATCGAGTAGCGCTCGGCCGGCAGGCGCTTCAAGCCCACCTGCGCGATCTGGTTCAGCACCAGCACCTCGACTCGCCGCTCCACGCCCTTAGCCATGTCGCTGCTCGAATTCCTTCATGTAGCCGACCAGCCGTTGCACTGCGTCGATCGGCATCGCGTTATAAATGGAAGCACGCATTCCGCCGACCGAGCGATGCCCCTTGAGCTGCACCATGCCGCGCTCGGCCGCGCCCTTCAGGAACGCTTCGTCCAGCCGCGCATCGGCGAGCGTGAACGGAATGTTCATGCGGGAGCGATCGCGCCTCTCGACAGGGTTGCGGTACAGTCCGCCCGCATCCAGGCGGTCGTACAGCAGCCTTGCCTTGGCGATATTGCGCCGCTCGATCTGCGCCAACCCGCCGGCCTGCTGGAGCCATTTGAATACCAGCCCGGCGACGTAAATCGAGTAGGTTGCCGGCGTATTGAGCATCGAATCCGCATCCGCCTGAAGCTTGTAGTCCATCACGGAGGGCGTGCCCGGCGCCGCTTTCCCCATCAGGTCCTCGCGCACGATGACGATCACCAGGCCCGCCGGGCCGATGTTCTTCTGCGCGCCGGCGTAGATCAGGCCGAATTTCGCGACCTCGAGCGGCCGCGACAGGATGTGGGAAGAGGCATCGGCCACCAGGGGCACGGCGCCCGTCTCCGGGATCCAGTGGAACTCGACCCCTCCGATCGTTTCGTTCGAGCAGTAGTGCAAGTATGCCGCATCGGCGCGCATCTTCCACTGCTCCTGCGCCGGCGCGTAGGTGAAACTGCGGTCTTCCGAACTCGCCGCGATCGCGACGTCGCACTGCGCTCGCGCCTCCCTGGCTGCCTTCTTCGACCACTCGCCGGTGAGCACATAGTCCGCCTTGCCGCGGCCGGCGAGCAGGTTCATCGGAATCTGGGCGAATTGCAGCGTTGCGCCGCCCTGGAGAAACAGCACCTTGTAATGCGGCGGAATGGCGAGCAGGTCGCGCAGGTCCTTCTCCGCCTCTGCCGCGATCGAGATGAATTCCCTGCCGCGATGACTCATCTCCATGACGCACATGCCGGACCCGTGCCAGTCGAGCATTTCGTCGCCTGCTCGGGCCAGCACTTCCTCCGGCAGCACCGCCGGCCCTGCGCTGAAGTTGTAGATGCGCGCCATGTCAGTGGACCGTGGAACCGGAGCCATCGCCCGCGGGCGCGGGGCCGCCGCCGTCCCCATCGCCATTGCCGTTGCCGCCTTCGTCTTCGTCGCGCTCGACGATGCATTCGATGCCTGCCAGCTTCTCGCCTGCCGCGAGCGCGATCAGCGTCACTCCCTGGGTCGAGCGACCCTGTTCCCGGATCGGGGCCACCCGGGTGCGAATCAGTACGCCCCCCGTGGAGATGAGCATCACTTCGTCGTTGTCGTCCACGAGCACCGCGCCGACCAGCGCGCCGTTGCGCTCCGAGGCCTGGATGGCGATCAGGCCGAGCCCGCCGCGCCCGTGCCGGGTGTACTCGCCGATCGGGGTTCGCTTTCCGTATCCGTTCTCGGTCACGGTAAGAACCGACTTCGATTCGTCGACCGCAACGAGCATGCACACCACCCGCTGGCTTCCGTCCTCCGGCAGGCGCATGCCGCGCACTCCGGTCGCCTGGCGTCCCATCGGCCGCACCTCCTCCTCGACGAAGCGCACCGCCTTGCCTTCCGATGAAAAAAGCATCACGTCGTATTTCCCGTCGGTGAGCGAGACGCCGACGAGGTAATCGCCTTGCTCGAGTCCGACCGCTATGATCCCCGAGGGGCGCGGCCGCGAGAAGTCCGACAGCGGCGTTTTCTTCACCGTCCCCTTCGCGGTGGCCATGAATACGTAGTGGTTTTCGTCGAACTCCCTGACCGGAACGACCGCCGTGATTTTTTCCCCTTCCTCCATCGGAAACATGTTGACCATCGGTTTGCCGCGGCTCGCGCGGCTGCCCTGCGGCACCTCGTACACCTTGAGCCAGTACATCCGGCCGCGGTTGCTGAAACAAAGCAGGTAGTCGTGCGAGTGCGCGGTGAACAGCCGCTCGATGAAGTCGTCTTCCTTGGTCGCCGCCGCCATCTTGCCCCGTCCGCCGCGGCGCTGCGCCCGGTAGTCGGCGAGCGGCTGCGACTTGACGTAGCCGCCGTGAGAGAACGTGACGACCATGTCCTGCGGCGCGATCAGATCCTCGATCGAGATGTCTTCCGCCACGGTGACGATTTCGCTGTGCCTGCCGTCGCCGAATTCCTGCCGGACCGCCGCGAGCTCCTCCGCAATGATCGCGGTGATGCGCGCCGGCTTGCCGAGAATGTCGAGCAGATCGGCGATCGCGGTCATGACCTCCATGTACTCGTCACGGATCCGGTTCTGCTCGAGTCCCGTGAGTCGCTGGAGCTGCATCTCGAGGATGCGCTGCGCCTGCACCTCGGTGAGCCGGTAACCGTCTGCGGACGGCCCGAACGACGCCGGCAATCGCTCCGGCCTGAACTGCTCGGCGCTGGCACGATCCAGCATCTGCATCACCAGATCCGATCGCCACGGCCGGGCGATCAGCTCCCGCTTTGCATCCGCAGGCGTCGGCGCGCGCTTGATCAGTTCGATCACTTCGTCCACGTTCGAGAGCGCGACCGCAAGGCCTTCCAGGACATGTCCCCGCTCTCGCGCCTTGCGCAGGTCGAACACGGTGCGGCGCGTCGTTACCTCGCGCCGGTGCGAAATGAACGCCTGGATCAGTTCTTTCAGGTTGAGGAGCCGGGGCTGATTGTCGACCAGCGCCACCATGTTCATGCCGAACGTGTCCTGGAGCTGGGTCTGCTTGTAGAGATTGTTGAGCGCGACCTCCGCAATCTCGCCGCGCTTGAGCTCGATTACGACGCGGATGCCGTCCTTGTCGGACTCGTCGCGGATGTCAGAGATGCCCTCGAGCCGTTTCTCGGTGACCTGTTCGGCCATTCTCTCGAGCAGCACCTTCTTGTTGACCTGGTAAGGCAGCTCGTCCACGACGATCGCCTGCCGGTCGCCGCGGCCGATGTCCTCGAAATGGGTGCGCGCGCGCATGACCACGCGGCCGCGGCCGGTGCGATAACCCTCGTGCACCCCGGCAAGTCCGTAAATGAACCCGGCGGTCGGAAAATCCGGCGCCGGCATGAGCTTGATCAGTTCCTCGATCGCGCAGTGCGGCTCGCGCAGCACGTGGAGGCACGCGTCGATCACCTCCGACAGGTTGTGCGGAGGGATGTTCGTTGCCATGCCGACCGCGATGCCCGAGCTGCCGTTGATGAGAAGGTTGGGGACCTTGGACGGCAAGACGACGGGCTCCTGCTCTTTGCCGTCGTAGTTCGGCACGAAATCGACGGTTTCCTTGTCGATATCGGCCAGCATCTCGCCGGTGAGCCGCGCCATCCGGCATTCGGTGTAGCGGTACGCGGCAGGGTTGTCGCCGTCCACCGAGCCGAAATTCCCCTGCCCGTCCACCAGCATGTAGCGCATGGAGAAATCCTGCGCCATGCGGACCAGCGCCTCGTAGGTCGCGGTGTCGCCGTGCGGATGATACTTTCCGAGCACCTCACCGACCACCCGCGCGCACTTGACGTAGGGGCGGTTCCATACGTTGTTCGCTTCCTGCATCGCAAAAAGGACCCTGCGATGCACGGGCTTGAGCCCGTCGCGGACGTCGGGCAGCGCCCGGCCCACGATCACGCTCATCGCGTAGTCGAGGTAGGAGCGCCGCATCTCCTCTTCGAGGCTGACGGGAAGCGTTTCCTTGGCGAACTGATCCATGCAAGAAAGGGCGACGGGGAAAGAGCGTGTGCGGCGGCGGGAATGAAACGACAAATTTTATCACGCGCGCGCAGTCCGACGCTGCCGCACGGGCGACGCTGGAAGGATCCGGCGCACCGCCGAAGCCGCAGATTTCACTCGCAAATCTGCCTCGATCGAGCTTGTCGAACCGGAGCGCACTATGCTCTAATTGCACTCGATCCACCGACCATGGTTCAGGGGAGAGTCCAATGACAACCACCAGAACGCTGTTAGCCGCCACGTTGGCGGCGTTTGCCTGCGGCGCCTCGGGCGTCGCGACCGCCCAGTCCAAGCAGGGCTACTGGACGAATCCCTCCAGCGGCAACGCCGTCTGGAAAAATTCCGCGGGCCAATGCTGGCGCGCAGGCTACTGGACTCCGGCGATGGCGATTGCGGAGTGTGATCCGGATCTGGTGCCGAAGCCTGCGCCCAAACCGGCCCCGGCGCCCGCTGCCGCGCCGGCTCCGGCGCCCGCGCCCGCGGCTAAGCCCGCCGCGGCGCCCGCTGCACCGAAGGTGCTGCTCGTCACCTCGACCGAGCTGTTCGATTTCGACAAATCGGTGCTGACCAATCGCGCCAAGACGCTGCTCGACACGGAAATCATCGCCAAGCTCGGCGGCTTCGCGACGATTCAGTTCATCAACGTCAATGGGCACACCGACCGGCTCGGCTCGGCGCAATATAACCAGAAGCTCTCGGAAAAGCGCGCACAGGCGGTGAAAACGTACCTTGTTTCAAAAGGCGTGGACGGCTCCAGGATCGAGACGTACGGCTTCGGGAAGACGATGCCCGTCAAGAGCTGCCCGGACCAGAAAGACCGCAAGGCGCTGAAGGCCTGCCTCGAGCCGAACCGGCGCGTCGAGGTCGAAGTGCAGGGCATGCCGAAGTAGCGATCGAGCATCTCCACGCAGACCGAAGCCCCGCCCCGGCGGGGCTTTGTTTTTTTGCGATGACCGGACCAATTCTCATTCACCCCCGCTGGGTCGTACCGGTCGAGCCGGCCGGCGTGGTGCTCGAAGACCATGCGGTCGCCGTGAGCGATGACCGCATCGAGGCGATCCTTCCGGCGGCCGAAGCGGCACAGCGTTACGCCGGACACGAAGTCGTGGAACTTCGACATCATGTCCTGATTCCAGGCCTGGTGAATGCGCACACGCACGCCGCGATGTCGCTGATGCGCGGGCTTGCGGACGACCGTCCGCTGTTGCGCTGGCTCACCGAACACATCTGGCCGGCGGAGATGCGGCACGTTTCCCCGCAGTTCGTGAAGGACGGGACGCTGCTCGCGTGCGCCGAGATGCTGCGCGGCGGCGTGACCTGCTTCAACGACATGTATTTCTACCCCGAAGCAGCGCTCGAGGCCGTCCTCGAGGCGGGGATGCGCGCGGCGCTCGGCATGATCGTGGTCGAATTCCCTTCGGCGTACGCCTCCGACCCGGACGACTACCTGCAGAAGGGGCTCGCGTTGCGCGATCGCTGGCGTGAACATCCACTGCTCTCCTTTTGCCTCGCACCGCACGCTCCGTACACCGTGTCGGACACGACCTTTCACAAGGTAGCGACGATGGTGGGCGAGCTGTACGTGCCGGTGCACATCCATGTGCACGAAACCGAAGACGAGATCGCGCGCTCGCTAGCCGAGCACGGGGTGCGTCCGCTCGAGCGCCTGCGGCGCCTTGGCCTGCTCGGGCCCGGGCTCATCGCGGTGCACGGCGTGCACCTCTCGGCAGAAGAGATCGAGCTGCTTGCGCGCCACCGCTGCTCGGTCGTGCACTGTCCGTCGTCCAATCTCAAGCTTGCGAGCGGTTTTGCGCCCGTGGCGCAGCTGCTCGCGGCAGGCGTGAACGTCGCCTTCGGCACCGACGGCGCTGGAAGCAACAACCGGCTCGACCTGATGCAGGAAATGCGGCTGGCGGCGCTGCTGGCAAAAGCGGTTGCGCGCGACGCCGAGGCAATGCCGGCCCATCTGGCGCTGCGTGCGGCGACGTTGGGCGGTGCGGCGGCGCTCGGCCTTGATTCGCGAATCGGCTCGATCGTTGCGGGGAAGATTGCAGATCTGGTTGCAGTGCGTATCGAGGGTCCAGAATTGACGCCTTGCTACGATCCGGTGAGCCATCTCGTGTATGCAGCCGGTCGCGAGCACGTCAGCCATGTCTGGGTCGCTGGGAAGGTTTTGCTGCGGGACCGCGAACTGCAAAACCCGGTCTTTTCGACCTTGGACACCCGCACCAACTTGTGGCAAAATAGTCTGAAGAGCCGGCCAGCGTCTTGAATAGGAAGAACTTTCGTACAGTCAGAGAGGGAATACCATGATCAAACGAATCCTGATGCCGATCGTGGCGGCGGCCGTCGCCATTTTGGCCGTGCCGTTCAACGCCGTGGCTCAGTCCAAGCAGGGCTACTGGACAAATCCCTCCAGCGGCAACGCGGTCTGGAAAAACGCCGCCGGCCAGTGCTGGCGCGCGGGTTATTGGACCCCCGCAATGGCGATCGTCGAGTGCGATCCCGACCTCGTGCCGAAGCCGCCTGCGCCGGCACCGGTCGTTGCACCACCGCCGCCGCCGCCGCCGCCGCCCCCTGCGCCGCCCAAGCCCGCGCCGCCCAAGCCGGTTGCGGAAAAGGTGACGCTTGCAGCCGACGTGCTGTTCGACTTCGACAAATCGGTGCTCAAGCCCGCGGGCAAGGGCAAGCTCGACGACCTCGCCGGCAAGATCCGCGGCGTCAACCTCGAGGTGGTGATCGCGATCGGGCACACCGACTCCATCGGCAGCGACGCGTACAACCAGAAACTCTCGGTACGCCGTGCCGAATCGGTCAAGGCCTACCTCGTGTCGAAAGGCGTGGAGCCGAACCGGATCTACACGGAAGGCAAGGGCGAGAAGCAGCCCGTGGCGAGCAACAAGACCAAGGAAGGCCGCCAGAAGAACCGCCGCGTGGAGATCGAAGTCATCGGCACGCGCAAGAACTGACAGTCTGCACTTCCTTCGAAGCCCCGCCCCGGCGGGGCTTTTTTTTGGGATCAGAGTAACTTTTCCGATAGATTAGTGGTCTTTCCCTGCCGTAGCGGAACGAAAAGTTACTCTGACCCCGATGAACGTCGATCCGGCCGAACTGGCGAAATTCAGCGAGCTTGCGCACCGCTGGTGGGATCCGCAGAGCGAGTTTCGGCCGCTGCACGAGATCAATCCCCTGCGCCTCGGCTGGATCGAGCAGCACGCGCAACTGGCGGGCCAGAAAGCGCTCGACATCGGTTGCGGCGGAGGCATCCTCACGGAGGCAATGGCGCGGCTCGGTGCTTCCGTCACGGGCATCGACCTGTCCGAGAAAGCGCTCAGGATCGCGCAACTGCACGTCCTCGAAAGCCGCCTTCCGGTCAGCTACGAGCTGAGCTCCGCGGAAGCCTTTGCCGATGCGCATGCGGGTGAATTCGACGTTGTGACCTGCATGGAGCTGCTGGAGCACCTGCCCGACCCGGCGAGCGCGGTCGCGGCATGCGCACGGCTTGCGAAACCGGGTGCACGTATTTTCTTTTCCACCATCAACCGCAATCCGAAGGCATACCTCCTTGCAGTGATTGGCGCCGAGTATGTGCTCAACCTCTTGCCAAAGGGCACCCACGATTACACCCGCTTCATCAAGCCCTCCGAGCTCGCCCGCTGGTGCCGCGACGCCGGCCTGCGGCCGATCGATCTCAGCGGCATGACCTACAACCCGATTACGCAGCAATACCGGCTGGGTGCGGATTGCGACGTGAACTATCTGCTGTGCTGCGCAAAGGATGCGTAGCAGGGCGATCCTGTTCGATTTCGACGGCACGCTCGCTGACACTGCACCCGACCTCGGCGCCGCGCTGAACCGCCTGCGCGCCGAGTACGGCTTGCCCGCGCTGCCGATCGAGGCGCTGCGCCCGTACGCATCGAGCGGCGCGCGCGGGCTGCTGCGCGGCGGCTTCGACCTCCTGCCGGAGGACTCGCGCTTCGAGCGCATGCGCGACGCATTTCTCGCCTTCTACGACGAACGCGTTTGCGCCGAGACGCGGCTCTTCCCCGGGATGGCGGAGGTTCTTGCCGAGATTGAGCAGCGCGGCATCGCGTGGGGCATCGTCACCAACAAATCATCCCGCTTCACGCCGCGCATCGTCGCCGCGCTGGGACTCAAGGGCCGGGTCGCGTGCGTTGTGTGCGGCGACACGACCCCGCATATCAAGCCTCACCCCGCGCCGCTCCTGCACGCCGCCCGCGAGCTTCGGCTCGATCCGGGCGAATGCTGCTACGTAGGCGATGACCTGCGGGACGTGCAGGCAGCGCACGCCGCGGGCATGCGCGCGGTCGCCGTCGAATATGGGTACAGCCGAAACGATAACGGTGGTCCGCACGCCTGGAAGGCCGACGCGGTGATCGCGCAGCCGGAGGACTTGATCGGCTGGCTGTAGGCTCCATATGAGATAATGCCGTCTGCTGCACCGAACATGGGGGCGACCAGGTTTCGACACGGGTCGCGAAGCAGCGCAGGGCATGCCGAGGACCAGTCACCTCGTAAATCCATCTGGAATCACTACAAACGCCAACGACGAGCGTTTTGCTCTCGCCGCCTAATACCGGCGAGACGCTGCACTAGCCTGCTGATGGGCTAGGCCTCCTGGCAACAGGAGGTGCAGCGCCATTTACATCAGCCCCTCTGCGCGGGGTGGTCGCTTCTCCGCGTGGATCCGTCGAAGCGACTGGCTGAGCGCCAGCCTGCCGGTTGGCGGGCGCGAGGCGAGATCCAAACAACCAGGCTAAGCATGTAGTCCTGACTGTCTAGGGCTTGCGGACGCGGGTTCGATTCCCGCCGCCTCCACCACTTTAATCTTGCCCGTCCGCGGCGAGCGGATACCCCGCAGGATGAGCGCGGTGCACTCAGCGCGTCCATGCCTGGGCGGGCGCTCGAGTTGAGATAGAAGGCCGTTCATGATGCAGGTACGCAAAGTCAACGAACGCGGCTACGCCGACCACGGCTGGCTGCGCTCCTTCCACAGCTTTTCGTTCGCCGATTACCACGACCCGGCGCAGATGGGCTTTGGCGACCTGCGCGTCATCAACGAGGACCGCGTGCAGCCCGGCATGGGCTTCGGCACCCACCGGGCGAGCATGGTGACGTTCAGCCCCAGCTCCTGCGCCACCTTCGCCCGCGATACCCCGTCCTGCCTTGCCACCTTCACTGCCTTACGCTTGAACTCCGCTGCATATCTCTTGCGTTCCATCTGACACCTCCGATATCTTCCTCAACACTATCAAAAGTGTCCGGAATATCGGGCGATGCCCAATGACCTGTCGCGTATTGCGCGCAGCACCTAGAAGTGGCACCGCCGGTTTCTTCGCATTCACTACGGCATCGACATCCCGTACCCCTACGACGAGCGCATCGTGCGCAATCGCATTGGGTTCGTCGAGCGAGAAATTACTCTTGTGCCGCTCTGCCCACCACAGGACTACTGGAAACAGAGCGCGTAGCAGAATCTCCACTCGCTTGCATTGGCCACTGAAATAGGTGTTTGGCCTACTTCTTAGCCATTTTCTTTAGCTTCTTCTTTGCCTTCTTTTTCCCTCCGCGCCTTGCTCTATCACTCGGCGACAGACGCACCTTTCGCCCCGGCGGCGGCGGCGGAGGCGGGTCGGGCTCACTCATTTCTTGGGTACCTTTTTTCCGGAGTCACCGATTACACCACCCTTGACTAGTCGACTTGCAGGAGGAGGTGGTGGCGGCGGCGGCACCTCCATTCGCACTGAGCGACCAATTGGTGGGAGTGGGGCCTGCGGTAGTGCCGGTTCCGTCGGCTTCGGAGCGGGAGCGCCTGGCCTTGAATCGGAAGCAGCTGGGGACGCAGGAGTCTTAGGTACGTTTTCCTCGGCCATAGTCATCTCCCCATTGTCACATTAACAGGTTGTATCACCACAACGCTTGAACGTAGTCCATTTTACTATGATCAAGATCGCCAGATTGGAAGGCGACAAATGCGACGAGCAAAAACGCGGCGGTAACAATAATTAGCTGATTGGCTCTGTCGATGCAGTCAGATCTCATGTCGTTCACCTGGGCGTTGAATGTCGCATCGTCAACGTATTGTTTTATGAGGTAGCTTCGCATGTATTCTTGAACGAGCGCCTCACATTGCGGATAACCCGAGTAGGTTTGTTCTAGAAGTAATTGATAATCCGCAGTCTGCTTTGGGAAAGGCATAAAGTGGTACGCATTATTGACCCATGCGGCAATTACATACCGTAGGGCAATAGCCAACGCCAACACCGAGGCGGCTACAAAGAACAGAAACATTAGATGCGAACTTGTGAATCGAAAACCAGTAAGTTCATAACGCTGTAAGATAAACGCAAATACCCCTGCAATTGTGACGATGAGAGTTATGGGTATTTGTAACCGGGACGTTAGCTTCTCACGCATCTCTAGCTCGTAGATATATTGCTTCTCATAGAATGCGATGAGTTCTGATTCGTTCATGTAGTAGCCCCCTTGCACGCGTCTGCGCGCTCAATTGCCTTCACTTCAAGTGCGACAAAGTGATACTGCACTTTTGTGCCAACGTGGCACACCGATTAGTACGGCATGCCGCAATGGGGACACTTCGTATAGATGGTCAACGCGGGCGTAGGAGGCGGTGGCTTCCCGCAGAACATGCATGACTTCCGCCAAATATTCGTTTGTCCCACGACTGGATTGAATACAACAGTGCTTCCTGATGCGGTGCTGGTCGTGCCAAAAATGTTGCCGAGCGTGCCTATCGTTGTGGCGCTGTTGGCTGTTGATCGCTTTAGCGCATCTACGGCCGCTTCGAGTTGCGCTTTTTCTTTTGTCGCTGCTCCCAACTGTTTTTGCAGCTGCTCCAATGATGTGATCGCTGTCTTCGCCTCCTTATCCTTCAATTGAGCATCAGCTTTCAATTTATCTAACTCTCTCTTGAGATGCCCAATATATGTGGCCATTTGATCGGAAGCGCCGGCTAGAAGATTAAAAATTCGAAGGTACCCTGAGAGCAATGGATCATCGGCATTGTGGGGATAAGCGATTCGGTGGTCGATTTCGCTCCAGCCTTCTTCAAAGAGAGTACGAACTTGAATTTCCGCGATTGTGAGCTCCTTCGTGGGAAGGAATTGAATGTCATAGTGAACTGACCGATAGTCTCGTTTGTGAATTTCTACGGTGCACCCACATTCTTCATACGGCTTGCGTTCGTCTCCTTCTCGAATGTACGCAATGGGGAGGTGCTTATCGACTAAGTTCCACGTTTTCGAAATTTCGTCATGGATCGCTTTCCAATCGCTCTTAAACAAATGGAGAGCACGAATTCCCACTAGATCGGTAATTTCCGACCTGTAGTCTTCCAACGTGATCTTGTATTCTGGTTCGGCTTTAGACTTACGTAGTATTTTTTCCAAGAGATGCTCGGTGTCCTTAACGCGCCATCTCAAGGAATGCACGGCCTTGCACTTTTCTAAATGGCCAACGACTGACTTTGCAGCAATTGCCAGTTCTGCAATTCGCTTGGTGTGGTCTGCCGCGATTTTTTCGAGCTCAGCCCAAACAATCGGCCCTTGGTCTAACGCTGAGGGATCAAATCCGTATTTGTCGCAAAACTTTGTCTTATCAATCATAAGCGCACCGCTCAACGAATTAATGGCCCTCTGATGGAGTGCTAGACTCCCCTTTGTGCACACAAATAGCATACGCCATTGACGGAAAAGCAACTTGTTGATCTGGTTGACAAAGCGATTAAGCGCTTCCACGGCGACTCACGGAGACTCTCTAACGCCATCGGCTATCTTCGCTCTGAATTCGCAATGTTATGACTGAGAAGCCGCTTGTTGATCTGGTGGACAAAACGATAGCGAACTTTCGGGGTGACACCCGAATACTCTCCAATGCGATCGGCTATCTCTTCCTCGCCCGGCGAATCGGTTGGCACCCTGCCCTTTCTCACTTAGCGCTTCGTTGCCTGAGCGGGCGCTCGAGCTGAGAGAAGGGGCCGTTCATGATGCAGGTCCGCAAGGCCAACGAACGCGGCTACGCTGACCACGGCTGGCTGCGCTCCTTCCACAGCTTTTCCTTCGCCGATTACCACGACCCGGCCCAGATGGGCTTTGGCGACCTGCGCGTCATCAATGAGGACCGCGTGCAGCCCGGCATGGGCTTCGGCACGCACGGGCACCGCGACATGGAGATCATCAGCTACGTGCTGGAAGGCGCGCTCGAGCACAAGGACAGCATGGGCAACGGCTCGGTGATCCGCCCCGGAGACGTGCAGAGGATGAGCGCGGGCACCGGCGTGCGGCACTCCGAATTCAATCCATCCAAGTCCGAGCTGGTGCATTTCCTGCAGATCTGGATCGAGCCTGACGTCACCGGCATCGCACCCGGTTACGAGGAAAAGCATTTCGACGCCGCGGAAAAGCGCGGGCGCCTGCGCCTCATCGCCTCGCCCGACGGTGCCGAGGGCTCGGTGAAGCTCCACCAGGACGCCCGCCTGTACGCCGCCCTGATCGACGGCAAGGAAAAAGTGACGCACGCGCTGGCGCCCGGGCGGCGCGCCTATGTGCACGTGGCGCGCGGCAGCGTCACCGTGAACGGCCAGCCGCTCGCCGCTGGCGACGCGCTCAAGGGCGAAGGGTTGAATGAAATCGCGATCGAGCACGGCGAACAGGCCGAAGTGCTGCTGTTCGATCTCGCCTGAGGAAAACGCGATTACCTGGTTTTTGCCGAGAGGCCGACGCGGTGATCGCGCAGCCGATGGACTTCGAACTGGCCGACAATGCCGATGTGCCGCTGTTTGATCCTGCCCGATCGAGGCACCAACTACAGGAGGGAACCACTCCATGAACCCCCAAATGCAAAACGCCGCCCTCCTGTCAGGCCGCATCCTGCTGGCGCTGCTTTTCATCGTATCGGGCGGCGGCAAGATCACCAGTTTCTCCGGCACCGCCGGCTACATGGCGAGCGCAGGTCTGCCGGTTGCCAATGTGCTGCTGGTGTTGACGATCGCAGTCGAACTAGGCGGCGGGCTGCTGCTTGTGCTGGGCTGGAAGACCCGCTGGGCGGCCGCCGCGCTTTTCCTGTTCCTGATTCCGGCGACGCTCGTGTTCCATGCCTTCTGGGCGGCACCTGCAGCGCAGGCCGCGATGCAGCAGATCCATTTCATGAAAAACCTTGCGATCATGGGCGGCATGCTGCTGCTTGCCGCCTGCGGCCCCGGCGCCTGGGCGCTGGAGCGGGCGGAGCCCGCAAAGTAAGGTTCATCCTCGACCTGGAGGAGACAAATCACCCGGTTTTTCGCCGAGTACGGCCTGGTCGCGGTCTTCGGCTTCGTGCTGCTGGAGCAGTTGGGGGCGCCGATCCCGGCGCTGCCGGTCCTGCTGTTCGCCGGCGCGAAAGCGATCGACGATCCGGTCTACGGGGTGTATGCGCTCGCCGTCTCGATCCTCGCCTGCACCCTCGGCGATCTGGCGTGGTTCTGGGCCGGGCGGCGCTACGGTTACCGCGTGCTGAAGCTCCTGTGCCGCGTCTCTCTCTCGCCCGACTCGTGCGTGCGCCAGACCGAGACCACGTACGAGCGCCGCGGCGTCGCCACCCTCGTGGTCGCGAAGTTCGTGCCGGGGCTGGCTACAGTGGCACCGCCGGTCGCCGGTGCGCTCGGGCTCAAGACCTGGTCGTTTCTCGTTTACAACGGCGCCGGGGCGGCGCTGTATTGCGGTGCGGGGCTTACGCTCGGGCTCCTGTTCCACGGCCAGATCGACTGGCTGCTCGACCGTCTCGCCGCCCTCGGCGGCGGCGCATTGCTCGTCATCGTCGTCCTGCTCGCGCTCTACGTGGCGTATCGCTGGTGGGATCGCGCGCGCTTTCTCAAGTCCCTGCGCACCGCGCGCATCGGGGTGGACGAGCTCTACGAGATGATGAACCGGGGGGACGATCCGATCATCCTCGACGTGCGCTCGCGCACCCACCGCGAGCTGGACGGGCGCCGGATTCCCGGCGCGCGGCCGGTGGATCTCGACGACCTCGAGCGCACGCTGGCGGAGATTCCGCGCGACCGGGACGTGGTCGTGTACTGCGCGTGCCCCAACGAGGCGACCGCGGTCAAGGTCGCGATGCTGCTGCGGGATCGCGGCATCCGCCGCGTGCGCCCGCTCGCCGGAGGCATCGATGCCTGGGTCGCGGCCGGCCTGGGGATCGAAAGCACGAGAGTCGAATGACGGCGATGAAGGGCACGATAATCGCGCTCTTGGATTGAGGGAGATCCGGTGAGGCTTCTGCTCGTCTGGCTCATCAACGCCGCCTCGCTGATCGCGGTGGCGTACCTGATGCCATCAATCAGCGTCGCGGACTTCACCACCGCGCTCGTGGCAGCGCTGATCCTCGGACTGGTGAACGCGGTCATCCGGCCGGTCCTCGTGCTTCTGACATTGCCAGTCACAATCCTGACGCTGGGCCTGTTCATCTTCGTGATCAACGGTCTGCTGTTCTGGTTCGTCGGATCGTTCATTCAGGGCTTCGTCGTCGCAGGCTTCTGGGCCGGCGTCCTGGGCGCCATGGTCTACAGCCTGATCTCCTGGCTGCTGTCGGCGCTGGTGCTGAGGTGACGTTCCAGCGGACCGCAGGCGGTTGCGGGACCGCGTTCGCTCAGATGCGGTTACGCTGGATGAGCTGCTTCGCGATGATGATGCGCTGCATCTCGTTCGTGCCTTCGCCGATGCAGAGCAGCGGCGCATCGCGGTACAGGCGCTCGACCGGAAACTCCGTCGAGTATCCATAGCCGCCGTGAATGCGCATCGCTTCATGGGCATTCTCGAACGCCGCTTCGGTCGCGAAATACTTTGCCATTCCCGCCTCCATGTCGCAGCGCTCGCCGCGGTCGTAGATTTCCGCCGCGTTGCGCACCAGCAGTCGCGCCGCTTCGACGCGCGTGGCCATCTCGCCGAGCTTCAACTGGATTGCCTGGTGCTCGCAGATCGGCTTGCCGAAAGTGTGGCGCTGCTGCGAGTACTTCACCGCTTCCGCGAGCGCGGCTGCCGCAATGCCGACGCCGCGCGCGGCGACGTTGATGCGGCCCAGCTCCAGCCCCCCCACGGCGTGATGAAAGCCGCGGCCTTCCTCGCCGCCGATCAGGTTCGCCGCCGGCACGCGATAGTCCTGGAACACAAGCTCGGCGGAGTCGATCCCCTTGTAGCCGATCTTTTCCAGCTTCCGGCTGACCGAAAACCCCTCGCCTTTTTCGCACAGGAACATGCTCATGCCCTTGTGGCGCGGCTCCGCATCGGGATCCGTCTTCGTCAGGACCGCGAAGCAGGAGCCGTGGATGCCGTTCGAGATCCATGTCTTCGTGCCGTTGAGCACGTATTGATCGCCTTCGCGGCGAGCGCGCGTCCGGATGGCTTGCAGGTCGGTGCCGGCATTCGGCTCCGTGAGCGCGAGTCCGCCGCGCAGCTCGCCGCTTGCGAAGCGCGGAAGGAACCGGGTCTTGAGTTCCGCGCCTGCATAGCGCTCGACCATCAACGCCATCATCAGGTGAGAATTGAAGATGCCGGTGAGCGACATCCACACCTCGGAGATGCGGGTCACGATCCGCGCATAGAGTTCGGCCGACAGCCCTAGGCCGCCGTATTCCGGACCGATGGTCGCACCGAACAGGCCGAGCTCCCTCATCTGCTCGGCCATCTCGGTCGGGTAGAGGTCTGCGTGCTCCAGCCGGGCCACGTGGGGCTGCACGTGGCGCTTCAACCAACTGTCGATCGCGTCCAGAATCTGCTTCGCCTCTTCGGATTGCGGCCCGACCTGAAACCGGCGCTGCGGTGCGTTCATGGCTGACCCTTTTCAGTAGCCGGCGCGTTCTTCCAGCGTGTTGCCGCGATTCATGACGAGCATGGTGCGTTCGAACTCGCACACGATCTCGCCACGCTGATTGCGGCCGGTCGTCCTGATGGTGACGATGCCCTGGCCGGGGCGGGACTTCGACTCGCGCTTTTCGAGCACCGCCGATTCGGCGTACAGCGTATCGCCCGCGAAGACCGGCCGCGGCAGCTTGATCTCGCGCCAGCCAAGATTGGCGATCGCCTTCTGACTGGTGTCCGAGACGCTCATGCCGACCGGGATCGACAGGGTCAGGGTACTCACGACGAGCGGCCGGCCGAATTCCGTGTGCCGTGCGTACTCGGCGTCGAAGTGGATCGGATGGGTGTTCATGGTGAGAAGCGCGAACCAGGTATTGTCGGCCTCGGTGATCGTGCGCCCCGGGCGATGCTCGTAGACGTCGCCGACCGTGAAGTCCTCGAAATACCGGCCGAAGCGCTCGCGGTAGCGCTTGTCCCCGACCTGCACCGATTCGCCCGCCACGTTGCTCGCGATTTCTTGATTTGTCCGGACAATTGTAGAACAATTTGCGCTGGACTGGTGGAGGACCGCCGATGCTTCGCAAGACCCTGCTCTGCCGCCTTGCCGCGCCCGATTCCGGCGCAGGATTCGCCTGAGCGTGGCTGCGGTCCCGGAAAATCTCCCCGGCGTACCGGCAGCGCCCGCGATTTCCGAACGGCTCGGCGATTTCGCCGCCACGTTGCGGTGGAGCGCGATTCCACGGGCGGTACGCGAGCGCGCGAAGTTCCTGATCCTCGACGCCGTCGGCTGCGCGCTTGCCGCGAAGCGCTTTGAATTCGCCCGCCGTTCGGTCGACGCCATTGCCGAGCTCGCCGGCGCTGGAGACAGCGTGGTCATTGGGCATGGAGTGCGACTGCCGCTTCGCGACGCGGTGCTCGCGAACGGGTTGCTGGCACATGGGCTCGACTACGATGACACGCACAGCGAAGGCATTGTGCACCTGACCGTGAGCGCGTTTCCGACCGCGCTCGGCGTTGCCGCACGGCTGGGCGCTTCGGGCTGCGATTTGCTTTCCGCCTACGTCGTGGCGCTGGAAGCGGGCGCCCGGCTTGCTGCGGTGGCGAAGGGCGGCTTTCACCAGGTCGGTTTTCATCCGACCGGGCTCATTGGAGCATTTGCCTGCGCCCTCGCCGCAGGACGGCTCTACCGGCTCAGCCCCGCGCAGCTTGCGCATGCCCAGGGCGTGGCCCTTTCGGTCGCCTCGGGAAATCTCCAGTTCCTCGAAGACGGAGCGTGGACCAAACGCTTTCATCCGGGCTGGGCAGGCGTATGCGGCATCGTCGCGGCGTCGATGGCCCGACACGGCTTTGTCGCGCCGCGGGCGGCGTACGAGGGCCGCTTCGGTCTCTATGCGAGCCATCTGGGCCCGCTCGCGAAGGACTGCGACTATTCGCGTGCGACTTCGGATCTGGGCGAAACGTGGGAGACCATGAACGTCGCGGTGAAACCGTTTCCGGCATGCTATTTCGTACACGCCTTTGCGGACGCGGCGATCGAACTGCGGCGCCAGGGTGTCAAGCCCGGCGCCGTCAGCCGCATCACCGCGCTCGTGCCGCGGGAAGTGGTGCAGGCCGTGTGCGAACCGGCCGAAAACAAGCGCAGGCCCGCGAACGACTACGACGCGAAGTTCAGTGTGCCGTACGCGATCGCGGCAAGCCTGGCGCGCGGCGCGTTCGGCCTGGCGGAGCTCGAAGAAGAAGCACTGCGCGATTCCACGATCCTCGCGCTCGCTGCGAAAGTGGACTACGAAATCGATCCGCGCTCGGGGTTCCCGGCACACTACTCCGGCGAGGTGATCGTCCACATGAAGGACGGACGGCAACTTCGCCAACGCGAGCAGATCCACCGCGGCAGCGCCGACCGGCCGCTCACGGACGCGGAGATCGAAACGAAGTTCATGCAGAACGCGGCCGGCGCCGTGCCCGAGCAGCGCGCGGCGGAGATCAGGGATGCCGTTCTCAAGCTCGACGCGGCGTCGAGCGCACTCGGCTTCGCCGAGACGCTCGCCGGGCGCTGAGCGCGGACATGACCCGGGAAGCAGGGTCCGGCCGCCTGCCTCTTGAGGGGATCCGGATCCTCGCGGTCGAGCACTACGGCGCAGGCCCCGCCGGTACGGTCTATTTCGCCGACCTCGGCGCCGAGGTCATCAAGGTGGAAAACTTGCGAGAGCGGGGCGACATCGGCCGGGAGGTCGGGCCCCACTACTTCGGCCCGCAAGACAGCCAGTTCTTCCAGACGTTCAACCGCAACAAGCGCTCGATCGCGCTGGATCTGCAGCATCCGGAGGGGATCTCGGTGTTCCGCGATCTGGCGCGCACCGCGGACGGCGTGCTGAACAATCTGCGTGGCGACCTCCCTGACAAGCTTGGCTTGACGTACGAGACGCTTCGCGAGGTCAATCCCCGGATCGTCTGCGTACACCTCTCCGCCTATGGGCGCCGCGGGTCGCGCGCTTCCTGGCCCGGCTACGATTACCTGATGCAGGCCGAAGCGGGGCACATGACGTTGACCGGAGAGCCGGACGGACCGCCGGCGCGCTACGGCCTCTCGGTCGTCGATCTGATGACCGGTCTGGTCGCCGCGTTCGCGCTTCTGGCCGGCATTACGAGCGCGCGCGCCACCGGCCGGGGGCGCGACCTCGACACGAGCCTTTTCGACCTCGCGCTCTTCAATCTCAACTATCCGGGCACCTGGTACCTGAACGCCGGCGCGGTACTGCAGCGCGAGAAGCACTCCGCACATCCGTCGCTGGTGCCGAGCCAGCTCTTTCGCACCAAAGACGGCTGGATCTTCGTGATGTGCAACAAGGAGAAGTTCTGGGGACTGCTGGCTGCCGCGCTCGGGCATCCCGAATGGACGAGCGACCGGCGTTACGCGACGTTCGCCGCGCGGCTTGAGCGCCGCGGCGAAATTTCCGACCTGCTCGATCGCGAATTCCTGCGTGAACCAACGTCGGCATGGCTGAAAAAGCTCGCGGGCAAGGTCCCGGTCGCGCCGGTCAACGATCTCGCTCAGGCGCTCGACAACCCGTTCGTTTCGGAACGCCGGGGAATCCTCGATTTCGCGTACGACGACGGCCGCAAGGCCCGCCTGATCGCGAATCCGATTCGCTGCGCCGACGCCGAACTGCCCAGGCGCGCGGCACCGGCGCTGGGCGCCGATACCGATGCGCTTTTGCGCCTGCTGGGTTACGACATCGCCCGCATCGCAGCGCTTCGCGCCGATGGGGTTGTGGGCTGATCCGGGAGTTGGTGCGCGGTGAAGCAGCACCGCTACGAACGGATCGCGAAAGCGCTCGCCGGGCGCATTACTTCCGGCAAGCTCTCGATCGGCGACTCGCTGCCGACCGAGGTGGAGCTGTGCAAAAGGTATCGGGTCAGTCGTTACACGGCGCGCGAGGCGTTGCGCCAACTGCGCGACGCAGGGCTTGTCACGCGGCGGCGGCGGGCGGGGACGACCGTGGCCGCGGCGCGGGCACGCACTGCATTCAGCCTGCCGGTCAGCTCGGCAGCCGACCTGTTTCGGTACGCTTCGGATATCCGGCTCGTGATCGAACACAGATCGCGTATCAAGGCCGATGCCGAGGCAGCCGCGCTGCTGGGCGGCAGACGCGGCCAGGAATGGATCAGACTCGACGGCATCCGCCGACGACCGGACGGGAAATGTCCTCTATGTCTTGTCACGGTCTACCTGAACCATGCGCTCGCCGGTGTCGAGAAACGGATCCCGACAATCGGCGCTGTAATCTATCCGCTCGTAGAAAGGGAGCTGGGCGTCCGCATTGCGTGGATCGGACAGAAAATCGAGGCGGTCCCGCTTCCGGAGCGCCATGCGAAGCGGCTCGGATCGAGGCCCGGAACCTGCGGTTTGCGGGTACGGCGCTATTACTACGATGCGAACGAGCGCCTGCTTGAGATGTCCGACTCGCTGCACGCAGGGGCGGAATTCGCCTACGAGATGCGCTTCAAGCGCGATTAGCCGCATTCACCATCCAACTCGCATCAGTGGAAAGCAATAAGGACAGGCCGGGAGCAGCGGAGTCGGGTTACGCATGGGCGCGCCTTGCGGCGTCGCTGCTGCTGATGACCATCGGCGGCTCCGGAATGTACGTCGTCACCGTTGCGCTGCCTCCGGTGCAGGCGGAGTTCGCAGTATCGCGCTCCGACGCTTCCCTTCCCTATACCCTGACCATGGTCGGGTTCGCGTTCGGCGGCATTCTGATGGGCAGGCTCTCGGATCGATTCGGCGCGATGGTCCCGGTTCTCGGCGGCGGCGTCGCGCTCGGGCTGGGATTCATCGCCGCGGGGTCCGCCGGGAGCCTCTGGCAGTTCGCGCTCGCGCACGGCGTGCTGATCGGATTTCTCGGCAGCTCGGCCACGTTTGTGCCGCTGGTTGCCGATACCTCGCTCTGGTTTACCCGACGGCGCGGAATCGCGGTCGCAATCTGTGCCAGCGGAAACTACCTCGCCGGGGCCATCTGGCCGCCGGTGGTTCAGCATTTTTTCGACACCGTGGGATGGCGACAGACGTACGTCGGAGTCGGATTGTTCTGCGTCGCGGTGATGGTCCCGGTCGCGCTTGCGCTGAGGAGGCGGCCTCCCGCGCTCTCCGCGGCACCGGGCGCTGCCGGCGCCGGGACGTGGTCGTCGCGTCCGCTCGGCCTTTCGCCGACTGCGCTGCAAAATCTGCTCTGGATTGCGGGGCTTGCCTGTTGCGTTGCGATGTCGATGCCGCAGGTTCATATCGTCGCCTACTGCAGCGACCTCGGCTATGGCGCGGCGCGCGGCGCGGAAATGCTTTCGCTGATGCTCGGCTTCGGCATCGTGAGCCGGCTCGCTTCGGGCTGGATCTGCGACCGCATCGGCGGTCTCCGGACGCTGCTTCTCGGCTCGGGCCTGCAGGGGCTCGCGCTGATGTTCTTCCTGCCGTCCGACCAACTGGTGACGCTTTACGTGGTCTCTGCGCTCTTCGGCCTCTTTCAGGGCGGCATCGTGCCCTCCTACGCCATCATCGTGCGCGAGTACTTCTCGCCCCGCGAGGCCGGCGCGCGCGTGGGTACGGTGCTGATGGCGACGCTGTTCGGAATGGCGCTCGGCGGCTGGATGTCGGGCGCGATCTTCGATCTCACGGGGTCCTACAAGGCCGCATTCATCAACGGGATCGGATGGAATCTGCTCAACCTGGCGATCGTCGCCTGGCTGCTCGCGCGCGCCGGGCGGTTACTCACGCCTCGAGCAGCCTGAGCCGCTGCACCTTTCCCGAGGGGCCCTTGGGAAGCTCGCTCAGGAAGCGGAACTCCCTTGGAGTCTTGTACCGGCCGAGTTCGGCGATGCAGAACTCGCGCAGTTCGTCCGCCGTCGCGTGCACTCCCGGCTTGAGCACCACGCAGGCACGGATGTCCTGACCGTAATTCGAGTCGGGAACGCCCACTGCCGCGGCTTCGAGGACTGCGGGGTGCTTGAGCAGCGCTTCGTCGATCTCCCGCGGCGCGATGTTCTCGCCGCCCTTGATGATCAGCTCCTTCAGCCTGCCGGTGATGAAATAGTAGCCATCGGTGTCGCGGTAGCCGAGATCGCCAGTGCGCAACCACCCTTCTCCGTCGAACTCCTTTGCGGTCTGCTCCGGAGACTTGTAGTACGCGGCCATCACGCCCGGCCCGCGCAGCAAGATCTCGCCGGGAGCCCCGTGCGGCAGCGCACGGCCGGTATCAGGATCGATCACCTTTGCTTCGACACCGCACGGAAGTCCCACCGAGCCGTACTTGCGCTTGGCCGGATCCTGCGGGTTGGCGAACACCACGGAGGCCGATTCGGTCATCCCCATCGCCTCGATCACCGGGATGCCGAACTTCCGTTCGAAGGCGCGGTGCTGCTCGGGTGGCAGCGGAGCAGAGGCCGAGCGTCCGAATCGCACGCGTGGAAAACGGTATTCGCGCGTTGAATCGGCTGCATTCAGCAGGTAAGCGATGATCGTCGGCACGACATTGATCCAGGTTGCCTGGTGCCGTACGGCGACGTCCCACCAGGCCGAGACGCTGAAGCGATGCGGCGCAATGACGCTGCCCCCCGATACGAACGGCGCTACGGTCGCGATCACCTGGCCGTTGATGTGGTAGAGCGGTAGCGACGACAGGCACCGGTCCTCGCGCGCAAGTCCGTGCCAGGCGGCGACGCACCGTGCGGCGGCGATCAGGTTCCGGTGAGTGAGGAGCGCGCCCTTGGGCGTACCCGTCGTGCCCGAGGTGTACATGAGGAGCGCCGGGTCGTCCGCCGCAATCGGTTCAAACTCGCCCTCCGGCAGTCGTTGCTCGATGAATAGCTCCGGCGCGTCCGGTTCGATCACGATCACCTCGACCGGCCGCTTCACTTCCGCGAGCGCTTCGCCCAACTGCTTCTGGTATTCGCGCGCGGTAAACAGCACCTTGCAGTCGCAGTGCTCGAGCACGTACGCGAGCTGCGAGCGCTGCGAAAGCAGGTTCAGCGGCGCGATCACGTAGCCACCGATCATCGCGCCGAGGTACAGCAGCGCGGTCTGGTAGCTGTTGTGCAGGTACAGGCCTACCTTGTCTCCACGCCGCAGTCCCGCTGCGCGCAGCCAGCGTGCAAGCAGGCGCGATTGGCGGTCGAGCTCGCCATACGAGAGCGTGCGCCCGGTCTCGGGTGCCACCAGAAACGTATGGCGGCGCTGCCGCGCAACGTGCTGCGCCACCACATCGCGGAGCGTCTCGCTCATCTGCCGTGCTTGGCGAACCAGGCGCCGAACACCTCATCGACCGCCGGCACCCGTTCCGGGATGACGCGGGAGATCCGTGTGATGTTGAGGAAGTGGCGCCAGTGCATGTTGTCGGAGAAACTGTTCCTGCCCCAGGTGCCGCAGCCCATCGAAAGCGAGAACGGCAGCCCGTTGTCGAAGCTGCCCCCGGTGGCGATGCAGTGCGCCTGGTTGACGATCACGCGCGCCACCGGCATCTCGAGCCCGAGGCGCATGACCTGCGCTTCGTCCTTGCTGTGGATCGAAACCGAGTGGCCTTTGCCCTGATAGTCGTAGATCGCCAAGGTGATGCGGAAGGCCTCGTCGAAGTCCGGCGCCCGGTACACCGCAAGCACCGGCGAGAGCTTCTCGCCCGAGAACGGAAACGACGCTCCGGCGCCGCTCTCCTCGACCATGAGGAAACGCGCCTTGCGCACTGCGTCGCGCGACAGGCCCGCGAGTTCCGCGATGTGCGGCGCCGACTGCGCAGTGGCGGTGGGGCCAAGCTTGCCGTCGGGGAACATCAGCCTCCGGAGCGCATCCTTCTCGCCCGCGTCGAGCATCACACCACCCTGCTTCACGATCTCCTCGAGCATGGCGTCATACACGGGCGTGAGGATGGCGACTGCGTTCTCGGAGGAGCAGCTCGTGGCATTGTCGAAGCACTTCGAAAGCGCGATCTTGGCGGCCGCATCGGCGAGATCGGCCGACACGTCCACGATCGAGACCACGTTGCCCATGCCGACACCGATCGCGGGCGTCCCGCTCGAATAGGCGGCGCGGATATTCGCCTGCGACCCGGTCGCGGCGACCAGGTCGGCCTGGCGCATGAGCTCGCGCATCGCCTCCTTGGTCACGGGCGCGGGCAAGAGCTGCACCAGATCCTTCGGCGCGCCGGCCTTGGCGAGCTCGCCGTGCGTGAATTCCAGCAGCTTCTCGCAGGCCGTGTAGCCTTTGGGCGAAGGCGCAAGGATGATCGCGTTCCTGCACTTCACCGCGTTGATGATCTGGTTCGCCGGCGTGGCGCCGGGATTGGTCGACGGCGTGATCGCCGCTACCACGCCCACCGGGCGCGCGATCTCCGTGACGCCTCTTGCCGGATCCTCCCCGATCACTCCGACGGTCCGCACGCCCTGCAGGTCGCGCAGCAGGCCCAGAGTTTTCCGGTGATTCTTGGCGATCTTGTCGGCGATGTTGCCGAGCCCCGAATCGCGCACCGAGATTTCGGCGAGCGTGCAGTTGTTCTCCGGCTTCATGATCGCCCAACCGCAGGCGAGCGCCGCTTCATCGACGCGCTCCTGCGTCCAGCGCTCGAATTCGGCCTGCGCCGCGCGGGCGCGCCGCACGAGCGCCGCCACAGACAGATTCAATCGAGTTTGATCTTCGCGGCCTGGATGAGCTCGGCCCATTTCTTCAGCTCCGCCTTGACCACGCGATCGAGGTCCTCCGATGCCCCGCCGACCGGATCGCCGCCCTGCTCGACGAGCTTCTGGCGCACCTCGGGGAGTTGCACGACCCTCGCGACTTCCCTCTGCATTCGCGCCACGATCGCGGGCGGAGTTTTCGTCGGCGCGAACATGGCGTACCAGGAATCCACCTCGTAGTCCGGGATGTTGAGCGCTTCCGCGACCGTGGGAACATCAGGCGCGCCCGGCGAGCGCTTCAATGTCGTGACCGCAAGCGCGCGCAATTTCCCCGCGCGCACCTGCGACATCGCGGCAGGCGCCGTGACGAAGATGAGCGGCACCTGGCCTGCAATGGTGTCGGTCACCGCGGGTCCCCCGCCCTTGTAGGGCACATGCAGGATGTCGATGCCGGTTTTGAACTTGAGCAGCTCGCCCGCGATGTGCGAGGGCGTGCCGTTCCCAACCGAGGCGAACGCGAGTTTGCCCGGGCTTGCCTTCGCCTGGGCGACAAGGTCCTGCATGCTTTTTACCGGAGAACCGGGATTCGCGGCAATCAGCTGCGGCACGCTCACGATGAGCGACACCGGCACGAAGTCCTTCTCGACGTCGTAGCTGAGCTTGTACAGCAGCGGATTGATGGTGTGCGAAGAAAGCGTAAACAGGAACGTGTACCCGTCAGGCGCGGACCTCGCCGCTGCCTCGGTGCCGACGGCGCCTCCGGCGCCTCCGCGGTTCTCGATGACGATCGGCTGACCCAACCCCTCCGACATCCGGTTCTGCATGATGCGGGCGATTACGTCCGTGCCTCCACCCGGCGGGTACGGAACAATGAAGCGGACCGGCTTCGTCGGCCAGTCCTGCGCGATGGCCGCCGACGCGACCGCAACAAGAGCCGCGATCGACAGCGCCCTCAGCGTGTTCACGGACGTCCGCCTCACTGATAGCCCTTGTACTTCTCCAGGATGCGCTTCGGCTTCTTCAGCGCATCGCGGCGGAACGGGTCGCCCAACTCGCGCGTGCACATCATCTCGACGATCGTGGTCCGGCCATCCTTCTGCGCCTTGCAGGCCTGGCGGAACGCATCGCCCACGTCAGTCACCTTGTCGACCACGATCCCGTCGGCGCCAATCGCCTTCGCGATGCCGGCAAAGCCCGGGTTCTCGAGGTTCACGCCCAGGAACCGGTTGGAGTAGAAGTCGACGTGGTTCTTCTTTTCCGCGCCCCATTGCTGGTTATTGAACACCACCGCCGTTACCGGAATCTTCTCCCGCACGCAGGTGAGGATCTCGCCGAAGCTCATGCACCACGCGCCGTCGCCCACATAGGCGACCGCGGTGCGCTCCGGCGCTCCGATCTTGCAGCCGATCATGGTCGGAAACGCGTAGCCGCAGTTGCCGAACATCATCGCGCCGAACATGCTGCGCGGGCGGCTGAACCGCAGATACGAGTTGGCGATCTGGCAGATGTTGCCGATGTCGGTCGAGACCATCGCGTCCGCCGGCATCGCCCTTTCCAGCTCGCGCAGCATCTGCCGCGGATGCATGAATCTCGAATCCTTCGCCACCTCGAGACTCCACGGGTCCTTCTCGAAATCCCACGCCGCGAGCTCCCTCGCCCAGGACTCCTTTTCATTGCGCAGGATTGCCATCCGTTCATCGCGCGTTGCAACGCCTGCGAGCGGGCGCGTATTCAACCGCGCGGCGAGCGCGAGCGCCGCCTCGCGTGCATCGCCGTTGACCGTGACCGAAGTCTTTTTCACCAGACCCAGCACCTTCGGATCGGCGTCCACCTGGATCAGCTTCGCGTTTGCCGGCCAGTAGTCGAAGCCGTACTGCGGCAGCACTCCGAACGGCCCGAGCCGCGAGCCGAGCGCAAGCACCACGTCCGCGTGCGAAAGCACCTTCATCGCCGCTTTCGAGCCGTGATAGCCGAGCGGCCCGCAGGCGAGGCGATGGTGCGCCGGGAACGAGTCGTTGTGCAGGTACGAATTGCAAACCGGCGCCTCGAGCGTCTCGGCAAGCGCGATCGCGGCCTCCACGCCGTCCGCCATGACCACGCCGCCGCCGGCGATGATCACGGGAAAGCGCGCCTGCGCGAGCAGCTCTGCCGCAGCGTCGAGACTCGCGCCGCCGCCGGGCCCGCGTTCGATCCGGATCGGCTGCGGGATCTCGCACTCGATCTCGCCGTAGAGGTAATCGCGCGGGATATTGATCTGGGTCGGCCCCATCTCGAGGATTGCGCGATCGAACGCGCGCGCCGTCAATTCGCTCATGCGCGCCGGGTTGTTCACGTGCGCCTGATACCTGGTGATCTTCGAGAAGATGGGAAGCTGGTCCGTTTCCTGAAAACCGCCCAGACCAATCGACATGGTGCCGGTCTCGGGCGTGATCGCGACGACCGGGCTGTGCGCCCAGTACGCTGCCGCGATCGCGGTGACGAAGTTGGTGATGCCGGGACCGTTCTGCCCGATGCACACGCCGTGCTTGCCGGACACGCGCGAGTAGCCGTCCGCCATGTGCGCCGCACCTTGCTCGTGCACGGTCGGGATGAAGCGGATGCCGGCGGCTGGAAACAGGTCGAGCGCGTCCATGTAGGCCGAGCCGACGATTCCGAACACGTTCCTCACCCCCTGCGCAACGAGCGTCTCCACGAACGCCTCGGAGGGAGTCATGCGCTGCTTGCCGGTCACCACCATGTGTCTTGCCTCGGCGACGTTGGTCATCGGGATTCTCCGTTGAAGCAATCTGCCGCGGACGCGGCGGAATGGATGTGGTTCCAAAGTCTCTCACAGCGACCCTGCAGGCGCAACGATTCGGGCGGGTTTCTCGAACAATTCGTTCCAGAAATCGATAAACTCGCAATGTGCCGCACAAGGAAGACAACGTTCCCGCGACGCTGCGCGCGTTCTCGCTGCTCGAGGCGCTGGTTGCTGCCGACCGGCCTGCATCGCTCGCCGAACTGACCGACACCGCGCGTCTTCCGAAACCGACCCTTTATCGCATGCTTGGAATGCTGGAATCAGCAGGGCTGGTGTCGCGCGAACCGGGTTCGCGGCGCTATGCGCCGGGCCATCGGCTCGCCTCGTTCGGGCGCAATGTGATGCTGAACGGAAGCCTGCGGGCCGAGCGTCACGCGATCCTTGCCCGGCTCGTGGAAGAGGTCGGCGAGACCTGCAACTTCACCATGCTCGATGGTCCCCAGGTGGTGTATCTGGATCGCGTCGAGGCGGCGTGGCCGCTGCGGATGAATCTCACCTCCGGCTCGCATGTTCCGCTCCATTGCACGGCGAGCGGCAAGTTGCTGTTCGCGCTGCTCCCGAAGTCGGCGCGCGAGCGGCTGGCCGCACGCCTGATGCTCACTCGTTACACGGAGACCACGATCACCGAGCGAAAGCGGCTTGCCGCGGAACTGGCCCGCATCCGCGCCAACCGGTACGCCACCGACAACGAGGAATACCACGCCGGGCTGGTCTGCGTCGCGGTGCCGGTCACCGACGCGAAAAAGCGCGCCTGCGCTGCGATCGCGGTTCATGCGCCCGTGTCCCGCATGCCGCTCGAGCGCGCGCTCGCGCACCTGCCGGGCCTGCGCCGTGCGGCCGTGGCAATGGCCGAGACGTTCCCCGCTTAAACGCTGCGGCAAGACTCTCAGGTGCGGAGAAATCCGCCGTCCACCGCGATCGTCTCCCCGGTGATGAACGAGGACGCGTCCGAGGCAAGGAATACCGCCAGTCGCGCCACGTCGTCCGGCTCCGCGAGCCGGCCGAGCGGAATCCTGGCGACGATCCGTTCCCGCACCTCGTCCGTGAGCAACGAACGCACCATGTCGGTCGCCACCACAGCCGGCGCGATCGCATTGACGCGAATCGCGTAGGGCCCAAGCTCGCGCCCGAGGCCCTTGGTCATCGCCACCACGCCGGCCTTGGTCGCTCCGTACCAGACGTTGCCAAAGGCTCCGCCGCCCTTCTCGTGCGAGACGGACGCGATGTTGATGATCGATCCTTTCCCGCGCCTGCGCATCGCCGGGACCGCGGCCTGCATGCAGTTGTAGACGCCGGTCAGATTCACTGCGACGAGATTGTCCCAGGCTTCGCCCGCGGTGGCGTCGAAGGCACCGTTCGCCAGCAGGCCTGCATTGTTCACCAGCACATCGAGCCCGCCGCGTTCGCGTTCGATCCGCTCCACGGCCGCGCGCACTGCCGCGCGGTCGCGCACGTCGAGCGCCATCGCCGCGGCACTCGTTCCAAGCTCTGCCGCGAACGTGCGGGCCGCGTCTACATCGACGTCAGTAATCCAGACGAAGCTTCCCCGCTCAACGAAGTGCCGCGCAATACATGCACCGACGCCACGCGCCGCGCCCGTCACGAGCGCGACCCTGCCCTGCAGCGGCGTTTCCAACGCCCTACTGCGGATAGGTGACGGCCGGATACTGCTTGACCTTGTCCCACCAGCCCAGCTCGACGAAAGCGCGCTTCGCGCCGGGATGCACGTTCTCCTCCGAAAGGCCGTGCAGCATCAGCTCGGGCGACCAGATCTTCCACAACGCGTGCAGTTCCTTCATCTTCGGCGCGTGCTTCGCCACCGCCATGACGATCTGGTACGCGGCGTCGGCCGGGAAATCCGGGTGCGCCGCCTTGAAGCCTCGGACGAACCCGAGCGACAGTGCCTCGGATTGCTTGGGCAGCTTGCCCGCGGGCAGCGTGACGTGCAGGAAGGTGGTGCCGAACTTGGCGTTCACCTTGTCGAATGCCTCCTTCGACACGCCGATGTAGCGCAGCGGCTTGGCCGCCGCCTCGAGCTGGCGCATGGGCGGGGTGATCAGCATCTCGTTGAAGTTCGGCTCGGTGCCGAATCCGGTCACCGCCACGTCGACCGCGCCATCGAGCAGCTGCTGGGTGAGCGCTGCGGGCGTCAGGTGCCGGATGTCGGTGTTCTGCGGCGTGACCCCGTAAGCGTGCTCGAGCAGGAGGCGCGGGAATACGCCCCAGTCGCTCTGGCCGCGCAGGCCGAGCGCAACGCGCTTGCCCTTGAAGTCCGCGGGCGACTTGATGGACGGGTTGAACGTGACGAAGAACTTGCCCTGCGCCCACCAGGTCTCGCCGTACAGCAGCTTGAAGCGGACCGGCACGCGCTCGGGCAGGAACTCCTTCAGCTCCGGCGTACCTCCCCACTTGAGGCCGAGCTGGATGATCACGTCCTCGGTACTGAACGCGGTCTTTTTCCAGTGCCGCTCGTTCGCCATCTCGCGGATGTTGTACATGTATCCCGGAGTCTCCTGCGGCAGCAGGGTGACCGGGCTGCCCTCCTTGATCATCTGGTTCATGAGGATCGTGTCCGACTCGGTCGGGCCGCAGCCCCAGGGGCAGAGCAGCAGCGGCACTGCGACCGGCGCAGCAGGCTTCTGCGCGAGCACCGGCGCAAACGGCAGCGCGGCGAGCGCGAGCGCGCTAAGCAGATTGCGAAATACAAGTCTTGCGTTCATAGTTCTCCTCCTTGGGTCACGGTGAAAGACGCACTGCAAAGATACTCTTTACTGCGGCGGGCGGATGCACGGTCTCAACCCTCCCTCGCCGACGGCGCGGGCGCGGTGCCGGGCCTGCGCACGCCAACGGCGACGAACAGCGCGGCGACAACACTCGCGAAGACGAAGGTGGAATACAGCGCCTCGGTCACCATCGCCCAGTATCCGAGCAGCGTCACGGCCCCGAACAGCCAGCGCTCGAGGGTGGTCAGCGGGCGCCGGAAGTACCCGTAGAGGGCGATCGAGCTGGTCCACTGGATGAGCAGGACCTCGACGATCGGCGGCGCGACGCTCCAGTCGAGGTTTGGGAACGACAGGAGCTGCGGCCGATAGACGAAGGCGAACGGAATGATAAAGGTGGTGGAGGCGAGCTTCATCGACTCCTTGCCCGTTTCCCAGAAGCTCGCCCCGGAGAGCTTGGCGGCGGCGAGCGCGGCAACCGCTACCGGCGGGCTGAGCGCCGAATACACGGCGAAGTAAAACACGAAGTAGTGCGCGAGGAACGCCTTGATCCCGATCAGCTGCATGAAAGGCACCAAGGCAAGGGCGACCACCAGGTACGCGACGGGCGTCGGCAAACCCATGCCGAGGATGAGCGAAAGAATGGCAGCGCCGATCAGCAGAATCAACGGGCTGTCCGGGAGCACCGCCACGAGGTAAGTACCCAGGCGCCCGGAAAGGTTGGTGGTGAGAAACGCCTGCCCGAGAGGGCCGATCGCGATCAGCAGCAGCGCGAGTACCGCCATCAATTCGAGTCCTTCTTCCAGCGCCAGCGCAAGGACCTTCGGCTTTGGCCGATACCTGCCTTGAAACAGCGACAGCGCGAGCGCGATGATGCAGCCAGTGAGTCCCGCCATCGACGGCGAGTAATAGTTGACCAGCAGCCAGCACACTACGACGAACGAAACGAGGAACGCCGGCAGCGTCCGCCACATCACCGCGGTGTCGAGCGGCTCGTTGAGCTTGGGCAGGTTGTGGCGCTTCGCGTAAACCATCACACCGATCGCCACGCCGGTGAAGTACAGGAAACCGGGGATCACTGCGGCCTTCACGACGTCGATGTATTTCATCGACAGGAAGCTCGCGATGATGAACGCGGCGAGTCCCAGCACCGGCGGCATGATCTGGCCGGAGGTTGATGCGGCGGCCTCGATCGCACCCGCCATCGCCGGGCTGTAGCCGTACTTCTTCATCATCGGGATGGTGAAGCGCCCGACGAGCATGACGTTCGACACCGCCACTCCCATCACCATGGACACAATGCTGCTGCCGATCACCGCCGGGCCGGCGGCGCCGCCCGGGATGCGGTTGCCCATCGCCTTGCCCATCTCGATGATCGAATAAAGCATGCCGATGCCGAACAGCACCGACGCATAGAGCACCAGGTAATAGATGTCGTCGACCGCGGTCTGCGCGAACCAGAAAAACCCCTGCGTGGTTCCCAGGCCGACGTAATTCATGACGAATTTCGGGTCATATTCCGGGTGCGTGAGCAGCGGGTGCTCGAGCAGGTGCCCGTAGAAGAAGTACACGATCGAGGCGGCGATCACGAGCGTGAGCACCGCGCCCCAGTGCAGCCAGGTGAGAATCAGTACTCCGGCGGTGAACAGCAGGCCGATCGCCATGTCGAAGTTGTCGAAGTACGGCGCCGCGACCTCGAGCCGCTTGGCGTGATACAGGATGTACAGTCCGCCCGCCGAGGCGAGCAGGAAACCGGCGAGCGCGACCAAGAGCCGGGTGCGAAACCACCGCGATTCCGGATTGAAGATGCGCTGGTCGAGAACGCCCCGCACACTGATCAGGCCGGCCATCAGCATCACCGCGAAGGTGAACGCGGCGTAATGCTGCGAGGAGCTGCGCACGAAGCCGAATAGCGCGAGCGTCACGTACACCGTGAGCGCGGCGCCCGCGACGCCGGTCAGCGCGCGCAGTACCCGGCCGACGCGCGCGAGGACCTCCACGCTACTTGTGCTCATGATTCCTATGCCGAAAACGTCATCTCCGTTCCGCCAAAACGCACGTGCGCGAATTCGATGTCCTTGCGCGAGCCGAAGAAGCGGATCAGCTCATGCAGCGGGCTGGTGCGGAACCGGCAGCCCGGCGCAGGATTTCTCAGCGGCTCGAGCAGCGCCTTGTCGTAGAAGGCGGCGAGCAGCAGGTCCTCATCGCTCACCGACGCGCCCAGCTTTGCGCGCAGTTTCGGAATCCACGGCGCGATGTGCTCGGCGGGCCGCTCGTTCACGAGATCGGCGGGCCGGATGTTGGCTCGCTCGAGGAATGCGTCCGAAGGCTTCGCCGCGAGGCGCCCGTAGTAGCCCATCGCGTACTTGCGCACCTCATCTGGAATCGTCCGGTAGCGCTCGCCCTGCACGACGTTGAGCGTGGCCTGGGTGACGATGTACTGGGCGAAGGGACTGACGACGATCGGATAGCCGAGGTCCTGCCGCACCCGCGGAACTTCCTCGAGGATTTCCGGCAACCGGTGCTCCAGTTTCATCGTCTGCAACTGGTAGCGCAGGTTGGAAATCATCCCGCCGGGAATCTGGTGCTCGTAGAGCGCCGGTTCGTACTTCGCCACCTCGCCGCGCGGCTTGCCCTCGCTCTCGCACCGGCACGAAAAATAGCCGGCCACTTCCTTCAGCGCCGCAGCGTCGAGCGAAGTCCGCAAGCCGAGGCGCCTCGCGCGCGCCGTGATGTCCTCGGTCGCAGGGAGCGAAGCGCCGTTCGCCAGCGGCTCGCTCGCGGTGTAGCCGAAGCAAAAGCCGCTTTGCATCGCTATCCCGTAGACCTCCGGGGCCAGGCCCGACTGGCAGTGCGAGTGCAACTGCAGCGGTACCGCGCCCGCAGCCTTCACCACTGCGGGAAACAGATTGCGGCCGCGCTCCGGCGTGAGCAACCCGGTCGGATCCTTGATACAGATGAAATCGGCTTGCAGTTTCACCAGCTCCCGCGTCCGGGCGACGTAGTACTCGTCGGTGTGCACCGGGCTCAGCGTGTAGGTCATCATGGCGTTGACCTTCATGCCCGCGTCGTGCCCCGAGCGCACCGAAGACTCGATATTGCGGTTGTCGTTCAGCGCGTCGTAGACGGTGAGTACCTTGACCCCGAGCCTCGCAAACACCTGCGAATTCAGCGCTACGATGTCGTCGGGAAAGAGTTCGAACGTGTACAGGCTCTGTCCGCGCGTGAGCGCATCGCAGGGCGTCGCCAGGCGGCTGCACAGCAGCCTCACGCGCTCCCAGGGATTCTCGTGCAGGTAGCGCACGCAGACGTCGAACACCGCGCCGCCGAGAATGTTGATGTACGCGTACCCAACCCGGTCGATGGCGCCGAGGATCGGCGTCATCATGGCAGTGGTCATGCGCGTGGACCACAGGCACTGGTGCGCATCACGCAGCGTGACGTCGATGAAATCGAAGCGGCGGCTCGCACCTGCCGTGCGCTGCTTCGGCTTCATCCGTCCTCCGGGTCCGGGTGGATCACCACGAGCACCTCACCGTACTCGACCTGCGCGCCGTTCGCGACCGGGATCCCGGTGACAACGCCGCGCGCGTCTGCCGCGATTGAATTCATGAGCTTCATCACCTCGATGATGCACACGGTCGTGCCGGGCTCGACATGCTGTCCGACCTCGACGAACGGGGCGGCTTCCGGCGCCGGCGAGCGGTAGAACGTGCCGACCATCGGCGCGCGCACCAGGATCGAGCCGTCGGGAAATGCCCGCTCAGGGCGAGGCCCCGCGGACGGCGCTGCCGCAGCGCGCACCAGATCTCCGGCGGCGGGCGTCCCGGGCGCGCCGTCGCCGGTGCCGTTTCTGCGCCGAAGATGCACTTCGATGTCCCCGACCTTGAGGCGGAATTCGGAGAAATGGGCCGACTTCACCAGCTCGACGATCCGCAGCACGTCGTCGTAGGTCAATTTCTGGTTTCGCACTTTGGACGGACTATCATGGCGGCCGCAGCCATCATTGCACGGTCCGTGAAATGGTGGCAATAATGGCGTTGGACATTTCACTTTTTGATAAATTGGCGGTGCCGCATGACTGTACCTGTCATTATTACCGTTGCGATCACCGGCGCCGTGCCGAAGAAGAAGGACAACCCCGCGGTCCCGGTGACGCCCTCGCAGCAGATCGAATCGACGCAGGAGGCCTTCCAGGCGGGCGCCGCGCTGGTGCACATCCACGTGCGCAACCCGGACGAGTCGCCGGGCGCCGATCCTGAACTCTACGGTCGCGTCCAGGAGGGCGTGCGCAAGCACTGTCCCGGAATGATCGTGCAATTCTCTACCGGCGGCCGCGGCCGCGAGCAGTCGGCGCGCGGCGCGATGCTCTACCTGAAGCCGGACATGGCGTCGCTTGCTACCGGATCGGTCAATTTCCCGACCAATATCTACGAGAATCCGCCGGATTTTGTCGAGGGCCTGGCGAAGGCAATGATGGAACACGACATCAAGCCGGAGGTCGAGGTGTTCGATCTTGCGATGCTCTACAACGCGGCGAACCTGGTGAAGAAGGGCCTGCTCAAGGATCCACCGCACGTGCAGTTCGTAATGGGCATTCCGAACGCCATGCCGGCGCGGCGGACGATCTTCGATTTCCTGCGCTCCGAGCTGAAAGCGGTGCTCCCACACGCGACGTGGGTCGCAGCCGGTACCGGAAAGCATCAGTGGGAGGTCAACCAGTGGTGCCTGGAAACCGGCGGGCACTGCCGCACCGGGCTGGAAGACAACCTGCGCATCGAGCCCGACCGGCTCGCCGCGAGCAACGCCGAGCTGGTGAAGAAAATCGTGGATGCCTGCGAACGCTTCGGTCGCCGGCCCGCGACGCCCGCCGAAGCGCGTCAGATCCTCGGGCTGCGCGCCGCCTGAGCGCGGACCCATGGGCTACAGCTCATGCCGGCGCTGAGCTGCTCGAGTTCGGCTCCTTTACCTGAACAGGCCAACTTGCGTTGAATGGCCGGATTCGGCCACAACCGGAGGGTCGCTCGTGCGCAAAGCGGCCAATCGCCAACTACCGCATCGTTCGATCGTCCCAGCAACTCATTCGATCACCCGATCGGCGCGCACCAAGAATGACTGCGGAACCTTCAGTCCGAGCTCGCGCGCGGTTCTCAGATTGATCACCAGCTCTACTTTGGTCGGCGCTTCGACCGGGAGGTCGGCCGCCTTCACCCCGCGGCCCCTCCGGGTCGGGTAGCGCTCATGCGTTTCGTAGAAGTAGCGGGCCTAGGCGGCTGCTTTCGCCAAGGATGAAGCCCGTGAGCTCGTCGAGCGATTCGTCGGTAACGGCCTCGGGTGCCAGGATCTGGTCCATCGCTCCAAAGCCGGAGACATTGCTTGTGCGCAGCAGAAGCTTGCCCATCTCGAACTGACCGTAAAGCAGCACGCTCGCCTTGACTTCGCAGGGAAAAATGAACGTGGTCTTCTCGATGGAGCCGCGCGCATTGTAGCCATCGTTGTCATCGAACTCGATTTTGCAGTCCGCCAGCCACTGTTTCAGTTTCTCGCTCGCCGGGTACTCCCGAGCGACGCGGATTTGCTTCTTGCCCGACAGCCGAAAGCGCAGCGAAACCCGATCGTACAGCTTGAGGATCGGCGTAATCTCCCGGCTACGGAAATCGGCGCGCCCCTTTTCCCATGACAAGCGCTTGAATTCGGGCACGCCGGGGATGGAGTAGCCTTTCCGGTACGCCGGGTTTATGACATTGAGCTGTTCGGTGAGATCCTTCAGGTAGCGATACGCGATCCCGAGCGCGTCGCTGACGGATGCATTGATCTCGTCCTGCGGATCGGCGGTCTTGCCTTCCGCCCGCTTAGCGTGCGCCAGTTGCTTGAGTTGTGCAAGACGACCGCCCGCAGCGGGCGCATCGAGCGTCGTTGCAACATCCGCAGCGTAAGGTTCCCCGCGATGCGCGACAGTCGCAACGGCACGCAGGATCTCCTCAAGATCATCCACCCCGTCATCGGGCGATCGGATGAAGCTCAGGCCATGCCGGAAGTGGGGCATGTCCGGCGTTCGCACCGAGGAGACTACTCGCGCTCTTACCTTCAGCACCTTCGGTATCTCGCTAACCTTGCGCGAGGGGTATGCCAACAGCAATGTCACTACCGTCCCGGTTAGGTCCCCGTGTTCGGTATGAATGGCCGCGCCGATGATGGACAGATCCTGTATATGCGTGTGGACGACCGGCTTGCTAATGCCTACGTCGAATACGACGGCCACTTTCCAACCAAGCGGGTAACGCCTCGATCGACGGCGAAGTTCTGTCTCTTTCACTTCTCGCTCCGCTTGGCGTTGACTGCTTATCCAGTCCAGATCGTGTACGACTAGCGTGTTATGTGCAGATGTTACCGTGTCGCGCGAGACCCCGGCGCGTCCGGCGCACTGCGGACTGGATCGGACATTCCATGGCAGACCGTGCGAGCCGCGGGCCTTGCCCTGCGCCACGCAATGTCTGGCAGAGGGCAATACGTCAGGACAAGAACCGCGTTCGCCGATCGATCCCGCGCGTGGATGTACTTATCAACGTCCGGTATTGGGTCGATTTGCGACCTTCAACCGACCGGCGCTTCCCGGCCATAACCGGCCATTCAAGCGGACCGGCTTCGTACACCTTGCGGATGAGCCGCGGTCGGGCTCGCGCTGAAGGAACTGCACCCGGGCGTGACCCTCGAAGAGGTGCGCGCGAAGACGGGTTGCGATTTCCAGGTCGCGCTGCAGGCGTAAGCGAGCGCAGCGCCTGCTGTTCCGGCGGCCGCGGAACGGCCTCTGCTTACGCGGAAAGCTCGGCCAGCACGCGCCTGTAGTCCTGTGTCGCGGCGTCCTGCCGGGGGTGGCGGCCTTCCTTCACCAACCACCTTCCGCCGACCATCACATCGCGCACGAAGTTCTCCGCGCCCGAGAAGACGAGTGCATTGGCGATGGCGTCCGCGCTGCGCGCGGCGAGATCGGGATGCGCGCCTTCCAGCACCACCAGGTCGGCGCGCATGCCGGCGGCAATCGCGCCCATGTCGCGCCCGAGCGCCCTGCCGCCCCCTGAGGCGGCTTCCTGCCAGAGCGTGGTGCCGACGCCGGGCGAACCCTCGCGCACGACAAGATTGCGCCGGCGCGCTATGAGCCGCTGCACATATTCGAGCAGCCGCAGTTCCTCCGCCGGGTTCCTAGAGACGTGGCTGTCGCCGCCGATGCCGTAGCGTCCCCCGGCTTTTCGATAATCCTGCAGCGGGAAAATCCCGTCGCCGAGGTTTGCTTCCGTGGTGGGGCATAACCCGACTACTGCACCTGATTTCGCCAGCGCGACCGTTTCCTCTTTGGTCATGTGCGTTGCGTGCACCACGCACCATCGGGCGTCGACCGGCATCCTCGAAAGCAGCCACTCGACCGGGCGCTTCTTGCACCAATTGAGACAATCTTCCACTTCCTTCGCCTGCTCGGCACAGTGAATGTGGATCGGCGCCTCGGGGTCGATCGCACCGAGTCCGGCGATAAGCTCGTCGAGCTGCCCGGTATCCACGGCGCGCAGCGAGTGCGGCGCGATGCCGACCCGCACGTCGCGGTCTATGCCCGCAGCCTTACGGGCCGCATCCAGCATTTCGAGGATGGCTGCAGGATCGGTGGCGAAGCGCTTCTGGCGCGGCTGAAGCGTCTTTCCTCCGAAATTCGACCAGGCATACAGCGAAGGCAAAAGCGTGATCGCGATTCCTGCCTCGCGCGCGGCGGCGAGATGGCGGAGGAGCATCTGCGCGCGGTCGGCGTAAGGTTTGCCGTCCGGTTCGTTGTGCATGTAGTGGAACTCGGCGACTCCCGTATAGCCGTGGCGCAGCATCTCGATGTACAGGTACAGCGCGATCGCCTGCGCCTGCTCCGGCGCAAGTAGGAGGGCGAACCGGTACATGGTCTCGCGCCAGGTCCAGAAATCGCTTTGGCCGCGTCCGCGCACTTCGGCGAGTCCCGCCATCGCGCGCTGGAACGCATGCGAGTGCAGGTTCGCCATGCCGGGCAGTACCGGGCCTGCGAGCCGTGCGGCGCCTTCAGGGGACGAATCCCGCACGGCGGCCGAAATCTCGCCGCGCGCGTCCACCTCGATGCGCACATTGCGCGCCCAGCCCTGCGGCAGCAGCGCTTCGTCGGCGTAGTAGGCCGGCATGTGGCTATGATAATGCCCATGCACGATGCGCTCTGGCTGAACGCGCACCTCGCCACCATGCAGACGGGCGGTGCGCCTTACGGTGAAATCCGCGACGGTGCGATCGCCGTGACTGGCGGGCGCATCGTCTGGGTCGGCAAGCGCAGCGACTGGACGGGCAAAGCGGCGGTCGAGCACGACGCGCGCGGCGCTTGGATCACGCCCGGTCTGGTCGATTGCCACACCCACCTGATCTATGCCGGCACGCGCGCCAACGAATTCGAGCAGCGGCTGAAAGGCGCAACCTACGAGGAGATTGCGCGTGCGGGCGGCGGCATCCTGTCCACAGTGCGCGCCACGCGCGCGGCCTCGGAAACCGCTCTCGCCGCGCTCGCCTCGCGGCGCCTTGCGCAGTGGCTCGCCGAAGGCGTGTGCGCGGTCGAGATCAAGTCCGGGTACGGGCTCGAAACGGACACGGAGCTGCGCATGCTGCGCGCTGCGCGGCTCGCCGGTTCCACCGCGCCGATCGCGGTCAGGACCACGTTTCTCGGAGCGCACGCGGTTCCGGAGGAATTCCGCGGCCGGGCCGACGACTACGTCACGCTCGTCTGCGAGGAGATGCTGCCGGCGGCGGCGCCGCTTGCCGACGCCGTGGACGCGTTCTGCGAAGGCATTGCCTTCAGTTTCAAGCAGACCGCGCGCGTGTTCGCGGCGGCGAAGCGGCACGGGCTTGCGGTCAAACTGCATGCGGACCAATTGACGGACACGGGCGGTGCGCAGCTCGCCGCCCAGTTCGGTGCGCTTTCCGCAGATCACCTCGAGCACACGAACGAAGCGGGAGTGGAAGCGATGGCGAAGGCGGGAACGGTGGCGGTGCTTCTTCCGGGAGCGTTCTATTTCCTGCGCGAGACGAGGCGCCCGCCGCTCGGGGCGCTGCGCCGGCACGGCGTGCCGATCGCGCTCGCGACCGACCACAATCCTGGCTCCTCGCCCTTGAGTTCGTTGCTGCTCGCCATGAACATGGCCTGCACCCTGTTCCAGCTCACGCCGGAAGAGGCACTCGCAGGCACGACGCGAAACGGCGCGCGCGCGCTTGGAATGCTGGAGACGAACGGTACGCTCGAGCCGGGAAAGCGCGCCGACTTTGCGCTCTGGAAGATCGACTCCCCGGCAGAACTCGCTTATGCGATCGGGGCCAACCCTAGCGCGGGGGTGGTGCGCAACGGAGAAATTCTTCGAGCAGCGCCCTGAGGTGCGGCCGCACGCCTTGCGCGAGGTCTTCGCGAAAACGATAGGGCGGCTTGAGCTCTTCCCCTCAGCCTCCTGAGGGCAGCAGGTCCGCGGCTTCGCCGTTGAACGCGCCCGACACGACGAGCCGCTTCGCCGCCTCGATGTCCGGGGCGAAGTAGCGGTCCTCGGAATAGAACGGCACCACCGCGCGGATTTTCTGCATCACGCCCTGCAGCGCGGGCGAAGTCGAGAGGGGCTTGCGCAGGTCCACGCCCTGCGCCGCGGCGAGCAGCTCGATGGCGACGATCACGGCGGTGTTTTCGGCCATCTCGCCGAGGCGCCGCGCGGCGAATGTTGCCATGCTGACATGGTCCTCCTGGTTCGCCGAGGTCGGCAGGCTGTCCACGCTCGCCGGGTGCGCAAGCGACTTATTTTCGGAGGCGAGCGCTGCTGCGGTCACCTGCGCCACCATGAAGCCGGAGTCGAGCCCGCCGTGCTCGACGAGAAAGGGCGGCAGGCGGCTGATCGAGCCGTCGATCAGCAGCGCGATGCGGCGCTCAGAGAGCGCGCCGATCTCGGCGCAGGCAAGTGCGAGGGCATCGGCGGCGAGCGCGACCGGCTCGGCGTGAAAATTGCCGCCCGAGAGCGCCTCGCCCGTCTCCGCGAAAACGAGCGGGTTGTCCGAAACGCCGTCCGCCTCGATTTCGAGCGTTTTCGCCGCGTGACGCAGGAGATCGAGGCAGGCGCCCATCACCTGCGGCTGGCAACGCAGCGAGTAGGGGTCCTGCACCCGGTCGTCGCCCTTCAGGTGCGAGGCGCGGATCGCGCTCCCGGCGAGAAGCGCGCGGGTGTGCCGAGCGACCTCGATCTGGCCGCGGTGTCCGCGCAGCTCGTGAATGCGCGGATCGAACGGCGTGTCGCTTCCCATTGCGGCGTCCACCGAGAGTGCGCCGGCGGCCACCGCTGCGGCGAACGCATTCTCGATTGCGAAGAGCCCCAGCAGCGCGAGCGCCGTGGATACCTGCGTGCCGTTCACCAGCGCGAGGCCTTCCTTCGACGCGAGGCGGATGGGCCTCGGCGCGAGCACTTCGCCGACGCCGATGAGAGCGGCTGCGAGGTGAGCGAGGGGAGCCAAATCGCCCGAGGCGCCGACCGAGCCTTTCGCGGGAATGCGCGGGTACACGCGCTCGTTGTACATCTTCGCAAGCGCCTCGACCGTGTCCGGCCGCACGCCCGACCGGCCTTTCGCGAGGCTCGCGATCTTGAGCGCAAGCACCAGCCGCACCGCCTCGTCGGGAAGCGGCGGGCCGGTGCCGGCGGCGTGAGAAAGGACGAGATTGCGTTGCAGGCGCTCGAGATCCTGAGGAGGAATCTGCGTCTGCGCGAGCTTGCCGAAACCGGTATTGACGCCGTAGACGCGCTCGCCCGAGGCAACGATGCGCTCTACCGCCGCAGCGCCGGCGCGCAGCCCGGGCAGGCACGCCGGGTCGAGGGCGATCGGGGTTGCGTCGCGCGCGATGCCGCGCAAATGCGCGAGGGTGAGGGGCTTCGATCCGATCGCGAGCGGCATCAGCGGATCATCGGCAGATTCAGGCCTTTTTCCTTTGCGCACGCGATTGCGTCCTCGTAGCCCGCATCTGCATGGCGCATGACGCCGCTCGCCGGGTCGTTCCACAGCACGCGCTCGATGCGCCGCGCCGCTGCATCGCTGCCATCGCACACGATCACCATGCCGGCATGCTGCGAATAGCCCATGCCGACTCCGCCGCCGTGGTGAAACGACACCCAGGTCGCGCCGCTCGCGCAATTAAGAAGCAGGTTGAGCAGCGCCCAGTCCGAGACTGCATCGCTGCCGTCTTTCATCGCCTCGGTCTCGCGATTCGGGCTCGCCACCGAGCCCGAGTCGAGATGGTCGCGGCCGATCACGATCGGCGCCTTGAGTTCGCCTTTCTTCACCATCTCATTGAAAGCGAGCCCTGCGCGATGGCGCTCGCCGAGGCCGATCCAGCAGATGCGCGCGGGAAGCCCCTGGAACTTGATGCGCCTGCCCGCCATGTCGAGCCAGCGGTTGAGCATCGCATCGCGCGGGAAAAGCTCGCGCATTTTCGCGTCCGTTCTGGCGATATCTTGCGGATCGCCCGAGAGCGCGGCCCAGCGGAACGGCCCCTTGCCGCGGCAAAAGAGCGGGCGGATGTAGGCCGGAACGAAACCCGGATAGTCGAAGGCGTTCTTCACGCCGACGTTCTTCGCTTCCTGACGCAGATTGTTTCCGTAATCGACGCAGGGAATTCCCATCGCATGGAAGCCGAGGATGGCGCGGACGTGATTGGCCATCGCTTCGCGCGCGGAAATGGCAACCTCTTCTGGATCCTTCTTCCGGACCTCCTTCCAGCGATCCAGGGACCAGTGCTCGGGGAGATAACCGTTCGCCGGATCGTGAGCGGAGGTCTGGTCGGTGACCAGCGCCGGCCTGAACTGCGAGCTTTGCGCACGCTTGAGCAGTTGCGGCACCAGTTCGGCTGCATTGCCGAGCAGGCCCACGGACACGGCGCGCTTTTCTTGCGCGGCCCTGGCGAGGATCGCCGCCGCCTCGTCGATTGTCTTCGCCTGCACATCCAGGTAGCCGGTCTTGAGCCGCATTTCGATTCTCGACCCATCGCACTCGATCGCGAGCATCGAGGCGCCGGCCATGGTGGCGGCAAGCGGCTGCGCGCCGCCCATTCCGCCCAGGCCCGCGGTGAGGATCCATTTGCCGGACCAATCGCCGCCGAAGTGCTGCCGCCCCGCTTCGGCAAAGGTCTCGTAGGTGCCCTGCACGATCCCCTGGCTGCCGATGTAGATCCACGAGCCCGCGGTCATCTGCCCGTACATCATCAGGCCTTTGCGGTCCAGCTCATTGAAGTGCTCCCAGGTCGCCCACTTCGGCACCAGGTTCGAATTCGCGATCAGCACGCGCGGCGCGTCCGCGTGCGTCCTGAATACGCCCACCGGCTTTCCCGACTGGATGAGGAGGCTTTCGTCTGCCTCCAGTTTCTTGAGCGCATCGACGATCGCGTCGAAGCATTCCCAGTTGCGCGCCGCCTTGCCGATGCCGCCGTAGACGACGAGCTCTTCGGGGCGCTCGGCGACCTCGGGGTCGAGATTGTTCATCAGCATGCGCAGCGGCGCCTCGGTGAGCCAGCTCTTCGCCGAGAGTTGCGTGCCGCGGGGCGAGCGAACCACGCGCGCGTTCATTGCCATACCCGTCTCGCGGTCTCGAGCATCGCGTCGATCTTGCGCCATTGTTCTTCCTCGGTGACCAGGTTGCCGGCGATTCCCGAAGCGAAACCGCACTGCGGGCTGAGTGCAAGCTGCTCGAGCGGCAGGATCCGGCTCGCTTCGTCGATTCGCCGCCCGAGCTCATCCGGCGTCTCGACTCGCCCGGTCTTGGTCGTGATGAGGCCGAGCACGACGATGCGATCCCTCGGCACGAAGCGCAGCGGCTCGAAGCCGCCGGCGCGCCCGGTGTCGTATTCGAGCAGCAGGCGGTCGTAGTTCAGGCCGCCGAACAGCGCCTCCGCGATCGCGTCGTAGGTTCCTTCGCGGTGCCACATGCTGGCGCGATTTCCCCGGCAGATGTGCAGGCCAAACGTGGCCTTGCCCTTCAGCCCTGCGATCACCGCGTTGTCGGCGGCGATCGCGCGCCGCAGGTTTCTCAGCGGATCCTCGCCGCGCAAGCGCATGCGCTCGAGCGTGCCCGGATCGACGTAGCCGGTGTAGCTCGGCTCGTCGATCTGCACGTACTCGCAGCCGGCCTCGACCAGTTCCGCAACCATCTGCCGCTGGATCGCGATCACATCCGCGAGGAACGCATCCGAGTCCGCGTAGAACGCACGCGAGCCTTCGAGGTCGCACATCTGGCACACGCGATCGGGCCCCATCAGCGTCACCTTGACCGGGCGCGTGGCGACCGAGCGGGTGTAGCGGTATTCTTCAAGCGGAAAGCTCTTCTTCAGCCTCAGTCTCGTTGTGGCCGGCGCGCGGAAAGAGAGCACCGCGTCCTCACCGCGGGTGAGGGCGCGCTCATCCGGGGCGCGGTTGTCGGGATGCTTCCTGAATCCGTCCCACGAGATCTTCCACAGGTCCCAGCCCTCCACCCTGGAGAAGCTCACTTGCCAGTTGAGCCGCCGGTACTCGCCGTCGGTGACCGCCGGCAGGCCATGCGCCTCTTCCTTTCGCACCAGATCGCGGATCGCTTCGTCCTCGGCTCGCCGCAGCGCTTCGAGGCTCGCTTCGCCCGTGGCGTGACGCATGAACATCGCCTTCAGCCCTTCTGGCCGCAGCAGGCTGCCGACGTGATCGACGCGGCAAAGGCCGAGAGCGGACGGGTCCATCGCGCTACAATGATGCCACCAACGATCGTTCACGGGAGGACCGATGAAATCCATCGCATTCGCGCTCGCAGCCGCGCTCGCTGCGGGCCCGGCGGCAGCACAGGAGAAGGTGGTCCTCGGCATGAGCGGATGGACCGGCTTCCAGCCGCTCAAGCTCGCGGAGTACGCCGGGATCTTCAAGAAGCACGGCGTGGACATGGAGATCCGCTTCATCCCGCCGGTACAGCGTTCCGCTGCGCTTGCCGCGGGCGCGCTCAATGCCGCGGCGACGACCGTGGACCAGCACATTGTCTGGACTTCGGCGGGGATCGGCACGGTGCAGGTGGCGCTGATCGACAAGTCGAACGGCGGCGACGGCCTCGCGGTGCGCAACAGCATCAATTCGATCAAGGAGCTCAAAGGCAAGTCGGTCAACGTGGACGGGCCAGGCACGGTGCAGCACTTCATGCTGTCGTACATCCTGGAGAAGAACGGCATGACAATGCAGGACATCGTCCGCGTCACGATGGGCGCGCAACCTGCGGCGCAGGCCTTCGTCGCCGGGCAGAACGACGCCGCCGTGACCTACGAGCCTTACCTCTCCACGGTGCGCGCCAAGCCGGACGCCGGCAAGATCCTCGTCACCTCCAAGGACTACCCGGTGGTGATCGACGTACTCGTGTTCAGAAAGGACTTCATCGACAAGAACCCGAAGATCGTCAAGGCCACCGTGGACAGCTTCTTCGAGGCGCTCGACATGATCAGGCGCGACCCGGCGAAGTCCTACGAGCTGATGGGGAGCACGGTGAAGCAGCCCGGCGAGGGGTTCGCGAAGTCGGCGGCGTTCATCACCTGGACCGATCGCCCGGCGAACAAGGCCTATTACGACAGGGAGCACAAGGCGTTCACCGAGTTCGCGGTGCGGGTGCTCAAGTTCAATCGCGTCATCCAGAAAGAGCCCAAGGCGGGCGAACTGATCGACCTGCGCTTCCAGTAGGACCCGTTGTTCGAGCCGCTGAAGCCGGTCGCGCGCGGCGCCAGGATCGTCCTCGGCGCCGCTTTTTTCGTCCTGTTCTTCGGCGCGTGGGCGCTCGCCACCTTCGGCGGGCTGGTGGACGGCATGTTCCTGAAGGACCCGCTCTACACGCTGCGGATCGGCTGGGACCTGTTCGCCGAGTTCAACTTCATCCGCGACGTCGGCGTCACGATCTGGCGCGTGGTGGGCGGGTTCATCCTGGCCGCGATCGTGGCGGTGCCGCTCGGCATCCTCATGGGGGCGTTCAAGGCGGTGGAAGCCTTCTTCGAGCCGTTCGTGTCCTTCGCGCGCTACCTTCCGGCATCGGCGTTCATCCCGCTGCTCATCCTCTGGGCGGGGGTGGGCGAGACGCAGAAGCTGCTGGTGATTTTCATCGGCTCGGTGTTCCAGATCATCCTGATGGTTGCGGTGATCGTCGGCTCAACGCGCAAGGACCTGATCGAGGCTGCCTACACCCTCGGCGCCGACTCCGGCGGGATCGTGAGGCGCGTGATGCTGCCGGGCGCGGCGCCGCAGATCGCCGAGTGCCTGCGGCTCGTGCTCGGCTGGGCGTGGACTTATGTGATCGTCGCCGAGCTGGTGGGATCTTCCTCCGGCATCGGCCACATGATCATGGACAGCCAGCGCCTGCTTGACACCGGGCAGATGATCTTCGGTATCTTCTGCATCGGGGTGATCGGGCTGGTGTCGGACCTGGCGTTCAAGTGGCTCAATCAGAAGCTCTACCCCTGGGCGTTCTGAAGTGAGCAAGCTCGTGATCGATTCGGTGTCGCGCACGTTCCCGGGGGCGCAGGCGGGCGCGCCCACGGTGGCGCTCGAGCGCACGAACCTCTCGGTCGAGGAGAACGACTTCATCTGCATCCTCGGCCCTTCCGGTTGCGGCAAGTCCACGCTGCTGCGAATCGTCGCGGGGCTCGACGTTCCCACGAACGGCCGGGTGCTGCTCGACGGCCGGCAAGTGACGCGCCCCGGGCCGGATCGCGGGATGGTGTTCCAGTCCTACACGCTCTTTCCCTGGCTCAACGTGCGGCAGAACATCTGCTTCGGCCTGCGCGAGAAGAGCATGCCGGAAGCCGCGCAGGCGAAGCTCGCAGAGTACTTCATCGAAAGGGTGGGGCTCGCAGGATTCGAGAACCACTTCCCGAAGATGCTTTCGGGAGGGATGCAGCAGCGCACGGCGCTCGCGCGCGCGCTCGCGAACGACCCGGAGATCCTGCTGCTCGACGAGCCGTTCGGCGCGCTCGACAACCAGACCCGCGCCTTGATGCAGGAACTGCTGCTCGGGATCTGGGAGGCGGACACGAAGACCGTGCTCTTCGTCACCCACGACATCGACGAGGCGATCTTCCTAGCCAACCGCGTCGCGGTAATGTCGGCGCGCCCGGGGCGGATCAAGGACGAGCTGAAAGTGGGGCTCCCGCACCCGCGCCACTACACGATGAAGACGACACCGGAGTTCACGCGCACCAAGGCCGAGCTCACCGAGCAGATTCGCGTCGAGTCGATCAGGGCTGTGCAGATGGAGCGTTGACGGCGGCGCCGGCGATGGGCGCTTCGATGCGCTCGCGCGGCAACGGCGGGCTGAACAGGTACCCCTGCATCTGGTCGCAGCGCAACAGGTGCAGCATCCGCGCCTGCTCCTCGGTCTCCACGCCCTCGGCGACCACTTTCAGCCGCAGCGCCTGGGCAAGCGAGATGATGGTGGAGACGATGCTCGTGTCGTTGGCGTTCTCGGTGACGCCGTGCACGAAGGCGCGGTCGATCTTGACGGTATCGATCGGCAGCCGGCTGAGGTAGGCAAGGGACGAATAGCCGGTGCCGAAATCGTCGAGCGCGATCATCATGCCGCTCGCGCGCAGCTTGGCAATGCTTTCCTCGACGCTTTCCATGAGCAGGCTCTCCGTGATAGCGATAGGCAAATCGATCCGCCCCGCCCGTCCCAGGCGGTGAGGAATCGGCGTCGGAATCCCGCGCGACGGCCATCGAAGGCCGCCTCAGGCGCGGATTTTGGCGTGGTGCTCGCGCGAGGGCATGCGCGCATACAATGAGAAAAAGAAAACCGGACTGCAAGGGCGGCTGAGGACAATCCAATGAGCCTCGTTTCCATGGCGGCAAAGCTCGCGCTCAAGCCGAAAGGCCCGGTCGAAGCGGCGCTGTTCGATCACATCTGGCAGCAGACGCCGATCGAGACCGTGCTGGCCGAGTTGATGCGCGCCGAGGTTTTCCTGTTCGCCCAGAACCCCGCGGACGCGGTGGCCGGGGGTGCGGACCCGAAGCCGCTCGCGATGCGGGGCAAGGACGGCACGCCCGCGATGCTGGTCTTCACCAGCCGCGAGCGATGCGCGGCGATCGCGAAACAGATGCCGGACCCGGCTGCCGCGCCCCTGACGATGCCCTTCCAGGACGTGCTGCGCTGGGCGCCGATCGAACTCGGCCTTGCCATCAACACCGGCTCCGCGCTCGGCGCCGAGTGCACGCCGGCGCAGATGAACGAGCTGCGCAAGCAGGCCGGCATCTTCCGCCCCTGAGCGCCGCCCCGGAATTGCAGTTGCCCCGTTTCCGTGGACGGTTTAGCGCTTGGGTCACAAGCGCCTGGAGGTTTTCTTGATAGGGACCGGTTACCAGCGGTTGCGCAGTTCGCGCAGCTTGAGGAACACCGTACGCCGATCGGGCTTTTCGGGCAGGTCGGGAAAAGCTTGGCGCAGCTCCGCGATCACCGTCGGGCTCGTCAGGCGGAAGAAGGTGTTGATTTCCCTCTCGACCCCGAGCGTCGAGACGTAGGCCCGGTTCAGGTCCTGGCCCTTGAGGCGTTCGAGGATCTCCTGCGCGCGCCGGTTGTCGGGCTCGCGGCTCAGCGTGAAGCGCAGGTTGTTCTCGATGTAATCGTGGCCCGGATAGATCAGCGTGTCTTCAGGCAGCCTGGCAAGCTGCTCGGAAAACGTCTCGTATAGCGCCTCCGGATGGCCGCCGTTGTGGCAGTTCCCTGCCCCGGCATTGAACAGCGTATCGCCGCAGAACAGTGCGGGCTGGTCGGTATGCGAGCGCAGGCACACATGGCTCATGGTATGGCCGGGCGTGTCCAGCGCCTCGAGCTCCACGGTCTTTCCGATCCTGACGATGTCGCCCGCGCCCAGAGCGCGTGCGATGCCGGCAATTTTGTCCTTCGCGTTCTTGTGAGCCAGGATCTTCGCCCCGGTTTTCTCGACCATGGGCTCGTTGCCGCCCGTATGGTCGCGGTGCTCATGGGTGTTCAGGATCTGGAGGATGTCCCAGCCCTCGTCCCTGGCCGCCTTCAGGCACTTCTCGTGATCCAGCGGGTCGACGGCAAGCGCCTCGCCGGTCTCGCTGCAGGCGATGAGGTAGTTGAAGTTGCGATAGGCGTTGGCAGTCCAGATCTGTTTGACGATCACGGCATCCTTTCCGGCACGTTCATGCTTGCAACATGATAAGCGGGAATATCCGCCAACGGTGATCGCGTTCGCCGATCAATCGAGCGCGATGATGTACTTGCGAATGTCCGGAATGGGTCTAAAGCAGCCACGCAAAAGGTGTAGCCGACTCCCAGCTTTCTAGTGAGAATCCTTGAGGATAAGGTCTGAGGCCTTCTCCGCGATCATCACCGCCGGCGCGTGGGTGTTGCCCGAGGTGAGCGTCGGCATGATCGAGCAGTCCACCACGCGGAGCCCTGAGACGCCGCGCACGCGGAGCCGCTCGTCCACCACGGCGATGGGATCGTTTCCCATCTTGCACGTCCCCGAAGGGTGGAAGATCGTGGCGCCGAAATTGCGCGCGAACTCGAGTAGTTCGTCGTCGGTTCTTGCGGCCGGGCCGGGGCGATACTCCTCGGCTACATAAGGTTTCAACGAATACGTGGCAGCGAGCGCGCGTGCCAGCTTGACCCCCGCCACCGCGCAGCGCCGGTCGGTCTCCGTGGCGAGATAGTTCGGCTGCATCGACGGCGGCTGACGTGGATCGGTCGAGCGGACCCGAACCCTGTCGCGCGATTCGGGCCGAAGCTGGCACACGGACATGGTGAATCCCGACCAGGGGTGGGGCTTCGCCCCCGCGAGATCGGCCGAGAGCGTGGCAAAGTGGAACTGCACGTCGGGCGTTCTCGAATCCGGCAGCACCCGCGTGAATAGACCTCCCTGGTTGATGCCGATTGCGAGCGGCCCCTTGCGCAGGAGCAGCCACTTCAGCCCGATCTTCAGGCTGCGCCACCAGCTCGCAAGGTCGTCGTTGGTGGTAATCCGCTTGGTGCATCGGTAAATCTCGCGCAGCTGGAGATGGTCCTGGAGGTTCTCGCCCACGCCGGGCAGATCCTTCACTACGGGGATGCCGATCGATCGCAGCAGCTCGCCGGGTCCGACGCCGGAGAGTTGCAGGAGCTGGGGGCTTTGCAAGGCTCCGGCGCTGAGAATGATCTCGCGCGACGCACGCGCCTCCTTTTCGACACCGCCCTGCAGATAACGAACGCCCACGGCGCGCGTTCGCTCGAAGAGGATCCGCGCCGCATGGGCGTCCGTCTCGACCTGCAGGTTTGCGCGCCGTTCGGCCGGGCGCAGGTAGGCGGTCGCGCTGCTGCAACGCCAGCCCTTCCGCGTAAAGAGCTGGTAGTACCCGACCCCTTCCTGCCGCGCGCCGTTGAAATCGTCATTCGCCGCGATGCCGAGCTCGTTCGCCGCGCCGATGATCGCCTCCATCAATTCGTGTTTTTCGCCGATGTCCGTACACGCAAGGGGACCTTCGGCGCCATGGAAGTCGCTCGCGCCGCGTGAATTGCCCTCGCAGCGGATGAAGTACGGCAGCACGTCCTTCCACCCCCAGCCCCGGTTGCCGAGCGCCGCCCAGCGGTCGTAGTCCTCCGGCTGGCCGCGCACATAGATGAGGCCGTTGATCGAGGACGAGCCCCCCAGGCCGCGTCCGCGCGGCCAGTAGATGCGCCGGCCGTTCATGTTCGGCTCCGGGTCGGTGTAGAAGCCCCAGTTGTACACCGGGTGGAACATGGTCTTGCCGTAACCGATTGGAATGTGAATCCAGATCGAGCGGTCGCGCGGCCCCGCCTCGAGCAGCAACACGCTGCACCGGCCGTCCGCCGTTAGCCGGTTCGCGATCACGCAGCCTGCGGTGCCGGCGCCAATGATGATGTAGTCGGCCTGCAACGAGCGCATGAGCGTAGTTTCTCAGAATCTGAAACGCAGCGTTGCATGCCTTTCCGAAACCGCGCTTCTCAGCGTGCGATTCCGGTATGCTAGGCGCGTGCGGCCGCGGAGCGCGCGGTGCGCCCAAACCACCCGGGAGGAGGAACCCATGAAAAGGATGTTGAGTGCCGTCTGCCGCACATTCGCCCTCGCGGCGGTGAGCTGCGGCGTAGCCATCGCAACACTCGCGGTGACGCCGAGCGATGCGTGGGCGCAGCAGAGCTTCAAGATGAGGATGCAAACTGCAGTGACCGCCTCCGCCGACGAGTTCAAGATGCTGCAGAAATTCTCGCAGCGCGTCGATGCGATGACCGGCGGCAGGCTCAAGATCGAGTTACTCCCGGATGGCGCCGTGGTGGGCGCTTTCGAGATCCTCGACGCGGTCGACAAGGGCTTGGTCGATTCGGGATTCGCCTGGACGCACTACTGGTCGGGCAAGCACCCCGCGGCGATGCTGTTCGGCTCGCCTTCGGGCGGCTCGGGCGTCGGCATGGACCAGCTCGCGTGGGTGTCGTGGTTCCTGGAAGGCGGCGGCAAGGAGCTGTACCGCGAGCTCTTCGATGTGCACCTGAAGATGAACGTGGTCGGATTCATCGTCCAGCCGGTCGGCCCGGAAGCGCTCGGCTGGTTCAAGGAGCCGATCAACAGCATGGCCGACTTGCGCAAGCGGCGCTTCCGCACGCCGCCCGGAATTCCCGGAGCGATCTACAAGGAGATGGGCGTCACGGCGATTGCGCTTCCTGGCGGGGAGATCATCCCTTCCGCCGAGCGCGGCGTGCTCGATGCGGCGGAGTGGTGCTGCCCGGTTGCCGACCTCGCCTGGGGCTTCCATCGCGCGTTCAAGTACTACTACCTGCAGGGCTTGCACCAGAACACGGTGAACGCCGACGTTTACATCAACAAATCCTTCTGGAACAAGCTGCCGAAGGACGTGCAGGCGATCTTCGAGGGTGCAGCGCTCGCCTCGCTGATGGAGTCGACCGCCTACCGCATCCGCGCCAACGCGCTTGCCCTCACCGAGCTCACGACCAAGCACGGTGTGCGCGTGATGGAAACGCCGCCCGATTATTTCCCGGCGTTCATGGCCGCGACGAAGAAGGTGATGGAGGAGAACGCCGCGAAGAACGCGTTCTTCAAGAAGGTGCTCGACTCGCAGACCGAGTTCGCCAAGCAGGTCGTGCCTTACTGGGTAAACGTCCAGAAGCTGAACACTTCTGTCGCTGACACCTATCTGAAGGGCGCGAAGTAGCGTCTGCATCGGCTCGGGAAGAAGAGGCGGCCCCGGGCCGCCTCTTTTTTTGGAGGGACGACAATGACAAAACAGCGAGACGCGCTGTTGGGCACGATCCGGATCATCGACGGGATCAGCGCATGGTCGGGCCGAATCGTGGCCTGGCTGATCCTGCCGCTGATCGCGGCGATGACCTACGAAGTCGTCATTCGCTACGTGGCAACTCCCACGCAGTGGGCGTACGACACCAGCTACATGCTCTACGGCGCCATGTTCATGCTCGGCGCCGCATATACGCTCTATCGCGGCGCGCACATCCGCACCGATTTCCTGTACCAGAACTGGTCGGTGAAGACGCAGGCCACGGTGGACGCGCTCTGCTACCTGTTTCTGTTCTTCCCGGGCATCGCGTTGTTCCTCTGGATCGGCGGCGAGTTCGCCTACAACTCGTGGATCCGCGACGAGCGCACCGTCGGCAGTTCGTGGATGCCGATCATCTACCCGCTGAAGACGGTGATCCCGGTGGCGGCGGCGCTGCTGCTGCTGCAGGGCGTTTCCGAGTTCCTGAAATGCATCCACGCGCTGCGCACGGGACAGTGGCTCGCCACGCCGCGCTCGCTCGACGAGGTGTTGAGCCGTGAGTCCTGAAGCCATCGGCGGCTGGATGCTCGTCGCGCTGCTGTTGACGATCTTCGCCGGTTTCCCGATCGCCTTCACGCTGATCATCCTCGGCATCATTTTCGGCTACCTGGGGTTCGGCGACACCGTCTTTCACCTGATGGTGTACCAGTTCTTCTCGGTGATGAGGGAGCAGACCCTCGCCTCGGTGCCGCTGTTCGTGTTCATGGGCCTGCTGCTCGAGCAGGCCGGCTTGATGGAACGGCTGTTCAAGGCGGTCCAGCTCGGGCTCGCCCGGCTGCACGGCTCGCTGTACCTTGCGGTGATGTTCTGCGCCACCATTTTCGCCGCCGCGACCGGGATCGTCGGCGCTTCGGTGACGCTGCTCGGCATCATGGGCGCGAAGGCGATGGACCGCGCGCACTACGACGTGCGTCTGTCGGCGGGCGTCATCACGGCAGGGGGCACGCTCGGCATTCTGATTCCGCCCAGCGTGATGCTGATCGTGATGGGGCCCGTGATCGGGGTCCCGGTCACGGACCTCTTCGCCGCCGCGATCCTCCCCGGTCTGGCGCTGTCGGCGATCTACACGATCTATGCGCTGGGGCGCTGCTACTTGAACCCCAAGCTCGGACCGGCGCTGCCGGTCGAGGAGCATGCCGATTCGAAAATGGAGGTCGTCAGGGAGTTCCTGCAAGGGCTGGTGCCGCCGTCGATCCTGGTATTGGCCTCGCTCGGCAGCATCCTGTTCGGCCTTGCAACGCCGACCGAAGGAGCGGCGATGGGCGCATCGGGCGCGCTGGTGTTGACGGTCGTGTATCGGCGCCTGACGTGGAACTTGCTGTACGACGCGGTACTGAAGACGCTCGAGGTCTCGTGCATGATCCTGTTCCTGGTCGCTGCCTCGAACTTCTTCGGCGCCGTGTTCTCGCGCCTCGGCACACCGGACATGATGACCCAGGCGCTGCTCGGCCTCGACCTGCCGCCGATGGCGCTGCTGGTGGTCATCATGGCGGTGATCTTCCTGCTTGCCTGGCCGCTCGAGTGGGTGCCGATCGTGCTCATCTTCGTGCCGATCATGCTGCCGCTCATCAAGGAGATGAAGGTCGACCTCACCTGGTTCGGCATCCTGGTCGCGGTGAACCTCCAGACCGCCTGGCTGTCTCCGCCGGTGGCGCTATCGGCATACTTCCTCAAGGGGGTGGCGCCGCAATGGGCGCTCTCGGACATCTACAAGGGCATGATGCAGTTCATGGTGCTGCAGCTCATCGGCCTCGCCCTGGTCATGATCTTCCCGCAGCTCGCGCTCTGGCTGCCTGGAGTGCTGTATACGAAATAGCGGAGGATCCTCGCATGGCAATCGAATACCTGAAAAAGGCAAGCAGGACCCCGGACTCCGAAACCGGCACGGCGCGCAAGGTCGTGGACGAGATGCTCGCAGAGATCGAGCAGCACGGCGAAGCGGCGGTGCGCGAGTACGCGGCGAAGCTCGACCGCTGGAGCGGCGACATTGTCGTCACGCCGGAGGAGATCGGGCGCCGCACGCGCGATGTGCCCGAGACGGCAAAACGCGACATCGAGTTCGCAACTGCACAGGTGCGGCGCTTCGCGCTCGCGCAGCGCGACTCGATGCGCGAGTTCTCCGTGGAGATGCACCCGGGCCTGCTGGCCGGCCAGCGGCTGATCCCGGTCAACGTCGCCGGCTGCTACGTGCCCACCGGGCGTTACGCCCACATCGCCTCGGCCTACATGGCGATCGCCACCGCAAAGGCAGCGGGCGTACCCACGGTGATCGCGTGCTCGACCCCGTACCGCGGCGAAGGTATCCACCCACACGTGCTCTATGCGATGAAGGTGGCGGGCGCGGATGTCATCATGACGCTGGGCGGCGTGCAGGCAATTGCGACGCTCGCTTATGGCCTCTTTACCGGCAAGCCGGCCGACATCGTCGTCGGCCCCGGCAACAAGTTCGTCGCCGAGGCGAAGCGGGTGCTGTTCGGCAAGGTCGGCATCGACGTACTTGCCGGGCCGACCGAGATCGCGATCATCGCCGATGACAGCGCGGATCCGTCCCTGGTCGCCGCGGACCTCGTCGGCCAGGCCGAGCACGGGCACGAATCGCCGGCCTGGCTCATCACTACGTCCCGCGCGCTTGCCGGGGATGTGATGCGGCGCGTGCTGCCGCTGATCGACCAGCTCCCGCCCACGGCACGCGAAGCTGCCGGCGCGGCTTGGCGCGACTACGGCGAGGTGGCGTTGTGCGGGACACGGGAGGAGGCAGCGTCGGTGTCCGATCGCTACGCCGCCGAGCATCTCGAGGTGCACGCGCGCGATCTCGACTGGTGGCTCGCCAACCTCACCTGCTACGGGTCACTGTTCCTCGGCGAGGAGACGACTGTGGCATTCGGCGACAAGGCCTCGGGGCCGAATCACATCCTGCCGACCAAGGGTGCGGCACGCTACTCGGGCGGCCTGTCGGTGCACAAGTTCATCAAGACCGTGACCTGGCAGCGCATGACGCGGGAAGCGAACCGGCAGATCGCGCAGGTGACGGCGCGCATTTCGCGGCTCGAAGGCATGGAGGCGCATGCCCGCACCGCCGACGAGCGGCTGATGAAATACTTTGCGAACGAGAGCTTCGAGCGCGGGCCGCAAGTAACGCAGTGAGCGTTTCAGACCTCTTCCGGCTGGACGGCAGGGTCGCGTGCGTCACCGGCGCGAGCTCCGGCATCGGCAAGGCGATCGCGCTCGCGCTGGCGGAAGCAGGGGCGCGCGTCGTGCTCGTCGCGCGGCGCGCCGCGGAGCTTGAGGGGGCGCGGCGCGAGATCGAATCAACGGGCGGCAACGCTGCCTGCCTTGCCTGTGATCTCTCGGACCGTGCCACGCTTGAAAAATGCGCGCGGGATGCGCCTGCACCGTTTGGCACGCCGGACATCCTGGTATCCGCGGCCGGAATCAATCTCCGCAAGCCGATGCTCGAGATCACAGAAGCGGATTGGGATGCGACCGTCAAACTCAACCTCGAGGCGCCGTTCTTTCTCGCGCAAAAGCTCGCTCCCGCGATGATCGCAAAGCGCTGGGGGCGGATCATCAATATCGCTTCGATGCAGTCGGTGCGCGCTTTCGGCAACTCGGGGGCGTACGGCGCCTCCAAGGGCGGCCTTGCGCAGCTCACGCGCGCGCAGGCCGAGGCCTGGTCGCGCTACGGCGTAAATGCAAACGCGATTGCACCTGGTTTCTTTGCCACACCGCTCACCGCGCCGGTCGCAAGCGACCCGGTGCGCTGGAAGCAGATGGCCGAGCGCACTTTCATCGGGCGCAACGGCGACCTCGACGACCTGCGCGGGGCCGCGGTGTTCCTCGCCAGCCGGGCTTCCGACTACGTGACCGGCCAGACCCTGTTTGTAGACGGCGGCTTCTCCGCAGGCTGACCGGCGCGACACTCCACCGGAGATTCCCATGTCCGAGGCAGACGAAAAGATCGCCATCCATCGCGGGCTCAAAGGAGTGCACTTCGACCGCTCGCGCGTGTGCTTCATCGACGGGCGCGCGGGCGAGCTGCGCTACCGCGGCTATTCGATCCACGAGCTGGCGCAGCGCTCCACATTCGAAGAAGCCTGCTACCTGCTGCTCCGAGGTGAATTGCCTACGCGCGAGCAGCTCGCCTCCATGCAGAGCGAGCTGAACGCGGCACGCGTCCTGCCGGCGCCGATCTACGACGTGATTCGCGTGGTCAGGTCTGCGCACCCGATGGACGTGCTGCGCACCGCGGTCTCCGCGCTCGCCGCGTTCGATCCCGACGTGGCGGACAACACTTCCGCGGCGACACTGCGCAAGGGGATTCGCCTGACCGCGCAGGTGCCGATGATCGTCACGGCGCACGAGCACATCCGCAACGGCCGCGAACCCGTGGCGCCGGACCCGAGACTCGGCCACGCGGCGAACTTCCTTTACATGCTGAAGGGCAAGGCGCCCAGCGCGGACGCCGCAAAGCTGATGGACACCGACATGATCCTGCACGCGGAGCACGGTTCCAACGCCTCGTCCTTCACCGCGCGCGTCGTGGCGGGCACAGAGGCAAACCTGCACGCCGCGATCACTGCCGCGGTTGCGGCGCTCTCCGGTCCCGCGCATGGCGGCGCTGCAGAAAATGTGATGAAGATGGCGATGGAGATCGGCGACGCATCGAAGGCTGCCGGCTATGTCAGGAACAAGCGCGCCAACAAGGAACCGGTGATGGGCTTTGGCCACCGCGTGTATCGCGCCGAGGACCCGCGCGCGCGCCACATGCGCGCGGGCGTGGAAAAGCTCTCGCGCGAAATGGGCCAGCCGCAGTGGTTCCAGATCCTGGAAGCGGTGGTCGAGGCGATGCAGCCTTACGCGCGCCATGGCGTAAACGTGAACGTCGATTTCTACGCCGGCGTCGTCTATTATCTCAACGGCATTGCCGAGGACCTGTTCGTGCCGATTTTCGCCGTCGGGCGCGTACCGGGCTGGACGGTGCAGGTTCTCGAGCAGATGGAGAACAACATCCTCATCCGCCCGCTCACCCTCTACAACGGGCCGGAACCGAGGGAATACGTCCCGATGGAGCGGCGCTGAGCCGGCGCTCAGGCCGCCTTGTAAGTGTCCAGCTTGATCCGCTCGCGCTCCAGTGCGGCCGCCACGGGCGGCGCCGCCATCACGCACTCCACGTAGCCTTTGTAGGCCGGCAGCGAATCCGGATCGATGCCGGCGTAACCGCCCCACCGGAACAGCGTGAACGCGTAGGCGTCGTGGAACGAGACGCGCTCCCCGAACCAGTACGGCGCGGCGATCGATGTCCAGCCCTGGATTCGTTCGAGATGCCCGCGGTACCGGGTCATCGCCGCCTTGCGGACTTCGCCCTGAGCTTCCACGCCCTCGGCGAAATCGCTCGGACGGAACACGTGCGTGAAAGTCGGGTGCACGGTGTTGTTCATCCATGCGAGCTGACTGAGCGCCTGCGCGCGTGCCCATGATTCCGTGGGGAGCAGCCGCGCCCCAGGAAAGCGACAGTCGAGGAAGTCGCAGATCGCAACGATCTGGGTGAGCGGCTTGCCGTCTGCGACCAGCACCGGCACCTGGCCGTTCGGGTTCATGGCGAGATATTGCGGCGTCTTATGCTCGCCCTTGTGCAGCTTGACGAGCCTGGGCTCGAAGTCCTGGCCCGTCGCGGCCTTGATCACCTCGAGCCCGGCATGCGGCACGAACGAACATGCGCCGGGCGCGAAGTACAGTTCCAACATGTTGTTCTCCTTGGGAAAAAGAAATGGGGTCTGACCCTATTTTTCCGCTATTTTTCCGCTTGTGCGAGTACGACCGCGGCGGTCGCCACAATATCATCCACGCTCGCGCCACGTGACAGGTCACTGATGGGCTTTGCGAATCCCTGCAGGATCGGGCCGATCGCGCGGGCGCCGGCGAGGTACTGGGTGAGCTTGTAGCCGATGTTTCCCGCGTCGAGATCGGGAAACACCAGCACATTGGCACGTCCCGCAACCTCGCTTTCGCCTTTGACTTTTTTCGCCGCTACCGCGGGAACGAGTGCCGCGTCGGCCTGCAGCTCGCCGTCGATTGCGAGCGCCGGGTCGCGCTTCCGCGCGAGCTCGAGCGCGCGCACGACCTTGTCCACGCGCGCATGCTTCGCGCTTCCCTTGGTGGAAAACGAAAGCAGCGCGACGCGCGGCTCCTCGCCGAGCAGCCGGCGGCAGCTCTCGGCCGAGGCGAGCGCGATGTCGGCGAGCTGCTCCGCGGTCGGGTCCGCGTTCACCGCGCAGTCGGCAAAGACCAGCGCGCGGTCCGGCAGGACCATGAGAAAGAAACTGGACGGTGTCTCGACGCCAGGAGCGAGCCCCACGGTCATCATCCCGGCTTGGATCACGCGCGCGGTCGTGCACGCGGCGCCCGCGATCATCGCGTCGGCGTCGCCCGCCCGCAGCATCATGCCGGCGTGAAACAGCGGCTTGGCGACGAGGCGCCGCGCGACCTTCGGGTTCGCGTCCGGACGCCGCTGAAGGTAAAGCGCGGCGTAGGCATCGAGCCGGCCGTTCGCCTCCGGGTTCTCGAGCAGGATCGGCTCGGCCAGCCCCTCCTCACGCAGGTGCCGCGCCGCGGCGGTAACGCGCTCGTCGTCGGCTTCGGGGAACACGATCCGCATGCCGCGGCCACGCAGTTTCGAGAGACAACGTTCGAGAACATCCATCGTTCCGCCTAAAATCCGGTTCGGGTACTTTGCGGAAGATTGCCATGAATTATGGGGATATCAAGTACGGGATCGCGGATCGCGTCGCGACCATAACGCTCGACCGCCCGGAAAAGCTCAATGCCTACACGGCGCGCATGCAGGAGGAGCTGATCGACGCATTCGGGCGCGCCGACGAAGACGATGAGGTGCGAGCAGTGGTCGTCACCGGGGCGGGGCGCGCCTTCTGCGCCGGCGCTGACCTGTCGGCCGGCAGCAGCACGTTCAATTTCGCCGGTCGCGAATCGGGGTCGATGAAAGAGCACCGCGACGGCGGCGGACAGGTGTCGCTGCGCATCTTCGAGTCGAGGAAGCCCGTGATTGCCGCCGTCAACGGCGCCGCCGTGGGGGTCGGCGCGACGATGACGCTGCCGATGGATGTGCGGATCGCCTCGAGCGAAGCTCGCTTCGGCTTCGTATTCACCCGCCGCGGCGTCGTGCCCGAGGCCTGCTCGAGCTGGTTTCTGCCGCGGATCGTGGGCATCAGCCGCGCCGTGGAATGGGCCTGCACCGGGCGTGTATTCGACGCGCAGGAAGCGCTCGCCGGCGGGCTGGTGTCCAGCGTCGTGCCGCCGGCCGAGCTGCTGCCCCGCGCCTGCGCGCTCGCGCGCGAGATCGCGGAGAACACCTCCGCCGTGTCGGTTGCGCTCACGCGCCAGATGCTCTGGCGCATGCTCGGCGCCGACCATCCGATGGAGGCGCACCGGATCGAGTCCATGGGGATCTACTGCATGGGCGCCTCGCCCGATGCCGCCGAAGGAATCGCGTCGTTCAGGGAGAAACGCGAGCCGCGGTTCACGATGCGGCCGAGCAAGGACATGCCGCCGTACTTTCCCTGGTGGCAGGAACAGCCGTTCCGGTGAAAGTCCTCGTTCTCGGCGCCGGGGTGGTGGGCGTCGCGTCAGCATGGTTTCTGCGCGAGGCCGGGCACGATGTTCTGGTGGTTGATCGCCAGCCGGCTGCGGGCCTCGAAACGAGCTTCGCCAATGGCGGCCAGATCTCGGTCAGCCATGCCGAACCCTGGGCGAACCCGGGGGCGCTGAAGAAGATCGTCCGGTGGCTCGGACGGGAGGACGCACCGCTGCTATTCCGCTTGCGCGCAGACCCGCAGCAGTGGCTGTGGGGGTTGAAGTTCCTCCTTGAATGCCTCCCCGGCCGGAACCGGCAAAACATCCTGCAGCTCGTTCGGCTCGGCCTGTACAGCCGCGCGACGCTCAGGGCGCTGCGCCGGCAGACCGGGATCGAGTACGACCAGCTCGAGCGCGGCATCCTGCATTTCTACACCGATGCGCGCGAGCTCGAAGGCGCGGCGCAATCGGCGCGCCTCATGCGCGAGCTCGGCTGCGACAGAGTGCCGAAGACGGCCGCCGAATGCGTGGCGATCGAGCCGGCGCTCGCGGCGATGAAACACCGGCTCGCTGGCGGCACTTATGCCGCGGAAGATGAAACGGGTGACGCGCACAAGTTCACGCAGGCGCTCGCGAAGCTCTGTGCGCAGCGCGGCGTTGGCTTCGAGTACGGCGCACGAATCGAGCGCATCGTCGCCGCGGGTGACCGGATTGCCGGCGTCGAGGTTGCCGGACGCGGGCTGGTGCGCGCCGACGCCTACGTCGTGTCGCTCGGCAGCTACAGCCCGTTGCTGCTGCGCCCGATCGGGGTACCGCTTGCGATCTATCCGGCGAAAGGCTATTCGGTCACCATGCCCGTCAAAGACCGCGCCGCGGCGTGGACCGTCTCGATTGCCGACGAGGCGCAGAAGCTCGTGTTTGCGCGCCTGGGAGAACGTCTGCGCATCGCCGGAACCGCCGAGCTCGCCGGTTACGACACGACGATCAACAAGGTTCGCTGCGGCGCGATCGTGGAGCGCACGGTGGAGTTGTTTCCCGATGCGGGCGATGCGTCGAAGGCCGAATTCTGGGCAGGCCTTCGGCCGGCGACGCCGAGCAACATCCCGTACATCGGGCTGACGCGCTTTCCGAATCTGTTCCTCAACACCGGGCACGGGACGCTCGGCTGGACGCACGCCTGCGGCTCGGGTCGCGCGCTTGCCGACATCGTGAGCGGGCGGCGGCCGGAAGTGGATTTCGCTTTCTCCTGAGCGCACGATGAACCATTCGCAGGCCTGCGCGAACGCGGCGCGATCTAGGCGCCCGCCGGCAATTCTTCGACCGCCAGCGCGCGCGGCTTTCCTTCCTTCGCTTCGCGGATCGCCATCCAAAGCCGCAGTGACGTCGCCGGCATTTCGAAGTGGGTCACTCCGGCCTGCCGAAGCGCGTCGAGCACAGCGTTCATGACGCAGGGCATGGAGCCTGTGACTCCGGCTTCGCCCACGCCCTTCGCCCCGAGCGGATTGGTCTTGGTCGGCACCGGGTGCTCGAGCACCCTGAGGTTGTTGACGAGGATTGCCCGCGGCATCGGGTAGTCCATGAAGCTGCCGGAGAGCAGCTGGCCGGTTTCCCGGTCGTAGACCGCCTGCTCGCCGAGGATGTGGCCCGCGCCCTGCGTGATGCCGCCCTGCATCTGCCCTTCCACGATCTGGTGATTGATGATGTTTCCGGCGTCGTCGACCGCGACGTAGGAGACGATCTCCGCTTCGCCGGTTTCGGGCTCGATCTCGATTTCCGCGATGTGGCAGCCGTTGGGGAAGGTCGAACCGACCTTTCTGTCCTTGAGATCCATGTCCAGCATCCCGCGGTGCTTCTTTGCCAGCTCGGAAATGGAGACTTCGCGGTCGGTGCCTTTCACACGGTATTTGCCGTCGTGGAATTCGATGTCGGCCTCGGCTGCTTCGAGCGCCTCCGCAGCGAGCGCCATTCCCCGCTTCACGATTTCCTGCGCCGCGATCAGAAACACGCTGCCGAAACCAAACGCCGAGCGCGACCCTCCCGTCGGGTTGCCGGTCAACATCATGTCCGGGTCTGCGGTGCGGAGGCGCATCGTTTCCATCGGCACACCGAGTACCCCGGAGACGATCTGCGCGTACACGGTTTCGTGCCCTTGGCCATGGCTATGCGAGGTGGTGCGCAGGGTGATGTTCGCGTTCTCGTCCCAGGTCACCTGCGCCTGGTCAAAAGGCGCGAACCCCCCGGATCCACTTGCCTCGATGTAAGTCGCAATGCCACGCCCGCGCAGGCGTCCGTGCCTTGCACTCGCCGCGCGCCGCGCCGCGAATCCGCTCCAGTGCGCGGCCGCAACCGCCTTGTCGAGCACGCCCTGGAAATCGCCGCAATCGTATTCGAAGCCGGTGCCGATCTGGTAGGGAAATTGTTCCTTCCTCACCAGGTTCATCCGCCGGAACTCGGCCGGATCCATACCGGTCTCGTAGGCCGCCTGGTCCACCAGCCGCTCGATCGCGTACGAACTCACCGGCCGGCCCGCGCCCCGGTACGCCGCAGTCGGAACGGTATTGGTTAACGTGAGCGAAGCGTGCACGTGCACCGCCTGCACGTCATACACGCCGCTTGCAACGTTGACCAGATTCACCGTGTTGACGAATGCCCCGGTGAACGCGATGTAGGCTCCCAGATTGCAGACGAAGTCGAAGCGCATGCCGAGGATGCGTCCCGAGGCGTCGAGCGCCATCTCGCCAAGGTGCACGATGTCGCGCGCCTGTTCGTCGGCAAGGAACATCTCCGACCTCGTTCCGACCCATTTCACCGGGCGGCCGAGTTTTTTCGCCGCCGCGAGCGCCGCGCAGTATTCGGGGTAGGTGTTGAAGCGCCCGCCGAAGCCCCCGCCCACCTCCTCGGCGATGACGCGGATTTTCTCCGGTGGCACGCCGAGCACCGGAGCCATCTGGCCGCGAATCGCGGTCACGCCCTGGGTGCAGGCGTAGAGATGAAAGTCGCCCGATGCGGCGTCATAGGCGCCAATGCAGCCGCGCGGCTCCATCGGATTGCCAACCACCCTCGTGTGGTACGAGGTCAGGCGCACGATTCTCGACGCGCGCGCAAATGCGGCCTGCGTCGCCTCCTCGTCGCCGCCGACGAAATCGAGCGCCAGATTTCCGGGAATGTTGTGGTGCAGTTGCGGGGCGCCAGGCTTGAGCGCATCGCGCGCGTCCACGACCGCAGGGAGATCGCGATACTCGATCACGACCGCCTCTGCCGCGTCCTGCGCGATTGCGGCGCTCTCTGCGACGACGAGCACGACCGGCTCGCCGACATAGCGCACACGGCCCTGCGCGAGCATCGGGTGATGCGGGCGCAGCAGTTCGGCGCCGCCCCTGCCCTTCATCGGCGCGGCGGCAGGGAGCGATTGATAACCGGCGGCGGCGATGTCATCGCCCGTGATTACCGCTACGACTCCTTTCATCGCCAGCGCAGCCGACGAATCGATCGAAACGATCTCGGCGTGCGGCCGGTCGGAGCGCAGGAAGAAGCCGTACGCCTGCCCCGGAAGATTCCAATCGGAGACGTAGCGCCCCCGCCCTTTCAGCATGCGCTCGTCTTCGAGCCTGCCCTTGTGTCCGAATGACGTCATGGAATTTGGATCTCTAGAACAAGACGACCCGCTCGTATGCAGCCTACTGCACAACTGATTTCAAGAAGCAGGCGGGGAAAACTGGACCGGCCTATGCAGCTCGCGCCGGCTGGTAGCGCAACACGATCATCTGCCGCGGCGCGAGGGGCACCAGCGCATAGGTACGACCCGAATCGTCACTAAACTCGACCTCGAAATAACCGTTCGACAGGGCTTCGACCACAGTGCCGACCTGCCCGCGCACGAGTCGGTGCGCCGGAACGTCCTCGGTCAGCGCCACCACGTCGAGCAATCTGATTTCATCAGCCATCGTCGGTACTCGATGCCACGTAGCACGTAACGAACCGGGGTGCCTCTTCGCCTTTGCGCACGATCCAATTCGTGCGCACCACCGCAGTCCGTTCTCGGTGCCTCACCTGCAGGTCGAAAGTGTACCGCGTTCCGTGCGCATCGGTTTCCCCGAGCGTCGCTTCCTCGGTCGAGGCGCCGCGCAGAAGAAGTTCCCTCAAGACTACGGCGTCCACCGCCGACAATCCCAGTGCCGCACGGAATACGCGGGCCTTGTGCCGTCCGCGGGGATGCACCGGGTCGAGGCAGTAACGTCGAAGCTTGTCCAGTTCCACGATCGCGCGATCACCGTTCGGTAGCTTCAAATTGGGCCTCCGCTCCCCTCCACTGCGGTAGGTGCCGACCTTGCCGAGTGCGGCTGCTGCCGCTGGAAATCGCGGCGTACGATCTGGCCGCGGCCCTGCGCTATGGTGAAGTGCGCGCGGATCTCGCGAAGCGCGGGCAGCCGATCGGACCGCTCGATACCGAGATCGCTGCGCACGCCCTGAGTCTTGGCGTCACCCTGATCACCAATAACGAACGCGAATTCAGGCGCGTAAAGGGTCTTTCGATCGAGAACTGGGCGTAGCCGCGCCCGGCAGGCATTTTCTCGCCCGCAGGATCAGCCTTTGGAGAGCGCGATCAGGACGCTGCAGGGCGAGTAATCGATGAGCGCGCCGCCCACCGATCCTTTCCACCACCGTGCGGCGAACGAAGTGTTCTGGTTATGGCCCACCACGATCAGCTCCGCGCCGATTTCCTTCGCCAGGCGGCAGATCTCTTCAACCGGCTCGCCGACCGCGAGGTGGCCGGCGGCCTTGAAGCCGCGTTCGGCGAGCGATTTGACGCCCTCGTCAAGAACCTGCTGGGTGCGTTTCTTTTCCTCCTCCAAGAGCTCCTCGGGAACGAATCCTTCGGTAAGGAACAGGCTCGGCGGCATGCTCGCCACCGCGAGCAGGTGGGTCTCGGCCTGCAGAAAGCCGGCAAGGTCGGCGCACTCGAGCAGCGCGCGCTTGCCTTCCAGCGAGCCGTTGTAGGCAAGTAGGATCTTGCGATACTTCATGTGCGCCTCCCTGGGGTCATCGTAGTCCAGCTCTGCTCCAAGGACCTTTTTCGCAACGATTATAGCCCCGCCGTCGTAGAATCGTCTCCCATGCTCGACCCCCATCGCAGCGACCTCATCGCCGCAGTCGCCGGCAGCGGCACGATGGGACGCGGCATCGTGCAGGTGCTTGCGCAATGCGGCGTGCGAACACTCGTCTTCGACGCCAATCCCGGTGCTGCCCGTGCCGCAAAGGAATCGATTGCGCAGGCGCTTGGCCGGCTGATCGAGAAGGGTCGCGTTACGCAGACCGAGCTCGACGCCACGCTGGCGCGCATCGAGATCGTCGACACGCTCAAGGCCTTCGCGCCCGCGCACCTCGTGATCGAGGCGATCGTCGAGCAGCTCGAGGCGAAGCGCGAGCTGCTCCGCGCGCTCGAGGGAATCGTCACGCAACACTGCATCCTGGCCTCGAACACCTCATCGCTTTCCGTGACGGCGATGGCGGCGGCGTGCCGCAAACCGGGCCGCGTCGCGGGCTATCACTTCTTCAATCCGGTCCCGGTGATGAAGATCGTCGAGGTCGTCGCCGGCGAACTCACCGAGTCGTGGGTCACCGACGCGCTCAGCGCCCTGGCAAAACGCTACGGCCATACGCCGGTGCGCTGCAAGGACACGCCGGGTTTCGTCGTCAATCACGCCGGACGCGGCTATATCCCCGAGGCCCTGCGCGTGCTCGCCGAGGGAATCGCGGACTTCGCCACGATCGATCGCATTCTCACGGACGCCGCCGGATTCAGGCTGGGCCCTTTCGGGCTGATGGATCTGGTGGGGCTCGACGTCAATCACAGCGTTCACAAGTCGCTCTTCGAGCAGTACTTCCAGGAGCCGAAATACCGCCCTTCGTATCTGCTGGAGCCGCGCGTCGCCGCCGGCCTGCTGGGCCGAAAAACGGGTCGCGGGTGGTACGCATACGGCAAGGATGGCTCGGCGGAGAAGATCCCCGAGCAGCCAGTGCCTGCGGCGAAGGCCGCATCAGTGTGGGTCGCTCCCAACGCCCCTGCGCTGAAGGAACTTCTATCCAGACTCGGCGCGACACCGGAAACGGGCGCGAAACCATCCGGCGACGCGATTTGCTTCGTCGCGCCCCTCGGGCAGGACGCAACCACGACCGCGCTGCAAGTGCTCATCGACCCGGCGCGCACGGTGGCGGTGGATCCGATTTTCGGTTTTGCCAAGCGGCGCACGCTGATGACGACGCCGGTGACCGGGCCCGAGGCACGTGACGCGGCGCATGGGCTGCTCGCTTCCGATGGCGTGCCGGTATCCGTGATCAACGATTCGCCCGGATTCGTCGCGCAGCGCGTAGTCGCGCATATCGTGAACGTCGGCTGCGATATCGTGCAGCAGCGGATTGCGACCCCGGCGGACCTCGATGCCGCGGTCATGCTCGGCCTCGGCTATCCGCGCGGCCCGCTCGCAATGGGCGACGCGGTCGGCGCGGCGAAGATTCTCACGGTGCTCGAGGCGATGCATTCTTTCTACCAGGATCCGCGCTACCGCCCGAGCCCGTGGCTCAAGCGCCGTGCGCGCCTCGGCGTATCCCTTCTCACTCCGGAGTAACGTTCATGCTCGACGCATACATTTACGCTGGCTTGCGCTCGCCGATCGGGCGCCATGCCGGGAAGCTTGCCTCGGTGCGGCCCGACGACCTCGCCGGCGAGGTCATCGCCGAGGTGGTGAAGCGCAACAACGTGAAGCCCGAGGAGATCAGCGACGTGATCCTGGGCTGCGTCACGCAAGCCGGCGAAGACTGTCGCAATGTGGCACGGTTCGCGGCGTTGATGGCGGGCTTGCCACCGACGACTCCCGCGGTTACGGTCAATCGCCTCTGCGCCAGCGGCCTGCAGGCGGTGACGGATGCGGCGCGCGCGATCACCTGCGGCGAGGGCGATCTCTACATTGCCGGCGGCGTCGAGAGCATGACGCGTGCGCCCTACGTGATCGCGAAGGCCGAGTCGCCCTACTCGCGCGACGTGAAGATGTACGACACCACGCTCGGCTCGCGCTTCACCAATCCCAGGTTCAGGAAGCAGTACGGCGATCACTCGATGCCCGAGACCGGCGACAACGTGGCCAGGGAATTCGGCGTCACGCGCGAACAGGCGGACGAATTCGCGCTCGCCTCGCAGAAGAAGTACGCCAGGGCCGAGGCCGAAGGCTTCTACAAGGGCGAAATCCTGCCGGTGACCTTGCCGGCAAAGAAGAAGGATGCGCCGTCCGCGGTGGTCGAGGTCGATGAGCACCCGCGCCGCGACGCGACGATGGAGGCGCTCGCCAGGCTCAAGCCGCTCTTCGAGGGCGGTGTGGTGACGGCGGGCAACGCTTCCGGCGTCAACGACGGCGCCGCAGCGCTGGTGATCGCGAGCCGTAAATGGGGCGAGAAGAACGGCAAGAAACCGATCTCGAGGATCCTCTCGGCAGCCTCCGCGGCGGTGGAGCCGCGCATCATGGGGGTCGGGCCAGCGTACGCGATCCCGCGGGCGCTCGAACGCGCGAAGCTCCAGCTCGAGGACATGGACATCATCGAGATCAACGAGGCGTTCGCGAGCCAGGTACTCGGGTGCCTGAAGCTGATGAACGTGGGCTTCAAGGACCCGCGCGTGAACCCGAACGGCGGCGCAATCGCGATCGGCCATCCGCTCGGCTGCTCCGGGGCGCGTCTTGCCCTGACCGTGTCGCGCCAGTTGCAGGAAAGCGGCGGCCGGTACGCGGCGGTGTCGCTCTGCATCGGCGTCGGCCAGGGCCTCGCGGTCATCCTGGAGAAAATGAATTGAGCAAATCGAAGGCCCGATGCTGGGCGGCAACGGCATTTCGGACGAATTCAGCGTCATCCGCCATATGGTCAATCTGGAAGTCGTGAACACTTACGAAGGCACGCACGACATCCACGCCCTCATCCTCGGCCGCGCGCAGACCGGCATCCAGAGGTTCACCTAATCATGGACAAGTGGACTTTCGGTATCACGATGACGATCGTGGGCGTGGGCGGGACCTTTCTGACGCTCTGGATCCTGAGCCTCGTGGTGGATCTGCTGAAAAAGGTGTTCCCGCTTTCCGCCGAAGAAAAAGACACGGAAAAGAAACCGTAGGGGAGGAAACGACATGTGGGACAGCGTGATCGCAGGTCTCTCGGGCCTGGCGAGCGGCGGCAGTTTCCTGTTCTCGCAGGGCCTGCCCAATGTGATCATGCTGCTGGTCGGCGGCGCATTGCTCTACCTCGGCGTCAGGAAAAACGTGGAGCCGCTGCTGCTCGTGCCGATCGGGTTTGGCTGCGTCCTCGTCAACATTCCCCTGAGCGACCTGATGGACAAGGGCGGCTTTCTGCGCACCCTGTACGACGCCGGCGTCGCGAACGAACTCTTCCCGCTGCTGATCTTTGTCGCCATCGGCGCAATGACCGATTTCGGTCCGTTGCTCGAAAACCCGCGCATCCTTCTCTTCGGCGCCGCAGGTCAGGTCGGGATCTTCCTCACCCTGCTCCTCGCGCTTGCGCTCGGCTTTCCGGAACTGGAAGCCGTTGCGATCGCCGTGATCGGCGCCTGCGACGGTCCCACCGCGATCTACGTGGCTTCGCAGTACGCGCCGCAGCTGCTGGCGCCGATCTCGGTCGCGGCGTACTCGTATATGGCGCTGGTGCCGATCATCCAGCCACCGATCATGAAGGCGCTGACGACTCCCGCGGAGCGGGTGATCCGCATGAAGTCGCTGAAGAAAAGCGTTTCTCCTCAGACAAAACTCCTCTTTCCCATCGTCGTTACGCTGGTGGGCGGCCTCATCGCACCGAAGGGTCTGCCGCTTCTCGGCACGATCATGCTCGGCAACTTCATGCGCGAATCGGGTGTGGTCGCCCGTCTCACCAAGGCCTCGGAGAATGAAATCGCCAATATCGTGACCCTGTTTCTCGGACTTGCCATCGGCGGCACGATGGAGGGCCACGTGTTTCTAAAGCCCACCACCCTGGCGATCTTCGGCCTGGGCTTCGTCGCGATCTGTCTGGATACCGTCGCGGGCGTGTGCTTCGGGAAACTCGTTTGCTGGCTCACCGGCGGCAAGGTCAACCCGCTCATCGGTGCGGCCGGGATCTCGGCCTATCCAATGGCGGCGAGAGTGGTCCAGGTGCAGGGACAGCGCTACGACAAGAAAAACCACCTTCTCATGCACGCCGCGGGCGCCAACACCGGCGGCCAGATCGGCTCGGTCGTGGCAGCGGCGGTGATGCTGTCGGTTCTCAAAGGAATGGGCCTGATCTGAACCGTTAAAGCAACGCTCCGACAGCGCGGGCGGGCCCGCCCGGTTGCTGCCTATTCGAAAAAAAAATAGGAAAACTCATCCGCCCGCCTCGCGCTCCTGGCCGCCGTGCGGCGCGAGGTGGACGTGCGCCGGGTCGGTTGTCGAGCGATCTGGCTTGTCATGGGTTGTCCTCCGGGGAT
>CAZYVT010000009.1:88240-90240 GCA_964651335.1 uncultured Enterobacteriaceae bacterium | reverse complement strand
ACCTCGCTCCCGACCGCCCGCGCGCCAGCGAGCTGTTCTTCGAGCTCGTCTCCGGCGCCGCAGCTGAAGCCGGGGCGCTCTACATCCTCGGCGACCTGTTCGAGTACTGGATCGGCGACGACGAGCTGGAGGACGTTCCCGGTGACCCGCTCGGGCGCCAGGTGGCGCAGGGCCTGCGGCAGCTCTCCGAGGCCGGCGTTGCGCTGTATCTGATGCACGGCAACCGGGACTTCCTCATCGGCAAGCGCTTTTGCGCTGCCGCCGGCGCGCAGCTGCTCGAAGATCCGAGCGTCGCCGAGCTCGACGGCGAGCGCTTCGCGTTGCTGCACGGCGACACGCTGTGCATCGACGATCTGCCCTACCAGGCGTGGCGACGCATCTGCCGCTCGACCGCCTGGCAGCGGGAATTCCTCGCCAAGCCGCGCGAACAGCGCCGCGTCGCGGTGCTCGGTTACCGCGAGCAGAGCAAGGCCGCCGTGCGCGCCAAGGCGCCCGAGATCATGGATGCCAACGTGGGCGCAGTGTGCGACGCGTTCCGCCGCTCGGGGATGACGCGCATGATCCATGGCCACACCCACCGCCCGGCGCACCACCGGCACATGGTGGACGGCAAGGCCTGCGAGCGCTGGGTGCTGCCGGACTGGTACGAGCGCGCTGGCTACCTGGCGCTCGAGGGCGGCGCCGCGCGCCTGGTGCAGTTCGGCGAAGTGTAAAGTGTAACTTTACACTTTTGCCCTGCAGCCCCCGCGCGCTAAGCTGCCAGCCCCCGCGCCAAGTCGGCTTTCACGTCCTCGACCGCTTCCAGGCCGACCGCGACACGCAGCAGCCCTTCGCCGATGCCGGCCGCAGCGCGCGCCTCTGGCGTGATGCGCCCGTGGGTGGTGGTGGCCGGATGGGTGATGGTGGTCTTGACGTCGCCGAGATTGCCGGTGATCGAGATCAGCTGCGTCGAATCGACCACTTTCCACGCCGCCTCGCGGCCGCCTTTGACGTCGAACGACACGATGGCGCCGCCGGCACGCTGCTGGCGCATGGCAAGCGCGTGCTGCGGGTGCGACGCCAGGCCCGGATAAAACACGCGTGCCACCTTGGGATGCGCTTCGAGCCAGCGCGCGAGTTCCAGCGCCCGCTCCGACTGGGCGAGCATGCGCAGTTCCAGGGTTTCCATTCCCTTCAGGATCACCCAGGCGTTGAACGCCGACAGCGTCGGCCCCGCGGTGCGCAGGAAGCCGCACACGCCGTCCATCAGCAGCGCTTCCGCGCCGAGCACCGCGCCGCCCAGCACCCTGCCCTGCCCGTCGAGATACTTGGTCGCGGAATGAATCACGAGGTCGGCGCCGAATTCGAGCGGCCGTTGCAGCGCCGGGGTGCAGAGCGCGTTGTCCACTGCGAGCAGCGCGCCGGCTTTCTTCGCCACCGCCGCGATCGCCGCGATGTCGGAGACCATGCCGAGGGGGTTGGAGGGCGTCTCCAGGAATAGCAGCCTGGTGTTCGGTTTCAGCGCCCGCTGCCAGTCGGCAATCTCGGTCGGGGAAACGAACGTGGTCTGGATGCCGAAGCGCGCCAGGATTCCGGAATACAGCTGCACCGTGGCGCCGAACACGGCATTCGAACAAACCACGTGATCGCCCGACTTGAGCAGCGCCATGTTCATGGCGAGAATCGCCGACATCCCCGAAGCGGTGCCGACGCAGGCCTCTGCCCCCTCCAGCGCCGCGAGCCGGTCCTGGAACATGGCCACCGTCGGGTTGGTGAAGCGCGAGTAGACGAAGCCGTCCTCGCCTCCGGTGAAGCGCGCCGCGGCCTGCGCGGCGTTGTCGAACACGAAGCTCGAGGTGAGGAACAGCGCCTCGGAGTGCTCGTGAAACTCGGTGCGGGCCTGTCCGGCGCGCACCCCCAGTGTGGCAAGCGAATTTTTCATGGTCCCCATCCTTCGCTTGCGGGAATAAAAAAACCCGGCCAAGCGGACCGGGTTTTGTCGGCACGCTTTAGCTGAATTT
>CAZYVT010000009.1:0-88230 GCA_964651335.1 uncultured Enterobacteriaceae bacterium | reverse complement strand
CGCGTGCGAAAATTATAGCACTGTCAGCCGCTCGCCACCAGGTTGAGGTCGAGCTGGGCGGTATCGTCCTCCCCGGCGTCGCGCGCGGCGTCGCGCCGGGTCTCGATGGTCTGCAGGTAGTCGCTGGTGACGTCGCCGGTGACGTAGATGCCGTCGAAGCACGAGGTCTCGAAGCGCGCCAGCCGCGGGTTGGCCTTGCGCACCGCGTCCTTGAGCGCTTCCAGATCCTGGTAGATGAGCGCGTCGGCGCCGATCTCGGCCGCCACCTCTTGCTCGCTGCGGTGCGCGGCGATCAGCTCGGCGCGCGTCGGCATGTCGATGCCGTAGACGTTGGGGAAGCGCACTGGCGGGGCCGAGGAGGCGAAGAACACCTTCTTCGCGCCCGACTCGCGCGCCATCTGCACGATCTCGCGGCTGGTGGTGCCGCGCACGATCGAATCGTCCACCAGCAGCACGTTCTTGCCGCGGAACTCCATCGCGATCACGTTCAGCTTCTGGCGCACCGAGCGCGTGCGAACCGCCTGTCCCGGCATGATGAAGGTGCGGCCGATGTAGCGGTTCTTGACGAAGCCTTCGCGGTACGGGACGCCCAGCCCGAGCGCCACCTGCAGCGCCGTCGGCCGGCTCGAATCCGGAATCGGGATCACGACGTCGATCTCGAGGTGCCGGTACTCGCGCCGGATCTTTTCGACCAGCCTTTCGCCCATCTTCAGCCTTGTTTCGTACACCGAGGCTCCGTCGAGGAGCGAATCCGGCCGCGCCAGGTACACGTACTCGAAGATGCACGGGTTGAGCGAGGCGCTCTCCGCGCACTGCTGGCTGAAGAAACCGCCTTCTTCGTCGAGGAATACGGCCTCGCCGGGCGCGATGTCGCGCAGCACCCGGAAGCCAAGCGCCTCGACCGCGACCGATTCGGAAGCGATCATGTACTCGGTCCCGTGGTCGGTCTCGTTGTAGCCGATGACCGCCGGACGGATGCCGTATGGATCGCGGAATGCGAGCACCCCGTGCCCGGCGATCATGGCGATCACGGCGTAGGCGCCGCGCACGCGCCGGTGCACCGCCGAAACGGCGTTGAAGATCGTCTGCGGCTCGAGCCTCAGCCTGACCGATGCGCTTTCCAGCTCATGCGCCAGGACGTTCAGCAACACCTCGGAATCCGAATTGGTGTTGATGTGCCGCAGGTCCTGCCTGAACATCTCCTCCTTGAGGGTGTCGGTATTCGTCAGGTTGCCGTTGTGCCCGAGAACGATGCCGAACGGCGAGTTGACGTAGAACGGCTGCGCCTCCGCGGAGTTGTATGCCGATCCCGCCGTCGGATAGCGGCAATGCGCGATGCCGATGTTCCCGGGAAGCGCCCGCATGTTGCGGGTACGAAACACATCCCGCACCATGCCGCTGCCCTTGTGCATGTGAAACGTCTTGCCCTCGGCCGTGACGATGCCTGCGGCGTCCTGGCCGCGGTGCTGCAGCAACAGCAGCCCGTCGTAGAGGAGCTGATTGACCGGCGAACGCGCGACGATGCCGAGAATGCCGCACACGGGAACCGTCCCCGCGGATCGTTAAAGGTCAATCATACCGCAGCCGCTCGGCAAACGTCTGCGGCAGGAGCGGCTTGAGCGCGAGCGCGGCTCTCGCGAGGGGTTCTCCCGCGACCGAGTCGCGCCAGAACGGCTGCCGCGGCGCGCTGGTGAGGCCGGCGAGCAACGCCGCTGCAACGAGAATGAGCACGCCGCGCGCGGTCCCGAACGCAGCGCCCAGCACGCGGTCGGGACCGCCAAGCCCGACCGCTTTCACCAGCTTCGACAGCAACAGTCCGAGCAACGAGGTGGCGATGAGCGAACCGATGAACACGGCGACGAACGCGACACCCAGCCTCAGTTCGGGAGTCGGAATTTCGGCCGGCATCGCCTGGCCGAGCGGGCCGGCGAACAGGTTCGCTGCAAGAAATGCAATGACCCAGCCCAGGATGGATATCACTTCGCGGACCAGTCCGCGCCACGCGCCCCAGGCGATCGATACAACGAGCAGGCCGATTACCGCGTAGTCAAGCCAGCTCACGACTTGCCGACGACGCCACCCGGCTTCAGGCCGAGGAGCTTGAGCCGCTCCAGCGCCTTTTCCGCAGCGCCCCGGTCACCGAACGGACCCACGCGCACGCGCGTGACCGTGCCTTTGGCCGTGGCGATCGGCTCCGTGTAGTAGGGCAACTTCGCTTCCGCAAGCCTGGCCGAAAGTTCCTTGACCTTCTCCGGGTCCGCCAGCGCTGCGACTGGCACAACGAACTGCTCGCCGGCAATGGCAGCCTCGGCGCGCGCGCGCTCCACGTCGGCGCCGGAGGCCTTGTCGGCCGCTTTGGGCGCGCGCTTTTCCTCCGACTTCGCTTCCACTTTCGGCGCAGGCTTCTGCGGTTCCGCTGGCGCGGCGGCGCCGGGCTGCGGCGCCTGCGGCGCCGCGGGTGCCTTCGGCGTCACCTTCGGCGAAAAACCGGCGTCATCTTCGCTCGGGATGCGCACGCTGACGGGCGGCGCGCTTTGCCTGGGCTCCGAGTCGAACACCATCGGCAGCACGATCACCGCCAGCAGCACCAGCGCGATGGCGCCTACGAGGCGGCGCCTGCCGCGGCGCCGGAGCGTGTTGATTTCCTGGGATTCAGCCATCTCTGCGCGACTCGAGCTGCGCAATCGCTGCCGCGACCGTGAAGAACGATCCGAAAACGACAATTTTATCATTCTCGCCCGCCTCGCCGCGCGCCGCATCGAGCGCCGCTGCCGTGCTCTCGTGCACGAACATCGGCGCCGTGACGCCCGTTTCGCCGAGAATGCGGGCAAGGTCGAGCGCGCCTGCGCCTCTCGGTCCGCCAAGTCCGGCGAGATGCCAGCGCGTCAGTCGTGGCGCCAACGCACGCACCACGCCGGCGACGTCCTTGTCGCGCAGCATGCCGAATACACCGATCGTCTCCGGCGCATAGGCGCTCGCCGCCAGGTTCTGCGCCAGGATCGCTGCCGCCTCCGGGTTGTGTGCGACATCCAGCACGATCTGCGGCCGGCCCGGCAGCACCTGGAACCGGCCTGGTAGCGTCACCGTGGCGAGCCCGCGCCGCACATCCTGCATCGCAATGGGCAGTCGCTCCTGCAGCGCGTCGAGCGCGGCAAGCGCCGCTGCGGCGTTGCGCAGCTGCACCGATCCGCGCAGCGCCGGGTGCGCCAGGCCGTGACGCTTCCCCGCGGGTCCCCAGAACGACCATTGCGGCCCCTCCGCCGAGTACCCGAACTCGCGACCGATCCAATGCAGGCGTGCGCCCAGGCGCCGCGCCTCTTCGAATACGCTTCGTGGTGGGTCGGGCTCGGCGACCACCGCGGGCCTGCCGGCGCGAAAGATCCCGGATTTTTCGCGCCCGATCTCCTCACGCGAGTGGCCGAGGTATTCGACGTGATCGATCGCGACGCTGGTCAGCACCGCGCAGTCGGCGTCGAACAGGTTGACCGCGTCGAGACGCCCGCCGAGACCGACCTCGAGGACAACCGCATCGAGCTGCTCGCGCGCGAACAGCCACGCCGCGGCGAGCGTCCCGTACTCGAAATAGGTCAGCGCGATGCCTGTGCGCGCACGCTCCACCACCGCAAATGCCTCGCAGAGCGCGGCATCCTCTGCCTCGCGCCCGCAGAGCCGCACACGCTCGTTGTAGCGCAACAGGTGCGGTGAAGTGTAGAGCCCCACCCGGTAGCCGGCGCTGCCGAGGATCGACGCGAGCATCGCGCAGGTCGAGCCCTTGCCGTTGGTGCCGCCGACCGTGATCACCGGGCAGCCGAACGCAATCTCCAGTCCGTCGAGCACCTCGGAGACGCGTTCCAGGCCCAGCGCGATCGTCTTCGGATGCTGCCGCTCGATGTACTCGAGCCAGCCGGCGAGCGTCCGTCCGGTCACGCCACGGCGTCTGCGGGCAGCCCCTGCAGCAGCGCGAGAAGCGTGTGCAGCCTGTCGCGCAGGTGGCGCCTGTCGACAATCAGGTCGATCGCGCCCTTTTCGAGCAGGAACTCGGCGCGCTGAAATCCTTCGGGCAATTTCTGGCGCACGGTCTGCTCGATGACGCGCGGCCCGGCGAATCCGATCAGCGCCTTCGGCTCCGCGATCACCACGTCGCCGATCATCGCGAAGCTCGCAGACACGCCGCCCATCGTCGGATCCGTGAGCACAGAGATGAAGGGGAGCCCCCTTTCCGCGAGATCGGTCAGCACCGCAGCGGTCTTCGCCATCTGCATCAGCGACAGCACGCCCTCCTGCATGCGTGCCCCGCCCGTCGCAGTCACGCAGACGAACGGAAGTTTCTGCTCGATCGCAACGTTCACGCCGCGCGCGAAACGCTCCCCGACCACGGAGCCCATCGAACCGCCCATGAAATCGAACTCGAACAGCGCGCACACCACGCCGAGCGACTTGATGGAGCCCTGCACGACGACGAGCGCATCGCTTTCGCCCGTCTGCGCCTGCGCATCGGCCAGCCGCTCCGGATACTTCTTCGAGTCGCGGAACTTGAGACTGTCCACCGGCAGCACTTCGGTCCCGATCTCGAAGCGGCCCTCCGGGTCAAGCAGGGCGTCGAGCCGTGCGCGCGCGCCGATCCTGTGGTGATGCCCGCATTTCGGACACACATGGAGATTCTTCTGCAGGTCCGTGCTGTAGAGCACCGCGTCGCAGGCTGGGCACTTCGTCCACAGCCCTTCGGGCATGGTTTTCCTCGGCCCGGTGCCGCGCTGGATCTTGGGCGGCAGGAGTTTTTGCAGCCAGCTCATGCGTCCAGCGCCGCGCGAATGGGTGCGAGCAGGGCTTTCACGCGGGTGACGGCGTGCTCCGGGCCCGCGGCTTCGATCTCCTGGATGATCCGGCTGCCGATGATCACTGCATCCGCGGTCTGGGCGAGTTTCCGCGCCGTTTCCGCATCGCGGATCCCGAAGCCGATGCCGATCGGCAGCTTCGTCGCGGCGCGGATTTTCGGGATGCGCGCGGCGACTTCCGCGAGGTCGAGATTCGCGGCACCCGTCACCCCCTTGAGTGACACGTAATACAGGTACCCGCTCCCGACCCGCCCGACAGCCTGAATGCGTTGATCCGTCGACGTAGGCGCAAGCAGGAAAATCGGGTCGATGCCGTGCTGGCGCGCGAGGTCGGCGAACTGCGCACACTCCTCGGGCGGATAATCCACCACGATCACGCCGTCCACGCCCGCGGATGCGGCGGCGGCAGCGAAGCTCTCAGCGCCCATCGCTTCGACCGGGTTGGCGTATCCCATCAGCACCACCGGGGTGTCAGCGTCCCTGGCACGGAACTCGCGCACCATGCCGAGCACCGCCGTGAGCGACACGCCCTTCGCGAGCGCGCGCTCGGAGGAACGCTGAATGACCGGGCCGTCGGCCATGGGGTCGGAGAACGGCACCCCCAACTCGAGGATGTCCGCCCCCGACTCGGTCAGCGCATGCATCAGGCCGGCGGTGAGGGAAGGATCGGGATCGCCCGCGGTGATGTAGGGAATCAGGGCCTTGCGATGAGCCGCCGCAAGCGCCGCGAACCTGGTCGAAATGCGGGACATCAGAACCGGATGCCGGAGTTCGCCGCGACGATGTGCATGTCCTTGTCGCCGCGCCCGGAGAGATTGACCAGAAGCAACCGATCCGCAGGCAGCGACGGCGCGATCTTTGCGGCGTAGGCGAGCGCGTGCGCCGACTCGAGCGCCGGCATGATGCCCTCGTAGTGACACAGATCGTGAAATGCCTGCAGCGCCTCATCGTCGGTCACCGCCACGTATTCCGCGCGACCCGAGTCCTTGAGCCAGGCGTGCTCCGGACCGACGCCCGGGTAATCGAGCCCCGCCGAGATCGAGTGTGTTTCCATGATCTGGCCGTTCGCATCTTGCAGCAGGTACGTCCGGTTGCCATGCAGCACGCCCGGCTTTCCCGCGCAGAGCGAGGCGGCGTGCCTGCCGGTGGCAAGGCCTTCGCCCGCGGCCTCCACTCCGATCAGCCGAACTCGTTCGTCGGCCAGATACGGGTAGAAGATCCCCATCGCGTTCGACCCGCCGCCTACGCAGGCGATCACCGCGTCGGGCTGCCGGCCGGTGAGCTCGGGCATCTGGATCCTGCATTCCTCGCCAATGACCGACTGGAAGTCCCGCACCATCATCGGGTAGGGATGCGGGCCTGCGACCGTGCCGATGATGTAGAACGTATCTTCGACGTTCGTCGCCCAGTCGCGCATCGCTTCGTTGAGCGCGTCCTTGAGAGTCCTGGAGCCCGAATTCACCGGCACGACGGTCGCGCCGAGCAGCTTCATGCGGTAGACGTTCGCCGACTGCCGTTCGATGTCCTCGGAGCCCATGTACACCACGCACTGCATCGCGTAGCGCGCGGCGACCGTTGCGGCCGCAACGCCGTGCTGGCCCGCTCCCGTTTCCGCGATCACGCGGGGCTTGCGCATGCGGCGCGCAACCAGCGCCTGCCCGACCGTATTGTTGATCTTGTGCGCGCCGGTATGGTTCAGATCTTCGCGCTTGAGATAAATCTGCGCGCCGCCCAGCAGCTCCGACCAGCGCTTGGCGTGATAGACCGGGCTGGGCCGCCCGACGTAATGCTTGAGCTCATGGCGGAACTCGGCAAGGAACGCCGGGTCCTTCCGGCACTGCGCATACGCCTCGCGCAGCTCGTCCAGGGCGTGCGTCAGCGTCTCGGCGACGAATGCGCCGCCATAGGGACCGAAATGCCCGCGTGAATCGGGCAAGTCAACCATCTGCATTCCTGACCTCGGCGACGAATGCGGCGATCCTGGCCGCGTCCTTGATGCCCTTCGCAGACTCGACACCGCTCGAGACGTCCACGGCCCAAGGCCTGACGCGGCGAATCGCCTCGCCAACGTTCTGCGGTTCCAGACCCCCTGACAGAATGAGCGGCCTCGCGCGCTCCGCCGGCACCCGCGACCAGTCGAATCCCTTGCCGGTGCCGCCGTATTCCTCTACCCAGGTATCTGCGAGCCAGGCGCAGGCGTCGGAAAACGGCCGCCAGTATTCTAGCAAATCGACCTCGCTCCTCACCCGGCAGGCCTTGACGTACGGCGCGCCGAATGCGCGGCAGAATTGAGGCGGTTCGTCGCCGTGGAACTGGAGCACGTCGGGACGCACCGCGTCGAGCACGCGCTGCACCTCCTCGGCTTCCGGATTGACGAACAGGGCGACCGGCGTGAGGAAAGCGGGCGCGGCGCGACGCAACTCGCGCGCGCGTTCGAGCGTCAGAAAGCGGGGACTCGGCCGATAGAACACCAGCCCGAACGCGTCCGCGCCCGCTTCCGCCGCGGCGCGCAGGTCCTCGGGCCGGGTGATGCCGCAGATTTTGACGCGCGTTCTCACGGCTCAAGCGGGGTCACGAGCGGCGCAGGCCCGCTGCGCGGCAGATTCCACGACGGAGCGTATTCCACCGACTCGAGATACAGCCCCTGCGGAGAGAATGTCGGCGCAGCGCGGCCGCGGTCGCGCGATTCCAGAACTTCCTGCGCCCACGCCGGGCCGCGCGCGCCCTTGCCGACCCGCACCAGCGTACCGACGATGTTGCGCACCATGTGATGCAGAAACCCATTCGCCCGCAGCAGGAAATCGATGCGATTCCCTGCGCGATCGATCGCGAGCTCGTGCAGCGTTCTCACGGCCGTCTTTGCCTGGCACTCCGCAGAGCGGAAAGCCGAGAAGTCGTGCTCGCCGACGAGATACCGCGCCGCCTCACGCATCGCCGCGACGTCGAGCGGCGCGTGCATCCAGCCGGCGCCCTGCGCGGACAGTGCCGGCCGTACCGCGCGGTTGATGAGAATGTATCGGTACGTGCGTGAGCGCGCGCCATAGCGCGCATGGAAACTTTCCGGTACGCGGCACGACCAGAGCACCGCCGCGCTCTCAGGCAGTAGCGCGTTCACTCCGCGCACCCACGCCGTGCCGGGACGTTCTGCCCGGGTATCGAAGTGTACGACCTGCTCGCGCGCATGCACCCCGCGATCCGTGCGTCCTGCACAGGTGACGGCGATCGGTTCCCCTGCAATCGCTGCAAGTGCCGTCTCGAGCGCGTCTTGCACCGTTCCGCCCCCGGGTTGGGTCTGCCAGCCCAGGAACCGGCTGCCGTCGTATTCGAGTCCCAACGCGATCCGCATAGAATGCAAAAGCCGCGTACGCTCGCGCGCCGCGGCTTGTCTGCCCCTCGGTCAATCCGTTTCTATCCCAGGGCGGCGAGCATCTGCTTCGCCTCGTTCTGCTGCGCCGCGTCGCCTTGATGGATCACTTCGTCGAGCAGCTCGCGCGCACCATCTTTGTCACCCCTCTCCTGATAGGCCTTCGCCAGGTCAAGTTTCGTCGCCACCTCCTGCCACTTCGGATCCGAACTGGTCGCGGGCGTAGCCACGGCCGGCTTTCCGAGATCGAGACTGATTGTCGTGATATCCAGCGGTGCCGGGGCCGCAGCCGTGTCGGGTGCAGTCGAGGGCTTCGCGCCGCCCAGATCCAGATTCAGGTCGAAATCGAGCGATCCCGTGCTCTCGGGCGGAGCGGGTGATGCGGGCGGTGGTGCCGGAGGCTCCAACGCGCCCAGATCGAAATCAAGGCTTGCCTCGCCCTTTTTCCCATCCCCCGTGTCGGCGCCCGGACCGATGTCCCGTGACGCGCTCGCGGAAGGTACCCGTTCCGGCTGGAGGATTACCGTTTTGTCCGGCGAGAACGTTTTGTTCTCCCCACCACCAATTGTGGTCGCGCCGATATCGAAGTCAAGCGAAGCCGCCGCGGGCTCTGCGCCTGGCGCTTCCCCGGATCCGGCCGCACCTCCGCCCAGATCAAAATCCACCGCCGGGGTCGGCGCGGCGCCTGCTTGAGGTACCGGCTGAGGGCTTTCCACAGCCGCGCCGCCCCCGCCGTACAGGTCATTTTCCGGGTCGATCGAGCGGCCGAGTTTCCTCGCCTTGTCCCAATCCGGACCTGTCCCTGCGGTGAGTCCCTTGATCGCAAGTGCGGTCTGCGCAAATGCCTTGGTATCGTGGCGGTGGGCGAAAACCTCGAGGAGCTTCGCATGTAAAGCGACGCGGTTCGGATGCTTGCCAAGGCCCTCGTTCAGAATTTCCTCGGCTTGGGCGTCGCGCCCGTAGGCCAGATAGACGTCGGCCTCGGCAATCGGATCGACGTCATCACCCTCTGCTGCCGCAACGCCCGGCGGCGCGGCCGCAATCGCTGCCGCGACCGCTGCCGCTGTGGCGGTTTGTTGCGCCCCCGTACCGGCCATCGCCGGCGCTGCAGCGCCAGATGCGCCGAGTACTCTTTCCCGGACTCTGGATTGTGCGGCCCTCTTGCGGCGCCACGCCCACGTGCCGTACCCGGCGAGCAGCACCACTACGGCGCCCAGTCCGCCCAACGCGAGCGGGTTGTCAAGGAACCCGTCCAGCAGACTCGGCTCCGGCGGCGGTGGCGCCTGTTTGGGTTTCGGTTTTTCCGGCACCAATGCCTTTGCAGCCTCTGGCGCCGGTTTCGGCGCCGCTGCGGCAGGCTTGGGCGTCTCGGCTGCTGGCTTCGGTGCTTCGGCTGCTGGCTTCGCGGCTTCGGCCGCAGGTTTCTGCGGCGCTGCTGCTGGCTTTGCTGCCTCTGGCGCCGCTGCCGGCGGCGCAGCAGCGGGCTTCGCGCCCGCTATTTGCTCCAGCTGCGCAAGCTGCTTGTTCTTCATTTCCAGCAGCTTCTGCAAATCGGTGACGTTCTTTTCGAGGTCCGTGACACGGGACTGCGCTTCCTGCAGTGCGCGGTTCGCTGCGATCTTGTCATCCTCGCGTGCGGCGCGCGCCGAGGGCGTCGCAGGTTTGGACACGTCCGCCTTCGAAAGCCTCAACTGGTCCTTGGCCGCTCCGGAAGGAGGTGTCTCGGGTTTTGCGGTAATTCGTCCCGCGACTTCCCGTTGCCCCGGAGCCGCCGTCGCGGGCCTCGCCGCTACTGCCGCAGCGAGCTTCGCGCGGTATTCGGCAAACTCCGCCATATGCGCCTGCACGAGGCGATTGGCATCCGTCGTCGCAACCGACGCGGCCGCCTCCCGGTCCGGGATTTTCAGGATTCGCCCGGCACGTACCAGGTTGATGTTGTTTTTGATGAAGGCGTCCGGATTGGCCCGGTAGAGCGCCACCAGCATCTGATACAACGTCACGCCCTCGGACTTGTTTTCGCGCGCAATCCTGCCGAGCGTGTCGCCTTTCCTGACCTCATAGGTTTGCGCGCCGCCGGGCTCCGCAACGAGCGGGCGCGCCTCAACCGGCGCTGGTCGCGGGGAGGGCGTCGCCGCGGGAGCCACAGCCTGCGCCTGTCCCGGTGCAGCAGCAACGGATGGTTTTTCCCTGTACCCCGGTGGATCGAGGAGGAACGTGTACTCGCGGACGAGCCGTCCCGTCGACCACTGCAGCTCCAGAAGCAAATCGACAAACGGGTCGTTGATCGGTTGCACTGAAGTCAGCCGAACCAGCGGCTTTCCGTCGCGCCGCTCCAACGCGACGCGGATTGTGAGCAATGTCGGGTTGTATTCGATTCCCGCCAGCCGGAACGCTTCCGCTGAGGCAAGCCTGGCTGCGAGCGAATCCTCGTCTCCCGGCTGCAGCGCCACGATCTCCACTTCCGCGCGGAGCGGTTCGCCCAGCGAGGAAAAGAGCGCCAGCCGTCCCAGTCCCGCAGCATGAACCACCAGCGGCAGAAGCAGGCAAGCCGCCAATACGAGCCGAATTCCGGTGACCCCTGTACGCACTGGCACCACCCTGAGCCGTTCTTCTCGGACTGAGTACCATAACATCATGACATTAGCCCTGCAAGCTGAGAGATTTTCTTGAATTGCTCCGCTTTCATCTCGAGGCCAGCGGAAACACGCCGCACTCAGGTCGTGTCGCAAACGCCCGAGTCGAGAAGAATTCGCACCATGCGGCGCAACGGTTCGGCGGCGCCCCAAAGCAGTTGGTCGCCCACGGTGAAGGCAGCGAGGTAATCGCTGCCCATGCTCATCTTGCGCAGCCGGCCCACGGCAACCGAAAGCTTTCCGGTCACCGCGGCAGGCGTGAGCTCGGCGAGCGTCTCTTCCCTGCGGTTCGGTACGACCTTCACCCAGTCATTCGCCTCGGCAATCATCCCCTCGATCTCGTCGAGCGGCACATCGCGCTTGAGCTTCACGGTCAGCCCCTGGCTGTGGCAGCGCATCGCGCCCACGCGCACGCAGATGCCGTCCACAGGGATCGGGCGCTGGCTGCGGCCCAGAATCTTGTTCGTCTCGGCCTGCCCTTTCCACTCCTCGCGGCTCTGCCCATTGCCGAGGTCCGTGTCGATCCACGGCAACAAGCTCGCAGCGAGCGGAAATCCGAAATTCTGCCTGGGCAGACCGCCATTGCGCAGCGCATCGGTCAGGCCCCGATCGATCTCGAGCGCGCTCGCGGCCGGATCGGCGAGCGCGGGCCTCGCCGCCTCGCCCAGATGCACCATCTGCTCGACGAGCTCTCTCATGTTCGCAGCGCCGGCCCCCGACGCGGCCTGATACGTCATGCAGCTCACCCACTCGACAAGGTCGTTCTGGAACAACCCCGCCATGCCCATCAGCATCAGGGTCAGCGTGCAGTTCCCGCCGATGAAATTCTTACCACCGCTGGCGACCGACTCCTGGATGAGCTGCAGGTTGACCGGGTCGAGGATGATGATCGCGTCTTCTTTCATGCGCAGCGCGCTCGCGGCGTCGATCCAGTAGCCCTTCCAGCCGCTCTGGCGCAGCTTCGGGTACATCTCGTTGGTGTACTCGCCGCCCTGGCACGAGACGATCACCGGGAGCCGCTGCAGCGCCTCGACATCCATGGCATTGCCAACCGGCGCTGCGTCCGTCCCGATCGGGGGGCCTTTGCCGCCCGCCTGCGACGTGGAAAAGAACGCCGGCTCGATGTGGTCGAAGTCGCGCTCCTCGCGCATTCTCTGCACGAGCACCGACCCCACCATTCCCCGCCAGCCTACGATTCCGACTCGCAACATGCCCGATCCCTCAGATCACAATCTTGCCGCGACCGCGTCGCCCATCTCCGCCGTGCCCGCCCTTTTCGTTCCCGGAGTATATATGTCGGCCGTGCGGTAGCCGTCCTGCAGCGCCTTCCGGACTGCACCTTCGATCCGGCCCGCCGCCTCTGGGCGGCCGAGCGAATAGCGCAGCATCATCGCAGCCGACAGGATCGTGGCGAGCGGATTGGCGATCCCCTTGCCCGCGAGGTCGGGCGCCGAGCCGTGGATCGGCTCGTACAGCCCCTTGCCGTTCGCGTCCAGCGACGCCGAGGGCAGCATCCCGATCGAGCCGGTGAGCATCGAGGCCTCGTCCGAAAGAATGTCGCCGAACAGGTTGCCGGTCACGATCACGTCGAACTGCTTCGGGTTCCTCACCAGCTGCATGGCGCAGTTGTCCACGTACATGTGCGACAGCTCGACATCAGGGTAGTTCTCGCCTTCCGCACTCACCACTTCGCGCCACAACTGCGATGTCTCGAGCACGTTTGCCTTGTCCACCGAGCAGACCCGCTTCATGCGCTTGCGCGCCGCCTCGAACGCCACCTTTGCAATGCGCCGGATTTCGGCTTCGCTGTACTGCATGGTGTCGAAGCCCTCGCGCTCACCGGTCCCGGTCCGGCGAATTCCCTTTGGCTGCCCGAAGTAGATGTCGCCGGTGAGTTCGCGCACGATCAGCAGATCGAGCCCGGCAACGACCTCCGGCTTCAGCGCCGACGCACCGGCAAGCTCGGGGTACACCTGCGCCGGCCTGAAATTCGCGAACAGCGCAAGTTCCTTCCTGAGGCGGAGAATGGCCTGCTCGGGTCGCAGCGCGCGCGGCAGCGTGTCGTATCGCGGGTCGCCGACCGCACCGAACAGGATCGCGTCGGTTTCCCTGGCAAGGGCGAGCGTACTGGCGGGAAGCGGGTCACCCGCCGCGTCGTAGCCGGCACCGCCGACCGGCGCTTGGTGCAACTCGAGCGGCAGTCCCAGCCGCTGCAGAACCTTGAGCGCCTGCGCAACGATCTCCGCGCCGATGCCATCGCCCGGCAACACCGCCACTTTCATCGCGTCAGCGGAAGAGCCAGGGATGCTGCTCGCGCCGCCGCTCCTCGAATGCCCGGATCTCGTCGGCATGACGCAGCGTCAAGCCGATTTCATCGAACCCGTTGAGCAGGCAATACTTGCGGAAAGGATCCACCTCGAAGCGCATCACCTTGGTGCCGCTCTCGGTCGCGACGGCCTGCGCCGCGAGATCCACGCGCAGCCTGAAGCCCGGAAACACCGCGCAGTCATGGAACAGCGCATCCACCTCCGTCTCCGCGAGCGTCACCGGCAGCAGGCCGTTCTTGTAGCAATTGTTGTAGAAGATGTCGGCGAACGAGGGCGCGATCACGCAGCGCAAGCCGTAGCCGAGCAGCGCCCAGGGCGCGTGTTCGCGCGAGCTGCCGCAGCCGAAGTTCTTGCGCGCCAGCAGGATCGCCGCGCCCTGGTAGCGCGGCTGGTTGAGAACGAACTGCGGGTTCTTCGGCCGCATCGCGTGGTCCATCCCCGGCTCGCCATGATCGAGATAGCGCCAGGCGTCAAACAGGTTCGGCCCGAATCCGGTACGGTGGATCGACTTCAGGAACTGCTTCGGGATGATCTGATCGGTGTCTACGTTGGCGCGGTCAAGCGGCGCCACGAGGCCTGTCAGCGTGGTGAATTTTTCCATCGGCGGAGGTGAACTTTCCGGAAGGCTGCGCTGGCTTATCTCCATTGCCGGATGTCGACGAAATGCCCGGCAATCGCCGCGGCGGCCGCCATCGCAGGGCTGACGAGATGCGTGCGCCCGCCGTCGCCCTGCCGGCCCTCGAAGTTGCGGTTTGAGGTCGAGGCGCAGCGCTCGCCCGGTTCCAGCCGATCCGCATTCATTGCCAGGCACATCGAGCAGCCCGGCTCGCGCCACTCGAATCCGGCGTCGCGGAAAATCCGGTCAAGGCCTTCCCGTTCCGCCTGCGCCTTCACCGGGCCCGACCCCGGTACCACCATTGCGAGCCGGATGTTCCGCGCGACCCGGCGGCCTTTGACCACGGCAGCTGCGATCCGAAGATCCTCGATGCGCGAGTTGGTGCACGAACCGATGAACACCTTGTCGAGAGGAATCTCGGTGATCTTGGTACGCGGATGCAGGCCCATGTACTGCAGCGCCCGCTGCATGCCTTCGCGCTTCTGCGCGTCCTTCTCCTGCTCCGGGTCGGGTACCGCATCCTCTACGGACACGACCATCTCCGGAGACGTTCCCCACGTCACCTGCGGGAGGATTTCTTCTGCGCGCAGGCGCACCTCGCGCTCGAACCGCGCATCCGGGTCGCTTTGCAGTGTCTTCCAGTAGGCGACCGCCGCGTTCCAGTCGGGACCGCCGGGCGCAAACGGCCGCCCCTTCACGTACTCGATCGTCACCTCATCCACTGCCACCATGCCGGCGCGCGCGCCCGCCTCGATCGCCATGTTGCACACGGTCATGCGGCCTTCCATCGAAAGCGCGCGGATCGCACTGCCGGCGAACTCGATCGCGTGTCCCGTACCGCCCGCGGTGCCGATCCGGCCGATGATCGCGAGCACGACGTCCTTCGCGGTGACGCCGCGCGGCAGCCGGCCCTCGACGGTCACGCGCATGTTTTTCATCTTTTTCGCCACCAGGCATTGCGTGGCAAGCACGTGTTCCACCTCCGACGTGCCGATCCCGTGCGCGAGGCAGCCGAATGCGCCGTGCGTGCTGGTGTGCGAATCACCGCAGACGACGGTCATACCCGGCAACGTCGCGCCCTGCTCTGGCCCGATTACGTGCACGATCCCCTGCCGCCGGTCGAGAAACGGAAAATAGGCCTTGGCGCCGAACTCGCGGATGTTGCGGTCGAGCGTCTCGACCTGGGTGCGCGAGACCCGGTCGGTGATGGCCTCGATGCCGTGCTCCCACCCGGTGGTCGGCGTGTTGTGATCGGCGGTGGCAACGACCGATTCGATCCGCCACGGCTTGCGGCCGGCAAGTTTCAGTCCCTCGAACGCCTGCGGACTCGTCACCTCGTGCACCAGATGACGATCGATATAGAGCAGGGCCGTGCCATCTTCTTCGACATGCACGACGTGGTCTTCCCAGAGCTTGTCGTAAAGAGAAATGCCTTGCATGGGCGGCGTCGAAAAAGGAGGAAAATTTTACCGTACACGACTATGGCTGCGCGAGGGGTTGGAGGCGCACACCTGCTACACGCGGACCCGCCAAGCCACGATCAGCGCCCCGGCGGCGCCGAACGCTCCGCTGATGGAAAAGGTGAGCGCGGGGCCGAGCGCGCCCCAACTCCATCCGGAGAGCAACATTCCGACCGCGCCCCCCAGTCCGTAGGACAGGCTTGCGTAGAGCGCCTGCCCGCGCACCTCGAGCGGCCCCTTGAAGAGCCGGTGCACCGCGGCGATCGCCGCCGCATGATAGGCGCCAAACGTGAGCGCATGCAGCAGCTGCGCCGACGCGAGCAGCGCCAGCGACGAAATGCCCCAGCCGATGGTCACGAAGCGAATGGCGGCCGCGGTAAAACTGGCGAGCAGCACGGCACGCAGGGAGCAGCGCCGGAAGAGCGCCGGAAGCGCTAGAAACAGGACGATCTCGGCGAGCACACCGAGCGTCCAGAGCAGTCCGACCAGGGTCTTCGAGTATCCGGCCTCGACCAGATAGATCGAGTAGAAGGCGTACAGCGCGCCGTGCGCGACACTCATGCAAAAGCAGGCTGCGAATAGCGCGATCACGCGAGGTTCGCGCAGCACGCGGGCGAGTCCCGGCGCGCCCTCTTCCGCACTCGCCGCACGCGCGGCCGGGAGCGCGACCGCCGCAAGCGCCGCAAGCACCATCAGGACCACGATCACCGGAAGCAGTATGCCAACGGGCTGCCGGTCGAGAAGCGTACCCATCGCCAGCACGCTGAATATGAAACCGAGCGAGCCCCAGAGGCGCACCGGGCCGTAGCCCTCGGCGCGTCCGCCGAGCGCCGCAAGCGTGGTCGCTTCGACCAGCGGCAGAACTCCTGCGGAAAACAGCGCCATCAGCGCCACGCAGGCGAACACCGCGGCAAGCCCGTCCGCAAAGCCAAGCGCGCCGAAGCTCGCCGCAGCGAGGACCGACGAGACGACCACAATGCCCCGGCGGCCGCCCGGAAGGCGCCCGCCCCAGACATCGGCGAGCCATCCCCAGACCGCGGGCGCCACGATGCGCACGAACTGCGGCACCGCGAGAACCGCGGCAATCTCGGCAGGCGCGTAGCCGCGGCCGGCGAGCCACAGCGAAAAGTACGCGACGAAGGTGCCGAGGTAGCAGAAGTAGGCGAAGTAAAAAGCGGCAAGCCGGCTGGCGGGGGTCATGGGCGGACGCTGCGGATCGTAACCCGTGCAGCCGCATGCTATAAACGCCCGCCATGGTGTCGCATATCCCGCCGCGAGCTGCGTACTACGTCCTGTTCACCGCCTCCGGATTCGCGGGCCTCATTTACGAGTCGATCTGGACCCATTACCTCAAGCTGTTCCTCGGGCATGCAGCCTATGCGCAGTCACTCGTCCTGGTCGCATTCATGGGCGGCCTGGCCGCGGGAAGCGCGGTGCTGGGGCGCGTGTCAACGCGCTTGCGCAATCCGCTGCTCGGCTACGCGCTGGTCGAGGCCGTGATCGGCGCGCTTGCGCTCGTCTTCCACGAGGTGTTCGTAGGGGTCACCGATTGGTCCTACAGCACACTGTTGCCGGCGCTGGGCTCGGAATGGGCCGCGCTCGCGGCGAAGGTCGCAGTGTCGTGCCTCCTGATCCTGCCGCAATCGGTGCTCCTCGGGATGACTTTTCCGCTGATGAGTGCAGGCCTGGTGCGCGCGCAGCCGTCGGCTTCGGGTGAAGCCATCGCGATGCTGTACTTCACCAACAGCCTCGGCGCCGTGGTCGGAGTGCTCACGAGCGGCTTCGTGCTGATCGCGTGGGCCGGCCTGCCGGGGACATTGCGCACCGCGGGCGCGATCAACCTGTTGCTTGCCGCGACCGTGTGGCTGGTGTCGCGGCCCGCGCACGACGCGCCGCTCGCGGCGCGCGCCGGCGGCGACGCACCTGCCGTGCGTCTGCTCCTTGCCGTCGCGTTCCTGACCGGCCTGGCGTCATTCATCTACGAAATCAGCTGGATCCGGATGCTCTCGCTGGTGCTCGGCGCCTCGACCCACTCGTTCGAGTTGATGCTTTCGACGTTCATTCTCGGACTCGCGCTCGGCGGCCTCGCGGTGCGGCGTCGCGTGGACGCGGTGGCCAGTCCGGAGCGCCTGCTGGGCTGGGTGCAGGTCGGGATGGGTCTGCTCGCGCTCGGGACGCTCCCGGCGTATGACGCCACGTTCGCCATCATGGAATGGCTGATGCAGGGACTCTCGCGCAGTGAAGCAGGGTACCTTTTCTTTAACCTTTCGGGCCAGGCTCTCGCCGCATTCGTCATGCTGCCGGCGACGTTCTGCGCCGGAATGACGCTGCCGCTCATCACGGGCGCGCTGCTGCGCCGCGGTGCGGGCGAGGCCGCGATCGGAAAGGTCTACGCAGCGAATACGCTGGGCGCCATCGCCGGCGTGCTGATCGCGGTGCACGCGGGCCTGCCGCTGTTCGGTCTCAAGGGTACGCTCATCGCGGGCGCCGCCGTCGACGCCGCGCTCGGCCTCCTGCTGATCTACCGGTTTGTGCCGGGCAGGCGGCCGTTCGCATTCGGCGCGGCCGCATGCGCTGCGCTCTTCGTCCCGGTCTCCGCCGCATTCGAGCTCGATGGCAACAAGATGACCGCCGGCGTTTTCCGACACGGCGATCTCGCGAGCTCGCGCGACGCGAAGATCCTGTTCCGCAAGGACGGCAAGACCGCCACGGTGCACCTGGTGCTCTATCCGGAGGCAACCAGCATCCGCACCAATGGCAAGTCCGATGGCTCGATCAACCTGAAGCCCGAAGGCGAGCGCGGCAGCGACGAGATCACCATGGTGCTCACCGGCGCGGTGCCGCTCGCGCTCAAGCCGGAGGCGAGGAGCGCCGCGGTCATCGGCATCGGCACCGGGCTCACGATGCACACCCTGCTGCAGAGCATGTCGATCGAGCGCGTCGAGACCGTCGAGATCGAATCGGCGATGGCGGAGGCTTCCCGCGGGTTCCTGCCGCGCAACAGCGCCGCCTTCGCCGACCCACGCGGGTCGATCCTGATCGACGATGCGAAAACGTTCTTCTCGACCCGCAACCGGCGCTACGACATCATCATCTCGGAGCCGTCGAACCCCTGGGTGAGCGGAGTTTCGAACCTGTTTACGCGCGAGTTTTACCGTCGCATCCGGACGCATCTGAACCAGGGCGGCCTGCTGGTGCAGTGGTTCCAGCTCTACGAGATCGACCCCTCGTTGCTCGCATCCGTGATGCGGGCGCTCGGCGAGGTATTTCCGCACTACGCGGTGTTTGCGCCCAGCGACCACGATGTGCTGATCGTCGCCAGCGAAGCCCCGATCCCGCTCCCGGCGCAGGCGAAGGTGTTCGAGGAACCCGGACTTGCGCGGGAGCTGTGGACCGTGCACGTGCTCTGGGCGGGCGATCTCGACGCACGCTATCTCGGGAGCCGCGCCACGCTGGACCCTCTGTTCGCGAGCTACGGCATGGCGGCGAATTCCGACTACCACCCGGTACTCGATCTCAACGCGGCCAAGCACCGCTTCATGGAAAAGAGCGCCACCGACGTGGTGGCGATGCTGAACGCGGGCGTTCCGGTGCTCGAGCTTCTGGAGCCGGCGCGCGCCGGCCGGCCGATGAACCCGCTGCACAAGGGCGCGCACTCCTTCGAGCGCGTGGAGAACACGCGGCTGGCGCGTTACGCGCGCGACTTCCTGCTCGGTCCGGCGACCCCCGAACCGGAAGGCGTCCCGTCGCTGCTGCAGAAGGACCTCGAACTGGTCAAGGTGCGGCTCATCGAATGCCGTCAGCCGCGCGAACTCGACATCTGGTTGCATGCCCTGGTCCACGTGGCAAAGGCGGTGAACCCGTATCTCCCGCCCGAGGAAGCCGGCGCGATCTGGAGCCGGATCACCGCGGCTTCGTGCCATCGCGAGCTGTACGAGTTCCAGCGCCGCTGGATCGCATTGTTCCGCGCGGTCGGTGCGCGCGATGCAGCCCGCATGGCGGAGCTCGCGTCCAACCTGCTCGCGACGCAGACCGAACTTAATGCGGATAGCCGGGAATACCTGCTGATGGCGGGAATGGCGGGGTACATTGCCGCGCGCGCGCCGCAGCACGCCCGCACGCTCTGGGGGTATTACGCCGCGCGCATTCCGAGCAGCGCGGGCAAGCCCGTGTTCCGGCTGCTGCGCTGCCACGCCGAATCCGAGGGTGCCGAGGCCTGCGCCGAAGTGTTCAGGCCCTACGCCGTGGGCTGAGGCACGTTGCGAAACCCGGGCGTGGTCCGAGCGTCATCGTGCCGCGAATCGCTGCGCCCCAGCCTTAAACGCCTTCAGTGTTTGTATATAATGACTTCGCTCTGAAGAATGAATGACTTCGGGCGTTTCGGGTGCCGAGGACCGTCGAATTTCTCGCACGTCAGGAAGCAAGCGGGGGTCTGTGAAACTCATCGCGCAACGTGTAATGAGACCCGTCATCGGGGCGGCGCTTCTTTGTGCCGTCGTCGCGGAAGGCGCGGGCTGGAAGACCGCACCGATTTACGACGTGTTGAACGCCCCTGTAGTGGCCCCCAGGGCCGCCAGCATGGACGACGTCACCAAGGCGATCGTGCGAGCAGGAACACAGCTGGGCTGGCAGATGACGCCGGAGAAGCTCGGCCACATCGTCGGGCGCATCGCACTGCGTGCCCACACGGCGGTCGTGGACGTCACTCACGACACGAGGATCTTCAACATCAAGTATCGCACGAGCACGAACTTGGATCAGAGCGGCGGACAGATCCATAGGAACTACAATGGCTGGATCAAGAATCTGGAAAAAGGAATCCGCGCGCAGCTTGCGAATCTCTGACCGATCCGGAGTGACCTGCCTGCCGTGAACCCTCGAGCCAGCATGACGCGCACCGCCAGAGTGACTCCTGTGGCAGCTGCGATAGAGCTCGAACTGGCGGAGGTCCTGGTCGAGGTGCTCAACCTGGAGACGCCTGCGGGCGAGATGGATCCGCTGCTGCCGCTTTACGGCGACCAGGGTCTGGGTCTGGATTCGATCGACATTCTGGAGATTGCGGTTGCGGTCTCGCAGCGCTATGGCGTTCAGATCCGATCCGATGATCCCGACAGCGAACTGATCTTTGCGTCGCTGCGATCCTTGGCATCGCACATTGCGGAGCACCGGACCAAGTAGCATCTCCAGCAGCGCCTCTTTCTGCTGGCGTGCGCTGGGATTGACGCTGTTTGTCGCCTATCCCGGCGTCGCGCATCTCGCGGTCCAGAGCGGCGCTTACTCGTGGGCCCTCGCGGTTCTCGCAGCCTTGATCGGCCACGCGATTGCGAGCGTGGTGGCCGCCGTTTCGCGCATCCGCTGGCTGCTCCCGCCGGCGGGGGCGTTGCTGGTCCTGACGAGCCGGTATGATGGGGCCTGGGTGATTCATCTCCTCCCGGTCGCCCTGTATTGCGTGCTGGGCTGGCTCTTTGGCCGAACGCTTCTTTCCGGCGGCGTGCCGTTGATCAGCCGATTCGCGCAGCTGGAACAAGGCGCCCTGAACGAGGAACTGGCAATCTACACGCGCCGTCTCACCTGGGTCTGGACGGTGCTGTTCGGGCTTATGGCGCTGATCTCGATCGTTCTTGCGGTCCTGAATGATCGGGAACTGTGGTCCCTGTTCGCGAACGGCGTCAGCTACGTCCTGGTGGCCGGACTTTTTCTGGCCGAAATCGCCTATCGCCGCTGGCGCTATCGGGCGTATCGGCACCATTCCCTTGGCCAGCTGCTGCGCAACATCCGCCGCGTCGAAGTCTATAGGCAGAAACCACGTGGCTGAGCGCCACCCGTTGTTGCGCGGCCACGCGCCCGACAGCGTGATCACATGGCGCGGCGACTCGCCGATCTGCGCATCGCGGTTCGCGGCCGCCGCCGCCGCACTTGCGGATCGCCTGCCGGCGCGGCGTCACGTCGTGAATCTTTGCGAGGATCGCTATGCGTTCATGCTCGGATTCGCGGCCAGTCTGGCCGCAGGACAGACAACCCTGCTGCCGCCGAGTCGAGCGCCGGGGGCCATCCGGGAGTCCTGCCGGGACTTCGCAGGTGATGTCTACTGCCTTGCTGACCACGAAGAGTTTCCCGGCGACATCGACGGGATCCGCGTACCCGCGATGCCGGAAGACGCATACAGCGACGCCGCATTGCCCGAACCGGACGCCGCGCACCTGGCTGCCATCCTGTTTACGTCCGGAAGCACCGGAAAACCGGTCCCCCACCGCAAGACATGGGGTTCTCTCATCGCCGGGGCACGCGCACTGGGAACCCGATTGGGGCCCGTGGGGCGCGCCACGGTGATCGGCACCATTCCGCCGCAACACATGTTCGGGCTCGAGACCACGATCATGTTGCCGTGGCAGAACGGGATGTCGGTCTACCCGAAGCGTCCCTTGCTGCCTGCCGATCTCGAGGCGGCCGCGGTGTCGGCGCAAACGCCGGGCTGGCTGATGACCTCGCCCATACACTTGCGCGCCTGCATCGCCGACGGACTGTCGTTACGCAGTCTGATTGGAGCAATTTCGTCAACCATGCCGCTCGACCCGGCGCTTGCCCGTGCCGCGGAGGGCTTGTGGGACATACCGGTGCTCGAGATCTACGGCTCTACGGAAGCGGGAATGATCGCCATCCGGCGCCCCGCGCGGGACGAGCGCTGGCAGCTGTGCCCGGGGGTCCGATTGCGCGCGCAAGGCCGCAAATTATGGGTGGAGGGCGGCCATATCGCTACGCCGCAGCAGATTGCCGATCAAGTCACGCAACATGATGAACGCCATTTCACCTTGCATGGCAGGACTTCCGACCTCATCAAGATCGCGGGAAAACGCACCACGCTCGCGGCGCTGAATGCGGCGCTCAATCGCATCGAAGGCGTGCAGGACGGAGTCTTCTTCGTACCCGAAGGGCGCGCCAGAGCGCGCCTGGCAGCTTTCGTTGTCGCCCCGAACCGCAGCGTCGTGGAGATCCGGGCGGCATTGCGCCAGCACATCGACCATGCATTCCTGCCGCGCCCGCTGCGTCTCGTGTCCAGACTGCCGCGCGAGGCGACCGGAAAGATCCCCCGCCAGGCCCTGGTGGATCTTGCCGCAACGTTGCGCGACCCGGAGGTTACGCAGGATGAAGCCGTATAAGGCTGCCGGATGCATTCCGCCGCAGCATCCCGCCCTTCCCGGGCATTTTCCGGGGACGCCCGTGGTGCCCGGGGTGGTGCTGCTGGACGAAGTCGTGCGCGCCGCGCAGCAAGCGCTCGGAACGGCGCTGGAACTCGACGCGATCCCCGATGCCAAGTTTCACGCGCCCCTGAGTCCGGGGGAAGAATTCGTGAGCGCGCTGGAGCCGGTTGACGCGATGAGCGTCACCTTTCTGGTCACGCGCGGCGACACCCGGATCGCCTCGGGGACGATGCGCTTTCGAATGCGCGCCGACACGTCATGAGCGCAGCCTGGCTGGAGCAACGCGAGCGCGGATCCGCGATCGCCCTGAGCGCCATGGTCTGGTTTGCGTTGACCGCGGGCCGCACCGTGAGCCGGCTCTCTCTGGTTCCGATCTGCGCCTATTTCATCCTGTTCTCGCGGCGCGCGCGCGCATCATCGCTCGCGTATCTGACGCGGGCGCTCGGCAGGCGGGCGCGGCTGTCGGACTTGTTCCGCCACTACCATGCCTTCGCGTCCACCCTGCACGATCGCATCTACCTGCTCGCCGGCAGAATCGGCGAGTTCGAAATCGAGCAGCATGGTCTGCAGGAACTGTCCGCGGCGCTGGCGGAGAATCGCGGCTGCATCCTGCTCGGATCTCACCTCGGAAGTTTCGATCTGCTGCGCGTTCTCGGGACCCATGAGCGCAAGCTGCCGGTGAACGTAGTGATGTACCCGGACAACGCGGCAATCACTCAGGCTGCGCTGGGCCGGATTTCCCCCGAGTTCCTCGAGCGCGTGATCCCGCTCGGGCGCCCCGGCGCGCTGCTGCGGGTCAAGGAATGCCTGGAGCGGAGGGAGATCGTCGGAATCCTCGGCGACCGGATTCTGAGGTCGGAAAAGACGGTGGCCTGCGAGTTCCTCGGCGGCTCCGCCCCGTTTCCGCAGGGACCGCTCCAGCTCGCGTGTACGCTCAAGGTGCCCGTGGTCCTGTTTTTTGGCCTCTACCAGGGCGGACCGCGCTATTCGGTCCACTTTGAGCGCCTCGCGATGGCGCCGGACATCGACCGGCGCGATCGTGCAGACCGGCTTGCGCTGCTGGTCGCGCGCTATGCGCAACGGCTCGAGCATTATTGCCGCGTGGCGCCGTACAACTGGTTCAATTTCTACGATTTCTGGCGTGCGTAGCCTCGGCTGTGCCGCGCTGTCGGCGCTTGCGCTGGGGTTCAGCGCCCCTGCCGATGCCTGGGACCTGAATGCGCTGATGCAGCGCATGGCGCAGGTCCCGGCAAGCGAAGGGACATTCACCGAATCGAAGCACATCGCGCTGCTCACCGCTCCGGTCCATTCGCAGGGCAGGCTGAGCTACGTCCGGCCAGACAGAATCCTCAAGCACACCCTCTCGCCATTTGACGAGCTCATCAGCCTCGACGGCGATTGGGTGAGCATCGACAACAAATCGAAGGGACAGCGGCGCCGGGTGGAGCTGCAGCACAGTCCGGTCGTGTGGGGCCTCGTGGAAGGCCTGCGCGCGACGTTGGCCGGCGACCTGGCCCAGATCCGGCGGCATTTCAGGGTCGAATTCTCCGGCACGCGCGACGCATGGGCGATGTCGCTCGAGCCACTGGACAGTCGGATTGCCGGTCACCTGAAGGCGATCAGCATCGCGGGCTCGGATATCCGGTTTACCAGGGTCGAGATCCTCGAGGCGAGCGGCGACCGCTCGATCATGACGATCCAGATCGATGACAGGTAGCGCGCGCCGGATTCCGCTCGCCTGCTGGCTGCTCGCGCTGGCGCTGAGCATCTGGCAGCTCGCCCACACCAGAGTCACGAGCGACCTGACGGGATTTCTCCCGGCTTCGGTATCGCAACAGCAGCGCCTGCTCATGGAGCAACTGCGCAGCGGAGCCGCGTCGCGCCTCGTCCTGATCGCAGTCGAAGGTGCCGCAGCGGACGCGCTTGCGGCCATCAGCAAGGCGCTCGTTGCGCGGTTGAGGACATTGCCGATTTTCGCGAGCGTGCGCAACGGCGAGTTCACCGAGCTGCAGGCGGACCTCGACGTCATCATGCGCCATCGCTACGTGCTCAGCCCCACCACAGACGCGGAGCGGTTCTCCTCGAGCGGGCTGCACGAGGCGCTCGAATCGGGTCTGCACCAGCTCGCGTCCGCAAATGGGGTCGTGCTGCGCGAGATCCTGCCGCGCGATCCAACGGGCGAGCTCGCTCGTATCGCGGAGAAGTACGCGGTTGCCGCACCAGCCAAGCGTGCGGACGTCTGGTTTTCCCGCGACGGACGCCGCGCGCTGCTGGTTGCGCAGACCGTGGCCGGAGGATTCGACGTCACGCGGCAGGCGGAGGCGCTCGACGCGATTCGCGCCAGCTTTGACGCGGTGGCGAAAGATCCTTCGGCGCGTATCCTGTTGTCGGGCTCAGGCGTATTCACGGTTGCATCACGCGCGACGATCGAACGCGAAGCGTGGCTGCTGGCCGCGGTCTCCGGAATCCTCGTGCTGCTCGTGTTGTACCGCGTTTACCGATCGCCCTGGATTGTCGCGCTCTGCACGCTCCCCGCGGCGAGCGGCCTGCTGGTCGGAACCGCGGCGGTCGGCGCCGGGTTCGGCTCGATCCACGCCATTACGCTGGGTTTTGGTGCGACACTGATCGGAGAGGCGGTCGACTACCCGAGCTACGTATGCGCCCATGCCGGTCCCGGTGAGAGCGTGGGTGCGACCCTGCAGCGCATCTGGCCGACGCTGCGGCTTGCCGTGCTGACCACGGCATTCGGCGCCATTGCGATGCTGTTGTCCAGTTTCGCGGGTCTGTCGCAGCTCGGCCTGTTGTCGATGACCGGCATTCTCACGGCGGGGCTGGTCACGCGTTGGGTCTTGCCGGCGCTCGCAGGCTCTCGTGCGATCACGTCCACGGGCTTCACGCTTCCTGCGCGCGTCGAAGGTGTGTGCGATCAGATCGGTCGATTCGGCCCTCTCGCCTATGCGCTCGCGCTGATCGCGGCAGTATTCCTGATCGCACGCGCCGACCGGCTCTGGGATGACGATCTGTCGAACATGAACCCGGTGCCCGAATCGCTGCGCAAGGCGGATCGCGATCTCCGCAGCGAACTGGGCGCACCGGACGTGCGCCACCTTCTCGTCCTCAAGGGACCTGATCGCGAAAGCGTGCTGCAACGAAGCGAGGAATCGGAGCCCTGGCTCGATGAACTGGTGCAGCGGCGCGTGATCGCCGGATACGAGCTCGCCAGCCGGTATCTTCCCAGCGCCATTACGCAGGCGCGCCGGATTGCGGCCCTGCCGCCACCGGAACTCTTGAGGGCGAATCTCGAGACTGCGCTGCGTGGCCTGCCGTACCAGCAGGGCGTGTTCGAACCGTTCTTGCGCGACGCCGAGGCCAGCCGCGTGCGCGGAGCGCTTCGCTTCGACGATCTCCGCAATAGCGCGGTCGAGTTGAAGCTGCGGTCTCTGCTGACGCGATCCGGTGCCGACTGGATCGCTTTGGTGCCGGTGCAGGGCGTGGCACACTCTGAACAACTCGCGACCGAGGTCGGCCGCCGCGCCAAGCCGTACCTTTCCCTGCTCGATATCAAGGCGGAATCCGATGCGCTCCTGGCGGGTTATCGGTCGGAAACCATGCACCTGATCGGGATCTGCCTGGTTGCGATCGTCCTGGTACTTGGCTGGGGCCTGCGCAGAGTCGATGCCGTGGTCGGGGTCCTTGCCCCGGTCCTGGCGAGCCTCGTGATCAGCGTTGCCCTGCTGCAGATTGCCGGTCACCGTCTTGCGATCTTTCATCTCATCGCCCTCCTGCTCGTGCTCGGCATCGGGCTGAATTACTCGCTGTTCTTCCAGCGCCGCGCCATGGACCCCGCCATGCGCACGCGCACGCTTCTGTCTCTCCTGGTGTGCGGCCTGACGACGGTGCTTGCATTCGGTACGCTGGCATGGTCATCTACTGCGGTGCTTCATGCCATAGGCCTGACCGTTACGATCGGGGCGACCGCGGCGCTGTTCGTAGCCGCCGCATGCGCGCGCGGGCGCTCTGCGTGAACCCTCTCGCCATCACCGGAATGGCAGCTGTAAATGCGCTGGGCCGCGGGGTCGGCGCGACACTCGAGGCGTTGCGCGCCGGTCGCACGGGGTTGCGCCCCAACGACTTCTCCAGCATGGAATTGCCCACCTGGATCGGCCGCGTCGATGGCGTGGAGAGCGAGCCTGTGGCAGGAGGATTGGTTGCCTTCGACTGCCGCAACAACCGACTGGCCCAGCTCGGGCTGCACCAGGACGGCTTTTCGCAGGCCGTCGCGCGCGCGCGCGCAAGCCACGGCGCCCACCGCATCGCGGTGCTCATCGGCACCAGCACCTCCGGGATCCTGCAGACGGAACTCGCCTACCAGGCGCGGGACGCGAAAGGCGTTCTGCCCCCGACGGTGGACTATCGGCACCAACAGAATCTGTATTCGGTCTCTGACTTCGTGCGACGCCACCTCGGGCTGCAGGGTCCCGCGGCCACGATCTCCACCGCTTGCTCGTCCAGCGCGAAGGTGTTTGCGAGCGCCAGCCGCTTCATTCGCGCAGGCGTTGCCGACGCCGTGGTCGTAGGCGGTGTTGACAGCCTTTGCCTGACGACTCTGCATGGCTTCTCTGCGCTCGACCTGGTCTCGAGCGAACCCTGCAGACCCTTCGCCCGCGACCGCAAGGGGATCTCCATAGGGGAGGCAGCGGGGTTCGCCCTGGTCGAGCGGGACGAGCGCAGCGACCTCGTACTGCTCGGCTACGGCGAGAGCAGCGACGCGCACCATATTTCCGCGCCGCATCCCGATGGCGACGGGGCGCTCGCCGCCATGCAGGGCGCACTGTCGATTTCGGGACTCGGGCCGCATGAGATCGGGTACGTCAATGCCCACGGCACGGGGACACCCGCCAATGATCGTTCGGAAGATCGCGCATTGACGCGTCTTTTCGGCGCCACGGTCCCGGTCAGTTCCACCAAGGGCTGGACCGGGCACACGCTGGGCGCCGCAGGCATCATCGAAGCGATCATTTCCTGTCTCTGCCTGCGGCACGGATTCATTCCGGCGACGCTCAACACCACCACGCTGGATCCGGAGCTGAGCAGTGCGATCCGGATGCGGAGCGAGGTACGGCCGCTGCAGCGCGTGCTCTCCAATTCGTTCGGCTTCGGCGGCAGCAATTGCAGCCTCCTGTTCGGGCGCATGACGTGATCGAACTCCAGGTCCTCGGCCAAGGGCTGCTCGCTTCCGGACTGGAGGGCTGGCAGGCGGGATCGAAGGTGTTAGCGGGCGAAATCCGCTATCAGGCATCGAGCGTTCCTCGTCAGGCGCCCGCGCTGCTGGATGGCTCGGAGCGGCGGCGTTGTACCGAGCATGTCGCCTGGGCGCTCAATGCCGCTCATGAAGCCGCGGCGAGCTCGGGGCTGAATAGCGCCACGTTCGCCACGGTTTTCGCATCCAGCGACGGAGACGGCTCGATCGTCGACAAGATCTGCAGCGCGATCGCCTCCCCGGGCGGCGCCGTTTCGCCGATCCATTTTCACAATTCCGTGCACAATGCCGCGGCGGGGTATTGGAGCATCGGCGCGAAGGCGAAAGGACCCTCGGTCGCGTTGAGCGCCTATGACGGCTCGTTCGCTGCGGGGCTGCTCGAGGCGGCCTGCCATGTCCAGGTCGAACGGCAGCCCGTGCTGCTGGTCGCTTGCGACTTGCCTTACCCGCCTCCGATTCACTGCTTCAGGCGAGTGCAATGCGGCTTCGCCACTGCTCTCGCGCTGGCGCCGATCACGACGCTGGCGCATGATCGGCTGCAGATCGACCTCGCGCAGGGCGAAGACTGGACGCCGCTCCCCGCCGAAATGGGGCATTTCGCCGGCAATTCCGCGGCCGCCTGCATTCCGCTGCTTGCCGCGCTCGCGCGCCGCGGTGGCGCTACCGTCCGGCTGCCGTATCTTCCCGGCAGCACCCTGCTGGTAAAAAAGTCCGGGTGATGAGCGGGCACGGCGCCATTGCGAGACTCATCCCGCATGCAGGCGCGATGTGCCTGCTGGAAAGCGTGGTGAGCTGGAACCGGGAGAGCATCGTGTGTCGTGCGACGAGCCATCGTGATCCCGGCAACCCGCTGCGCAGCGCCGGACGACTGCCCGCGCTCGCCGCCATCGAATACGCAGCGCAAGCCATGGCGGTGCACCATGGGCTCGCCACCGGACGCAGCCGGCCGCGCGTCGGCTACCTCGCGAGGTTGCGCGACGTTGCATTCCGGATTGACCGGCTCGATGATCTGCGTTCCGAGTTGACCGTGACTGCCCATCAGCTTGCCGTGACTTCAGCATCATCGAAGTACGGCTTCCGCGTGGCAGCGGAGGACCGTGAACTCGTCGCCGGGCAGGCACTGGTCGTGCTGCCGATCGAACCGGGACGATGACGCGCAGAGCCCTGGTCACTGGCGGCAGCGGTGCGATCGGTGCGGCGATCTGCCGCGCCCTGGCGCGCGATGGGGCGCATGTCGCGATCCACGCTCACCGCAATGTCTCCGAGGCAGCGCGTATTGCGGATGAGATCCGTACTGCAGGCGGCAGCGCCGAACCGATCGCGTTCGACGTCACGGATGCCGGCGTCACACGGCGGGAACTGGAACGGCTGCTCGGGGGCGGGCCCATCCAGATCCTGATCAACAATGCGGGGATACACTCGGACGCGCCGATGGCCGGCATGACGCAGGAGCAGTGGGAGAGTGTCCTCGCCGTGTCTCTCAACGGTTTCTTCAACGTCACGCGACCGCTGCTGTTGCCGATGATCGCGACCCGCTGGGGCCGGATCCTGAGTCTGTCTTCGGTCGCTGCCGTGCTCGGCAACCGGGGGCAGGCCAACTACGCGGCGGCCAAGTCGGGGCTGCACGGCGCGACCCGGTCTCTGGCGCTGGAGCTCGCGTCCCGCGGCGTCACCGTCAACGTCGTTGCGCCCGGGATCATCTCTTCGTCCATGTCCGACCGCGTCTTCAGCCCCCAAATGATCGCGTCGCTGGTGCCGATGAAGCGCGCGGGAACGCCGGCGGAGGTCGCCGCGCTGGTCGCGTTCCTCGCTTCGGACGCCGCGGGGTACATCTCCGGCCAGCTGATCCAGATCAACGGAGCGATGGCTTGAGCGACGCGCCGCGCGCCATCGTGGTCATCCCGGCATTCAATGAAGCGGCGACGATCCGCGATGTCGTATCGCGGGCATTGACTCAGATTCCCCGGGTCATCGTCGTGGACGACGGCTCGTCGGACGGGACCGCAGCTGCGCTGGCCGATCTGCCGGTGACGGTGAGTGCGAATCCATGCAACATGGGCAAAGGGGCGAGCCTGTGGCGCGGGATGTCGCTCGCGCTGGCGGAGCACCCGGACGTCGTGATCACACTGGATGGCGACGGGCAGCATGCGCCGGAGTGCATCCCGATCCTGATCGCCGCCTGGAGCGCGCACCGGGACAAGATCGTCGTCGGGGCGCGGTTGTGGGACAGGAACCGCTTTCCGCCCCTGCGCTACTTCGGCAACCGGTTTGCAAACTTCTGGATCGCCTGGGCAGCCGGCTATTCGATCATCGACAGCCAGTCGGGATACCGGCTCTACCCCGCGGACGTGCTCAGACGCGTCCGCGTCGCACACGACCGGAGGGCGGGGTTCACGTTCGAGAGCGAGTTCCTGATCGAGGCCGGCCGCCTCGGAATACGCAGCGTATTCGTTCAAGTCGCCACGATCTACCCGCGCCACGCGCGGGCGAGCCACTATCGCACTGCGCGAGACACCTGGCGCATCGTTCGCATGGTCGCCTGGAGCCTGATATCGCGCGGCCTGTACCTTCCCGGGCTGATCCAGAGCATGCGCTCCACCTCCCGCGACTAGCGCTGCTTCGCGCGCTGCGCGTAGGGATTCCGTCCGGTCCTGAATTCAATCGCGAGCGGCGTACCCACCAGGCCAAAGGTCTTGCGAAACACCCCTTCGAGGTAGCGCCGGTACGAGTCCGGCACCCGGTCGAGGGCGTTGCCGTGGATGACGATGCGCGGCGGCTTCGAGCCGCCCTGGTGCGCGTACCGCATCTTGGGGCGCGCGTAGCCTTTGCGCGGCGGCGCCTGGCGCGCGACCGCGTTGATCAGGGCGCGCGTCAGCCGCGGCGTCGAAAGCTTGGCCGTGGCGGCGGCGTGGGCGCGATCCACCGACTGCAGCAGCTCGCCCAGCCCCTTGCCGTCCTTTGCGGAGATGAAGTGCGTTTCGGCAAAGCCGAGGAAGCCCAGTTTCCAGTCCAGCTCGGCTTTGATCCGCGCCCGCGCCTCGCGGTCCGCGGCGTCCCACTTGTTCACGGCAACGACCACTGCCCGTCCGCACTCGAGGATGTAGCCCGCAACGTGCGCATCCTGCTCGCTGATGCCCTCGGCGGCATCCAGCACGAGTACTTCCACATTGGACGCCTCGATCGCCTGCAGCGTCTTGACGATCGAGAATCGTTCGACATCGGCGCCACTCTTGCCGCGCTTTCTCAAGCCCGCCGTGTCGATGAGCGTATAGCGCCTGCCCGAGCGCTCGAACGGAACCTCGATCGGATCCCGGGTCGTACCCGGCTGCTCGAACACGATGACCCGCTCCTCGCCGACCAGCGCGTTCACCAGCGTGGACTTGCCGACATTCGGCCGCCCCACGATCGCGACCCGCGGCCGGTCGTCCCGCTCCTCGCCGCGCTCCGGTTCCTGCTCCGGAAAATCGGCCAGCACCGCTTCGATCAGCTCCCGAACGCCGCTGCCGTGCGCCGCGGAGATCGCCGCCGGGTCGCCCAGGCCCAGCTCGTGAAATTCGGCCGCCGCGACTTCGGGCGCGAGCGCCTCGCTCTTGTTCACCGCGACCCAGGTTTTGGTGCGCAACCGGCGCAGCCGCTCGGCGATCGCGCGGTCTGCGGCGGCGAGCCCGCCGCGCGCGTCGGTCATCAGGATCACGGCGTCGGCCTCGGCGATCGCCTGCTCGGTCTGGCGCGCCATCTGCACGAAGATGCCCTCCTTCGCACTGGGCTCCAGCCCTCCGGTGTCGATCGCGAGGAACGGCCGCCCGCCCAGCCGCCCTTCACCGTAGTGCCGATCGCGCGTCACGCCCGGCACGTCGACGACGATCGCATCGCGCCTGCGCGTCAGGCGATTGAACAGCGTGGACTTTCCTACGTTCGGCCGCCCCACCAGGGCGATGACGGGTTTCACCGCGAACTGAGCGCGTACAGCCCGCCGTTTCGCGTCTGCACCAGAAACCCCGCCGCAATGCGAAGCGGCGCCGCCAGCACCGCGCTGCCGTCGGTCGCAAAGCGCGCGACGAAAGTGCCCGCGTCGCGCGAGAGGAAGTGGACATAGCCTTCGAAATCGCCCAGCGCGAGCTCGCTTCCCAGCGCAAGAGGAAGTGACAAGCGCCGGTTGGCGAGCCGATCCTGCTTCCATACGCTGCGGCCGTTGCTGCGGTCGAGCGCGTGCACCGCGCCGCGATCGTCACTCACGAAGACGTAGCGCGCGTCGAACGACACGCCGGTGAACGTTGACATGTCGCGCGCCCACTGCTGCGTGCCGTTCTGCGCGTCGTAGCAGGCAACGCGGCCCTGGAAGGCGGCCGCGCACACTTCGCGACCCAGCACCGCCGGGACGCCGACGATGTCGGTCACGCGCTCGAGTTCGGTCGCTCCCTTTGGCGCCGCCACGGTCGCCTCCCAACGCGCGCTGCCGTTCGAGAGCGCGATTGCCACCAGCTTGCCGCCGGAAAAGCCGGCGTACGCAAGCCCCTCGTGGAGCGTCACGCCGGCGGGGGAGCGCACGATGAGCGGCGCGGCGGCACGCTGAAACACCCAGCGGCGCTTGCCGTCGGCGGTGGCAAACGCGAAGATGCGGCTGTCGGCGCTGCGTACCAGCACCAGATCCTCGCCGACGGCCGGCGTGGCAAGCACCTCGCTCGAAACGCGAGTCTTCCAGCGCAACGCCCCGGTCTGCGCGTCGAGCGCAATCACTTCGCCTTCCTCGGTCGCGACGACCGCAACGTTTCCGTTACTGCCGACGCCTGCGGAAAGCCGCGTGCCGACCGAGGTCCTCCAGCGCGCCTGCCCGGTGGAGGCGTCGAAACGCGCCACGGCGCCGTCGCGCGCCGCGGCGTACACGCTGTCGCCGGCAAGCGCCGGGCTGAAAACGTACGCCTCCGCGCCGCCGATGCCCGAGGACCAGAGCACGCGCACCGCCTGCGGATTGGTCAGCGCAGGCAGCTCTGCCGGCTTGGGGCCGGAAAGACCCGAGCTGAACCAGTCCAGCGGATTGAGGCTCGGCATGCTCGAGCACGACGTGAGCACTGCCGCGGCGAATACGGCATGGATGCGTCGCACGGCTATCCCCCGAGTGCGTCCAGGCGAAACTGCACGCCGGTGCGGAATGCCTCGTTCGCCTTCTCCGCCTTCTCGAGCGCAAGCCGGTACGCCGCCTTCGCTTCCGCGGTCTGCGCCTTTGCGACCAGGACGTCACCCTTGAGCGCTGCGAATTGCGCCGCGAATGGCTCGCCGTGCTTCGCCTGCAACTGCGAGAGCGCCTCGTCGTACGCCTTCTCGTCCAGCAGCAGCGCCGCGATCCTCAGGCGGGCGATATCGCGCAGGTCCTCCGAGGACGAGCGTTCGATCACCCACTGCAGCTGGGCCTTGGCGCCTTTCAGGTCATTGCGCTCGAAGTAAAAGCGGGCCGAGGCGAGCGCGCCCATGGACGCGTACAGCGTGCGCGGGAATCCCTCGGCGAGCGCGCCGGCGGTATCGCGCACGGCCTTGGCATCGGCCGTCTGGATCGCCTTCGAGAGCGATTCATACAGCGCATGTGCCTGAAGCGCCTGCGTGCGCTGGTACCAGTGCCAGCCCTGCCATCCGGCAACCGAGAGCGCCACGGCGGCGATCAATCCCAGCACCAGATTGCCGTTGTCTCTCCACCATCCCTTCAGCGCAGCAAGCTGCTCCTGCTCTTCCAGGTCGAGATTCTGCATGGCCATGTCTACCCACCTTTGAGGATTTCGGACAAACGGCCGATGATCGAGGGGCGCGGGACGCGCACCTGCGCCCGCCCGTCGCGCAACGGCTTTACGCTGATTTCGCCCGCACTCAGTTCATCCTCGCCGACGATCAGGGCGAGCGCCGCGCCGCTCGCGTCGGCTTTCTTCATCTGCGACTTGAGACTGCCGCCGCCCGCGTGCTGTACTACCGAATACCCGGCGCTGCGCAGCGCATCCGCGACCCCGAAAGCGAACTCTAGCGTGCCCGCACCCTGCTGCAATACGTAGGCATCCGGAGAGCGTGCGGCAGGCGCGCGTCCCGAGTCCTGCATGAGCGCCACCAAACGCTCGCAGCCCAGCGCCCATCCGACCGCCGGCCCGGGCTTGCCCCCGAGCTGCGCGAACAGGCCATCGTAGCGCCCCCCGGCGCACACTGCGCTCTGGGCGCCGAGCGCGTCGCTGACCCACTCGAACACCGTGAGGTTGTAGTAGTCGAGCCCGCGCACCAGCCGCGGATTGACCGAGAATGCGATCTCCGCTGCCGTGAGCAGTCTTTTCAGTTCCTCGAAGTGCGCAACCGACGCCTCGCCGAGGTAGTCCATGAGGGGCGGAGCCTTCGCAACGACTTCCTGCACCATCGGGTTCTTCGAGTCGAGCACGCGCAGCGGATTCGTGTGCAGGCGCCGGCGCGCATCCGCGTCGAGCTTTTCAGCGTGTGCCTCCAGGTGCCTGACCAGGTCGGCCCGATAGCGTGCACGCTCGGCGGCGGAGCCTATGGTATTGAGATCGAGCCGGATGCCGTCGAGCGCGAGCTCCCGCCACAGGCGCGCGCACAGCACGATCAGCTCGGCATCGACGTCGGGCCCGGGATATCCGAGCGCCTCGGCGCCGTATTGATGGAACTCCCGGTAGCGGCCCTTCTGCGGCCGCTCGTGCCGGTACATCGGGCCCGCATACCACAGCCGCTTGGGGCCGTCGTACAGCAGGTTGTGCTCGATCGCGGCGCGCACACAGCCCGCGGTGCCTTCGGGGCGCAGGGTCAGTTCCTCGGCGTTCAGCTCGTCGCGCCAGGAATACATCTCCTTTTCGACGATGTCGGTTGCCTCGCCGATCGCGCGCCGGAACAGCGCCGTGTTCTCGACCAGCGGCAAGCGGATGTTGCGGTAGCCCCAGCGCTCGAGGCAGCCCTCGACGGTGCGCTCGAAGGCAAGCCATAGTCGCGCCTCGTCGGGCAGGACATCGTTCATGCCCCTGACCGACCGGATGGCGGCTTGGTTCTTGTCGATCATCGGGGAACGCAGCTACAAGGCTGCCTTGATCGGGATTTCTTTCGGGGCGACCGGCGGCGTCTCGTGCCCGTGTTGTGCGCCCGGCGCGAATTTTCGCCTCACGTAGTTCTCGACAATCGCCTGGAACTCCTCGGCGATCCGCTCGCCCTTCAGCGTCACCGTCTTCTCCCCGTCGATGTAAACCGGCGCGACCGGGATCTCGTTCGTGCCCGGAAGGCTGATGCCGATGTCGGCGTGCTTGGACTCTCCAGGACCGTTTACCACGCAGCCCATCACCGCGACGCGCAGGTCCTCTACGCCCGGGTAGCTCTCGCGCCACAACGGCATCTGCGCGCGGAGGTACGACTGGATGCGGTCGGCCAGTTCCTGGAACAACGTGCTGGTGGTGCGGCCGCACCCCGGGCATGCCGCGACCAGAGGCATGAAACTGCGCAGCCCCATCGTCTGCAGCAACTCCTGCGCGACCACGACTTCGCGGGTCCGGTCGCCGCCGGGCTCAGGCGTCAGCGAGACCCGAACCGTATCTCCAATGCCTTCCTGCAGCAGCACTGCCATCGCTGCGCTCGAAGCGACGATGCCCTTGGAGCCCATCCCGGCCTCGGTCAGGCCCAGATGCAGCGCATAGCCGCAGCGGCGCGCGAGATCCCGATAGACCGCGATCAGATCCTGCACGCCGCTCACCTTGCACGAGATCACGATGCGGTCTGCGCCAAGTCCAAGAACCTGCGCCTGCGCAGCGGATTCGAGCGCGGATCGAATCAGCGCCTCGCGCGTCACCTCGCCGGCCGACAGGGGCTCGTGGCGCTTCGCGTTCTCGTCCATCACGCGCGCGAGGAGCTCCGGGTCGAGCGAGCCCCAGTTGACGCCGATGCGCACGGGCTTACCCCAGCGCAATGCCGCTTCGATCATGGTCGCGAACTGCTCGTCGCGCTTCGCGCCCTTGCCGACGTTTCCCGGATTGATGCGATATTTGGCGAGCGCCTGCGCGCAATCGGGGAATCGCGACAGCAGCTTGTGACCGTTGAAGTGAAAATCCCCGACCAGCGGCACGTCGCAGGCCATCGCGTCGAGCCGCCCGCGGATGCGCGCCACCTGCGCCGCCGCCTCGGGCGAGTTCACCGTGATGCGCACCAGCTCCGATCCCGCGCGCCAGAGCTCGAAGACCTGCCGCGCCGTGGACTCGGCGTCTGCGGTGTCGGTGTTGGTCATCGACTGGACGACGATCGGCGCACCTCCGCCGACCGCGACATCGCCTACCCGCACTTGCGTCGAGACCCTGCGCGCCCGCATCGTCATTCCAGCGTGAAGCGCGCCACTTCGACCTTCACGTGCGGGGCGAGGTCGATGGAGCGGTCGTTGTAGTGGAGCCGCACATGCTGCGCGTTTCCGATCACCAGGTCGAACGGCGGCCGGCCCTCGACCACACGCTCCGTGCCCGCCGGATTGAGCTGCGAGAGCAGGATCCTGCCGCCACGGGCACGAATCTGAACCCAGGACTCGCGATCAAAGCGCAGCGTGATCCGGCGCGTAGCGTCCTGCGCACGGGGCTCTTCGACCTCGGCGGGGCGACCCGCTTCCTGCACCGCCGGCGGCGGCTCGACGGCTGCGAGCGTGGTTGCCGCCACTTCGACCGGCACGCGCGCCGGCTCCAGCGGCGCCTGGGCGGCGCGCACGAACACGAGCCGGTTTCTTGCCGAGCGCTCCTCGTGCCACTCCCAAGCGACCGCACCGATCACGCCGATCATGGCGAGTGAAAGCGCCGCGTAGACGACATTGACCCGCTGCGAGCCGTCGGAAAACGGCATCGGCTTGCGCAACGAGACTGCGGCAAGCGGATCGTCCGGGACGGCGAACCGCGAGGCGATGCGCTCGATCAACGGATCAGGATCCAGCCCGACCAGGCGCGCGTAACCGCGCATCATGCCGCGCACAAACGTCGGACCCGACAGGCTGTCGAACCGCCCCTGTTCGAGTGCCTCGATCTGTCTTGGACGGAATTTCAGCTTGAGCGCGATATCTTCGACCGAATACCCGAGCGCACGCCGGCGGTCCGCGAGCGCCTCGCCCACCGCGATCCCGGGATCTGCCTGCGCCGCCATCGACGCCCGCTCGACGCGCTCTGGTTCCATCGTCAGTCGAACTCGCCGCGCTGCAACAGCTGGTACTCGCGCGAACCGGGAAAACGCCGCCGCAGCTGACTGGCAAAGCCCGCTTCGGCGACACGCTCTCCGAGTTTGCGCTCGACTCGCAACGCAAGCCACAGCGATTCCGGCGTCGGCTCGATCAGCTTGTTGAAGCGTGAGACCAGCTTGCGCGACTCGTCGTAATTGGCCTGCCGGTATCGAATCTGGCCGAGCTGGAGGAGCGACGTCGGGTCATCCGGCTCGATCCTGAGCGCGCGCAGAAAATACTCCTCTGCATCCTTGATCTGGTTTTTTCGCAGGGCGCAGGTGCCGGCGGCCGCGTACGAGCGCCACGGCGTGACGTAGAGCGGATTGCGGATCGCCAGCATGAAGTACTTGACCGCCTCGGTCTCGCGCGCGGTCTGACAAAGAAACCAGCCGTAGTTGTGGTTCAGGTCGGGGTCCTGCGGTGCGAGCCGAAGGCCGCGCTCGAAGCTCTGCTCGGCAAGCTGGTTCTCGCGCAGCCCCATGTAGACCAACCCGAACATGCCGTGGGCCTGCGGATAGTTCGGGTCCGCAGAGGTTGCGATGCGCAGTTCCTCGAGCGCCACGCCCATGTTGCCGCGCTCAAAGTAAAGCGAGGCGAGTTCGGTGTGGATCTTGGCGCGGTTGCGCGGCTCTCCCGACTCGCCCGAGATCGTGCCAGTCTCGATGACCGGCTCCTGTGCCGGCGGCACCGCGCAGCCGGCAACGGCCAGGAGCAGCGCAAGCCCCAACAGGCGGCTCATGCGTCGAGCGCCCGGATCGGGATGGCGCCGCGGCGCGCCACGGCCGAGGCGCGCCGCGTCCGGTCGGAGACCTCTCCGGCGAGCTGGCCGCAGGCGGCATCGATTGCCTCGCCACGCGTCCTGCGCGTGGTAACGGTAAGCCCCGCGCGCTGCAGCACCTCGGCGAACCGGCGGATTGTCTCCGGGCTTGAGCGCTTGAATCCCGAGCCGGAAAACGGATTGAACGGGATCAGGTTGAACTTGCAGCGCACGCGCTCGGCGATCGGGAGCAGGGCGCGCGCATGGGCGACCGAGTCGTTCACGCCTTCCAGCATCACGTATTCGAACGTTATGAAATCGCGCGGCGCTCGCTCGAGATAACGATTGCAGGCCGCGAGCAGCTCGCGGATCGGATACCTGCGGTTGATCGGCACCAGCCGGTCGCGCAGGGCGTCGTCGGCCGCGTGCAGCGATACGGCCAGCGCCACCGGGCATTCTTCGCTCAGGCGGTCCATGCCGGGCACCACGCCCGAAGTGGACACCGTGACGCGCCTGCGCGAAAGCCCGTAGGCGTCGTCGTCGAGCATCAGCTTCAGTGCCGGAATCAGCGCATCAAGGTTGAGCAACGGCTCACCCATTCCCATCAGCACCACGTTCGTGACGGGCCGGTCGCGGCCGGACTTGTTTCCGAGTTCGCGGTGAGCAATCCACAATTGGCCGATGATTTCTGCAGTCGTCAGGTTACGGTTGAACCCCTGCCTCCCGGTCGAGCAGAATGCGCAGTCGAGCACGCAGCCGGCCTGGCTGGAGGCGCACAGCGTGCCGCGGCCGGTCTCCGGGATGTACACGCAGTCGACCGCGTTGGCGCGATCCACCTTGAGGAGCCATTTGCGCGTGCCATCGGCGCTCGTGCTGTCTCCCACCACCAGCGGCACGCGGATCTCGGCCGCGTCGGAGAGGCGTTCGCGCAGGCTCCTCGCGGTATCGGTCATCGTGCCGAAATCAGCCGCGCCGCGCTGGTGGATCCAGCGCAGCACCTGCCGCGCGCGAAACGCCTTCTCGCCAATGGAAGCGAACCAGCGCTCCATCGAGGCGCGGTCGAGATCGAGAAGGTTGACCTTCATCGGCTTCACTCTAGCGCGAGTACACCTCGGACGAGGGGAAGAAGTAGCCGATCTCAAAGCGCGCCGTGTCCAGGGCGTCCGAACCATGCACCGCGTTGGCGTCGATCGACGCCGCAAAATCGGCGCGGATGGTGCCCTTCGCTGCCTGCCTCGGATCCGTCGCCCCCATCACGTCGCGATTGCGGGAGATCGCGTTGTCTCCCTCGAGCACCTGCACCAGCACCGGTCCGGAAATCATGAATTCCACCAGGTCCCTGAAGAACGGCCGTTCTCGATGCACTGCATAAAATCCTTCCGCCTCGGTGCGCGACAGATGCTTCATGCGCACCGCGACGATCTTCAGGCCCGCGGCTTCGAAGCGCGCCAGAATCTGGCCGATCGCGTTTTTCTTCACCGCGTCCGGCTTGATGATCGACAGGGTTCGTTCCACCGCCATTCCGTTTTCTCCACAGCTGATGGCAAACAATCAAAAAGTATAACACGACGATGCTCTCTTTTGCGTAAAAACAAGGGCTTGGGTAGTGGGTCAGTTTTAAAACCAAGCCAAAATTTCGGCCTGATTTTCAAGGCTAGGCTGACCTCATAGAACCAATCTTGTTTGGTCTATGGGAGGCCATCCGTGGAGAATAAGCCTTGGTTCGGTAGCTGGCCGCCGAGGACGTCTTCGAAAGGGGTTGGGATGGCAATTGATGTTGGAGCCAAGTGGCGCAAGCTAGCTACTACGACAACCTTGCTTGCTATTGGATTGATTGGGTTAATCCTAATTTTGTTGGTTGAAGCGCCCTCTGGACGTGTTTATGGCTGGGATATCGTATGGGCGAATCTCATCACTCATGTCGGCATAGCTGCAATCGTTGCTTCCATACTTGGCCTCACGGTTGATTGGGCTCTTAAGGAAGGGCTTATTTCTGATGCGGTAGGCGCTGCTCTTGGGCATCTGCTACCAGAAAGACTAAAACCTGAATTGCGTTGGTTATACGATCAGAAAGTCATGGCAACCCAGTCTTTTCAGGTTCGCCTTGAACATTTCCCTGATGAAAGATCGGTGGTATTCCACGGCACTGTCAACAGGAGGCTAGAAAATATCTCTGGAGAGAAAATCCAGGTCAAGATCGGTGGAGGGGTTGACGAATGGTTTCATCCGCGTGGCGAATCGGTAGTTGAGGTATGCGAATACAAAAGAATCAAAAAGGGGCAGAAACCAGAGGACATGCAAAAAATCGACATGAGGATGACCGGTTACAGCATCGGCTATGACCTCGGAATCGTCGATATGGAGCCAGAAGAAACAATAGAACTACTGATGGCTTACACGCTTTGTATGCCAGATCACGGAATGGAAACGTTAACGTACAGGTTTCTTATTGACAGGCCGCTTGTAACCTTGGAAGCCCCACCATCATTGCAAGCGTTCGTTACATTCTCACATCGAGAAAAATATGATAAGGCAGATAATTTAGAGTCCAAGGTGTCTTCAACTCGACTTGAGCGGGTTCTGATTCCGCATCAAGACATTCGCATCTATTGGCATAGAGCGGATGACGTTGAGGCGAGAATATCGAAGTATGGGATTCAGCGGCAATGACTTCGACAGTATCTGTTAATGCGGCGATTTCTTCCAGCCCCAAACGTGATCTGTTAAGCCTGCTTCAATCGCCGGCGTAACACGCAGCGATTGATGGATGCGCCCGAAGTTGTAGAACATGAAGTGCAGCGCGACCGCGTGATTCAGGTTCTCGACTTTCTTGCTAAACGCATTGGTCAGCCGCGTGAACCGGCGCATGCTCATCCGCAAACTGACCTACTACTAGGGCTCGCATTCATGTACCGCAGGTCGATTCTTGGCATGCGGCAGCCCTCGTCCGCGCTGCTGTAGATCAGCCGCGAGGGCACCACTCAGGTACCATCCCGTACGCGCCCGGCGCGGCACGGTAGCGCGCGTCCACGCCGAGTCCGGGCGCCCAGATGAGATTCATGCCGCAAAAGAGCAACGGCAGGCGCGCGCGCTCCCAAGGAGGGACTCCGGCTTCCTGAAGCAGATTCTTCAATGTGCGTCGCGGCCGGCGCGCATCCGGCTGCAGGCGCTCGCCGCCCGAGCGCAAGCGTACCGTTACCCCGCTTGCCCCCAACTTCGACAAGTCGATTCCCCCGCGGCGCATCTTACGAAAGAGAAGCTCTCCACCCAGTTGCGGCAACTCGAGACGCCGCTCGCCTGACCAGCGCAACTGTGCAAACGGCACCACGGGTTCCTCGCGCTTCACCATGACCCGGTCGCGATAGACACGCAACACCGCTCCGTCATGCGCGATTCGCACCTGCGCGCCGCGCTTCGCCGTGGAGAGCTGGCGCAGCATGTCCGCCAGTTTCCGTTCGCTCGGCGCGCGCAGACCCTGCTGCGAAAGAAATTCGCGCAGCAGCCGGTTCGCGTCGGCATCCGCCCGGGCGAAGTGCCGCGCCGCCCGCGCAAGACTTTCCCGCCAGCGCGGATATCGAGCCGCAAGGAGCGGAGCGACGCGATGGCGCAAGTAATTGCGCGTCAGCGCCACGTCCCGGTTGGACTCGTCTTCGATCCAATCAAGGCGCCGCACTTTCGCATACCGCACGATCGCTTCGCGCGGCACTTCGAGCAGCGGACGAAGGAGCAGTTTTTCGCCGAGCGATGCCGACGCTCGCATTCCGCTCGCACCCGCCAACCCCGCGCCGCGCAGCAGGTTCATGAGCACAGTCTCCGCTTGGTCGTCGAGTTGGTGGCCGAGTGCGATCGCATTTGCTCTTGAATTGCGGAAACAAGCGTAGCGCGCTTCGCGCGCCGCGGCCTCGAGTCCTCTGCCCGCGCGCGTCACGCGGACGCGCCGGACTGCAAGCCGAACCGTCCAGCGCCGGCACAGCGCGCCACAAAAGCGGCGCCATGCATCCGCGTTCCTGCTGAGGCCGTGATGAACGTGAATTGCGCTGACGCTGAAGCCGAACCCGGGCGCAAGCGCGCGCATCACGTGCAGCAGCACCACCGAGTCCACTCCACCCGAAAGCCCGACCGCAATGCGCTTTCCGCGCAATGCGTGCGCGCCAAGGCAGGCGCGTACCGCGCCCACCAGCGCCGCGTCAGCGCTCGGCCGCTTCCTTGAATTTGCCATAGCCCATCAGGCGCTCGCGGCGCTCCTCGACGAGCTGTTTCGGCTTCTTTTCCCGTACCTGCCTGAACGCCTCGGCCAGCGCCTTCTTCAAGGCCGTGCCGGCCGCCTGCGGATCGCGGTGGGCGCCGCCCAGGGGCTCGTTGACGATGCGGTCGATCAGGCCGAGCGTCTTCAGGCGGCCCGCGGTAATGCCGAGTGTTTCCGCCGCCTCGGGCGCCTTGTCCGCGCTCTTCCACAGGATCGACGCGCAGCCCTCGGGCGAGATCACCGAATAGGTCGCGTACTGCAGCATCATGACGACATCCCCCACCGCGATCGCGAGCGCGCCGCCGGAGCCGCCTTCGCCGATGATCGTGACGATGATCGGGGTCTTCAATCGCGCCATCTCGAACAGGTTCCTGCCGATCGCCTCGGACTGACCGCGTTCCTCGGCGTCGATCCCGGGATACGCTCCCGGCGTGTCCACGAAGGTGAAGACCGGCAGCCGGAACTTTTCCGCCAGCTTCAGCAGGCGCAAAGCCTTGCGGTAGCCCTCCGGCCGCGGCATGCCGAAATTGCGCAGGATCTTCTCCTTGGTGTCGCGTCCCTTCTGGTGGCCGATCACCACGCAGGACTCGCCGTCGAAGCGCGCCAGCCCGCCGACGATGGAGGCGTCGTCGCCGAAGACGCGGTCGCCGTGCAGTTCTTGGTAGTGGGTGAACAGCATTTGCACGTAGTCGAGCGTGTAGGGGCGCTGCGGATGGCGCGCCACCTGCGCGACCTGCCAGGGCGTGAGCTTGGCGTAGATCTCCCTGGTCAGGACCTGGCTCTTCTTCGCCAGACGCTGGATCTCGTCGGAGATTTCCAGCGCCGAATCGTCCTGCACGTAGCGGAGCTCTTCGATGCGATTTTCCAGCTCGGCGATCGGCTGCTCGAAGTCGAGGAAGGTCGTCTTCATCGCCGCGCGATTCTACCCCTCGGCTCAATACTCCACCGGCACCGGGTCGAGCGAGCGCCAGAGATACCACGTGGCGACGGAACGCCAGGGCTGCCATGCGCGCGCGATGCGCTGGATCGTCATTTCGCTCACCCTGCGCCCGGCGCGGTAGGAAACGCTGACCGCCCGTTGCAGCCCGAGATCATCGACCGGTAGCACGTCGGGCCGCAACAGGCTGAAAATCAGCAGCATCTCCGCGGTCCAGCGGCCGATGCCGCGCACCTGTACCAACTCGGCGATCACTTCTTCGTCGGACATCGCCGGCCATCGATTCGCGCGGATCGTGCCGTCGGCAAATCGCCGCGCGAGATCGGCGATGTACTCGACCTTGCGTTCGGAGAGCCCGCAGGCGCGCAGCGCTCCGCGATCGAGCGCGAGCAGCGCCTGCGGTGCCATCTGCGGAACCGCTGCCACGAGCCGCTGCCATACCGCCTGGGCCGCCTTGACCGAGATCTGCTGTCCTACGATCGAGCGTGCCAGGGTCTGAAACGAATCGCCGCGCGAGACCAGATGGATACGCGGATACCGCAAGATGATCGCGCCCAGCAGCGGGTCGTTGCGACCAAGCTCGCGCTTCGCCTTGTCCCAGTAACGCGGCTTCAAACCGGGTCCGTGAGAGGCAGATTGACGAGCAGGTTCTGCGGTTTCATGCGCACGTTCCCGTCATCGTCCGCGCTGAGTGCGAGGTACACCGGGCGCCCCGCAATTTCCGGCCGCATCGCGCCCGGGTCGCGGAAATCCATCCGGAACAACGCCAGGATCTTTCGCATCCGGCCGGGTTCGACTTCATTGCCGTTCCAGAGCTCATTCAGGATCGCGGTGGACTCCGCATCGAGCCCGATGTGCCAGGCCCAGCGTTCCTCCGCGATCCTTTGCATCGGCTTCACCACGACTCCGATGCCGGCAAAATGCGCGATCCACGCCTCGATGACGCGGCAGAACGCTTCCAGCGCGGCGCGCCCGAATGCGAAGCCGATCACCGTGTCGTGCCGCGATTCGCTCTGCCAGTAGAGCGCGGCATTCTCCGTGTCCAGCACGTCCAGATCGGTCCTCGCCAGCGGCCCCTGCGCCTCGACGATGAGCCGCCCCAGATTTCCGAACGGCCGGCCCGAAGCGTGCGCCTGCACGGTCTCCAGGTCGGCCAGCAGAATGTCGCCCTCTCGCAGGGTAGCCTTCTGTTCCCGGTAAAACAGCTCCGCGGCGCGCAGCCGCAGCGGATCTTCGCAGCCATCGAGGACGTTTCGCAGGATGACGTGCGTCAGCTGGTTCAGGAACAGCGGAGGGACGTCCACGTCCTCGCCGCGGAATATCGCCGCATAGCAGGCCTCGATCGTGCCCGCGTCGAGCAGCCGCTGGCGGAAGCGCAGCAGGACGCGGTAGTTGTCGCGCGCGTCCTCATCGGCGATCGCATCGACCCCGCCGCATGCCACCGCGCGCCGCGGTTCGTCGATGAGCGCGCCATGCAGCGCCCGCTCGGCCGCGCAGGAAGCCTCGATCGGCCGGATTTCCGGCCGCAACAGGTAGGCGCGCAGGAAATCGTCGGTGATGCGCAGCCGCCCCTCCGCGTCACGCTCCAGGAGGTGAAATCCGCTGCTACGCCAGAAGTCAGGCAGCGGCGAAGACCAGGCGCGAGTGCGAGGCCACGTGCTGCTTCAGGAACCCCATCTGGTCGGCGAGAATGCGCCGGTTGGTGAGAATCAGGAACTCCGCCTTGTTCGGCACGTACGGCGCGTACAGGAGCTCCATGCCAGACTCTTGCGGCAGGCGGTTGCGCTTCTGCCCGTTGCACTGGCGGCAGGCGGTCACGACGTTCATCCAGGTGTCGCGTCCGCCGCGCGAAAGCGGCGTGACGTGATCGCGCGTGAGGCGGAAAAAACCATATTCGCCGCCGCAATAGCCGCAGGTGTGGCGGTCGCGCCGGAACAGCTCGCGATTGTTGAGCGGCGGCACCTGGTTGAAGCCCTTCGCCGCGTGCGCCTTGCCCTTGATCGCGACGATCGAGTGCGCGGTGATGCTCGAGCGAAACCCGGTGGCGCGCGAGATTCCGCCGTAGAACGTGAAGGTCTCGTCGCCGAGAGTCCACGCCACGAGGTTCTTGGCGTAATAGAAGCACGCCTGCTGCCAACTGATCCAGCGGTGCGGGACGCCGTGGCTGTCTAATGAAAGGATGAGCAGGTTTTCCATGGAACGGGGCCGGTTCCCGGCGGATTTTGCCAAGTCCCATTGTGCTTTGCAATGCCCTCGGAATACACGTAGTTAGATGCGTTAATTCCCGTCAAGGTTCAGCTCGCACGCCGGGCATGGCGCGGCGTGCGTCCGGAAGCTAAAAAAAAGGGCCGCGAAGCGTGCTTCGCAGCCCGATTGTGGCGCGAGCGTTGCCGCGCTACCGGTCCGAGACCGCCTCCTTGAACCCCTGCCCGGCCGCAAACGCTGGCACGATCTTCGCCGAAATCCTCATTTCCTTGCCGTTCGCCGGATTTCGGCCCGAACGTGCCTTGCGCGTGCGCTGCAGAAACGTTCCGAAGCCGACTACCGTCACACGGTTTCCTTTCGCCACGCTGGTGACGATCACGTCGAATATCGCGTTCACGGCCTCGCCCGCCGCGGTCTTGCTGAGGTTGCCGGCTTTCGCCGCGGCCTCCACAAGATCCGCCTTGGTCACAACGGATGCCATGCGTTTCCCCTTGTCATCCCGACCGAGGACGTCGGGAATCGTCCTTGCGATTTCGTCCGCGGCGCGAGCGCACCGCGAAAACGAGCGAGCATGATATCCACATCGTTGCGCGAATACAATCGGTTTCCGTGAATTTTTTTGCACGCGAACAGCAAAGTTCGGCGCGCCGCGCGAAAGTGCGCAAGCGCACGAAAAAAACATTTTGCGTCGCGTTGTTGCGCGATTTTTTGCATGCGGTTAGCCTGCTTGGTGCTTGACAGCGATTCCTGAAACGCTTCCGGCACTTGCTGCGGCGCGCGCGTCACGCGGCGGGCAGGCGCTCGTCGAGCGCGGCCGTCCGGTTTCCTTCCAGAGTCTTGACGACCAGAGCCGGCGTGTCGCCAACGGCCTGATTCGGCTCGGGATCAAGCCAGGTCAGCGCGTTGCGCTATGGCTGCCGAACGGTACGGCATGGCTTGCCACATTTTTCGCTTGCGCCCGGATCGGCGCAATTGCGGTGTCAGTGAACACGCGCTTTCGCAGCCACGAGGTGGCGGACATCGTCGGCCGGTCGGGCGCGCAAACGCTTGTCTTCTGGCCGGAATTCCGCGGCATCGATTTCGCGGCGATCCTCGCGGCGTGCGATCCACGCGCGCTGGAGCGCCTTGCATCGGTAGTCGCATATGCCGAAACGGGCGAAGAGACGCCGCGGACCGTTCACGGCCGGCGCGTGCTCGCCTATTCTGCGCTTGCCGGCGGCGATCCGCTCGCCGAGGACCGATCCGCGCCCGATGCCGGATGCATCATCTTCACGACCTCCGGCACCACCAAGGCACCCAAGTTCGTGCTGCATGACCAGCGCACGGTGATCTCGCATGCGTTCGACGTCGCGCGCGGCTTCGGGATCGGCCCGGGCACCGCGCTGCTGCTTGCGCCGCCGCTTTGCGGAGTATTCGGTTTTTGCAGCGCGATGGCGGCGTTGGCAGCCGGACGGCCGCTCGTCATGCGCCCGTCGTGGGATGCGGCCGATGCCGCCCGGGACATCGTCACGCACCGTGTCACACATGCAAACGCCACCGACGAAGCGTTTTCCCAGCTTCTGGCGCAAGACCATGCGTCAGCGCCATTCCCCGGCGTGCGCTTTTTCGGCTACGCAGCATTCAATCCTGCGCTTGGCGATCTCGTCGCGCGCGCAGAGTCCCGTGGCGTGAAGCTGGTGGGGCTGTACGGCACGAGTGAAATCCAGGCGCTGTTCGCACGCCAGGATGAAAACGCGCCGGTCTCAGAGCGCATGCTGGCGGGCGGACGACCGGTGTGCCCGCAGGCCCAGGTGCGCGCGCGCGACCCGGAGAGCGGGAGGATCCTGCCGCACGGCGAGGCCGGAGAACTGGAATTTTTCGCGCCTGCAAGCCGGATGGTCGGCTACCACGGCGACCCGGACGCGACCCTCGCCGCCCTGACGGAGGACGAGTACTACCGCTCGGGCGACCTGGGCTACACCCGGCACGACGGCCGGTTCGTGTTCCTCACGCGCTTGGGCGATTCGCTGCGACTGGGCGGCTTTCTCGCATCCCCGGCGGAGATCGAATCGGTGGTGCAGGAGCTGCCGTGGATCAGCGCCTGCCAGGTGGTCGGCGTACCGAGCGCCGAGGGACTGAGGCCGGTGGCGTTTGTCATTCTGCAGCCGGGCAGCGGCCTGGACGAACCGGCGGTTCTGCGCCACGTGGCCTCCAGGCTCGCCAGATACAAGGTGCCCCGGCGCGTCTTTGCGATCGAATCCTTTCCCGTCACGCCCGGCGCCAATGCGACCAAGATCCAGAAAGGGAAATTGCGCGAGTGGGCGCTGAATCTGCTGCAGGGCTAGCGATCGCGGCGGCGGGAAACGGCGCCGCGATGCGTCACCGCGCCGCGAAATGCCGACCCGACGAGCGCGGCATATTTCTCCAGCACGCCTGAAAGCGCAACGCGGCGGGGCGCACGCCACGCCGCTCGCCGCCGGGCAAGCTCGGCAGCCGGAACCTTGAGCGTGATGGTGCCCTTCGCTGCATCAATATGGATCCGGTCGCCGTCTCTCACCAGTGCGATCGGCCCCTGCACGGACGCTTCGGGCGAGACGTATCCGACCATCAGGCCGCGCGTCGCTCCGGAGAATCGGCCGTCGGTGACCAGCGCGACCTTCTCCCCCATGCCCTGGCCGTACAGCAACGCGGTGATGCCGAGCATCTCACGCATGCCCGGCCCGCCTCGCGGCCCTTCGTAGCGAATGACGAGCACGTCGCCCGCCTTGTAGGCGCGCCGCCGCACCACCTCGGCGCACGTTTCTTCCGAATCGAAGACGCGCGCCGGACCCTCGAACCGCAGCGTCTCGAGCCCGGCAATCTTGATCAGGGCGCCGTCGGGCGCCAGGTTTCCCTTGAGCACGACGATGCCTCCGCTTCGCATGAGCGGTTCCCTGCGTACGATCTTTCCATCCGCGCCGGGGTGATCGTGCAACTCCTGCGCCAGCGTGGTCCCAAAGAGCGTCAGGCAATCGCCGTGCAGCGCGCCCCGACGCAGCAGTTCCTTCAGCACCGCGTACACGCCGCCGATTTCATGCAGATCCTTGGCGAGAAACCTCCCTCCCGGCTTCATGTCGGCGATCAGCGGGGTGCGTTTCGCAACGCGCGCGAAATCGTCCAGATCGAAGCGGATCCCGGCCTCGTGCGCGATCGCCGGAATATGCAACCCGGCATTCGTCGACCCGCCCGTCGCGGCAACCGCTGCACACGCATTCTCGATGCTTCTCCGCGTCACCAGTTGGCGCGGCAAAGGTCCGCCTCGCGCGAGAATTTCCATGACGACGCGTCCCGCCTCGCGAGCCTGCGCGGCGCGTTCCGGCGCCACTGCGGGCATCGTCGCCGAGCCGGGCAGCGCGAGGCCGAGCGTCTCCGAGACCATCGCCATGGTGTTGGCGGTGAACTGCCCCGGGCACGAGCCGAGCGTCGGCAGGCACACGTGTTCCAGCTCGTTCAGTTCCTGTTCGGTGACCCGGCCGGCGTAAACGCCGCCCACCGCCTCGTACGCGTCGAGCACGGTCACGTCCTGTCCGCGCCAGCGTCCCGGCAGCGCGGCGCCGCCGTATACGAACACGGAGGGAAGATTCAGGCGCGTGATCGCCATCATCATTCCGGGCAGCGTCTTGTCGCAGCCGGCAAAAGTTACCAGCGCGTCGTACGCGTGGCCGCGCGCCACCGCCTCCACGCCGTCCGCGATCAGTTCGCGAGAAACGAGCGAGAACCGCATGCCGCCGTGGTTCATCGACATCGAGTCCGCGACCGAGATCGACGCGAAGTCGAACGGCACGCCGCCGCTGTCCCGCACTCCAGCGCAGGCCTCGCGGGCAAAGGCACCGAGCAGCGCATTGCACGGCGTCACCCGGCCGTCGGTGGACGCAACGCCAACGAACGGCTTTTCCAGATCGGCGTCCGAGAGACCGAGCGCACGCAGGAACGCCCGGTGGGGCGCGCGGTCAAGTCCCTCCACCGTGACCCGGGAGGGAAGGATCGGGATCGTCTTCTTGCGCTGCATTGGTCACCCGGACAGGAGAAGGCATCATTGTGCCAGTACCGCAGACGCGTAGAATTCCGCGGCAATTCGCATCTTCACCCAGGGAGGAGCCCATGGTGCGCCCGATCGCCGCTTTCGCCGCTGCGTTTTTCGCGACCTGTGCCGCGATCACAGCGCACGCGCAGGGTTATCCAAGCCGGCCGGTGAAAATCATCGTTCCGTATGGCGCCGGCGGTCCTGCAGACATCTATGCGCGCTTCCTCGGCGCCAGGCTGCAGGAACCGCTCGGCCAACCGTTCGTGGTCGAAGACCGGCCCGGCGGCGGATCGATCGTCGGCACCGACGCGGTGGCGAAGTCCGCTGCCGACGGCTACACGCTGCTGATGATGTCCAACACGCACACGGTCAACGAAACGCTGATACCGAAGAAGCCATTCGAGCTGATGCGCGACCTCGCGCCGATCACCGGCGTGAACTATTCCGACCTCCTGATGGTAGTGCACCCCTCGGTACCGTCGAATTCGCTCAAGGAGTTCATCGCGCTGGCGAAATCGCAGCCGAAGGTCCTCAACTACGCATCGTCCGGGCCTGGCACTCCTTACCATATGGCCGGCGAGCTGTTCAAGGCGATGGCCGGCGTGGACATCGTGCACGTACCCTACAAGGGAAGCGACGGTGCGCGTACCGGCATTTTGGGGGGCCAGGTGCAGATGATGATCGACGCGATCACTACCATGGCGCCCAACGTGCGCGCCGGAAAGCTGAAAGCGCTGGGCACGACCGGGAAGACGCGCTCCTCGGTGCTGCCCGACGTGCCGACCGTTGCGGAAGCAGGCGTACCGGGCTACGAAGCCGGGATCTGGCTCGGCCTGATGGCCCCTGCCGGTACGCCGCGGCCGATCCTCGAGCGCTTGAACGTCGAGGTGAACAAGATCATCAGCGCTCCGGAAGTGAAGGACGTATGGACCAGGCAGGGAGCGGTTCCGATGGGCATGTCGATGGACCAGTTCGACAAATTCCTGCGCGAGGAGATTGTGAAGTGGGCCGACGTGGTGAAAATCTCCGGCGCCAAGGTCGACTGATGCCGAACAGGAAATCGGCCACGTCCCTCGCGCGCGCAGTTTTTCTTGCCGTTGCGGTAGGTGCCCCGCTCGCCGCGGCGGCCCAGGACTGGCCCGCCAGACCCGTGCGCATGGTGGTCGGATTCGGCGCCGGCGGCGGAACGGACATCCTCGCGCGCGTCGTCGCGCCGCCGCTCGGCGAGCTTCTGGGCCAGGCGATGGTGGTCGAGAACCGCCCCGGCGCTGGCGGGACGGTCGCCGCGCATCAAGTTGCCATCGCCGCGCCCGACGGCTACACCGCGTTCCTGTTGAACAACGGCCATGCCGTCGGCGCCGTGATGTACAAGTCGCTGCCCTATGACGCCGCGGGCGATTTTCAGCCGGTGTCGATGGTCGCGACCATGCCGCTGGTGGTCGTCGCGGGTCCAAAAGCGCCCTATGGCGACCTGCAAGGACTGATCGGCGCGGCAAGGCAGAATCCGGGCAAGCTCAACTTCGCCAGCGTCGGGGTCGGCAGCACGCAGCAGTTCGCCGGGGAGTTGCTGTTGCAGCTTTCGGGAGCAAGCCTCCTGCACGTGCCCTACAAAGGCACTCCGAACGCAATCGCAGCCATGCAGAGCGGCGAGGCGCACATGCTGGTCGAAGTCGCAGCCGCCGTGCTGGGGCAGGTGCGCGGCGGCGCGCTCAAGGCCCTGGCGGTGACCTCGGCGCGACGTTTTCCCGGCATGCCGGACGTGCCGACGGTAGCGGAAGCCGGTATTGCCGGCTACGACGTCACGACCTGGTATGCGCTCGCATTTCCGGCGAAGACGCCCGCGCCCGTGGTCGCGAAAATGAACCACGCGCTCAGGACCGTTCTGCTGCGCGAAGACGTTCGCAAACAGATGGGGAACGCCGCATTCGTTCCGGAAACCTCGACGCCGGAGGCGTTGGCCGCGCACATCAGATCGGAAATTGCCCGCTGGTCGGGAGTGCGCGACAAGGCAGGTATCCAGCCGCAGTAGGAACGCCGGGATGGACGACAAGCCTGCGATCATCGAGCTGGTGCAGAACTGGGCGCTGTGGCGCGACGCCGGCGACTGGGAACGCTTCCGCACCGTGTGGCACGAGGACGGCTGGATGACCGCAACCTGGTTTCAGGGGCCGGCCGCAAAGTTCATCGAGGTCAGCAAGGCAGGCTTCGAGCGCGGCGTCAGCATTCTCCACTTTCTCGGCGGCTCGAGCGTGGACGTCAAAGCAGACCGCGCAGTCGCGCAGACGAAGATGACGATCAGCCAGCGCGCGCCGGTGGACGGTGTGCTGGTCGACGTGGTCTGCACCGGACGCTTCTACGATTTCGTCGCACGGCGTGCCGGCCGCTGGGGCATCGTGCGCCGTCAGCCGATCTACGAAAAGGACCGCATGGATCCGGTGGATCCGTCGGCGAGTCTCAAGCTCGATCCTGAACTGCTGATCCGCTTTCCCGAAGGGTACCGTCATCTGGCCTATTTGCAGACCAGGAACGGCTTCACGATCAAACTCGACTTGCCGCAACTGAAAGGACCCGTCGTGGAACGCCTCTATGCGCACGGGCGCGCATGGCTGGAGGGCGCGCCGTCGGCGTTCCCGGAGCAGGAGCGGCCGAAATGAAACAGCTTCGCGTTATAGAATCCGGGAGTCCTGTCACGCGTTCCTATGAGATTTCTGATCGTGGAGGCAAGATGACCAAGCACGCGAAGAAAGGAAGGCTCGGCTGCGAGCCATGACCGGACACATGTCGGACGATCCGCAAACCAACGAGCGGCCCGCTGACGGCGGGCTCCCGGAGTTCTCGGTCTCGGCCGAAATTCCCGGCCGCAACGTTCAGATCGAGTTCAACGGCGTCGTCGTTGCGAACAGCGAACGGGCGGTGCTGTTCAAGGAATCCAGGCTACCGCCGGTCTATTATTTTCCGCGCGAAGACGTGCGCATGGACCTGATGCAGCGCGCGCGCTACCGCACGCATTGCCCATTCAAGGGAAACGCCTCGTACTGGACCCTGAAGGTCGGCGACCGGGAAGCGGAAAACTCGGTCTGGAGCTACGAGAATCCGATCGAGGAAGCCGCCTCCATCAAAGGCTACCTCGCATTCTGGCTGGAGAAGCTGGGCGTCACCTACAACGAGGACGGCAACTATGATTCCAGCGCCGGCGCGACGCAAAGCCATGGCAGCGCGTATGTGGACTGGGTCCTGCGCGAGGGCTGGAACAGCAGTTCGCCGGCCGATCTGACGGAGCAGTTCGGGCGCATGCTGCGCGCGAGCGGCGCGCCGGTCGCGCGCCTCTCGGTCTTTATCCGCACGCTCCACCCGCTGCTCATCGGCAGCGGCTACACCTGGAGGCCCGATCGCGACAGGATTCACTCTTTCGTCCTCACCCACGAACGGCTGAACAGCCCGATGGTTCGCGACAGCCCGATGATGCCGATCTTCAACGGCGCCGGGGGCATCCGTCGCCGGCTCGACGGCGCGAATCCCGTCCTCGACTACCCGATCCTCAGAGACCTGCACGGCGAAGGGATGACCGATTACGTCGCGATGCCGATGACGTTCTCGGACGGCCAGATCAACGCGCTCACGCTTGCCGCGGACCGCCCGGGCGGATTCACCACCGCGGATCTCGGCCGGATCCACGAAATCGTCCCGGTCCTGAGCCGCTTTTACGAAGTACACGCGGCGCACACTACCGGCACGACCCTGCTCCAGACCTACCTCGGGCGCAACACCGGCGACAAGGTGCTCAAGGGCCTCACCAAGCGCGGCGACGGCGAGGATCTGCATGTAGTGATCTGGTTCTGCGACCTGCGGCAATCCACCACGCTCGCCGAAACCATGCCGCAGGAGGAGTTCCTGGAAACGCTGAACCGTTTTTTCGAGTGCATGGTGAAGCCGGTGGTGGAATACGGAGGCGAAGTGCTGCGCTTCATCGGCGACGCGGTGCTGGCGGTATTCCCGCTCGTGGACGGCGACTCGCGCCAGCAGCGCGCCTGCGACGACGCGCTCACCGCCGCGCTCGACGCGGAAGGCCGCATGCGGGAGTACAACGCCAAGCGAATCGCGGAAGGAAAGCAGCCGCTCGGTTTCGGCATCGGACTGCACCTTGGGCGAGTCACCTACGGCAACATCGGCATTCCGGAGCGCCTGGAGTTCACGGTGATCGGGTCGGCGGCCAATGAGGCGGCGCGGATCGAAAGCCTCACCAAGGAGGTCGATCACCGCATCGTCGCCTCCGAAGCGTTCGCCGAGCGCTGCGCCAGCCCGCTGAGGCCCATCGGCGAGTTCGAACTGCGCGGCCTGGCGAAGAAACGGCTGATTTACGTGCCGCAGGCGGCGCCGGGGTTCTGAGTCTTCTCTATTGCACGACGGTCCCGATTCGCTACAGCCTCCGTCAAGCGCCTACGTAGCGCTCGAAAGCGGCTCTTACTGCTCGACCGGGCTGACCCGCGGCCCGTGGCATCCGGAGCACCAGCACGCGGGACCGCCGATCGCGCTGGTCGCGCGCGAGATCGAGCGCGCCGCGGCGGCGCTCGAACTCACGCACATCGCGCGCCTGACGGCCAATCTGCTACGCCCGATCCCGATCGCGGAACTCGCGGTCGAGGTTCAGACCGAGTACGCGGGAAGAAATGTCGCTCATTTTTCCGCGCGGCTGAATGCCGGCGGGAAGGAGGTTGCCCGCTTCACCGCCCTCGCGCAGCGAGACGCGGAGGTGAGCATCCCGTCTGCCCTTCCGGGCCACCCGCTGCCCTTCGCGCCGCGTTCGTTCGGCGAGTCGCCCGCAGCCCGGTTTCCCTTCTCGGTCAAGATGACCGGCTATCAGGATCTGATGGAGGCCCGGATTGCGGAAGGCACTTTTTTTCGCGGACCCTGTGCCGTCTGGTTCCGGATGCGGCATCCACTGCTTGCCGGCGAGGATCCGAGCGCGATCCAGCGCGTCGCGGTCGCCGCGGACTCGGGCAACGGCATCAGCGCCGTCCTCGACTTCGGCCGCTACGTCTTCGTCAACTCCGACCTCACCATCAACCTGCTCCGCAAACCGCAAGGCGAATGGATCTGCATCGATGCGCGTACGCTCGTGGGGCCGAGCGGAAGCGGTCTGGCCGAAGCGAGGATCTTCGATTCGCTCGGGCTGCTCGGCAGATCCACGCAAAGCCTTTCGATCCGGTTGCGCGAATAAAAAGGAAATCAATGCTCTTTCCCACCACGCTGGTCGGAAGCTACCCGCAGCCCGAGTGGCTCATCGACCGCAAGAAGCTCGCCGGGAGCTTTCCTCCGCGCGTGCGGGCGAAAGAGCTGTGGCGGATTCCGGAGCCCTGGCTCGCCGAAGCGCAGGACGATGCCACGATCATGGCGATCAAGGCGCAGGAGCACGCGGGCCTAGACATCGTCACCGACGGCGAGATCAGGCGCGAGAGCTATTCGAACCGCTTCGCCACTGCGCTCGAGGGTGTGGACCTCGACAAGCCCGGCACCGCGCTTGACCGTTCGGGTCACCCCAATCCCGTGCCCCGGATCTGCAGCCGGATCCGGCGCAAGCACCCGGTCGAGGTCGAAGACCTGAAGTTTCTGCAGCGGCACACCACGCGCCTGGTCAAGATGACCGTGCCGGGCCCGTTCACGATGTCGCAGCAGGCGCAGAACGACTTCTACGCCTCGGAGGAAGCGGCCGCGATGGACTACGCGGTCGCGGTCAACGAGGAGATCCGTGACCTCTTCGCCGCGGGCGCCGATATCGTGCAGGTGGACGAGCCTTACATGCAGGCGCGTCCCGAGAAGGCGCGCCAGTTCGGGCTCAAAGCACTCAACCGGGCGCTCGAGGGCGTGACCGGGACTACCGCGGTGCACATCTGCTTCGGCTATGCCGCGATCATCCACCAGCGACCCTCGGGCTACTCGTTCCTGCCCGAGTTTGCCGGGTGCTCGTGCCAGCAAGTGTCGATCGAGACCGCGCAATCCAACCTCGACTGCGCGGTGCTCGCCCGCCTCGAGGGCAAGAAAATCATGGTCGGCTGCCTCGACCTGAACGACATGACGGTCGAAACGCCCGGGACTGTGGTTGCGCGCATCAAGCGCGCGCTGCCTTACGTGCGGCCGGAAAACGTGATCCTCGCGCCCGACTGCGGCATGAAGTACCTGCCGCGCGACGTAGCCGACGGGAAGCTCCGCGCGATGGTCGAGGGCGCGAAACGGCTGCGCGCGGAGTACGGCGCGCGCAGGTAGGCGATATACTGGAAACTGCCCCAGAAAGGGCGCATCGTGACGTCTGACTCCGAATCTTCATCCATTGCCGAGGAGCTTGCCAAGCTCGAAGACGACTGCCGTAAGGTTGCGACCGCGATCTCCACTTCGCGCAGCGTGCGGGAAACAGTCGAGCTTGCCGAGGTGGAAGTACCCCACCACTTGCAGGCAACTGCTCACGTCAAGGCGCCGACACTCGGGCGCCTGAAGCGCGTGCGGGACTTGCGTGTCGAGGAGATCGTCAAGGACCAACTCAGCTCTCTTTCGCTCGAGTACAGCGAATTCGTGGCGAGCCGCGAACTCGACCGCCTGAAGGCGAGCGACTGGCACGTACTCCGCGCGAACTACCCGGACCTCTACGCGAAGGCGTTTCGCGAGGCGAACCTGATTCTGGAGCGCAAGCGCAAAAGCAAGCGCTGACGGGATCCGTCGGATCCGGAAATGGTCCGCGAGGGAGCAAGCAACCAAGTGCGACCGAGCAGGCCATTCGCCAAGCGCTGCTCTGATTCCGTTCAGCTCTTCCCGTGAACGTGCCCGCCATCCAGCCGACTGAGCAAGTGACCGCAGCCTGCCCTGTTCGCCCAGTATTCCCAGGCGCGCCAGGTTTCGGTCGAATAGGGGCCGTAACCCGCGTCACGGGCCGCGATCTCGCCTTTGGACAGGTATTTGATCTCACCGCCCAATTGCTTCGCCCGGAGCAGCGCACGGGCGTTACGCGGCAGGTAGACGGACATGCGCACGACCTCGATGAGAGAGCGCGCCGCGGACGCAAATCCGTGGCCGCGCATCAAGGCGACGTTGTTCCCGGCAAGGCACTTCGCCAGGTCGCGCCCCTGCTCGATGTTCGAGACCAGGACATTGGTGTCGCCGAATTTGTCGGCGATGTCCCACACCGGCACATGGGCGCCGATGAAGCTGCCCGCGTGGATGACCGGCCGCAGCGGCGTTTCCCGGGCAATCCCGAAAGGAAGGATGTCCTCGGCATGGGCGTGAACCACGGCCATGACATCCGGCCGTGCTTCCAGGATCGCTGCGTGAATAAAGCGTTCCAGATAAAGCGCACGCTTCTCGTCCCGTACCGGCTCGCCGTCGAGGCCGAATTCGACGATGTCGTTGCGCTCGACCAGTTCCGGCGCAAGGGACCGTGCAAGGAAAAAATGTTTCGGCTTGTCCGGGTGGCGAATGCTGACGTGGCCATAGGCGTCCACCACGTCTTCCTTCGCCAGAATGCGATTGGCGATCACAAGGTCATTGATCGCCGCGTCGAGATTGCTCATGGCTTGCTGATTCCGGACCAATCAATATGCGGGTGCGGTGTGGCCGTAGGTGGAAACGAAGAGTTCGTCCACAGGCATTGTCTCTGCGATCATCGCCTGATCGTGCAGGTAGGTGACGAGGGCTTCGAGTGTCGGGCGATTGGCCTCGAGTCCATACGGCCATGGATCGTCCCCAAACACCTCGTCGATTTCGTCGAGATCCGCCGCCAACCATGGCAGCATATAGCGCAGCGCCCGCAGGTTCTTCATTTTCTTGACGGCCAGGTCTTTCGATCGGACCATTGCGTTGTAGAGGCTCGTCGCCACGAAGGGATGCTTCTGGTAAACGTCCTTGCGGATCGCGACGAGATGCATGATCGGGAAGATCCTGGTGCGCTTGTAGTACTCTTTCTCGATCTCGCGAAAATCAGGAATGAGGCGCGCGATGGCCGGATTTCCGCGGATCGACCGAGGAACGCTGGTTCCGATGGTCGCGTCGATTTCGCCTGACACGAGGAGGTCATCCAGCGATTTGCTGCGGTCGGCCGTCTCCATCGTTACAGCCTTGAGAAGCGGCAGCACATGGGGATCGCCGTGCGATCCCGCGGAATTGATCGCGCCCTGGACCCAGCGAATTTTCGAGAGGTCCACTCCATACTCATGCTGCAAGAGCCCGCGAATGAAGACCGCGGCCGTCATCGTGTAGAGCGCCACGCCGACGCGCTTGCCTCATCGACTTGCACCTCCCCGGTATAGAGCGGTTGCATCCGGTCATAGAGGGCGCAGGCAAAATCAAGCGACAACTTGGCCATAGGTCATGAATCCCCGATTTCGGCACGCGCCTCAGGGTTCGCAGGCGGTCTTTGCGCGTAGACACCCTGCTTGATGCCGCAGCGGATTTCCTGCGCGAAATTGCACTGGCGCCGCAACCCAATTATGGGACACCGGGAAACCGTCGAGCAAGGAGATCAGGATGGATTGACTCGTTATCATGCCGTGCCGCGCCCTCCCCCCATTCAAAGACCGCCTGTATTCACCGATAGCGCAGCGACAGTCCTCGGCAGCGGCCGAAAGGTGGTCATGGCGGAACGCGTGTCAACCGCGCCCGCCGGCGGCGAAGTTCTGCTCCAGCTCGAAGGCGTCAACACCCACTACGGCAAGAGCCACATCCTCCACGACGTGTCCCTGGTGGCACGCGCCCACCAGGTTACCGCGCTGCTCGGCCGCAACGGCGCGGGAAAATCCTCCACGCTCAGGAGCATCATGGGCCTCGTCGCCACCTCGAGCGGCGCGATCCGTTTCAACGCAGAGGCGATCAACGGCCGCAGCCCCGAGCACATCGCGCGCGCCGGAATCGGGCTGGTGCCGCAGGGGCGGCGGCTCTTTCCCGGCCTCACCGTGGCGGAGAACCTGAAGCTCGGCGGCCTGTCGAGGACGTCGCACGACGGCGCTGGAGTGCACTGGGACGAGGAGCGCATCTTCGGCTACTTTCCGCAGGTGCGCGCCAAACTCGACACCAAGGCCGATCTGCTGTCCGGCGGCGAGCAGCAGATGGTGGCCATCGCGCGCGCTCTCTCCGGCAACGTCCGGCTGCTGCTTCTCGACGAGCCCTTCGAAGGACTCGCGCCCGCAGTGGTGGAAGAAGTCTTCAAGTCGCTCGACCAATTGCGGCGCGAGATCGCGATCCTCATCATCGAGCACGACCTCGATCTCGTCCTTGCGCTCGCCGATCAGGTGTACGTGCTCGATCGCGGACGCGTCAGCCACTCGGGGCCCGCCGGGGCACTGCGCACGGACCTCGACTTCCGCAAGTCCGTACTCTGGGTCTGACCGGAGGATCCGGCCGCTGGGTGATCGCCAAATGATCGCGCGCAAATGAAAAAGCCCCTGCATGATGCGGAGGCTCTTGGTCGATTGTCTGGCGCGCCCGGCAGGATGAAGCTGGGCATTGGTTAGAGGTTTTGACGATACCGAAGCCAGTCTCCTGAACGGCTGGTTTCGACCCAGAGCGGCCGTTCAGACAGTCGGGTGAAGGCGGCCGGGCAAGTGAGATCGTACCCAAATCGGTGCCCCCTGAGTTGTAAACATGCGGCTCCAAACTGTTCATAATTCGGGCATGAGGTCAGATGGCAGCGGCACCGTCAGAAGCGGCTTCCGGTTGCTCGGCAAAATTGCGCTCGATCAGATACAGCGGCACGCGCCCCTACCTGATTTTGTCGAAGCTCCTCGCACTGTTTGCTGATCCCGTCACAGGGCGCGAGTCAACGCCGACGCGTGCGTCGCGCCGCACAAGACGGCCCTGAGCACGCGCGTACGGGTAGAAATCCAGAGGCCCACGGGTGTATTCTCGCCGTCGATTGACGCAAGCTGTGCCTCGGCCAAAAACGCGTAAAGGGAGGACTTCCATGACTGTTGTATCCAACATCAGCGATCTCAAGCCGCTGCTTCGCGGCGAACTGATTCAACCCAAGGATTCCGGCTACGACACGGCTCGCAAGGTGTACAACGCAATGATCGATCGGCGTCCGCGCCTGATTGCCCGCTGCGCTGACGTGGCCGACGTCATGACGGCGGTGAACTTCGGCCGCGAGCACAAGCTGCTCGTGGCCGTCCGCGGCGGCGGCCACAACGCCGGCGGCTTGGGCGTCTGCGATGACGGCCTGGTCATTGATCTTTCGCTCATGAAGTACGTCCGCGTGGATCCCAATAAGCGGACGGTGCTGGCCGGCGGCGGCGCGCTGTGGGGCGATGTGGACCATGCGGCACACGCGTTCGGTCTGGCCGTTCCGTCGGGAATCATCTCGACGACTGGCGTCGGCGGCCTCACGCTCGGCGGCGGACTGGGTTATTTGACGCGCCAATGCGGCCTGACGATCGACAACCTGCTCGCCGTCGACATGGTGCTGGCTGACGGACGGTTCGTCACGGCGAGCGCAAAAGAACACCCCGATCTGTTCTGGGCGGTGCGCGGCGGCGGCGGCAACTTCGGCGTCGTCACGTCGTTTCTCTTCAAGGCGCACCCCATTCACACGAACTACGCCGGACCGATGCTCTGGCCGATGGAAGACGCGACCGAAATAATGCGTTGGTATCGCAGCTTCATCACGAAGGCGCCCAACACCGTCAGCGGCTTCTTCGCCCTTCTCACCGTGCCGCCCGGCCCACCCTTCCCGGAGCATCTGCACAACAAGAAGATGTGCGGCATCGTGTGGTGCTACACCGGACCGGTCCAGAAGGCGGCGCAGGTGTTCAAGCCCATTCGGCGATTCAAGACCCCAGCGCTTGACATGGTCGGGCCGATACCGCATCCGGCCCTGCAGAGCATGTTCGACGCGCTCTATCCGCCCGGCCATCAGTGGTACTGGAAGGCCGATTTCGTGCGCGAGCTCGGCGACGAAGCGATCGCGTTGCACGTGAAGTACGGCGCAAGGCTCCCGACCATGCAATCGACGATGCACCTGTACCCGATCAACGGTGTCGCGAGCCGCGTCAAGAATAGCAGCACGCCGTGGTGCTACCGAGATGCGGTGTGGGCCCAGGTCATGGTCGGCGTCGATCCGGACCCGGCCAATAAGGAAAAAATCTCCGCGTGGGCGAAGGACTACTGGGCCGCGCTGCATCAGTACTCCGCGGGCGGCGCATACGTGAACTTCATGATGGACGAGGGAGAGGATCGCATTAGGGCAACCTACGGGAAGAACTACGATCGTCTCGCGAAGATCAAGAAGCGGTACGACCCGACGAACCTGTTTCGCGTAAATCAGAACATCAAGCCAGCCAAATGAGGGTAACTTTTGCAGATCGCAGCGAACCTCACATTTGGATTCGTACGGTTAGAAGAGTGCTTTGAGGGCCGAACTGCATCTGCCGCGTCGGCTGAACACTGAAACAATGCGAGCTCCGGCCCCGGTCGCCGGGCGGATCACCAAGGAGGTGCGTCATGAGCACCGGGAAATCTTACAAGTGCAGCTGCTTTTGTGGCGCAGTTCAGTTCACGGTCAGCGGTGAGCCGGTCGGCATGGGCTATTGTCATTGCGAGTCGTGTCGGCACTGGTCGGCAGGGCCTGTCAACGCCTTCACGCTGTGGAAACCGGAGGCCGTGCAGGTCATCCGAGGAGCGGACAACATCGGCACCTACAACAAGACGCCGCGGAGCTATCGCAAATGGTGCAAGACCTGCGGAGGTCACATCTTTACCGAGCATCCAACCATGGGGCTCACGGACGTGTATGCGGCAGTCATTCCAGGCTTTCCGTACCACGCTGGCGTTCACGTGCACTATCAGGACACGGTGCTGCGCATCAAGGACGGCTTGCCCAAGCTGAAGGACTTGCCGAAGGAAATGGGCGGCTCGGGCGCCAGCGTGGCGGAATAGCGTAGCGGGTGGTTGAGAATTCATTTCCGCGATGAGGGTGGTGGCGTGCGCACTGAATCCAGCGGTTTAGCCCAACCTACCGTATATGGCTCCTCCGAGAAGGAAGAGGCTGATTGATAGTTGCGGCAAGAGGACCGATCCTGAGGCGGTGCCGCCGTGGGGACGGCATTCGGGCCACATCGCCGAGGAGCTGCGCGCCAGCGCGCCCGCGGCGGGAGTGAGCGACCTGGTCCACACGCACAATACCGTCGAAGATCTGTGCGAGGCGATCGCACACCTTGCGAATGCGCAGCGCGGGAAAGGTAATTCTTCATGAACCAACTCACCACCGCCGGCGCGGTTCCTGAGTGACCGCACTTGGCCGAAAGCGGTCGCCGGCTAACGAACGGGGTTCGACTGCGAGAGCCGTTCAGCCTGCGGTGGGTCCGGAGTCTTCGATACTCGCCAAATCAAGCCGGCGCCAGACCCCGAACCACCACAAACCTCGCGGGGGCTACTTTGCAAACCAGTATTCGATTTCCGCCTGCGTCTCGTTGAAGCCCGCTTTGCCGTCGGATAAGCCCGTTGACCGCAGCAATCCCTTCATCGCGGCGAATTTTCCGGTGCCGCCCCGGATGTGTCCGACGGATACGGTCGTACGTTTTCCCGCCGCATCGGCCTGACCCATCGTGCTCGACAGGGTGTGAAACTGATCGCCGTTTTCGAGCACATAGACGGCGTAGTTGGTGCTAAGGCCGTTGCTGTTGACATAGTCGGCGTAGCCACGGGACCACGTCTCCTTGAGCTTGACGCCATTGATTACGGGCGCGTTGCTCGGAAAGGTACGGTGAATCTCGAACATCACCAATTGATGGCCGGATTCGTCTCCCACATCGATGGTGTTTCGTTGCGTGTATTTGGAATTTTCTGCGGTTACCTTGTAGGAAACTTTCTGTTTCTGCTGCGCCCACCCTTCGCTCACGGCAAGCAAGCTCACGCCGACGATGACTGTAGCCGCTGACAAAAACCTTGCCGCATAAAGAATCGATCGTTTCATGGGACTCCTCCCTTACGTCAGAAAACCGCGGATAGGCTCGCGCTCGTAATGCCGCCCGACGACGCGGCTCTCGTCTGGTGCCCAACCAGTCTATGCCCTCGTTTCGTAAACTCCTAAGCATTGTTTGAGTGCCATAAGCGCGGTCTCCGTATGAATAAAGACTCGACGCACGGGTACTCAGAATCACCGTCGCCGGTGAGGATTGGCGAATGTCGGCTCCTGGCCGGTAAGCGACCATCGACCATGGGGCGGAAACCGACCCGGAGAAGACACTCGAGCTTCGGTGATTTCAGGCTTCGGCTCGCTGTTGCTCAATTCCAGCGACATGTACAACACCGGCGCCGTTGCGCTTCCTTCCGTTCCATGGGTTGCGGGGTTCATCTTGTGGTCTCCTTCTCTTTACGGTTGAGAAAGCCACCAGAGGTTAACCCTCGCGGCCCTACATAGGATCTATCTGTTTCTGTGTCTGCTTGCTCGGGCAGATCACCCACGCCCGGTTCAACGTCGGTGGCCCGTACCGGCGCAGCATGTAGACTTCGCGGAAGCGTCAGTATTGGCTGCATTGCCGCGACAGATGGCGGCGGACAGGGCATGCGGGGAGGGTTCGATGCTTGGTGCGTACCGCGCAGGGCAATTTCCCAGATGGGTGGCGGCGATGCTGCTTGCCGCCTGCGTTCATGCGGGCCCGGCGGCCGCGCTCACCCCGGAACAGGCGACGCAGGTCGGTGGCGAACTCGTCAGCGCCGGCAAGAAGCTGGCCGTGCTGCGCGAATCCGGGGAGAAGGTCGCCGCCGCGGCGCCAGGCGCCTACCGGGAGTTGGCCGCGGCGTTGGGGCGCATTGCGGATACTCCCGGCAAGCGGACATTCGAGAACCAGCTTGCCCTGATCGCATTGTCATTGGGAATTTTTGCGGCGCTGGTGTATGCCGTTCGCCGCGCCGCCAGACGCTATCGGCTCGCCTACAGGGCCGATGCCTTGCACGCGCGGGGCGCAGTCGGCCAGCTCGCGCTCGATGCGGCCGAGCGGGTCGCGGTTGCCGCGGCTGCATATCTTCTGATCGAGGTCTGGTTCAACGCCGGTAACCAGCACGACTTGTTTGCGATCGCGGTGCTCTGGGCGGCGGTGCGTTGGTGGATAGCCATGTTCCTGATCGAAGCCCTGTTGCGGCCGGAGTTTCCCGGGTTCCGCCTGATTGCCATGAGCGACGCGGCGGCGCGCGACATCAAGGTGATCGTCGCGGTCACGATCCTGATCGGCTTCACCGGCATCTCGGTGATGCCGGTGCTGCTGCGCGCCGGGTTACCAATTCCCGCCGGGCAAGTGATTGCGCTCGTGCAGGGGACTCTCGTTGCGGCGGGATGCGCTCTTGCCCTGTGGCGCTATCGCGCATCGGCCTCGGCGCCGCCGCGCTCGGCGCGCCTTTGGTCCGGAATCGGTGCGACCTCGATCGTCGGGCTGTGGATCGCCTGGACCATTTCCGTGCTGCTGCTCGAATTTTCCGCTTACCATGCGTTCACCTGGTCGATGCGCATCGGCGCGCTGGCGTACCTGGTGCATGCCCTGCTTGGCCTCTCGTCCCACGCCAGCTGGGTCATTTTGCTGCAGCGTTCGATCACCGCCGCCGCGTTGCTTGCGATCGCGATCCTGCTCGCCGAGACCTGGCTGGTGGACGAGCTGGCGCTGGTGCCCGCCGCGACCTGGGTTTCGGTGCGCCGCTCCCTCGCCACGGCAGCGGTCACATTGTTTGCGGGTTACGTTGCCTGGCGGTATCTGCACCACTGGACCGAGGAGCGGCTGCGGGTCTCGACACCCGGCCTTGGGTCCGACAGCGACGACGAAGGCGCGCATCCTGCCTCGCGGCTCACCACCATCTTGCCGATGCTGCGCATCCTGGCCGGCATCGCCATTCTCGTGGTCGCGGTGCTGCTTGCGCTGTCGCAGCTCGGCGTCGAAATCACGCCGCTGCTCGCGGGCGCCGGGGTCTTCGGCCTGGCGATCAGTTTCGGCTCGCAGGCACTGGTGCGCGACATTGTCTCCGGGATCTTCTTCATGGCCGACGACGCGTTCCGGGTCGGCGAGTACATCGACACCGGCAAGCTCAAGGGCACAGTGGAGAAGATCTCGCTGCGCTCGGTGCGCCTGCGCCACCAGAACGGGCAGATTCACACCATTCCGTTCGGCCAGCTTACCTCGATCAGCAACTTCAGCCGCGACTGGCAGACCGTCAAGTTCAACCTGCGCTTGGCACGCGACACCGACCTCGAGAAGGTGCGAAAAACGGTGAAGCAGCTCGGTCAGGAGATGCAGAAGGACCCTGAGCTCGGCAAGGAGCTGCTGCAACCGCTCAAGCTCCAGGGCGTGGCCGAAATCACCGACAGCGCACTGGTGGTCCGGCTCAAGTTCACCGCCCGTCCGCTCAAGCCGAGTTGGGTGCAGCGCGAGGCGCTCAAGCGGATCTACGGGGTCTTCGGCGAGAAGGGAATTGAATTTTCCTCCAACGCGATCACCGTACAAACGACTGGAGCTGCGGGCACGCGGCCGGAACTCGCGGCGGCGGGAGCGGCAGCGGGGGCAGCCGCGGCGCAGCCACCGACTGCCTGATTCGCATCAGCATCCAACGTCGATGACATACCCGATCTTCGAGTGACCGCTGTTGGCCGGATGCAGATATTCGCATTGATACGGGATGAATCGATACAAAAAAGCCCCGCCAGAATCGGAGGCTAAGAAGGTCTGGCGCGCCCGGCAGGATTTGAACCCACGACCCCTTGGTTCGTAGTTGGCAAGATGAAAATTGCAGCTTGTTAAATCAATTGCCTGCAGCGCCCGCCCTCTTCCAACGTAGCCAGAAACAGCGGTAAAGCGATTTGTGGAAGGCCGGCGAAGCTACGAAATGGCTACGCTAAATTTCACAGCCATCCTGTTGTATGGCCGCTATCGACCCGAACCGGTTATTCAGGTTTGGCCTCGAAGGGATTTGTGGGAAAAGTGGCAGGCCGTAGATGGTCGCTGTCGCGCCGGGGGCTTCCCATATGCGTTCTGGGAAACCGGTACCATTGCAGTACGAGGGAATGCGTCCATGCACCTGAGCATCTATCGTACCGACGGCAAAACGGGAAGGTATCGGCAGACCAACTCGCGTCGCGCGCAAGTTCTGGCGCGGCGACCCGATCCCCAGGCCTTGCACCGTCAGTGCCGGTGATCTGGTGATGAGCATGCTTTTTGGCGTCAGGCAGGTTTGTCTGGCAACGCCATGAGCCAGCGCGCCCTCGCCGCTTCGTCTACCTAAAGAAAGATCACAATCCATGACGCACGCTGGCATCATCGATGTTCGGGGCCTCTCTCTCAGTGCGGCCAGCTCCGCAGCTGTTGAGCGTTTCGACGCCCTGATTGACGACCTCTACTACTATCGCTTGGGGGTGCTGGATCGCTTAGACGCACTGTTGCAGGAGTTTCCGGAGTTTGTCCTTGCTCATGTACTCAAGGGCTACTCTCTCATGACCGAAGGCATGCTCGACGCCCACCCCAAGGCACAGGCACACCTGCTGCTGGCGGAGGCTTTGCCTGCCAATCCCCGGGAGCGGTTGCACCAAGAAGCTCTGCGTGCCTGGATTGCGCAAGATTTTTCTGCTCGTGCGGCGGCCTGGGAGCAAATCCTGGTCGAGTGGCCATTGGATTTGCTGGCTTTGCGTCAACACACAGGTGCGCTTTTTTGGACCGGTGACAAACGACATCAAGCCGAAGTCAGCGCGGGAGTGGCCAGCCATTGGGGCCCCCGGACGCCTGGTTATGCGCACTTTCTTTCGGCACATGCCTTCTCGATGGAGGAGGTTGGCCACTACGTAATCGCCGAGCGTTGCGCGCGCGAGGCGCTGGCTTTGCAGCCGCAAGATCTTTGGGCCCTGCATGGCTTGACCCATGTGTTCGAGATGCAGGGTCGTGCCCAAGAGGGCATCGAACTGCTCAGTGATGCCGCGCGATTTCTTGATGACTACAACCTCTTTCGGGGCCACTTGTGGTGGCATTTGGGGTTGTTTAAGTTTTCGCAGGCCCGTTTCGACGAGGTTCTCGATCTGTTTGACCGCGAGATTTATCCGCAGTCGTCCACCTTTTACTTGGACGTTCAAAACGGCGCCTCGCTGCTGGCGCGCTTGGAATTCCAGGGTGTTGACGTCGGGCTGGCGCGTTGGGAGCGCTTGGCGCAAGCCTCCTTGCGTAGCGCTACGCAAAGCACACTATGGTTTACTGCCATGCATCACGTCATGGCACTGGTGCGTAGCGGGCGGGTATCGGCAGTGCAGTCAGCGCTCGACTACCTGAGCTCTGTAGGGACGGGCTCCACGCAGGCGGCGCTGGCGCACGAGCTCGCCCAAGCCGGCGCAGCTTTTTACCAGGACAATCCCCGCGAAGCGCTTGAGCGGATGTTGGCCGTACGTCAGCGCCACGGTGAACTCGGTGCGAGCCATGCCCAACAAGACCTCTATGACCAGATCATGGTCACGGCTGCCTTGCAGCTTGGCGATTTGCCTCGGGTGCGTCAGCTGCTCAAGGCTCGCCTGAGCACGCGCATTTGGGACGCAGCGACGTGGCAAGCTTACGAAAGCCGCTCGCGTCGTGTCGACGAGATTCAAGACGCTCCGGCGGTGCGCGCCGCGTTGCGTTGGGACACGAACTAGCTGCGCCAACGCATGTTGCGGCGCACGAGGCCTGGACGGGACGAACCGGTCGCGCGTCGGCCGGCAGGGTCAGCAAACAGTCGAGGCCGCAGCCCCGGCTTTGGGGGTGCGGGTTCAGTCCGTGTCGGTGCGAGGGCCTGAAGATTTCGAGGACGCCTTTTCGACCATGGTTCGAGAGCGCGCCGATGCTCTCCTCGTTATTGCAGCCGCGATTTTCTATGCCGCACAACGTCAACTGGGAGATCTCGCAGTAAGGCACCGACTTCCAACTTTGTTTGGTGCACGGGGAAACGCCGAGGTTGGAGGGCTCTTGAGTTATGCGGCAAATTACCCGGACCTGTATCGTCGCTCAGCCACCTGCGTGGACAAGATCCTGAAGGGTGCCAATCGCGCCGACCTTCCTGTAGAGCAATCGACCAAGTTCGAGTTCGTGGTCAACCTTTAGACCGCCAAGGCGCTTCGCATCACCGTCCCGCCATCGATCCTGGCCCGGGCGGATGACGTAATTCAGTAGGGCTGGCGAATGGCCGGTCATGGCCGTAAGCGGACGTTGACCGCGGATCATTCCGCATAGCTGGTGGTGCGACGAGTTACGATTCAGCTACGCTGAGCGTCATCGGACTAACCGGAGCCTCGCGATGATTGCACGGGAAGCTTTTGAGGAGAGAAAGTCCCCAAAACTCCCCATGCAAATAAAAAGCGGCTAGACACTTTGGTACCTAACCGCTTGACGTAAATGGCGCGCCCGGCAGGATTTGAACCCACGACCCCTTGGTTCGTAGGGCGTTATCTGTCGGTAAGTGACTGATTTATTGAAACCCAACCGGACCGCACGTCGCCAATTTCGCCGTACTTGTCCGGACTCGTCCCAACAAAGTCACGCAAATCTCACGCAACCCGCGCACGCACAATTCATTCGCCGGCAAAGCCTTCTGCCGAGTCCTATGGTCGGGTATAACGGCCGGGAGCGGGTACGCGCGCGGCTGGGCCAGGCCGCGAATCTGCGCAACCTGCTTGCGAGCCACATCACCGAGCAAATGGACGCGCCGGGTGTGAAGGGGCGCATGATCAGGGAGATGTCGCAAATCTACTCCGGCAACCTGTTTTTCGGCGAAGACCTGATGCCGATCCCGGTTCACGCCCCGGCACCGGCCAAGCTCGACTGAAAGAAGCAGATCGCGGCGGCGACGTTCAGCGATTCGGCGCTGCCCGGCATCGGAATCTAGTCGCTGCTATCCAGCCAGTCAACAACGGTCAATCCCTTGATACGAGAAAACTCCCTCGTGTTGTTGGTTGCGAGCGTTACGCCAAGGCTCAGGGCGTGCGCCCCGATCATCATGTCCAATGAGCCAATGGGCGTTCCCCTTTTTTCCAGCGTTGCTCGTACCCGTCCGTAAACTCTGGCGGCTTCGCGATCGAAGTTTGCAATCTCCAAAGGCAAAACGAATTCGTCGAGGGCTGCCTGGTTTTTCTCGAGGTGCTGGCTCTTGGCGACGCCGAACTCCAATTCAGCGAGCGTTACCCATGAAATTCCGATTTCACCGACCTTGTAAGCGTTAAAGCGCTTCAACGCCTGCGGCGGTTTTCGTTTGATGATGGCAATGCAGGTATTGGTATCGAGCATGACCTTCATTCAAATACCGCCTCGCGCTTTTGTTGCCTGGGTTGATCCCTGTCGGCCATGTAGTCCTTTGTGAACTTGTCCAGACTGCCAATCAGGGAATCCCAGGAATTGACAAGAGGGATCAAAACCACGGCACTGCCAGATTTCTTGATGAACACCTCATCGCCCTCGAAGCGAAACTCTTTGGGAAGCCGTACCGCCTGACTTTGCCCGTTCTGAAACAGTTTGGCCGTTTTCATTTTCACCACCTCATAAAGTATATGCGCAAAGTATATACTCAATGCTCGCTCGGTCAAGAGCACCGATGCCGCTGTTCAATGAGACGGAGAACAAAGTGCGCAACGACATACTCGAGCGGCTTCAAGTGGATCCCGGGCGATTGACTTTCGGGCAACTGCTGCAGGACCGGGAGGCTGCAGCCTGTGAGATCGCGCGGCTGCGCTCAGAGATGAGCCGCTTGGAAGTACCAAGGACGAAACGATCTTCCGGAGGTTCGGCGAGTGAGCCGAACGCGAGATCAACGGGGGCGCAGTTTCCTGCTGGCAGCCTGCTTCGGCTTGCGGAGGTCTGCAAAATTTTGAGCATCTCCAGGTCTACGATTTATAAGCGCCTTTCCGATGAGACGTTCCCTGAGCCGGTCCGTCTGGGTCCTCGAACTGTTCGTTGGCGTACAGATGCAATCGAGGCTTGGAGCCGCGGCGCCACCGCCTGGCGCCCTACGCCGGTCCAAAGGTGATAAACCGCGAGTAGTCGAAAACACTGCTCATTGCAAAACCGGAGTGCACACGAAACGGAACTTTGTTCGACACCTCAACGATGCCAAGTAGCAACGGGGTAGCAATGGCAGAAAGAAAAACGGTCTACGTTTTCGTAAACCGTTGATAGTTTGGCGCGCCCGGCAGGATTTGAACCCACGACCCCTTGGTTCGTAGCCAAGTGCTCTATCCGGGCTGAGCTACGGGCGCGAAGGGGGCGAATTATAGCGAACAAGGCGGCCGCGATGCGCTTCGCTTAGAATTCCGCCCTTTTGCGCGGAGGTTTGATTGGAAATCGTCTGCCTCGACCTGGAGGGTGTGCTCGTTCCGGAAATCTGGATCGAGGTCTCGCGCCGCACCTCGATCCCTGGGCTCGCGAGGACCACGCGAGACGAGCCGGACTACGCCAAACTGATGCGCGGGCGCATCGAGCTGCTCGAGCAACACAAGCTGTTGCTGAGCGACCTCCAGAACGCGATCGCGCAGATGCGCCCGCTCGACGGCGCGCGCGAATTTCTCGATGCGCTGCGCGCGCAGACCCAGATCGCGATCCTCTCCGATACCTACTACGAGTTCGCGGCGCCGCTGATGCGCCAGCTCGGATACCCGACGCTCTTTTGTCATGAACTGGTGGTAGACGATACTGGAAGGGTGCGCGATTACCGGCTGCGTGTTCCCGACCAGAAGCGCGCGGCGGTGGCGGCGTTCCGCTCGCTCAATTTCCACACCATCGCGGCAGGGGATTCGTACAACGACACGACGATGCTCGCCGAGGCACATGCGGGGATCCTGTACCGCCCGCCGGCGAACGTGGCGGCGGAGTTTCCGCAATACCGGGTTGCGAACAACTACGCCGAGCTCACGCGCGAAATCCGGTCCGTCTCGCGCTCGGGCGGGAAACGGCCTTCGCCTACCTGAAGAGCAGCCACCCGGCCCCCCCTCCGGCGCCGAGAATCCAGAGCGGATTCAGTCGCGTTGCATAGAGCGCCGCGGCGCTGGCGCAGGCAATGAGCGCATTTCGCCAGTCGAGCCCGTCGGGCGTCGCAATCACATAGCCGCCGGCGAACACCAGTCCCACCGTTACCGGAAGCAGCGCGCGCTGGATCAGCGAGCGCCACGGAGCATCGCGAAACCGTTCCCACAGCCCTCCCACCGACCAGGCGAGCGCCGCCGCTGGCAGGCAGATTCCGGCGAGCGAGATGAGCGCCCCCGGGAGACCCGCCACCTTCCATCCGATCAGACTCACGATCAGAACGTTCGGCCCGGGTGCGGCCTGCGATAGCGCGAAAAGCTGAGTGAATTCCGCGCCGCTCACCCAGCCTTTGGTCTCGACGACGATCCGGTGCATCTCGGGCATGATCGAGTTGATCCCACCGACCGCCAGCAGGGAGAGCAGCGCGAACTGGAGGAACAGCTCCAGCATCCGCTACACCAGGCCCCGGCGCGCCGCGACCAATGCCAACGCCACCGCGACCGGCAGCACGAGCAACAAGGGCAGGCGCAGCAGCCCCATGGCGATGAAACAAGCTGCCATGATCACGACCGCGGCCGGCTTGCGCGCGAGCGGCCGCGCGAGTTTGAGCGCCGTACCGATGAAAAGGCCGCCGCCTGCGACGCCCACCCCGGCGATCACCGCGCGCACCGTCGGCTGCGCGGACCAGTCCGCATAGAGCGCTGCAAGCGCGAGCACCCAGATGAAAGGAAGCGCCATCAGCCCGAGGAAACCGGCCATCGCGCCCGGAAAACCGAACCAGCGCCGCCCGAGCACGACCGACATGTTGGCGATATTCGGCCCGGGCAGGAACTGGCACAGCGCCAGCACTTCGGAGAAGTCCCCTGGCGCGAGCCAGCGCCGCTCCTCGACCAGCACGCGGTGCGCCCACGGCAGCACGCCGCCGAAGGCACGCGCGCCGATCGAGAGAAACCCGAGAAAGAGCTGCCCGAGCGTGCGCGGCGGCGCCGGACTCATTCAGACGCCCCAATAGTCCAGTCCCTCCGGGAGCGGCTCGCCGTGCAGGAGCGAAGCCAGCTTGGCGTACTGGCCGCCCGCGTACATCAGCGGCTTGCCCTTCTTCCCGATCAGGATCTGCTCGACCTCCCCGAGGAACACCGTGTGCGTGCCATGCGCGAGGCTTTTCACCACGCGGCAATCGAAGCTTGCGAGCGCGTCGATGAGCACCGGCGCGCCGGTTGCAAGGCGGGTCCAGTTGCGCGAGCGAAAACGCGCATCGCCGGGCTGCACGCCGCTGAACGCGGTGGAAAGCTCCGAGTCCTCGGCGCGGAGCACATTCACGCAGAAAACGCCCGCTTTCTCGACCGCGCCGTGGGTCGTCGTCTGGCGGTTAAGGCACACGAGCACCGTCGGCGGTTCTGCGGTGGCCGAGCACACGGCGGTCGCAGTCATTCCATAGCGGTGCCCGGAATGCGCACAGGTCACGATATTGACGGCGCCGGCGAGGGTCCTCATTCCGAGCCGGAACTGCTCGAGGTCGACCCGCTGTTCCATGCACAGGATTATTGCACGCAGGTGATTTTTGCTAACGCCCGCGCAGATTGACCAACACGATGCCGATGGCGACGAGCAGCGCAGCGAGCGCGAACGAAGGCGTGAGCGGCTCCCCGAGCACCAGCACCCCCGCCAGCACCCCGAACAGCGGCGTCAGAAACGAGAACACCGCGAGGCGCGCCGCCAGATAGCGCGTCAGCAGCCAGAACCAGGCGAGGTAGCTCGCGAAGGCCACGATCACGCCCTGATAGGCGAGGCTTGCGATCGCGAGCGGCGTCAGCGCCACGACGCCTGCTTCGCCCATCAGCAGCGACGCGAACGGCAGCATGACCGCCGAGACCGCAAGCTGATAGAGAAGCGTCTTGGTCGCCGTGATCCGCGCCAGGCGGGTCGCGCGGATGAGGACCGTGGTCGCCGCCCAGAGCGCCGCTGCGATGACGCCGAACAGATCTCCGAGCCAGGTGGTCCCGCCCGCCGCGGCAAACCCATCGGAAAATGCGAGTGCCACGCCTGCGAAGGCAAGCAACACGCCCACCCACTGCCCGCGAGCGAGCCGCTCGCCGGGGACGAAGGCGTGCAGGCCGAGCGCGGTGAACACCGGCGCCAGGTAGATGAACACCACCATGCGCGAGGCGGCCGTATGTCCGAGCCCTGAATAGATGAAGATGAATTCACCGCCGAAGAGCAGTCCGGCGGCAATTCCACTTCCCAGCGTGCCGTCGCGGCCAAAGAGCGCAATGCCCTGTAGCCGCGCCCAGACGAAGAGCAGCACCGTTGCGATGATCGAGCGGACGCCCGATTGCATCACCAGCGACACGTCGGCGGCGGTGAGTTTGATCACCACCTGCTGAAAGCCCCACAGCGCGGTGAGCAGCAGCATGATGGAAAACGCCGCCGCATCCAGCGGTTTGCGTTCGACGCCCGGCATCAGAAAATAGTATAGGCACCGTCGATCACGAAGCTGTCGCCGGTGTGGTAGCGGCTGGCGTCGCTCGCGAGATATACGGCGATGCCGGCGAAGTCTTCCTTCCGGCCCCAGCGCCGCAGCGGGATGCGCGGCAGAACGACGCCGCTGAATTTGGGGTCGGCGACGCCGGCAGCGGTCATCTCGGTCTCGATCCAGCCGGGAAGGATGGAGTTTGCGGTGATCTCGTAGCGCGCCATTTCCACCGCGAGCGCGCGGATCACGGAGATCAATGCGCCCTTGCTGGCGGCGTAGGCGTGCGCGCGCGCGGCGCCGTGTACCGCCGCGGTGCTCGCCATCCCGACCAGCCGGCCGCCCTTGTCGCCGTCTTTCGCGCGCGCGACCATGTGGCGCGCCGCAGCACGCAGCGTGAAGAAAGCGCCGTCGAGATTGACCGACAGCACGCGGTGCCACTCGCGGGTGTCAAGCTCGTGGAATGCCGAGCGCGCCTGGCTTACTCCGGCATTGGCGAAGCACGCGTCCACGCGGCCCATCTGCCCGAGCGCCTCGGCGAAGCAGGCGTCCACCTGCTGCTCGTCCGCCACGTCGCAGCGCTGCGCGAGCACGCGCCGGCCGCAGGACTTGAGCTTCGCTTCGGCCGCAGCGTTCTTTTCCGGGTTGCTGCCCCAGATCACGAGATCGGCGCCCGCGGCGGCAAGTCCCTCCGCCATGCCGAGGCCGATGCCGCCGTTGCCGCCGGTCACCAGCGCCACTTTGCCGCTCAGATCGAACTCGTTTGACATGATTCCTCCGACGGTTCGAATATACTCGACGCGGGCGCAATCATGCCTGCGAAAACGGATTCGACCAAAAACCTCTCCGGTTTGAGCGCCTCGATCGTCGGCACGCTCAAGGAGCGCATCGTCGGCTGGCGGTATCCGCCGGAGCACCGGCTCACCGAGGAGAGCCTCTGCCGCGAGTTCGGCGTCAGCCGCAGCCCGGTGCGCGAGGCGCTGCGCGCCCTGGTGGCGAACGGCTTCATCAAGAAGATGCAGAACCGCGGCTATGCCGTGCGCCAGCTCGATCTGCGCGAGATCGAGGAACTGTACGACCTGCGCACGGCGATCGAGCTGCACGTGGTCGAGCGCCTGGCGCGCAGCGCGACCGGGCGGACGGAGCTCGACGCACTGCGCGAAACGTGGCGCGGAATCCTGGTCGGCCCGCGGCGCAAGGGCGAGGAACTGGCGCAGCTCGACACGCACTTTCACGAGACGCTTGCCGAGCTGACAGGCAACCGGATGCTGCTCGAACAGCTGCGCGCAATGAATGAGCGGCTGCTGGTATTCCGGATGATCGATTTCGACCAGCCGGAGCGTGCCGAAAGCACCTGCCGGCAACACATGAAAGTGATCGAGCGGATCGTCGCGTGCGATGCGGGCGGCGCGCGCGCTGCCATGCGCCGCAATATCGACGATGGCCGCAACATCGTCCACCACTCGATCAAGGAGGCGCTCGCCAAGGCCTACGCGAGCGCAACCGGTGTCGCGCAGCGCCCGGCCCGGCGCCGGCGAAGGCGGTAGCTTCCGCTCGCGCTAGTGCGCCGCGGCGGCCGCCCGCTCCGCTTCCCTCGGCAGCACGATGTTCAGGAACATCGCCAGCATGATCCCCATCACGATGCCGTCGGTGACGAGGATCTTGACCGCCTGAGGAATCACGTCGAATGCCGCCGGCGATGCAGCCTGGATGCCCAGGCCCAGCGCGAGCGAGCTCGCGACGATCAGCGCGTCGCGACGGGACTTCATGTTGCTGCCGATGATGTCGACTCCGACCGAGGCCACCATCCCGAACATGAAGAGCAGCACGCCGCCGAGAACCGCCGCGGGCATCAGCGCGATGATGGCGCCGACCTTCGGGATGAGCGCCATGACGACGAGGAACGCCCCGCCCGCGGCGACCACAAAGCGGCTGCCGACGCCGGTGAGCGAAATCACCCCGATGTTCTGCGAGTAGGAGGTCAGCGCCATGCCGCCGAAGAGCGCCGAGATCGTCGAGCCGATGCCGTCGTTCGACACCGCGCCGCGAATGCGCCAGCTTTCCGCGGGCACGCCGGTGATGCGGCACACCGCCAGAGTGTGGCCGGTCGTTTCTACCGCCGTAGCGAAGAAGCAGACGATCACCGCAATCACGCCGACCAGGCCGGGCCACTCGAACCCGCCGTAGGGCATGAGGGTCGGCACCTTGACCCACTGCGCTTCGGCAACCGAACCGAAATCGAGCAGCCCGAGGAACGCGGAGACGGCGTAGCCGATCACCATGGTGACGAACAGCGACAGGGTGCGGATGAATCCCTTTGCGTAGCTGCTGATGACGATGATCAGCACGATCATCAGCGCGGCAAGGCCAAGCGTGAGCGGCTTGCCGAACGCAGGCGTGTTGGCGCCGGTCGCGACACTGATGCCGATCTTCATCAGTCCGGTGCCGATCAACAGGATCGTGGTCCCGGTGACAATCGGCGGGAAAAAGCGGTGCAGGCGGCCGATCAGCGGACTCCAGGCGAACTGCACCAGGCCGCCGATCATCAGCGCGGTCATTGCGGCGGCGAGGCTCACGTCCTTGCCGATCGCAACCAGAGGCCCGATGAAGATGTAGAACACGCCCATTACGATCGGCAGGCGCGGCCCGACGAATCCGATCCCGAGCGCGGAGACCATGGTGGCGAGCCCGCAGCCGATCATCGTGCCGGTCACCATCTCGATGCGCGTATCGGGTGGCAGGTTCAGGAGCCGCGCCACGATCAGCGGTCCGCCGACCATGGCGGTGAACATCACCAGCACGTGCTGAATGCCGAACAGCGCTGTCCTGGTCGGACCCGGGTAGTCGTTCAGCTGGAACTCGAGCCGGGTAAATCCCCTGTCCTGCACCGCTGCGGGCGCCGAAGCTGCTGCCGCTGTTCCCTCGCTCATAGTCCCTCCCCTGTCGTGGTTGTGTCAGGCGCTGCGCCTGGCGTCGCCCCCGCCTGCCGCGTAGGCGCGCCAGCCGCCGAGATGCGAAACATCCTCCGCGCCGCGCGTCGCATACGACTCGCACACAAAGCCTTTCACCAACTCGCCGTCCTCCAACTCGACCGTGCCGATGCCCAGTGGCGCAGGGATACCGTCGACGAATCCGCCGAACGACTCGGCTGACATTTCCCACACCTCGACTTCGATCGCCTGGCCGCCCTCGTCGCGAAGCATGCCCGGACGCGGCGGCGAAAAGCCCGTAAGCGCGTACAGCCGGTAGCACGGCGCCGTGCGGCAGGCGCGCAGCAGGCGAGCGCCGCGCTCGGTCAACTGGCGGTTGAGCGGCAGGCCGGACAAATGCGCGCCGCACACCGCAACCCGCACCGCGGCAGGCGCGCGCGCCGCCCGCACCGCCGGGGCGGGAAGCGGCAGGCGCGTTGCGCCCAGCGTTGCCACGAGTGCGCGCTGCAGCTCGTCGCCCAGCGCGCAAAGCGCCCGGTCGCTAAAAGCCGATCCAACGAGCGTCACTCCGAAGGGAAGTCCATTCGGCATGAAGCCTGCCGGGACTGCGATCGCGCACAGGTCCATCAAGTTCACGAAGTTGGTGTAGATCCCCAGATTGCTGTTCAGGCGCACCGGGTCCGCGCCCACCTCGTCGATGGTGTAGATGGTCCCTGCGGTCGGGATCATCATGAAATCAACCGCGCTCCACACCGGTTCCGCCTCGCGGATCAGGGCCTGGAGTTTGTACTGCGCGGCAAAATAATCCGCAGCCGTCGGCTTAGCGCCGCCGGCTATGATCTGTCGTGTCACCGGGTGGAGCGACGCTGGATGCTGGTCGATGAAGTCGCGGATCGCGAGGTAGCGTTCTGCCACCCAGGGCCCTTCGTAAAGCAGTCGCGCAGCGGCGAGAAACGGGGCCAGATCGATCTCGATGCGTGTGCCGCCAAGCGGCCCAAGCTGTGCGACCGCCGCGGCGAACAGGTGCTCGGCATCGCGGTTGCCGAAGAATTCGAGCTGGCCGGCGCGCGGCACGCCGATCCGGCCGCCGGCGATGGATGCCGGTGCAAACGCGATGCGCTCGCGCCTGGCATAGGGATCGCCGGAGTCAAACTTCGCCGCCGCGTCGAATACGGCCGCGGCGTCTGCGGCAGTAAGGGCAAAAATCGAGACGCAGTCGAGCGAACGGCAGGCGGGCACCACGCCGCGCGTGCTGAGAAGCCCACGCGTCGGCTTCAGGCCGACCAGATTGTTGAACGCGGCGGGCACGCGTCCCGACCCCGCGGTATCGGTTCCGAGCGAGAAACTCACCAGGCCCGCCGCCACCGCGACGGCTGAACCGGAGCTCGAACCGCCGGAGATGTATCGGGAATCGAACGTGTTGCTGCAGGTACCGTACGGCGAGCGGGTGCCGACGAGACCGGTGGCGAACTGGTCGAGGTTGGTCTTGCCTACGAGCAGCGCGCCGGCGTCGAGCAGCGCCTGCACCGCGGGGGCCGTGCTCTCCGGCACATAGGCGAAGTCCGGGCAGGCGGCCGTAGTCGGATGACCCGCAAGATCGATGTTGTCCTTGATCGCGAAAGGAATGCCGTAGAGTGGGAAGTCCTGCGAACCGCGGCGCTCGAGCTCGGCGGCGCGCGCCTCGAGCTCGGCGTGGGGCAGGAGACGGATCCAGACCTTGTCGTCTCTACGCGCCTGGATGCGATCGAGCACAGCGGCGACGACTTGGCCGGGGCGCAGGTCGCCCGCGCGCAGCCGCGCGCCGAGCGTTTGCAGATCGAGGCTGTCGGTGGCCTGCAGCATGTCCGGCCCGATTGACACAGGATACTGCATTGTATACAACATGAGCAGACCAATTGAGTGAGAGGGTGTCGGGCATGGCGAGCGCCACCCGGGTCGTGCGCAATCTGTATCGCGACTCCGTGTCGCTGATGCAACTGTCGAACGCGCTGGGCGCGCTGCCGGGGATCGAACAGGCTTCGGTCGTGATGGCGACCGAGGCCAACATCGCGTTGCTGCGCGATGCCGGCTTGGTGCGCGGCGAAGTCGAGGCGAGCCCGAGCGATCTGTTGATCGCGCTGCAGGCGAAGCGCGAGGACGCGATCGAACAGGCGCTGCAACATGCCGAGGCGGCGCTCAAGGCGGAACCGGCGCAACCTGCCGGCAGCACCGGTCCCGCTGCCGAGCCGCCGCGCTCGCTTCAGATGGCGCTCGCCGCCGACCCGTCGGCGAACCTGGCGCTCATCTCGACTCCAGGAGAATACGCGGCTGCCGAAGCCGAGAAGGCTTTGCGCAGCGGGCTTGACGTCATGCTCTTCAGCGACAACGTCAGCCTCGAAGACGAAGTCGCGCTGAAGACGCTGGCGCGGGCGTGCGGCCGGATCGTCATGGGCCCGGACTGCGGCACGGCGATCATCAATGGCGTGCCGCTTGCATTCGCCAACGTGGTGCGGCGTGGACCGATCGGATGTGTCGCAGCCTCCGGCACCGGGCTGCAGCAGGTGACTTGCCTCGTGGACCGGATGGGCCTTGGCATCTCGCAGGCGATCGGCACCGGCAGCCACGATTTGCACCGGACGGTGGGCGGAATCACCATGCTGCAGGGAATTCGCGCCCTCGGCAGCGACACCGCGACCAAGGTCATCGTGCTGATCTCCAAACCGCCGGCGCCCGAAGTGGCGCGCAAGGTGCTGCGCGCGGCGAGCCGGGTCGGAAAGCCGGTGGTGGTCAACTTTGTTGGCGCCGCGCGCGGTTCGATCAAGGGCGCAAACCTGTATCCGGTCGTCACCCTTGCGGAGGCGGCGCGCGCAGCCGTTGCGCTCGCGCGCGGACGCAAGCCCGTAGCGCAACCCGCCGTGCGCGTACCCGTAAAGCGGCCACGCCTCGCCGCCCATCAACGCTACGTCCGCGGCCTTTTCAGCGGCGGCACCTTCTGCTACGAGGCATCGCTGCTCCTGGGCGAGGCGCTGGGCCGCGTCTGGTCGAACGCGCCGGTGCGCGCCGAGGACCGGCTCGACGAAGTCTGGAAAAGCCGCGAGCACACCCTGATCGATCTCGGCGACGACGAATTCACGCGTGGCCGGCCGCACCCGATGATCGACCATCGCCTGCGCAACGAGCGTATGGCGAAGGAAGCTGCGGACCCGCAGACCGCGGTGATCCTGTTCGACGTGGTGCTCGGCCATGGCTCGCACGCCGATCCGGCGGCAGTCATGGTGCCTGCCATCCGGGCAGCGCAACAGCGCGCCGCGAAGGGCCGAAGAAAGATCACGTTCGTCGGCTCCGTGTGCGGTACGCCTGCGGATCCGCAGAACCTGGGCCGCCAGGAGGCCGCGTTGCGTGGGGCTGGCGTGCTGCTGGCGCCAAGCAACGCGGCCGCAGTCCGGCTCGCTGCGGCCCTGGTTTCCGGAAGACGCGCGGCGTGAGCGGACTCTTCGAGCGCGAGCTGCGCGTCGTGAACGTCGGGCTTGCCTCGTTCGCCGATGCGATCCGCCAGAGTGGCGCGACTGCGACTCAAGTGCAGTGGACGCCGCCCGCGCGGGGCGATCGCGCTGTTGCTTCGGCCCTCGCCTCTCTGGTGAAGCATCCCGCCGTGGAGACGGCGAACGCCAGGGCGTTCGAGGCCTATGCTGCGGCGATGCCGGTGCTCGAGGGCCTGGGCATTGCGGGCAAGTGCGTCCCGCGGATGGCCGGGCGCACAATCCTGCACGCCGGCCCGCCGATCGAGTGGAGCCGCATGTGCGGCCCGATGCAAGGCGCGATCCTCGGTGCGATCCTGTATGAGGGCTGGGCGCCGACCGAAAAGCGCGCGCGCGTCCTCGCTGCCGGCGGCAAGCTGCGATTCGCGCCCTGCCACCACCACGACGCGGTCGGCCCGATGTCCGGCGTCATCAGCCCGTCCATGCCCGTATGGATCGTGCGGAACAGCGTGCGAGGCAACCGTGCGTTCAGCAACCTGAACGAGGGGCTGGGCAAGGTCCTTCGCTTCGGCGCCAACAGCTCGGAGGTGATCGAGCGCCTGAAGTGGATGCGCGACACGCTCGCGCCCACACTCGCCGCAGCGCTCAAGGTGCTTGGCCCGCTCGAGCTGAAGCCGCTCATGGCGCAGGCGCTGCACATGGGTGACGAGGTGCATAACCGCAATGCGGCTGCTTCGGGTCTGCTGCTCAAGCGCCTGGTACCGGCGATTCTGAAAAGCGGTGCGCCGGCTGCGGACGCCGCCGCAGCGTGCGAGTTCATTGCGGGCAACGACCACTTCTTCCTCAATCTCTCGATGGCCGCGAGCAAGGTAATGCTCGACGCCACGGCAGGAGTGAAGGGTTCCAGCATGGTGAGCGTCATGAGCCGTAACGGGGTGGAATTCGGCATCCGGCTCTCGGGAACGGGCGGCAGGTGGTACACCGCGCCCGCCCCGGTCGTCGACGGCCTCTATTTCCCCGGCTACAGCAAGGCGGACGCCGCCGGCGATCTGGGAGACTCCGCGATTACGGAGACCGCCGGGCTGGGGGGATTCGCAATGGCGGCGGCGCCGGCAATCGTCCAGTTCGTCGGCGGCACGCCCGCGGACGCGCTCGCCAACACCCTCGCGATGGGACACATCACCTTGGGCCGTAACAGCGCGTTCACCCTGCCGGCGCTCAACTTTGGCGGCACGCCCGCCGGTATCGACGCGCGCAAAGTGGTGGACACCGGAATTCTTCCCGTGATCAACACCGGCATCGCGCACCGGCAGGCAGGCATTGGCCAGATCGGCGCCGGCGTCACGCGCGCCCCGCTCGCCTGCTTCACGCAGGCGATCAGCGCGCTCGCGCGCGAACTGAAAAGAGCGAAACGATGACCGCAAGACGCGGGCTTGCGGTAGTCGCGGTCGGCGGTAATTCTCTGATCGTCGACAAGGCACACGAGTCCATCCCGGACCAGTACAACGCCGCGGCATTCACTTCTCGCTCGATCGCGGACATGGTCGAAGCGGGCTGGAACGTGGTGCTGACGCACGGCAACGGCCCGCAGATCGGCTTCATCCTGCGGCGCTCCGAGCTTTCGATCAAGGAACTGCCGCCGGTGCCGATGGACTATGCGGGCGCGGACCTGCAGGGCGCCATCGGCTACATGTTCGACCGTGCTCTGCGCAACGAATTCAGGCGGCGCGGCATCGCGCGCCGTCCGGTCGCGGTGGTGACGCAGACGCTGGTGGATCGGTCCGACCCCGCCTTCGCCGACCCGACCAAGCCGATCGGCTCGCACATGGAAGAAGCCATGGCGAAGCACATCGCCGGACAGCAGGGCTGGACGGTGAAGGAGGACGCCGGGCGCGGCTGGCGCCGCGTGGTGCCTTCGCCGCTGCCGAAACGGATCGTCGAACTGGAAGAAATCAGGTTCCTCGCGAACGCGGGGTATCTGGTCATCGCGTGCGGCGGCGGCGGCATTCCGGTGATCGAGAATGACGCCGGCGAGCTCGAAGGCGTCGAAGCGGTGATCGACAAGGACCTCGCCTCGAGCCTGCTTGCGCGCGATCTCGGCGCCGACCTGCTGCTGGTCTCGACCGGTGTCGAAAAGGTGGCGCTGCGTTTCAACACTCCGGAGCAGCGCTGGCTGGATCGCCTGAGCCTGGACGAAGCGCGCCGGCTCTACGCCGCCGATGAGTTCGACAAGGGAAGCATGGGGCCGAAAATCAGGGCGGTGATCGAATTTCTCGAAGGCGGCGGCGGCGAAGGCGTGATCACCAACCCGTCGAGCATCGGCCGCGCACTCACGGGCGCCACCGGCACGCACATTCTGCCGCACTAAAGGCGCCGGACGTGAACTCCGCCGACACCGATGAAAAATCCGGCGAGCATGTCCCAGCCGGAGGAATGCCCGATCGCGGCAAGCGTGCGTGCGGCCGAAAGCGCGGTCTCGTGGTCTCCCGCCGCAAGCGCGTCCGCCAGTTCATGCAGCGGCGCGAAACTGCGTCCGGCGGCCATGTCGGCGAACAGCGCCGCGCTCACCGCATGACTGCGCGCGCGAATCTCAAGCGCGAGGCGCCTCGCCAGGACGGTCCAGCGACTGTCCCGCGGCGCGATCAGCCACCTGCCGAACAGCGCGCCACCCACGAGGTCATCGCCTGACGGCGTGAGCCCGGCGCCCACGCCGAGCAGGGCGCGCGCGGGCTTGAGCATCGCACCGGCATCGTCGCGCTCAATGGCATGCGCGAGCGCGTCGGTCTGCGGGACAGCGAGATCGAGCGGAAAGGGCGGCGCAATACCCGCGAGCAGGGTGCCGAAACCGCGCGGCGTCTCGGATGCCACGAGCGCAGCGCGCAGCGCTTCTGCCCGCGCCATCACCTTTCCGATGGTCCCGTGCTTCAGGCGCGGCAGCCGCGCTGTCCAGCCTCTCGAGGGAAAGGCCGTGAGCCGAAACGCCGTGCCGTGCGGCGGTGACGCATTCGTCACCACGACGCGCGGGTGCATCGCCGGAACGCGCGTGCCGACCCAGACGATATCCGCGCCGGCGGCGTAATACGGCGCCCGATCGAAGCCCGGCAGCGGCTTCGCGATGCCGCCGCTGCGCCCGAGCGCACGTCTGGCGCGCTCGCCGAGCGCAACGACCTTCAGCCCGCCGGCTGCTTCTGCCTGCCCAGAACCAGGCACGTCACGCCGAACAGCACGTAGCCGAGCGCCACCGACGGCGACACTCCCCAGCCGAGCTGCGGTCCGTGGATCAGCCCGACATACGACAGCACGGCGCCGATGACTGCCGTAACTGCAGCGCGGTTGAGCTGGCGCTCGATGATGAACGAGGCCATCGCGCCGAGCACCATGCCGGCGAGCACCGAGCCGCTGCCAAGCGTGGCAAGACCCTGGTAGACCACGCCGACGTTGGCGAGCTTGTCCGCCCCGAGCTGCGCGGCCGAAGTCCCGGCCGCGCCGAGCGCGCCGTCGATGTTGATCTTCGCCCACTCCGCGACGTTGGGAATGATCGCAAGCACCACCGCGGGCGCGTGGCTCGCCGGACTGGCCTGGAATGCCTGCGCCCCGATCACCAGCCCGATGTAGAGCAGGATCGGCAGGATCGCGACCAGCGGGATCACCTTGAGCAGCAGCGCGGTCAGCCCAAGGAAGCACACCAGCGCGATCGCGACACCCGTGGCGAGCGAATAGCCGATGCGGCCACCGACCGATTTCCATCCCGGATGGCCGATATAGACCGCGGGGGGGAACGGGCTACCGAGCATCGAGCCTACGATCGCGCCGAGTCCGTCGGCGAGCAGGATCTTGCGCAGGTTGTAGTTGTCACCCGCGGCCGAGGCACTCTCGACGTTGTTCATCGCCTCGGTGAAATTGTAGATCCCGAGCGGGATCGCGGTGGCGAGCAGCGGCGCGATGCTTCCGAGGCCGGTAAACACGTCGCTCGAGAACACCGGCGCGTGCAAGCCGAACTGCTCCAACGACTTCGCCACCTCGCCCGATTTCATGTAGTCGCTCCAGCCGAGCATCGCGGCGAGCCAGCCGATGATCGTACCGATGATCACCGCTGCCAGGCCACCCGGTATTCCGCCCGGCAACCGGATATTGGCGGTCCAGGCGATCAGCACGATTGCGAAGCACACGAAGGCGATCCACGGCAGCTCCCACATCTGGAACGCAGGCCGCATCGAGATGAACGCGATCGAGATGCCGGCGAGCGTGCCAAGCATTGCGGCGCGCGGCGTCATGGCCCGGATCCACGGCCCGACGAAGGCACCGAGCAGAACAATCACCCCGATGATGAAGCACCAGGCGAGCCCCGCCTGCCATGCGAGCACCGCGTTCTTGGTCGTGAGGTAGGTCGGCAGCATGATCACGAACACGACGATGAACATATGCGGCACGCTCGGGCCGTAGGGCATTGCGGTCACATCGCTGCGCCCCTCCTTCCTCGCGAGCTGCCAGGCGAGATAGGCATAGAACAAATTACCGATCGGCAGCGCGATGCCCAGGGCAGGCAGCACGCGCCCGAATACCATGTCGTCGGGCAGCTTGACCACGAACAGGCACAGCGTCGTCAGCACGATGACGTTCAGCAGCACGTTGGTGAACAGGCCAAAAAAGCCGTTCCAGTCCCCGGGCACCCACCACCGCGCCGCAGCAGCTTGATTCGTCATGGTTCCCCCCTTGTGATGTGATTTTCAGGTCTTCGAGAGAGCCTTCAGAAAACGCTTCGAGTCGCTCACCCAACCGAAGATGCCGCCCTGCGCCTTGATCATGTTCAGTGCCGCGACCTGGAATTCCGGAAAATACGATCCCACGCCGTCCTCGAGCACCAGGCAGTCGTAGCCGCGGTCGTTCGCCTCGCGCACCGTAGTGTTCACGCACACCTCCGTGGTCACCCCGCACACCACGAGCTGCCGGATGCCGCGGTTGTGCAGCATCGAGTCGAGATCGGTCGCGTAGAACGCTCCCTTGCCGGGCTTGTCAACGACCGGCTCGCCGGGCGCGGGCTTCAGTTCGTCCACGATGTCGTGCCCGTATTCGCCGCGCACCAGAATGCGGCCCATGGGCCCAGGGTCGCCGATCCCGCTCTTCAACCGGCCGCGCAGCTTCTTGTTGAGCGGCAGGTCGGAAAGATCCGGGCGGTGCCCTTCGCGCGTGTGGATCACGAGCATGCCCTTCTTGCGCGCCGCGTCGAGCACCTTCCGGGTCGGCGTGATCGCTTTCCGCAGCAGCGACACGTCGTTGCCGAGCGCTTCGCCGAAACCTCCCGGATCCACGAAATCGCGTTGCATGTCGATGATGACCAGTGCGCAGCTTTTCGGCTCGAAACTGAATTCGTAGGGTTCCGCCTGGACTTTGCTCATCCGGTCTCCCTTTTTGTTCGGCGCGCAAGAAGCGTACACGACAATTGAAAACCGTACCAGAAGCGCGAGGCAAAAGAGTAATTCACTCAGTGAATCTCGGGATCGGGAGTCGGGGCAGTGCCTTCGAGGAAATCGAAGTCGCAGCCCTCGTTCGCCTGTTTGATGTGGCGCGCAAACATCGAACCGTACCCGCGCTCATATCGTGGCGACGGCGCCTTCCATAGGCGCTTTCTCCTCGCCAGTTCGGCGTCGTCGACCTTGAGCGTCAGGCGCCGGCCGGGGACGTCCAGTTCGATGACATCGCCCTCCTCGACGAAGGCAAGCGGACCGCCGATGTAGGATTCCGGAGCAACATGCAGCACGCAGGCGCCGTAGGAGGTTCCGCTCATGCGCGCATCCGAAATGCGCACCATGTCGCGAACGCCTTGCTGCAGGAGCTTCCTGGGAATCGGCAGCTGCCCCCACTCGGGCATGCCGGGGCCGCCCAGGGGCCCGGCGTGCTTCAGCACGATCACCGAATCCTTGTCCACAGGCAGGTCCGGATCGTCGATGCGCGCCGCCATATCGTTGTAGTCGGCGAACACGACGGCGCGGCCGGAGTGCTGGTGCAGGCGCGTCTCCGCTGCGGGCGGCTTGATCACTGCGCCATCCGGCGCGAGATTGCCGCGCAGCACGGCGAGACTGTCGGAAGACACCAACGCGCGCTCGACCGGCAGGATGACGTCTTCGTTGAACACTTTCGCGCCCTCGATGTTTTCGCCGAGCGTCCTGCCGTTCGCGGTCACAGTCCCGAGCTTCAGCAGATCGCGCAGGCGGTTCAGAAAAGCGCGCAGGCCGCCGGCGTAGAAGAAGTCCTCCATCAGGTACTCGCCTGACGGACGGATATTGGCGATGAGCGGCGTTTTCCTCGCCAATGCGTCGAATCGGTCCAGATCGAGCCCGATGCCGGCGCGGCGCGCCATGGCGATCAAATGAACGATCGAATTGGTCGAGCCGCCGAGGGCGAGCACCGTGGTCACGGCGTTGTGAAATGCATCGGCGGTCAGCAGGTCGCGTGGCTTCAGGTCTTCCCACACCATGTCGACAATGCGCTTGCCGGTGAGCGTCGCCATCGCCGCATGACGGGCGTCCGGCGCAGGAATGGAAGCCGCGCCGGAAAGAGTGAGACCGAGCGCCTCCGCGGCGCTCGTCATGGTCGAGGCGGTCCCCATCGTCATGCAGTGTCCCGGCGAACGCGCGATTCCCTGCTCGATTTCCTGCCAGTCGCGTTCGGAGAGTTTGCCGGCGCGCATCTCAGCCCAGTACTTCCACGAATCGCTGCCCGAGCCCAGGGTCGCCCCGCCCCAGTTTCCGCGCAGCATCGGGCCTGCGGGCATGAAGATCGACGGCAGATTCATGCTGGTCGCGCCCATGATGAGCGCAGGCGTGGTCTTGTCGCAGCCGCCCATGAGTACCGCGCCATCGGCAGGATACGAGCGCAGCGCTTCCTCGGCTTCCATCGCCAGGAAGTTCCGGTACATCATGGTGGTGGGTTTCTGGAACGGCTCGGAAAGCGTCATCACCGGCAGCTCGACCGGAAAGCCGCCCGCCTGCCAGATGCCGCGCTTCACCTCTTCCACGCGCTGCTTGAAATGAGTGTGACAGGCGTTGATGTCGCTCCAGGTGTTGAGGATCGCAATCACCGGTTTGCCGGCGTAGTCGCTGCGATCAAAGCCCATCTGCGCGGTGCGCGACCGATGGCCGAAAGAGCGCAGATCCTTGACCCCGTACCAGCGGTGACTGCGAAGCTCATCAGGTTTCTTGCGTGGTCTGGCGTTCACGCGGGCGCCTTCATTTCACCAGCGTGAGCAGGCCGATGATGCCCAGGGTGAGAAATGCCAGGGCTTCCCCAGCGATGAGGCCTCCACCCACGAGCGACATGCCGCTCATGTCCTCGGGCACATCCTTGTCCCTGGGCTTGCCGGCGCTCAGCCGGTCGGCGGTCCATTTCCACACCGACGAGAACACTCCTCCAAGTCCGAACCAGAGCGACGTATGCCAGCTGACAAAGCCACCGAAGCTCGACGCATAGGGGCTCGGAAAGATGACCGTGTCGATGACGAATTCCGCCGCCCGGGTGCCCGCGTTCCTGCCTTTCCACGCCTGGTAGACAGCGCTCGCCTTCAACAGTTTGCGCACCGCCTCGGTGAAGAACCCGATCGCGACCCCGAGAGCCATCAGCTTCAAGGCCGTGGTATCGGACGACGCCAGGCCGCGCAGCACGCCGACGAACTTGTAGGTCATCGCGCTTTGCCAGTTGTCGACCTTTTGCTCCGGGTGCAGGAAGGTATCGACCGAGAGGACCGGATAGGCAGCGAGAAAGAGCTTGGTCACGAACACCGCCAGCACCGCGCCCATGACGATGCCGATGACCTGGTAGCGAAACTGATTCGTGCGGTTGGTGCCAAGCCGCCAGCCGGTCGAGCGGTCCTGCTGCATGTCGCCACCAACGGTCGTAGTGACGAGAAGCACCGAGCCTGCGATCAGGCCGGCAAGCGGGTCGACCAGCCCGGCGGCAGCCATGATGGTGACACCGACCACGAAGGCGGACGAAATCGGATTGGAGTCGGAGATGCCTACGCTGATGCCGTTCACCAGGACGAAGACGAACGACAGCGCCACGCCGAGTATCGCAAATCTCAGGGGAACGTCCAGCAGTTCCGATGCGGTGGCGATGACGGCGACTGCCCACGCCGCCACCCAGAGCGACAGGCGCCGGGTGTTCGTCTTCTTCCAGTCCTCCGGTTCGGCAACCGGCCCTTGGGCCGCGGTCCTCGAATTTGCGTATGCCTCGCGCAGGATCAACGAGATGTCGATGATCGCGGCACCCAGGATCGTTCCAAGCGCAATCAGAAAGCCGACCTTGCGCCACGGGTCGTTGGGGCCGAGCAGCCCTTCGGCACGCAGCCACGGGGTGAGCTCGAGGCCGATCAGGCCGACGACGATCGCCGGCACGCCGATGCGCGCCCCGACGATGATCCCCGCGCCAAACGTCGACGCGGAGAATTGAATCGCGCCGAGAAAACCGAGGACGCCCTTTTCGGCCAGCAGCGTGAGACCCGATCCCAGGCCCATCCCGCCGCCCAGGGTGGCGACCGAGCGTTTCAGCAACCGCGCATCGGTCAGCGCCCGCAGGATGTTCGCCACTGCGAGCCCGGAGGGAAACTTCAGCTGCATCCGGTCGACGACGATGGGCGTATACAGCATGCCGAGGCCCACCCCGAACATGCCGATGCACATGAAATAGGTGATCAGCTTCCACGTCGAGGGCTCTGACAGGCCCAGCCAGACCATCGCCTGGATGAGCACGCCCATGGCCGCCATCGACGCCACCGAGGCGGCCATCGTCTGCATGTAGTTGGCGCCATGTTTTCCCTCGGCTCCGTAGCCGAAGGTGACCACGCTGCCGAGGATGCCGGCGAGCACCTGGCCGCCGACGAAGAACCCCAGCGAAAAATTCATGTAGCTCGCGGTGATACCGCCGAGAGGCCCGAGAATGAAGATCGCGACCGCGCCGAGCAGGACATGATAGCCGCGCGATCCGATCCGCGGCAGGAAGCGGAACCTTGGAGGAACCGGGGCGGTAGCGGCGGCGCTGTCAGGCATCTTTGATCGACCGGCCGATTCGCGCAAAGCCGAGCACGCGTCGCATCCACGCGAACGCTCTGGCGGAGAGAGTGGGATTCGAACCCACGATACGGGTTTTGCCCGTATAACGCCTTAGCAGGGCGCCCCCTTCGGCCACTCGGGCATCTCTCCTGGTCGTACGCCGCCGCGTATGCGGCCGCCGCGAATCTTACTCCTGGTCGAGATCGAACGCCTTGTGCAGCACGCGCACCGCAAGCTCGGTGTACTTCTCGTCGACCACCACCG
>CAZYVT010000008.1:0-90781 GCA_964651335.1 uncultured Enterobacteriaceae bacterium | reverse complement strand
AAGGAAGGCGGGATGGACAAGCTCAAGGGCAAGAAGATCGTGAACATCTATCACGACGGGGCCTACGGCAAGGAAACCATCCCGGTGCTCGACGAGCAGGCGAAGAAGTACGGCTTCCAGGTCACTCACATCGCCGTGGCGCACCCCGGCAACGAACAGCAGGCGCAGTGGTTGCAAGTGCGCCAGATCAAGCCCGACTGGGTGATCCTGCGCGGCTGGGGGGTGATGAACCCGGTCGCGCTGAAGGCCGCCGCCAAAGTCGGCTTCCCGCGCAACAAGATCGTCGGCGTGTGGTGGTCGGGCGCCGAAGAGGACGTGATCCCGGCGGGCGACGCGGCGATTGGGTACATCGCCGCCGGATTCAACCTGCCCGGTACCAGCTTCCCGGTGATGCAAGACGTCCTGAAACACGTGTACGGCAAGGGCAAGGGCGACCTGGACGACAAGTCGCGCATCGGCTCGATCTACCACACGCGTGGAGTGGTGGCCGGCATCGTCACCGTCGAGGCGATCCGAACCGCGCAGGAGCGCTTCGGCAAGGGCAAGCCGATCACCGGCGAGCAGATGCGCTGGGGCATCGAGAATCTCAACATCACCGAGGCACGCCTCAAGCAGATCGGCGCGGTGGGTCTCATGGGCGCCCTCAAGATCTCTTGCATGGACCACGAAGGTGGTGGCCCGGTGAAGTTCATCCAGTGGGACGGCAAGAAGTGGAACGTCATCACCGACTGGATCTCGACCGACCAGTCGATCGTGAGACCGATGGTCGAGGCCTCGGCCGCACAGTACGCGAAAGAGAAGGGAATCACCCCGCGCGACTGCTCGAAGGAGAAGTAAGCGCGGCGCGCAATCGCATCGTTGGACTAAACGGCGGGCCGCGGCCCGCCGTTTAGTTTAGCGACACCCAAGAATGTCATCGAGACGACTATGTCCGCAGTCCTGAAGCCACAAGCCGAGCCGCAGGCCTATCTGGCGGTGAACAATATCGAGGTCATTTACGACCACGTCATCCTGGTCCTCAGGGGCGTGTCGTTGCAGGTGGCCGAGGGCACGATCGTGGCGCTGCTCGGCGCCAACGGCGCAGGCAAGACCACCACCCTGAAGGCGATCTCGAACCTGTTGCGCGCCGAGCGCGGCGACGTCACCAAGGGCCATATCACGTTCAAGGGCGAACGCATCGACCAGCTCAATTGCTCCGAGCTCGTCAAGCGCGGTATCTGCCAGGTCATGGAGGGGCGGCACTGTTTCCAGCACCTGACGGTAGAGGAAAACCTGCTCACCGGCGCGTACACGCGCGGCGGCGCCGATCTCAAGGCCGACCTCGAGAAGGTCTACCAGTATTTCCCGCGGCTGAAGGAGCGGCGCAAGTCGCAGGCCGGCTATACGTCGGGCGGCGAGCAGCAGATGACCGCGATCGGCCGCGCGCTGATGGCGCGGCCGCAGATGATCCTGCTGGACGAGCCCTCGATGGGCCTTGCCCCGCAGCTCGTAGAGGAAATTTTCGAAATCGTGAAGGATCTCAATGTGAAGGAGAAGGTCAGCATCCTGCTTGCCGAGCAGAACACCAACATGGCGCTCAAATACGCCGGCTACGGCTACATCCTCGAGAACGGCCGGGTGGTGATGGACGGCGTGGCGAAGGATTTGGCCAACAACGAGGACGTGAAGGAGTTCTACCTCGGATTCTCCTCCGGGGAGCGCAAGAGTTTCCGCGACGTGAAGTCCTACCGTCGCCGCAAGCGCTGGCTGTAAATGGGGTCAGAGTAACTTTTTCGATGCGTCCGAACGCATGCCATTCTCGTGTCTGAAAAAGTTACCCTGACCCCGTTTTTCGACGCCCTGGAAACGCGCTCGCCCGAGGTGCGCGAGGCGCAGCTCATGGCGGCGCTTCCTGAGCATGTCGCGCACGCGAAGCGGCACGCACCGGGTTTTGGGAAGGTCCTCTCCGGCGTCGAGCCGCGGTCGGTCAATTCGCGCGCCGCGCTGGCAAACCTGCCAGTGACCCGCAAGTCGGATCTGGGAGAGCTGCAGAAGAGAATACCGCCGCTCGGCGGTCTGAACGCGACGCCGGTCGAGAACCTCGCCAAGGTCTTTGTCTCACCCGGACCGCTCTATGAGCCGGAAGGGCAGGGCGCCAACTGGTGGCGCACCGCAAGGGGGCTCTTTGCAGGAGGCTTTCGCGCCGGCGATCTGATCGCTAACACCTTCGCCTACCACTTCACGCCCGCCGGCTCGATGCTCGAATCGGGCGCGCTGGCGCTCGGCTGCACCGTCGTGCCCACGGGCGTCGGCCAGACCGAAATGCAGGTCGCGACGTTGCGCGATCTGCGGATCGACGGCTTTATCGGTACGCCCTCGTTTCTCAAGCTCATCGTCGAGAAGGCGGACGCACTGAAGACCGATCTCTCGACGCTGAAGAAGGCGCATGTCGGCGCGGAATACCTGCCGCCAGCACTGCGCAAGGCGATGGGCGAACGCGGCATCCGCGTAACCCAGTCGTATGCGACTGCCGACCTGGGTCTGCTCGCCTATGAGTCGCTCTCGCCTGACGGCGTCGTGAATGAAGGCATGATTCTGGACGAGGCGTTGATTCTCGAGATCGTCCGGCCCGGGACCGGCGACCCGGTGGCCGCGGGCGGCGTAGGCGAAGTGGTGATCACGAGCTTCAATCGGGACTATCCGTTGATCCGGTTCGCCACCGGCGACCTGTCGGCCGTGCTTCCGGGAACCAGTCCATGCGGCCGCACCAACGTCAGGATCCGCGGCTGGATGGGGCGTGCCGATCAGACCACCAAGGTGCGCGCCATGTTCGTCACTCCCAAGCAGGTGAACGAAGTGGTGCGGCGCCATCCGGAGGTGATTCGCGCCCGCCTCGTGGTGGAGGGTGAGACCGGAAACGATCGTATGACTCTCAAGTGCGAGGTCGCGGAGCGGCCCGGCGGACTTGCGGAGGCGATCGGCGCCGCGATCCGCGACGTGACCAAGCTCCGTGGCGAGGTGGAACTGGTCGCCCCGGGGAGCCTGCCAAACGACGGCAAAGTCATCGAAGACGCGAGAAAATACGGCTGAGCGTCCGCCCTGCCGGGGCGGGCGAACCCGGATCCACCGCGTCTGAACGGAGCTCGCCATGGCCAAGAAAATCTTTACCAGCAGGGACCTTGGAGCCTGGGAAGAGGCGGCGCGCGGGTCAACGAAGGACCACTCCGCCGAGGCGCTGGTGTGGCGTACCCCCGAAGGAATCGCGGTAAAGGCGCTCTACACTGCGGCGGACCTTCAGGGACTCCAATACACCGACACGCTGCCCGGCTTCGAGCCGTTCGTTCGCGGACCGCAGGCCACGATGTACGCCGTCAAACCGTGGACGATCCGGCAGTACGCCGGCTTTTCGACCGCCGAAGAATCGAACGCGTTCTTCCGCCAGACGCTCGCCGGCGGCGGGCAGGGGGTGTCGGTGGCGTTCGACCTCGCGACGCACCGCGGCTATGACTCCGACCACCCGCGCGTGGTGGGCGACGTCGGCAAGGCCGGCGTGGCGATCGATTCGGTCGAGGACATGAAGGTCCTGTTCGACCGTATCCCGCTCGACAAGGTTTCGGTGTCGATGACCATGAACGGCGCGGTACTGCCGGTGCTCGCCGGATACATCGTTGCGGGCGAAGAACAGGGCGTCGCGCCGGACAAGCTTTCGGGGACCATCCAGAACGACATCTTGAAGGAGTTCATGGTCCGCAACACTTACATCTATCCCCCGGCACCGTCGATGCGCATCGTCGGCGACATCATCGAGTACACGACAACGCACATGCCGAAGTTCAACTCGATTTCCATTTCCGGCTACCACATGCAGGAGGCGGGCGCGAACCAGACGCTCGAACTCGCATTCACGCTCGCCGACGGCAGGGAATACGTGCGCGCGGCGCTCGCGCGCGGCATGGACGTGGACGATTTTGCCGGACGGCTGTCTTTCTTCTTCTGCGTCGGAATGAATTTTTACCTCGAGGTCGCCAAGCTGCGCGCTGCGCGGCTGCTGTGGTGGCGGATCATGAAGGCATTTGGCCCGAAGAGTCCGCGCTCGATGTTGCTGCGCACGCACGTGCAGACTTCGGGCTGGTCGCTCACCGAGCAGGACCCGTACAATAACGTCGTGCGGACTGCGGTCGAGGCGATGGCGGCGGTATTCGGCGGCACCCAGTCGCTGCACACCAACTCGTTCGACGAAGCGCTCGCGCTGCCGTCCGACTTCTCCGCGCGCATCGCGAGGAACACGCAACTGATCCTGCAGGAAGAAACACACATCACTTCGGCGATCGACCCGTGGGCAGGCTCCTACCTGATGGAGAAGCTCACGCAGGAAATGGCCGACAAGGCCTGGGCCATCATCGAGGAGGTGGAGACGATGGGCGGCATGACGAAAGCCGTCGAGTCGGGCTGGGCGAAGCTCAAGATCGAAGCGAGCGCCGCCGAGAAGCAGGCGCGCATCGACCGCGGGGAGGACGTCATCGTCGGTGTCAACAAGTACCGGCTGGAGAAGGAAGCGCCGATCGAGATCCGCGAGGTGGACAACACCGCAGTGCGCGATGCGCAGCTGCGCAGGCTGAGCGAGGTGCGGGCGCATCGCGACCGGCAAAGGGTGGACGCGGCAATCGCCGCGCTCACCGATGCCGCCGGATCCGGCGCCGGAAATCTGCTCGAGCTGTCCATCAATGCAATCCGCGCGCGCGCCACGGTCGGGGAGGTGAGCATGGCGATGGAGAGTGTGTGGGGGCGCTTCAAGGCGGGCACGCAGCGTGTCTCCGGGGTTTACGGCGCGGCGTTCGGGCAGGACGGCCGGTGGAACGAATTGCAAGCGCAGATCGAGCGCTTTGCCGCCGACGAGGGCCGCCGGCCGCGCATCCTGGTCGCGAAGCTGGGCCAGGATGGCCATGACCGCGGCGCAAAGGTGGTTGCGACCGCGTTCGCCGACCTTGGGTTCGACGTCGATATCGGCCCGCTCTTCCAGACGCCGGAGGAAGCCGCGCGCGAGGCGATCGAAAACGACGTGCACGGAGTCGGCGTCTCGACGCTGGCCGCCGGTCACAAGACGCTGGTGCCCGCGCTGATCGCCGAACTGAGGAAGCAGGGCGCCGGGGACATCGTGGTGTTCGTCGGCGGCGTGATCCCGGCGCAGGACTACGAATTCCTGGAACAGGCTGGGGTCCGGGGTATCTTCGGTCCCGGTTCCGTGATCTCCGACTGCGCGGAAAAGGTGCTGAGCGAGATTCGTGCGGCCCGCGGCAGCAAGCGCGCCCTGGCGGCATAACGCATCGAGCATGCCGACCGATCAGCCTGCCGCGCAACGGCCCGGCGAGGAAACCATGCTCGCGTCCCGCGTGCTCGCGCGCGACCGGCGCGCGCTTGCCAAGGCGATCACGCTGGTCGAATCGACACGCGCCGACCACCAGCGGCAGGCGCAAGCGTTGCTCGAGGCGCTGCTGCCGCGCACCGGCGGGTCGCTGCGCGCCGGCATCAGCGGCGCCCCCGGAGTCGGCAAATCCACGTTCATCGAGGCGCTTGGGCTCCGTCTTCTGGAGCAGGGCCGGCGGGTCGCGGTGCTCGCGGTCGATCCGTCCTCGAGCATCAGCGGCGGCTCGATCCTCGGCGACAAGACGCGCATGGAGCGGCTCTCGGTCTCGGAGAACGCGTTCATCCGCCCGTCGCCCACCGCAGGGTCGCTGGGTGGCGTTGCGGCGAAGACGCGCGAAGCCATGCTGATCTGCGAGGCGGCGGGCTACGATGTGACACTGATCGAGACCGTCGGCGTCGGGCAGTCGGAGACGGCGGTGGCGGAGATGGTGGACGTGTTCGCGCTGCTGGAGATGCCGAATGCGGGCGACGACCTGCAGGCCATGAAGAAAGGAATCGTCGAGCTGGCCGATATCGTCGCGATCAACAAATCCGATCTCGATCCGGCCGCGGCATCCTCGGCACGGCGCCAGTGGGAGAATGCGCTTGCCATGCTGCACCCGTCCTCGCCCGGCTGGCGCTCGCCGGTGATCGAGGTGAGCGCGGCGAAAGCAACCGGCATCGACACGTTCTGGCGCCAGGTCGAGGCTTATCGCCACGCCATGACGCAAAGCGGCCACTGGGCCGACAAGCGCAGACGCCAGGCGATCGACTGGATGTGGAATCTGATCGAGGCCGGCCTGCACGACGCATTTCGCGAGCACCCGGACGTTCGCGCCGAGCTTTCGCAGCTGACCGAGGCGGTGGAGCACGGGCGCGTCACGCCTTCTGCCGCCGCCGCGAAATTGCTCGCGCTTGCGAGCCGGAACAACTGAGGGCCCCATGCAGGACATCATCCGGCAACTCGAAGAACAACGCGCGGCGGCGCGCGTCGGCGGCGGCCAGAAGCGGATCGACGCGCAGCATGCCAAAGGCAAGCTGACTGCGCGCGAGCGCATCGAGCTGCTGCTAGACCCGGCCAGCTTCGAGGAATGGGACATGTTCGTCGAGCACCGGTGCAGCGACTTCGGGATGGCGGCCAACAAGATCCCGGGCGACGGCGTGGTGACGGGCTACGGCACGGTGAACGGGCGGCTGGTGTTCGTGTTCAGCCAGGACTTCACCGTATTCGGCGGCGCGCTTTCCGAGCCGCACGCGGAAAAGATCTGCAAGATCATGGATCACGCCATGAAGGTGGGTGCGCCCGTGGTGGGGCTGAACGACTCCGGCGGGGCGCGCATCCAGGAGGGCGTGGCGTCGCTCGGCGGCTACGCCGAGGTGTTCCAGCGCAACGTGCTCGCCTCCGGGGTGATCCCGCAGATTTCGCTCATCATGGGTCCGTGCGCCGGCGGCGCGGTGTACTCGCCGGCGATGACCGACTTCATCTTCATGGTCAAGGACACTTCCTACATGTTCGTCACCGGGCCGGAAGTGGTGAAGACGGTGACGCACGAGGAGGTGACTGCGGAGGAATTGGGCGGCGCCGTCACGCACGCGACCCGATCGGGCGTCGCCGACCTTGCGTTCGAGAACGACGTCGAGGCGCTGATGATGGCGCGCCGCCTGATCAGCTTCCTGCCGGGCAACAACCGCGAGAAGCCGCCGACGGTGTCCACCGACGATCCGGCCGACCGGATCGAGCGCTCGCTCGACACCCTGGTGCCCGACAACCCGAACAACCCCTACGACATCAAGGAGCTGATCAACAAGGTGGTCGACGAATTCGATTTCTTCGAGCTGCAGCGCGAATCGGCGAAGAACATCGTGATCGGCTTCGCGCGCATGAACGGCATGCCGGTGGGCATCGTCGCCAATCAGCCGCTGGTGCTTGCCGGGTGTCTCGACATCAAGTCCTCGATCAAGGGCGCGCGCTTCGTGCGCTTCTGCGACGCGTTCAACATTCCGATCGTCACGTTCGTCGACGTTCCCGGCTTCATGCCTGGTACCGCGCAGGAGCACGGCGGCATCATCAAGCACGGCGCGAAGCTGCTGTACGCCTATGCCGAGTGCACGGTGCCCAAGGTCACCGTGATCACGCGCAAGGCCTACGGAGGCGCCTACGACGTCATGAGCTCCAAGCACCTGCGCGGCGACGTCAACTTCGCCTGGCCCTCCGCGGAGATCGCGGTGATGGGACCGAAGGGGGCGGTCGAGATCATCTTCCGCGAGGAGAAGAACGACCCGGCAAAGCTCGCGGTGCGCGAGCGGGAATACCGCGAAAAGTTCGCCAATCCGTTCGTCGCCGGCCATCGCGGATTCATCGACGACGTGATCATGCCGCACGAGACGCGCAAGCGGATCTGCCGCTCGCTCGCGATGCTCAGGGACAAGAAGCTCGAAAACCCCTGGCGCAAGCACGACAACATCCCGTTGTAGCCCGGGAAAGGAAATGTTCAGGAAAATCCTGATCGCCAACCGGGGCGAGATCGCCTGTCGCGTCATCAAGACGGCGCGCCGCATGGGCATCGGCACGGTCGCGGTGTACTCGCAGGCCGACCGCAACGCGCGGCACGTCGAGCTTGCGGACGAGGCGGTCCTGATCGGCGCGCCGGCCGCGCGCGACTCCTATCTCGCGATGGAGCGGATGATCGAGGCGTGCCGCGCGACAGGCGCCCAGGCTGCGCACCCCGGGTACGGTTTTCTTTCGGAAAATGCCGAATTCTGCGCCAGGCTCGAGGCCGCGGGGGTCGTCTTCATCGGCCCCCAAGCCCGTTCGATCGAGGCGATGGGCGACAAGATCGCGTCAAAGAAGCTCGCGCGGGGCGCGAAGGTCAACACCATTCCCGGAACCACCGATGTGATCCGCGACGCCGGCCACGCAGTGAGCATCGCCCGGGAAATCGGCTACCCGGTCATGCTCAAGGCAAGCGCAGGCGGCGGTGGAAAGGGTCTGCGCGTCGCCCGCAGCGACGCGGAGTGCGGCGAGGGCTATGCCTCGTGCCGCAACGAGGCAAGGAACGCTTTCGGCGACGATCGCGTCTTCATCGAGAAATTCATCGAAGAACCGCGCCACATCGAGATCCAGGTGCTCGGCGACGCGCACGGCAACTGCGTGCATCTCTGGGAGCGCGAGTGCTCGATCCAGCGCCGGCACCAGAAGGTGATCGAGGAAGCCCCCTCGCCGTTCCTCGATGACCGGACCCGGCGCGCGATGGGCGAGCAGGCGGTGGCGCTCGCAAAGGCGGTCCAGTACCAGTCGGCGGGCACGGTCGAATTCGTGGTGGACAAGGACCGCAAGTTCTACTTCCTCGAGATGAACACGCGCCTGCAGGTCGAGCACCCGGTGACGGAGATGATCACGGGGCTTGACCTCGTGGAGTGGATGATTCGCGTTGCCGCGGGAGAACCGCTGGCTTTCGCGCAGGCGGACGTGAAGCGGGACGGCTGGGCGATGGAGTGCCGCATCAACGCCGAAGACCCGTTCCGCGGATTCCTGCCTTCGACCGGAAGGCTGGTGCGTTACCTGCCGCCGGAGGAAATTCCCGGGGCGGTGCGGGTCGATACCGGCGTGTGCGAGGGCGGCGAGATTTCGATGTACTACGACCCGATGATCGCCAAGCTCATCACCCACGGGGCGAGCCGCGACGAGGCGAACCGCCGCATGCGCGAGGCGCTCGACGCATTCGTGATCCGCGGCGTGTCCTGCAACATCTCGTTTCAGGCCGCGCTCATGCAACACCCGCGGTTCGTTTCCGGGCGCTTCACCACCGGCTTCATCGCGGACGAGTATCCGAAAGGTTTTCACCCCGCGTACGTGCCGCACGAGGACCCGCTGCTGCTCGCGTCGGTGGCGGTGTTCGCGCGCCGGCGCTATATCGAGCGCGCGGTGCGCACTACTGGGCAGCTAGCCGGACACGAGCGCAAGGTCGGGAGCGGCTGGGTGGCGATCCTCGGCCGCGAGCGTTATGCGCTCGAACTGGAGCGCATCGAGGGTGGTTACAAGGTGTGCTTCGGCGCCGATCGGCACGAGCTGAAGTCGGGCTGGGGGCCCGGGCAGGTGCTCTTCCGCGGCACCTGGGATGATGCGCCGGTGTGCCTGCAGGTCGAGCGGCGCGGGCTTGCGTACCGCGTGATTCACGGCGGCAGGGAGGTCGACGCCGTAGTGATGACGACGCGCGCGGCGGAGCTCCTTGCGATGATGCCGGAGAAGGCGCCGCCGGACCTCTCCAAGTTTCTCATCTCGCCCATGCCCGGCCTGCTGCGCGAGGTCCCGGTGACATCCGGCCAGGAAGTCAAGGCCGGGGAGACCCTCGCCGTCATCGAGGCCATGAAGATGGAGAACATCCTCAAGGCGGAAAACGACTGCACCGTGGAAGCGGTACTTGCCCGCGCCGGAGAGAGCGTCGCCGTCGACCAGCCGATCCTGCGCTTCAGGTAGCGGCACGCTCGAAGGCGGCGGCGACCTCCGCGGGCGCCTGCACCAGTCGATCAGCACGCCCTCGCCGCCGACCGGGAACTGGTCGTTTCCCTTCGGATGTATGAAACAGATCTCGTGGCCGGACGCGCCCTTGCGGATGCCGCCCGGCGCGAAGCGCACGCCCTGCTGCTCCAGCCATTCGTATGCCGCATGCAGGTCGTCCACCCACAATCCGACGTGGTTGAGCGGCGGCTCGTTCACGGACGGTTTTTTCGCGGGGTCGAGCGGCTGCATCAGATCGACTTCGCACCGGGCCGCGCCGCGGCCGAGTACGCCGATCTCCTCGTCCACGTTCTCGCGCTCCGAGCGGTACTGGCCGACGATCTCCAGTCCGAGCAGTTCGACCCACAGGCGCGCAAGGCGCGACTTGTCTGCCGAGCCGAGCGCGATCTGCTGCAACCCCAGGATGCGGAACGGCCTGCGGTTCATGAACGCAGTCTCAAATTGTTCGCGCGGCGGCCACGGGCAAACCGTCCAGCCGCCGCGTCTCGTCATTCCGCACCACCGACGGATCGGCGAGAAACGCACGCACGAAGTCGATCGAATCGGCGCCCCAGAAGAGCTCGCCGTCCACTTCGAAAGTCGGCACGCCGAAGACGCCGCGCGCAGCGGCCTCTTCGGTGTTCCTCCGCAGGGTTGCCTTGATTTCCTGGTCGCCGAGCCGCGCCGCGTCCACGCCAAATGTACGCGCGAGTTCTGCAAACAACGCCGGGTCCGCCGGATCGGCCCCGGTGGTCCAGAGCGATTCGAAGATCCGCCGGACTGTCTCGGGCGGGCAGCCGCAGGCGATCGCGAGCCTCAGGTGGTGCAGCGGATTGAAGGGATGCCCCGCGGGAAAGCGGAACGGCACGCCAAGGCTCTTCGCCCACCAGTGGCACCAGCGGTAGGTATAGCGGCGCTTGGAAGCGATTTCAGCAGGTCCCTTCTGTCCCCAGTGATTCAGCAGCCCGGCAAACAAGACCGGACGGTATTCGATCGCTATGCCCGCGGGCAGCTCCTTCAGACGGTGAAGGCAGATGTAGGCGAAGGGCGAAACGAAATCGAAATACCAGGTGATCGCGCGCATGGATTGCTATCCTAGCGGGAGAGGGAGGCTTTATGCGATATACGACGCTCAAGTACGCGCTGGACGGTCGCATCGCGCGCCCGATCCCCGAGCCCGGCGCACCCAGGCGCAGACGCACTTCCTGAAGGAGACGACAATGGCGAACTACGCAGGCATCATGACGGGGGAACTCTCCGCACGCACGCGCGACATCCTGACCCGCTACCGGAGAATCGCGATGGTGGGGGTCTCGGGAAATCCGACCCGCGCCAGCTACCGCGCGCTCGTGCACATGAAGAGCAAGGGCTATGCGGTTTATCCGGTCAACCCCGGGACCGAGGAAATCCTGGGGATCCGCTGCTACCGCTCGCTTGGCGAGATCGGCGAGCCGGTGGACATCGTGGACATCTTCCGTCGTGGCGAGACGGTGCTGCCGCTGGTAGCCGAGGCGCGCGCGGTCGGCGCCAAGGTGTTCTGGATGCAGATCGGGGTGATCAACGAGGAAGCGGCCAGGGCGGCGGCGCGCGAGGGCATGGAAGTGGTCATGGACCGCTGCGTGAAGATCGAGCACTGCCGGTTCTTCGGCAAGAAGGATTACGGTCTGGACGTGGTGGGCCTCAATACCGGCGTCATCACCGCGAACCGCTACGAGTGCGTGTTCAAGTAGGGGAGCGCCATGGCTGAGAAATTCGATTTCGGGTTCGACACGAGGATGCTGCATGCCGGACAGACTCCGGACTCCGCCACCGGCGCGCGGGCGGTCCCGATCTACCAGACCACCTCGTTCGTGTTCGAAGATACCGAGCACGCGGCGCACCTCTTCGCGCTGAACAAGTTCGGCAACATCTATACGCGCATCTCCAACCCGACCACCGCGGCGTTCGAAGAACGCGTCGCGTCGCTCGAGGGGGGCGTGGGCGCACTCGCCGCGGCCTCGGGACAGGCCGCACAGCTCGTTGCGATCACGACGCTGCTCCAGGCGGGGGACGAAATGGTGTCCTCCAACACGCTCTACGGCGGTACCTACAACCAGTTCGCGCTGACCTTCAAGCGCTTCGGCATCCGGGTCCACTTCGTCGATACCGCCGACCCGGAAAACTTCGCGCGCGCCATCACCCCGCGCACCAAGCTCCTGTACGGCGAGACGATCGGCAATCCGAGGGGTGACATTTTTCCGATCCGCGAGGTCGCCGAGATCGCGCGCGCGCACAAGATCCCGCTCATGATCGACAACACGTTCGCTTCCCCCTATCTGTGCCGGCCGATCGAACACGGTGCGCACGTCGTGGTGCACTCGGCCACCAAATTCATCGGCGGGCACGGCACCTGCATCGGCGGGGTCATCGTGGACGGCGGAATCTTTCCCTGGAATAACGGCACTTTTCCGGAGATGACGGAACCCTCGCCCGGGTATCACGGCATGCGCTACTGGGAAACCTTCGGCAACTTCACCTTCATCCTCAAGGCGCGCGTGGAGATGATGCGCGACCTCGGAGCGTGCATGAGCCCGTTCAACGCCTTCCTCTTCCTGCAGGGGCTGGAGACGCTCTCGATGCGCATGGAACGCCACGCCGCGAACGGCCGGGCGGTGGCCGAGTGGCTCTCGAAGCACCCGCTGGTGCCCTGGGTGAATTACGCCGGGCTGCCTTCGAGCCGGTACTATGAGCGGGCGCAGAAGTATCTGCCTAAAGGGCCGGGCTCGATCTTCACCTTCGGGGTGAAGGGCGGCCGCCCGGCGGGGCGGCGCTTCATCGACGCGGTGAAGCTGCATTCGCACCTCGCCAACGTGGGCGACGCGAAGAGCCTCGTGATCCATCCGGCCAGCACCACGCACCAGCAGCTCACCGACGAGGAGCAGATCGCCGCCGGCATCGGGCCGGACATGATCCGCATCTCGGTTGGACTGGAGAACGCAGAGGACCTTTTCTGGGACCTCGATCAGGCGCTCGCCGCCTCACAGAAGGGAGACTGAAATGACGGTCAGAATCGAGAAGAAAGGCAGGGTCTGGACGGTGATTCACAGCCGCCCCGAGGCGCGGAACGCGATGGACCCGGAAAGCGCCAATGCGCTGGTGGACGCTTTCGTCGCATTCGATCGCGATCGCGAAGCAGCGGCGGCGGTACTGTGGGGCGAGGGCGGCGCTTTCTGCGCTGGTTGGGACTTGAAGTACGGCGCATCGCTGATCGAAGACCCGAGCCCGCTCGACGAAATCGCGTACCCGCTCGACGAGCGCGTGCGCGAGAATGGGCAGCTGCCGCGCGGACCGCTCGGCCCCACGCGGTTGGAGCTCGACAAGCCCGTGATCGCGGCAGTCGCAGGGCCGGCGGTGGCCGGTGGCTTCGAGCTTGCGCTCTGGTGCGACGTTCGCGTGATGGAGCAGTCGGCGTATTTCGGCGTCTATTGCAGGCGCTGGGGCGTGCCGCTGATCGACGGCGGCACGGTGAGGCTGCCGCGCATCGTGGGCACCGGGCGCGCGCTCGAGATCATACTGACCGGCCGGAAAGTGCCCGCCGAGGAAGCGCTGCGGATCGGCTGCTGCGAGCACGTGGTGCCAGACGGCAGTTCGCGCGAGTTCGCCGAAGCGATGGCCTACGAGATCGCGCGCTTTCCGCAGGCCTGCACGCGCGCCGACCGGCGCTCGGTCTACATGCAGCAGGGACTGTCGGTGCGCGAAGGGATGCGGCGCGAGTGGTACAACGGCATTCCCGCGTTCGCCGCCGAGGGCGCGGAAGGAGCGAAGCGCTTCGCCTCGGGCAAGGGGCGGCACGGAGATTTTCGCGACATCTAGAAATGCTCGATGTGCATTTCCCGACCACCGACGGGCGCGAGCTCGTCTTCACCCGCTACACCCAGCCCGAGACCGACCAGCAACTGTTGCTCGCCCAGCTTGGCTGGAACCTGCCCGCGCAGGCCCCGCCGCGCATCAGCGCAAAAAACGCGGCCTCAATGTAGTACAGACCTTTCGCGTCTGGCCCTTGAAATCACAAGGATTTTGTTCGGCCAACTGCCCGGGTAGCGAAAGTCAGGCTAAGAGAGCGCGCTGGATCGATTCCGATCATTGGACTATGCTGTCCGAACGGAAAGCGCACGCACAAGCCGCCACGGCGCTTCGATGCGCACCCGAGGACACCTACCAAAGGGGAACAACGATGTGCAACGTCTATGCGCAAGCCGATGAGTCGCGCTACGGCTACATCACGCGCTCGATCCGACTGAACGGATATGTCACCAGCATCCGGCTCGAAGCATTGTTCTGGGACGTGCTCGACGATATGGCGGCCGCGGAAGGTCGCAGCACGCCGAGCTTTATCGCGACGCTCTACGACGAGGTCGTACGGATTCGCGGCGGGGTCGGGAATTTCACCTCGCATCTTCGGATCGCATGTCTGATCTACCTCGAGCGCCGGGCGCCTATCGCAGCTGCAGTGCACCGGGAAGCCGCAACGCTCGCGGCGTAGTAACATGCTACTACCTGCCGACCGTCCGGGAGGTCTATGGTGTGCTCTGGTTACGGGCGTGACCGGATCTCACGGAAACCGCCATGGCGAAGGTTATTCACACGATGCTGCGCGTGCTCGACCTGGAGCGTTCGACGAGTTTCTATGCGAAGGCGCTCGGATTGCGCGAATCGCATCGGCTCGATTTTCCCGAGTTCGCGCTCGTGTATCTGCGCAACGACGAGAACGACTTCGAAGTTGAGCTGACCTTGAACAAGGGTCGCACCGAGCCCTACACCCACGGTGACGGCTACGGTCACTTCGCAGTGGTGGTCGACGATCTGGCGGGCGAGCACGCGCGCTTCGCGGCGCAAGGACTGAATCCGGCGCCGATCAAGGAGTTCAAACCGAACGGCACGCTGCTCGCGCGATTCTTCTTCGTGCAAGACCCCGACGGTTACAAGATCGAAATGCTGGAGCGGCATGGGCACTACCAGTAGTTGCGGAGCGCCGCGTTGATGCGTGCGTCCGGACCATCGGTCAACCAAATAGGAGGAGTCATGAGCGAGCGAAAATCGAGCGCGGCGACATCGATGTCGCGACGCAAGTTCATTCAGATTTCGGCCGCGGCGCCAGCGGCGAGCGTGGTGCCCAGTACCATCGGCATGTTGTTGGCGTCATCGGAAGCCAAGGCACAAGCGGCGCTGGGCGAGCCGGGCTTCGCGACGCTCGTCAAGATGGCGCGCGACATCTACCCGCACGACAAATTCGAAGATACGCTCTACCGTGCCGCAGTGGCTGGATATGGCGATCAGATGGGTAAGGACGAAGCATTGAAGAAGCTCCTGACCGATGGCGTCACCGCGCTCAATACCGAGGCGCAAAAGCAGGGCCGGAAGGCGTACGCCGAAATCGCGGGCGAACCCGATCGCGTGAAGGTGTTGAAGGCCATCGACACCTCACCGTTCTTCAAGAAGATACGAGGCGACTTGGTCGTGAGCCTTTACAACCAACCGGCGGTCTGGGCAAAACTCGGCTACCAGGGCCCCTCGTTCGACCAGGGCGGCTACCTGAAGCGCGGCTTCAATGACCAGAACTGGATGAACAAAGCCTGAGCGACCGCTCAAAGGAGACCATCATGGCGACGAAGAAGACGTTCGGGCTCAACGAAAATGTGGTCGTGATCATTGGCTCGGGAGCGGGCGGCGGCACGCTCGGCAACGAGCTCGCGCAAAAAGGCATCAACGTCGTAATCCTGGAAGCGGGCAAGCGTCACGAGATGAAGGATTTCGTCAATGACGAGTGGCCGATGTTCAGCAAAACGGCATGGCTCGATAAGCGCACGACGAGCGGGACATGGCGAGTCGCGACCGACTTTTCGGGGTTGCCGGCGTGGATCGTCAAAGGCGTGGGCGGGTCTACCGTGCATTGGGCCGGCGCTTCGCTACGGTTGCAGGAGCACGAGTTCAGGGTGCGAACCGTCTATGGAGACGTGAAGGGCGCGAACCTGCTCGACTGGCCGTTGAGCTTGAAGGAGCTCGAGCCGTACTACGCACGCGCCGAGAACAAGCTTGGGGTGACGGGTACCAATAAAATTCCGCGCCTGCCGGGCAACAACAACTACAAGGTGATGGCTGCCGGCGCGAAGAAGGTCGGCTACAAGCGATTTCATGCCGGCAACATGGCGATCAATTCCGCGCCGCGCGACGGACGTGCCTCGTGCCAGCAGATCGGCTTCTGCTTCCAGGGGTGCAAGACGGGCGCCAAATGGTCCACGTTGTATGCGGAGATTCCAAGCGCCGAGGCGACCGGCCGACTGGAGGTTCGAAGCGAAGCGCAGGCACTGCGCATCGAGCACGATGCGGGCGGCAAAGTGACCGGTGTGCTCTACGCCGACGGTGCCGGCAAGCAACATATGCAAAAGGCGCGGGTGGTGTGCGTTGCCGGCAATTCGATCGAGACACCGCGCTTGCTCCTCAACTCGTCGTCCGCCAAGTTCGCGCAAGGCTTGGCTAATTCGTCCGGTCAGGTCGGTAAGAACTACATGCGGCACATGACCGGCTCGGTGTACGCGATCTTCGACCACCCGGTGCACATGTTCCGCGGCACGACAATGGCGGGCATCATCACCGACGAGTCGGTCAACAACACCAAGCGCGGCTTCGTCGGCGGCTACGAGATGGAGACGCTCGCGCTGGGAGTACCGTTCCTAGCGGCGTTCCTCGAACCCGGGGCTTGGGGGCGTGATTTTTCGAGCGCGATGGGCGCTTACGACAACATGGCCGGAATGTGGCTGGTGGGCGAGGACATGCCGCAGACGCAGAACGCAGTCTCCCTGCACGCGAGCGAAAAGGACCAGTACGGACTGCCGATCCCGAACGTCGCCTTCTCGGATCACGAGAACGACGTCGCGATGCGCAGGCACGCTTACGAGGCAGGCAAGAAGGTGTACGAGGCAGTCGGCGCCAAGCGCGTGTTCCTCACGCCACCGTATCCTTCGACGCATAACCTCGGCACCTGCCGGATGAGTGCCAAGCCGGCCGATGGCGTGTGCAATAAGTGGGGCCAGACGAACGACATCAAGAACCTCTTCATCTCCGACGGCAGTCAGTTCGCGACCGGCGGGGCGGAGAATCCCACGCTCACGATTGTCACGCTGGCGATTCGACAGGCGGAGTACATCGCCGGCGCGATGAGCCGCAAAGAGCTCTAGACAGCGCCATACTCACCGAGCTTTGCTTCTTCGGGAGCGGGAACGAAGCTCGGTTGCCGCTCGATCGCGCCACGCGGCGCTCTGCTTGCCATCGTCCGACGATCGTCGCGATGACGTCGCGCGGCGTTCGCGTTTGATACGCTGTCGTGGGCCGGTCAGCCTGACTTTCGCTACTCGCGCTGATTTTCGCTGATGTTTCTGGTCAGCGCCAGCGCAAGTGTTTGAACGATTTGGCCGGTGAGTAGCGAAGTCGGCATGGTACAGACCTTGATGCTGGTCAGCGGCGGATGATGACGCTACGCTTTCGGGCGTATGTATCTGAAATGCCATCGGCGTGTCAAAGACGGCAAAGAGCATCGCTACCGGAGCATCGCCGAGAAGCGGCGGCTCTCGGGGCGGCGTGTGGTCGATCGGCATGTGCTGTATCTCGGTGAGATCAATGACAGCCAGCGCGCGGCGTGGCTGAAGAGCAGGGAGTTTTATCTGCAGCTCGTGGAAGTCGAAGCCGCCTTCAAGGATCTCAAAGGCGATCTCGCGATCCGCCCGATCTTCCATCAGGACGAGCGGCGCATCGAAGTGCACATCTTCGTCGCATTCCTCGCCTACTGCCTGCACGTCACGTTCAAATACCAGCTCAAGCAACGCGCCCCCAGGCCTCACCGTGCGCCAAGCCCTCGACAAGCTCGCCGCGATCCAAATGCTCGATGTGCATTTCCCGACCACCGATGGGCGCGAGCTCGTCTTCACCCGCTATACCCAGCCCGAGACCGACCAGCAACTGTTGCTCGCCCAGCTTGGCTGGACCCTGCCGACGCAGGCCCCGCCGCGCATCAGCGCAAAAAACGCGGCCTCAATGTAGTACAGACCTTTCGCGTCCGGCCTTTGAAATCACAAGGATTTTGTTCGCCCAACTGCCCGAGTAGCGAAAGTCAGGCTAGTGAACCGCGTCTGCGCCGCCGGTCCGCTCCAGCCAGTGCTGGTACATCAGCGGATAAGAGTCGCCGTAGTCGTGGTGGGGCTGCAGGCCCGAGACCGGTTCGCTCACGGCGAGGGCGCCGCTGCGAACGAGGAAATCGGGCAGCCAGGTCGCCACCCCCGGGAAGACGAACAGCAGCGCGATCGCGACCATCTGGACGCCCATGAATTCGAGCATGCCCTTGAAGATCATGTCGAGCGGCCAGTCCTTGACTACCTGCCGGAGGTAGTAGCCGGCCATCGCCACCGGCGGGGAGAGAAACGCGGTCTGCAGCGTGACCGCAACCAGCGCGCCGAACCACACCATGTCGACGCCGAGCGTCGCCACGACCGGATAGAAGATCGGCACGAACACCAGCACGATCGCCGGCCATTCGAACGGCCAGCCAAGCAGGAAGAGGAGGACGACGATCAGCACCAGCATCAAAGTCGTCGGCAGCGCCAGCGACACCAGGGACTGGGTGAGCCAGTCCGCGGTGCCTAGCCGCGCGAACACCGCGCCGAACACGTTCGAGGTGACAGCGAGGAACAGCACCATGCTCGTCGTGGCGAGGGTCTGCAAGGCCGCGCGCATGAACCCTTTCCAGGAGAACCTGCGGTAGGCGAGCGCGAGCAGGACGGCGCCCGCCGCGCCCAGCCCGGACGCTTCGGTAGGCGTCGCCAGACCGGCGAGGATCGCCCCGAGCGTAGCCGCGATGAGCACGAAGAGCGGCGCGACCCCGATCAACAGCTCGCGCGCGACCACACTGGCCGAGGCCGGCCACAGCTCGCGCGGCAGCGGCGGGCCGAGCTTCGGGTTGCGATAGCAGCGCCATAGCACGTAGGCGATGTAGAGCCCCGCGAGCATGAACCCCGGCCCGATCGCCGCCGCGTACAGGTCGACGACCGAAACCCCGAGCACGGGCCCGAGCACGAGCAGCATCACCGAAGGCGGAATCAGGATACCGAGCGTGCCGCCCGCGGCGATCGCGCCGGCGGCGAGCCGGCCGTCGTAGCCGCTGCGCAGAATGACCGGCGCGGCCATGAGCCCTAGGACCGGCACGGCGGCGCCGACGATGCCGGTCGCCATGGCGAAGGCGGTCGAGGTGAGGATGATCACAACGAAGAGCGAGCCCCGCACTGGCGCCATGAGCAGGCGCAGCGCCGTGAACAGGCGTTCCATCAGGCCGGCCTGCTGCACGACGTAACCCATGAAAACGAACAGCGGCACAGCCGCGAGCAGCTCGTCCTTCATCAGCCCCAGCGCCTGAAAATAGGCGAGATCGAGCACCCTCGCTCCGAGGCTCAGCGCGCCGAACGCGAGCGCGAGGAAGAGCAGCGTGAAGGACACCGGGAAGCCGGCGAACACCGTGACCATCATCACGCCGAGCATGACGAGCCCGGTGAGCGCGTCGCCGCTCACAGCCCGGGGCCCTCCCTGGACTCATACTCGGTGCCGGTCAGCAGCGCGTAGACGCACTTCGCGAGCTCCGATGCGCCCTGCAGGAGCAGCATTGCGGCGGCGAGCGGCACCACCGCCTTGAGCGGCCAGAGCGGCGGGCGCCAGGCCGTGTCGGGCGAGCGCTCGCCGATCTCGAACGCGTCCCACGCGGCCTCGATGCCGACCAGCATGAACAGCGCGATGCCAGGGAAAAAGAACACGACGTAGGCGAAGGCGTCGATCGCGGCGCGCGTGCGCGCCGTCCACTTCGACCAGAAGAAGTCGGTGCGCACGTGCGCGCCGGTGCGCAACGCGTACGCGGCGCCGAGCATGAACATCGCCGCGCAGACCATGTAGATGAATTCGTACGCCCAGGTCGTGGGCGCATCGAACGCGTAGCGCGCAATCACCTCGTACGCGGCGGCGCCGACGAGGGGAACGATCAGGAGCGCGAGCGCGGCGCCGGCGGCTTCGGAAAACCGGTCCACCGCGCCGGCGAAGCGCAGCAGGTGGGCCAGCGCCTCGGTCATGATTCGCGATGGTACGCCTCACCGCGCGACAGGCGCGTGTGTTCGGCAGCAAGGGCGGGCCGCAGATGTTTGCCTTGCTCAAGATTTTTGCGGCCGTGCTGATGTACCTTGTGGAGCATGCTCAGTTGTAGAAGGTGCGCGGCGCTCGGGCAGCTCGGCCATGACGCGCTCGCGCTCGGCATCGCCCATCTCGCCCCACCGCGCGATCTCGTCGAGCGTGCGATAGCACCCGCGGCACAGGCCGCTTTCGGTGTTCATTTCGCAAACCTTGTTGCAGGGCGAGGCGATCAAGCGGTCTTCGCCCTCTTCGCGGCGATCGCGCGGCCGGCCTTGGTGGACGGTTCCTTCCCCAGCACGCTGCAGATCCACTGACCGATGCCGACAAGGCGCTCCAGATCGACGCCGGTCTCGATTCCAAGGCCGTTGAGCATGTACACCACGTCCTCGGTCGCGACATTGCCCGAGGCGCCCGCGGCATAAGGGCAGCCGCCGAGACCCGCCACGGACGAGTCGAACGTGGCGACACCGAGCTCGAGCGAGGCGTAGATGTTGGCGAGCGCCTGGCCGTAGGTGTCGTGGTAGTGGCCCGCGAGCTTTGCGATCGGCACACGTCTCGCACAAGCTTCGATCATCACTTGTGTCTTTGCCGGTGTACCAACACCGATCGTGTCGCCGAGCGACACTTCGTAGCAGCCCATGTCGTAGAGCGCGCCAGCAACTTCCGCCACCTTGTCGGGCTTGATGTCTCCCTCGTACGGGCAGCCGAGCACGCAGGAGATGTAGCCCCTGACCTTCATGTTCGCGTTGCGCGCCGCATCGGCCACCGGCCGAAAGCGCTCGAGCGACTCGGCGATCGAGCAATTGATGTTTTTTTTCGAGAACGCTTCGGACGCCGCACCGAAAATCGCCACCTCGGTCGCCCCTGCCGCTCGTGCCGCTTCGAACCCCTTCAGGTTCGGCGTCAGCACCGGGTAGTCGACGCCGGGTTTTCTGCGGATGCGCTCCAGCACCTCGGTGTGATCGGCCATCTGCGGAATCCACTTCGGCGACACGAACGCGGTTGCCTCGACCGCCGGCAGGCCCGCCTCCGCCAGCCGCTCGATCAGTTCGAGCTTTACCGCGGTCGGAACCTCTCGTTTCTCATTCTGCAGGCCGTCGCGCGGCCCGACTTCGACGATGCGAACGCACTTCGGGAGTCTCATGATTCCTCCTCCAGCTTCAAGAGCTCGGCGCCCTCGCTCACCTGATCGCCGGCCCTGAAATAAATCTCCGTCACGGCGCCGTCGTGCGGCGCGACGATGGTGTGCTCCATCTTCATCGCCTCCAGGATGACGAGCGGCGCGCCCTTGGCGACCCTGGCGCCGGCCTCGACCAGCACCTGGATCACCTTTCCCGGCATCGGCGCGGCGAGCGATCCGCCGCCTGCCTCGATGTCCAGGCCCTGAAGCTCGCCTTCGAGCCGCAGCGTGTAATGCGCTCCCGCCGCGAACAGGTGCCAGTCCTCGCCGTCGCGCACTGCGCGTACCGAGCAGGTACGCGCGTCGAGCTGCATCCGGAGCGCGCCGTCGCCAAGCCGCTCGCTCGCGAGCGCGTAGTCCCGATCGCCAAGCCGCAGACGGAACCCGTCCTCGAGGAAATCCACCGCCGCCTCGTGTCTTTCCTCTCCACTCCTGAAGACGAAGCTGTGGTGCGATCCCTGGTTGAGCCGCCAGCCGTCCACCCGGTGCCACGGGGAGTGCGGATCGCCCGAGGCGCGCGCATGCTCGCGGGCGGCGTCTTCCTCCGCGGCGAGTTCAGCACACGCGGCTGCCGCAACGATTTCGTCCGGCAGCGCTCCCTTTTTCGGGAACAGCGCTGCGCGCCCGCGCTCGATCAGCCCGGTATCGAGATCGCCTGTGGTGAAGGGCTTGCTGCCGATGATCTTTGCGAGAAATTCGACGTTGGTCGCCGGGCCGACCACCTCGAATTCGGCCAGCGCTGCACGCATGCGCCCGAGAGCGATCTCGCGCGTTTCGCCCCAGACGATCAGCTTTGCGATCATGGGGTCGTAATGCGGGGAGATGGCGTCGCCTTCGCGCACGCCGGAATCCACCCGCACCGGTTCGGGCAGGACCTGGAACTCGATGCCGCGCGGAGTGCGCAGGTGCTTGAGCACTCCGGTGGAGGGCAGGAACCCGTTGTCCGGGCTTTCCGCGTAGATGCGCGCTTCGATTGCATGGCCGCGAAACCCGAGTTCGTCCTGCCTGAGCGGCAACGGCTCGCCCACCGCGACGCGCAACTGCCATTGCACCAGGTCAAGCCCGGTGATCATCTCGGTGACCGGGTGCTCGACCTGCAGGCGCGTATTCATCTCCATGAAAAAAAATGCGCCGTCGGGCGCAACGATGAATTCCACGGTGCCGGCGCCGACGTAGCCCACCGCTTTCGCGGCAGCCACCGCCGCCTCGCCCATCTCCATTCGGCGCTTCGCCGTCATGCCAGGGGCGGGCGCTTCCTCGAGCACCTTCTGGTGGCGGCGCTGCACCGAGCAGTCGCGCTCGAACAGATGCACCACGTTGCCGTGCGAGTCGCCGAACACCTGCACCTCGATATGCCGCGGGCGCTCGAGATACTTCTCGATCAGTACGCGCTCATCGCCGAAACTTGACCGGGCTTCGCGCTGGGCACCCTCCAGCGCGGCCTTGAACTCGGCGGGCGCGCGCACGATCCGCATGCCTTTGCCGCCGCCGCCGGCGCAGGCCTTGACGAGCACGGGATAGCCGATCTTGCGCGCCTGCTCGGCAAGGAAGGGCGCATCCTGTTTCTCCCCATGATAGCCGGGGACGAGCGGCACGCCCGCCTTCTCCATGAGTGCTTTCGCCGCCGACTTGTCTCCCATTGCAGCGATCGCCTGCGGCGTCGGGCCGATGAAGACGATGCCGGCTTTCGCGCATGCGGCGGCGAAGTCCTCGTTTTCGGAAAGAAAACCGTATCCCGGGTGAATCGCTTCGGCGCCGGAGCGTTTCGCGATCTCGATGATCGCGTCACCCCGCAGATAGCTGTCGCGGGCGGGAGCCGGTCCGATGCACCAGGCCTCGTCGGCGAAGCTCAAGTGGCGGGCGTTCGCGTCCGCGTCCGAATACACGGCGACCACCCGGATGCCCATGCGCCGTGCGGTACTTGCGACGCGGCAGGCGATCTCGCCGCGGTTCGCGATCAGGATCTTGCGGAACACGCTACTCGTTCCCCGCGATCCAGGAGGCCTTCCTCTTCTCCAGGAACGATGCGATGCCTTCTTTTCCTTCCGCGGAAACGCGGATTTCGGCGATCCGCCTGGCGGTGTCGTCGATCATCGCGTCATCCACGGCGCCTGCGGATACGGCGCGGATCAGGTCCTTGATCTTCGCGAGCGCCCGCGGGCCGCCTTGCGTGAGGTGGCCAAGAAGTTCATTGATCGCGGCGTCGAGTTCCACCACCGACGCCGCGACACCGGAAAGCAGCCCCAGCCGGTGAGCCTCGGCTGCGCTGAAGCGCTCCGCGGTGAGGAAATAGCGCCGTGCGGCGCGTTCTCCGATCGCGCGCACGACATACGGACTGATCGTCGCAGGCGAAAGGCCAAGCTTCGCCTCCGTGAGCGCGAATTCCGCTTCCGGAACCCCGATGGCGATATCGCACGCGGCCACGAGACCCAACCCTCCGGCGAACGCGGCCCCGTGCACGCGCGCGATCGTCGGTTTCGACATCCGGTCGATTGTCTTTAGCATGGCAGCGAGCGCGCGCGCGTCCTCGAGGTTCCGCTCGTAGCCGTACGCGGCCATGCGCTTCATCCAGTTGAGATCGGCGCCGGCGCAGAACGCGGCGCCCGCGCCCGCGAGCACTACCGCGCGCACGCCCGGGTCGCCGTCGAGCTCGCGAAACGCCTTCGTCAGGCTATCGATCAGCGTCTCGTCGAACGCGTTGCGCACGTCGGGGCGGTTGAGCGTCACGATCGCGACCTGCTTGCGTTTTTCGATCGTCAGATTCTCTGCCATGGCTCTCTCAGGCGAGGCGGGGCTCGATGACGACCTCGGTCTTCACCGAGTTCGCGATGTAGCAGCGATCGTGCGCCTTCTCGTGCAACTGCGCGAGTTGTTCGGTTCCCGGCGTCTCGCCTTCGAACCACGCTGCCGGTCGCAGGGTCACCCGCGTTATCGCCTCCTTGCCGTCAGCCCCTTTTTCCAGCACGCCGTACGCCTCGTCCCGATAGCGCGTGACCCTGAGCTTGCGGTTGCAGGCGAGGTGCAGGAACCAGAGCATGTGGCAGGAAGCGAGCGCGGCGACGAACGCCTGCTCGGGGTCCACGCCCGGTGCGCCGGCGGCGCTGGACGGAATGTTGGCGGGCGCCGCCGCGGCGGCTACCCGCACGCCGTCGTCGAAGATCCAGGCGTGCGCGCGGTTGTATGTCTCGTACGAGAATTGTGCGGTCTCGAGCCGCCAGTCGATGGTCGCGCGGTGTTCCGACATGGTCACATCCTGAAGACGCCGAATTTCGTTTCTTCGATGGGCGCGTTGAGCGAGGCGGAGATTGCCAGGCCGAGCAATCTCCGCGTGTCCGCTGGATCCACCACGCCGTCGTCCCACAGCCGCGCGCTCGCGTAGTACGGATGCCCCTGGCGCTCGTACTGATCGAGGATCGGCTGCTTGAAGCCGGCTTCCTCTTCCGCCGACCAGCTGCCGCCTTTCGCTTCGATGCCGTCGCGGCGCACCGTCGCCAGCACGCTCGCCGCCTGCTCGCCGCCCATCACCGAGATGTGCGCATTCGGCCACATCCAGAGGAAGCGCGGGCTGTAGCCTCGCCCGCACATGCCGTAGTTGCCGGCGCCGAACGAGCCGCCGAAAATCAGGGTGAACTTGGGCACTCGCGCGGTTGCCACCGCGGTCACCATCTTGGCGCCGTCCTTGGCGATGCCGCCCGCCTCGTATTTCCTGCCCACCATGTAGCCGGTAATGTTCTGCAGGAAAAGGAGCGGGATTCCACGCTGGCAGGCAAGCTCGATGAAGTGCGTCGCCTTGAGCGCCGACTCCGAAAACAGGATGCCGTTGTTGGCGAGGATCGCGACCGGATAGCCGTGGACGTGCGCGAAGCCGGTGACGATCGTGGCGCCGTAATTCGCCTTGAATTCGTCCAGCTCCGAGCCGTCCACGACCCGCGCCAGCACCTCGCGCACGTCGTACGGCCTTCTCGCGTCCACCGGGATGACGCCGTAAATCTCCTCCGCCGGATACAGCGGTTCGCGCGGCGCGCGCACCTCGAGCGTGACGCGCTTGCGGATATTCAGGCCGGCGACGATCCTGCGCACGATGGCGAGCGCATGCGCATCGTTGAGCGCGTAGTGATCGGCGACCCCGGAAACGCGCGTGTGCACCTCGGCGCCTCCAAGCTCTTCGGGCGTGACGATCTCCCCGATCGCCGCCTTCACCAGCGGTGGTCCGCCGAGGAAGATCGTGCCTTGGTTGCGCACGATCACCGTTTCGTCCGACATCGCCGGCACATAGGCGCCACCCGCAGTGCACGAACCCATCACGCAGGCGATCTGCGGGATGCGCGCCGCCGAGAGATTGGCGATGTTGAAGAAGATGCGTCCGAAATGCTCGCGGTCGGGGAACACGTCGTCCTGGTTGGGAAGGTTCGCGCCGCCGGAGTCCACCAGATAGATCGTCGGCAGCCGGTTCTGCGCCGCGATTTCCTGTGCGCGCAGATGTTTCTTCACCGTCAGCGGGAAATAGGTGCCGCCCTTCACCGTGGCGTCATTGCAGACCACCATGCACTCGCGCCCGGAGACGCGCCCGATGCCGCAGATGATGCCGGCGCCCGGAGCCTCGTCGCCGTACATGCCGAAGGCCGCGAGCTGGCCGATCTCGAGGAAAGGCGACCCGGGGTCGAGAAGGGTGCGCACGCGTTCGCGCGGCAAAAGCTTGCCGCGGGCCACGTGCTTGGCGCGGGCGCCCTCGTCGCCGCCGAGCGCGATTTTTCCGGCCTTCTCGCGCAGGTCCGCCACCAGCGCCTTCATGCGCTCGGCGTTGGCGCGAAATTCCACCGAGCGCGCGTTGAGCTGGCTGCGGAGGACCGGCATCAGAACGGTCCTTGCGCGAGCCAGCGCTCGATCTGGTCAAAGCGGTCCACGCCCCAGAACGGCTCGCCGTCGACGACGATGTAGGGCGAGCCGAACACGCCCTTCGCCACGGCCGCGTCCACTTCGTTCTTCGTCTTCTCCTTTACCGCCGGGTCATTGAGCGCGGCGGCCACTTCGTCGCCGTTCACACCGAGGCCGCGGGCCAACTGCACTACGTTTTCCGGCTTCGAGATGTCGAGACCTTCGGCAAAGTAGGCGTTGTAGAGCACCTTCGCGAGCTCGACCGCCTTTTTCGGATCGCGCCCCTGCAGCCAGAAGTAGGCGCGCGCCGCCGGCACGGTCGAAATCGGGAACGTGCCCGGCTGCTTGTAGGGAATGCCGTGAAAGCGCGCCGAGCGCAGGAAATCGCGCATCGAGTAGGTGCCCTTGAGCGGAACGTGTGGCAGCGGCGCCATCCCGGTCGCCTTGAAGGCCACGCCGAGGAGCATCGGCCGCCAGTTCACCTCGCGGCCGTGCGCTGCCGCGAGCGCCTCGATCTTGTGCGAGGCGAGATAGCCGTAGGGCGAAGAAAAATCGAAGTAGAAATCGATCGGTGCGGGCATATCGCTCCTCCTGAAATCAGCTGGCGAGCGTGCGGCCGATCACCAGGCGCTGGATGTCGCTCGCGCCCTCGTAAATCTGGGTCACGCGCACGTCGCGCCAAATGCGCTCGACCGGGAAATCCGAGACGTATCCGTACCCGCCGTGGATCTGGATCGCATCCGAGCAGACCTTTTCGGCCATCTCGGAGGCGAACAGCTTCGCCATCGATGCTTCCTTGAGGCAGGGTTTGCCGGCGTCGCGCAACTGCGCGGCGTGGAGGTACAACTGCCGCCCGGCTTCGATTCCGGTTGCCATGTCGGCGAGCCTGAAGTTGACCGCCTGGTGCTCCATCAACGCCTTGCCGAAGCTTTTTCGCTCCTTTGCGTAGGCAATCGCCGCATCCAGCGCCGATTGCGCCATGCCGACCGACTGCGCGGCGACATTGACCCGGCCCGATTCGAGGTTCGAGAGCGCGATGCGGTAGCCGACGCCCTCGTCGCCGAGCAGGTTTTCCGCCGGGACCTTGCAGTTCTCGAGGACGATCTGCGCGGTGTCGGAGGCGTGCTGGCCCGCTTTCTCCTCGATCCGGGAAACGATGTAGCCAGGCTCGCTCGTCGGTACGACGAACGCGCTGATGCCTTTCTTTCCCGCGGCCTTGTCGGTCACTGCAAAGACGATCGCCAGGTCGGCGTTCTTGCCTGTCGTGATGAACTGCTTGATGCCGTTCAGCCGCCAGCCGCCGTCCGCGCGCTCGGCACGCGTGGCGATGGCGCTCGCGTCCGAACCGACATGCGGTTCGGTGAGCGCAAAGGCGCCGAGCAGCTCGCCGCGCGCAATCGGCATGAGGAAGCGCTTCTTCTGCGCGGCGTTGCCATAGCCGAGCAGGATCCCCGCCACGAGGTTATTCACCTGCACGATCGTCGAGGTGGCGCCGTCGCCGGCGGCGAGCTCTTCGATCACGATCGCGAGCGACGTATGGTCCATGCCTGCGCCGCCCCACTCCTCCGGAATCGCGACCCCGCATAGTCCCATGGCAGCGAGTTGTCTCAGTTCCTCGCGCGGGAAATGGCTTTCCCGGTCCCAGCGCGCTGCGTTCGGGCGCAGCCGCTCGCGCGCAAACTTGCGCACGCTGTCGCGGATGAGTTCGTGTTGTTCACCGAGCGGCATGTCAGGTCACGCGCACGTACGTCATCGTGTGATGGGTGAAGAGTTCACCGTCCTTGCTGTGGCATTGGGCGACCCCGTAGATGCGCCGCCTGCCGAACTTGAGGATCCTCGCAGTGCAATAGACAGGTTCATTGCGTGCCGGCGCGAGAAACGCGGTGTCGAGGTCGGAGGTCAGCGCATCGTGCTCAATGCCGAGCTGCGCCTTGATCGCCATCCACATCGCGCAGTCGGCGGCGGCCATCAGCGCCACACCATTGACGATCCCGCCCGGACGCTGGAGGGCGCGGCGGAACGGCAGCATGACGGTGCACGCGCCGGCGGCGACCGAAACCACGCGGAACGCGTAGGGACGAAGGAAGCGCGAACCATCGAGCAATGCCTGCAATTCGTGCTTGCTCGCTGCCGGTCTTGCCCTGCCCTTCACGGCAGCTCGATCGCCATCGCGGTCGCTTCACCGCCGCCGATGCACAGCGACGCGACGCCGCGCCTGCCGCCATATTTTCTGAGCGCCCCGACGAGCGTCACCAGGATTCGCGCGCCCGAGGCTCCGATCGGATGCCCGAGCGCGCAGGCGCCGCCATGCACGTTGACCTTTTCGTGCGGCAGGTCGTGGTCCTTCATCGCCGCCATCGCCACCACCGCGAACGCTTCGTTGATTTCGTAGAGGTCGACGTCGGAAGCCCGCCAGCCGGTGCGCTCGAAGAGCTTGCGGATCGCGCCGACCGGCGCGGTCGTGAACCAGCCGGGCTCCTGCGCGTGCGTCGAGTGCCCGATGATCGTTGCCAGCGGCGCGAGGCCGCGCTTTTCCGCAGCCGAGCGGCGCATCAGCACCAGCGCCGCCGCGCCATCGGAAATGCTGCTCGAATTGGCGGCGGTGACCGTGCCATCCTTGCGGAACGCGGGTTTGAGCGTCGGGATCTTCTCCATCGCCGCCTTGAAGGGCTGCTCGTCCATCTCGACGAACTTTTCCTCTTTGCCGGCCTTGATCGCGAGCGGAGTGATTTCCCACGCGAACCAGCCCTGCTTGTTCGCCTTCTGCGCGCGCTCCAGGGACGTGATCGCGAACCGGTCCTGCGATTCCCTGGAGAACTGGTACTTCTGCGCACAGTCCTCGGCGAAACTGCCCATCAGGCGCCCCTTGTCGTAGGCGTCCTCAAGCCCGTCGTAGAACATGTGGTCGAGCGCCTGCTGGTGACCCATGCGGAAGCCCGTGCGCGCCTTGGGGAGCAGATACGGCGCGTTGGTCATCGACTCCATTCCGCCGGCGACGACGATCTCTGCGCTCCCCGCCGCAAGCAGGTCGTGCGCGAACATCGCGGCCTTCATCCCCGAGCCGCACATCTTGTTGACCGTGGTGCAGCCGGCGGCGAGCGGAAGTCCGGCGCCGAGCGAAGCCTGGCGCGCCGGCGCCTGGCCGAGACCTGCGGGCAGCACGCAGCCCATGATGACTTCCTGCACGTCCTCGGGCTTGAGCTTGGCGCGTTCGACCGCCGCGCGGATCGCCGCTGCGCCCAGCTCCGGCGCCGCGAAGCCTTTCAATTCTCCCTGGAATCCACCCATCGGCGTACGGGCGGCGGCAACGATGACGATCGGATCGGCTGGCATGATTTACTCCTTGACGAATGCGGCGACCTCGCGGATCGCGACGATGGTTTCCTGCTCGAGCTGCGCGATCAGTTCGGCTGCGGGAAGCGCGCGCGCAAGGCCCACCGCCTGACCGGCCCACAGGGCATAGAAGTCGGGATTGCCCGCCTTGGCGGAGGCCGCGCGCAACCTGCCGGTGAGGCTATTCTGCGCCGGGAAGGCGATCTGCGGCAGGTGTTTGGCTTCCGCTTCGCGCAGGAAACGGTTGGCGAGGCCGCGCGCCGGCTTGCCTGAAAATTTTTCGGTGATGCGCGTGTCATCCTCGCGGGCGCCGAGAATTGCCTGCTTGTGCACATCAGGCGCTCCGCTCTCGGGGCAGGGGATGAACGCCGTTCCGAGTTGTGCCCCCTGTGCGCCCAGCGCCAGCGTTGCCGCGATCCCCGCGCCGTCCATGATTCCGCCTGCAGCGACGACCGGAACCCGTACCGTGCGGACAACGAGGCGCACCAGCGCAAGCGTGCCGGTCAGCGCCTCGCGCGGATCGCGCAGGTACGTTCCGCGATGGCCGCCCGCCTCGCCGCCCTGTGCGATCACGAAATCGAAGCCCAGGCGCTCGATGCGCTCGGCCTCGGCGACGCAAGTCGCGCTCGAGCCGAGGTTGATGCCGAGGGACTTGAATTCGGCAATCCACTTCTCGGCGAGTTCACCGAGGTGCGCGGTGAAGACCGCCGGACGGATCTCGGCGACCGCCGCAAGCTGTGCCTCGAGGTCGGGCGCATACGGTGGGCGTGCCGGCTCGGGCGAAGGCAGACCCATTTCGGCGTACCACGGTCCGAGCGCGGCGAGCGCGGCAGCCTGCGCGGTGACACCGATCGGGCCAGGTTGCGGCGCGACGAATAGGTTGATGCCGAACGGGCGATTCGTTTTCGTGCGCACCCACGCCGATTGTTTCTTCATTTCCTCCGGCTGGGTGTAGGCGAATCCGAACGAACCGAGCACCCCGGCGCCGGAGCACGCGGCGACCAGCTCGGGAGTCGTGGGGCCGCCCGCCATCGGCGCCTGGATGATGGGCAGGCGGATCCCGAGGCGTTCGCTGAGCGGCGTGGCAAGGCGCGCCATCACGCGGTCTCCGAGAACAGCTCCCGTCCGATCAGCCAGCGCCGGATCTCGGAAGTGCCGGCGCCGATCTCGTAGAGCTTGGCGTCGCGCCACAGGCGTCCGGTGGGCGTCTCGTTGATGTAGCCCATGCCGCCGAGCGCCTGGATCGCCTCGCCCGCCATCCAGGTCGCCTTCTCCGCCGCATAGAGAATCGCACCGGCGGCGTCCTTCCTCGTGGTCTCTCCGCGGTCGAGCGCCTGTCCGACCGCGTACACGTAGGCGCGCACGGCGGAACAGGTCACGTACATATCGGCAAGCTTTCCCTGCATGAGCTGGAATTCGCCGATCGGCTGGCCGAACTGCTTGCGCTCGTGCACGTACGGGACGACCACGTCGAGACAGGCCGCCATGATGCCGAGCGGTCCGCCTGCGAGCACCGCCCGCTCGTAATCGAGCCCGCTCATGAGCACGTTTGCCCCGCGACCTTCGCCCCCGAGTACGTTCTCCGCCGGCACCTCGCAGTCGCGGAACACCAGTTCGCAGGTGTTCGACCCGCGCATGCCGAGCTTGTCCAGCTTCTGCGCCGTGCCGAAGCCCTTCATGCCCTTCTCGATGAGAAATGCGGTGATGCCGCGCGGCCCGGCGTTGGCGTCGGTCTTGGCGTACACCACCAGCACGTCGGCATCCGGGCCATTGGTGATCCACATCTTGTTCCCGTTCATCACGTAGCGATCGCCCCGGCGCTCGGCGCGCAGGCGCATTCCGACCACGTCGGAGCCGGCTCCGGTCTCGCTCATCGCGAGCGCCCCGACGTGCTCGCCGGTGATCAGTCTGGGCAGGTACCGGCTCTTTTGCGTTTCGCTGCCGTTGCGGCGGATCTGGTTCACGCACAGGTTCGAATGCGCGCCGTAGGAAAGCCCGATTGCGCCGGAGGCGCGGGAGATTTCTTCCATCGCCACGATATGCGCAAGGTAGCCCATGTGCGTGCCGCCATAGGCCTCCTCGGCGGTGATGCCGAGCAGTCCGAACGCACCGAGCTTTTTCCACAGGTCGGCCGGAAATTCATTCAAACGATCAATCTCTGCCGCGCGCGGCGCGATTTCCCTGCGCGCAAACTCCTGCACGCTGGCGCGTAGCATCTCGATCGTCTCGCCGTGTTCGAACCTGAGGGAAGGGAATTCCATCGCGCTCACTGCGGCGTGTCGGGGGCGTTCACGGCCGGGCAAGGCTACTTTACGTTTACGTAAACGTCAATCTTGCGCATCCAGCGCCCCTCGCCGGCCGTCAGGCGTCCCTGGTGCGCTTGCGCCCGCCCAGCCGCTGGCGGATGCGCTTCCCGAACGTGCTGATCTCGGAGAGCTGCGCCTCGATGTCGGTGCGCTGCTGCTCGAGGGCGGTGCGGTGCTGCGCGAGGACCGCAAGAAAACGCTCGAGCTGCGGCCGCTCGTCGCGCCCCGGTTCGTACATGTCGATCAGCTCCCTGACCTCCGAGAGCGTGAGCCCGAGGCGCTTGCCGCGCAGCGTGAGCTTGAGACGCGTGCGGTCGCGTGGCGCGTAGATGCGGCGCTGCCCGTCGCGGCGCGGCGCGAGCAATCCCTGGTCCTCGTAGAAGCGGATTGCGCGCGGCGTGACATCGAATTCGCGCGCCAGCTCCCCGATCGAATACTCGGCACGTTCCTTTTCACGCTGTTCCCGGGGAGTATCGGTAGTCACGTCGGCGGTCCGCGGCTCGCCCGGTTGCTGCGGCGCGGAAGAAAAGCACTACAATCGCCCCATTTTAGCTCATGGCGGTCGCTTCTCCCATCGAATATCCGTTCGCCGCGCTTCCCGCGCCAGGAACTGCCGTCAAGGTCTCGCCTGGTGTGTTCTGGATTCGCATGGGACTGCCGTTTGAGCTCGATCACATCAACCTGTGGTTGCTCGAGGACGACGGCGGCTGGACGATCATCGACAGCGGCATCGCCGACCAGGCCACCCGAGCTGCCTGGGAAACTGTTTGCGCGACCACCTTGGGCGGCCGTCCGGTACGGAGGGTGCTGGTTACGCATTACCACCCGGACCACGCCGGCAATGCCGCATGGCTTTGCCAGCGCTTCGGCGTCCCGCTGTGGATGACCCGCGGCGAGTATCTCACCGCACATGCCGCGCGCAGCGGCAGCGCGGGCTACTCTACGGCGTCCCAAGTGGCGCTGTTCCATGCCAACGGCATCGACGAGGCGCGCGGCGCGACGCTGCTCATGCGCGGAGATCTCTACCGCAGGCTGGTACCGGATTTTCCAGATGCGCACCGGCGCTTGCTCGACGGTGAGGGGATCGCGATTGGCGGCAGCTCGTGGCGGGTGATGGTCGGCCACGGACACGCGCCCGAGCATGCCTCGCTCTACTGCGAAGAGCTCAAGGTGCTCATTTCCGGCGACATGCTGCTGCCCAGGATTTCGACCAATGTTGCGGTGCGCCCCGTCGACCCCTGGGCCAATCCGCTGAAGCTGTTTCTCGACTCGATCAGGCGCTACCGCGAGCTGCCGGCCGATACCCTGGTGCTGCCCTCGCACGGCCAGCCGTTCCGCGGCGCGCACGGGCGCACGGCTGCGCTCGAGGCGCACCACCAGGCGCGGCTCGCGGAGCTTCTCGAGGCCTGCGCCGATACGCCGCGTTGTGCTGCCGACGTGCTCGAGATCCTGTTCCGCCGCCGCCTCGACACGAACCAGATCTTCTTCGCAATGGGCGAGGCGATCGCACATCTGCACTACCTGCACTACGAAGGACGGCTCACGCGCGCGGTCGGCGCCGACGGTGTTGCGCGCTTTGCGCGCGCTGCAGGCGCGCAAACCACTACAACAAGGTGAACCAATGGATGCCGTGAAACTGGGAGTGAATCCGGAACAGATGCACCAGATCTTCCGCGAAGTTGCGGAGCGCTCGGGACGCATCCTCGGCGAGTTTGCACAGAAACACGTCGCCAACAGCGTTTCCGCGGCCGTCACCGACGAGCTGGGCATCGCCAAGGCCTACATGGACCTGTATGCGCGCATGCTCGGCAACCCGTACGTGCTGGCGAGCGCCTCGGCGAACCTGATGTTCGATTACATGAAGCTGTGGCAGTCGAGTTGGCTGAAGATGCTCGGCATGGCGGCGAAGCCGGTAGCGGAGCCGGCCAAGGGCGATTCGCGCTTCAAGGACGAGGACTGGAACTCGAACTTCCTGTTCGATTTCGTCAAGCAGTCCTACCTGATCACCGCGCGCCAGATCCAGCACGCAGTGGCGAACGTCGACGGCCTGCCCGAAGAGTCGCAGAAAAAAGTCGCGTTCTTCACCCGGCAGTACGTGGACGCGCTCGCGCCTTCGAACTTCGTGCTGACCAACCCGCAGGTGTTGCGCGAAACCGTTTCGAGCGGGGGGCAGAACCTGGTCAAGGGACTCAACAACCTGCTCGCCGACATCGAGAAGGGCGAGGGCCAGCTGCGGATCAGCATGACCGACGAGAGCGCCTTCCAGCTCGGGAAAAACGTCGCCACCACGCCCGGGAAGGTTGTCTTCCAGACCGGCCTCATGCAGCTGATCCAGTTCTCGCCGACGACCAGGGAAGTGTACCGGCGGCCGCTGGTCATCATTCCGCCGTGGATCAACAAGTACTACATCCTCGACCTGCGCGAAAGGAACTCGTTCATCAAATGGGCGACCGACCAGGGGCATACCGTATTTGTCGTGTCCTGGGTGAATCCGGACGCGGGCCTGGCGCAGAAGGGGTTCGAGGACTACATGCTCGAGGGTACGCTCGCCGCGCTCGATGCCGTGGAGCAGGCGACCGGCGAGCGCAAGATCAACTTCATCGGCTACTGCCTCGGCGGCACGCTGCTGGGCTGCACGCTCGCTTACCTCGCGGCCCGTGAGGAGAAAGGCGACTCGGATCGCGTCGGCTGCGCGACGTTCTTCGTCAGCCTGCTCGATTTCTCCGCGCCGGGAGAGTTGGGCGTGTTCATCGACGAGCAGCAGGTGCAGAGCCTCGAGAAGAAGATGAACGAGCGCGGTTTTCTCGAAGGCTCGGAGATGGCGGGCACCTTCAATCTGCTGCGCGCCAATGACCTGGTGTGGTCGTTCGTGATCAACAATTACCTGCTCGGCAAGGATCCGTTTCCGTTCGACCTGCTGTACTGGAACTCGGATTCCACGCGCATGCCGGCGCGGATGCACAGCTTCTACCTGCGCAACATGTACATGAAGAACCTGCTCGGCACGCCAGGCGGCATCACGCTCGCCGGCGTGCCGATCGATCTTTCCAAGGTGAGGATCCCCGCGTATTTCATCTCCACCGTCGAGGATCACATCGCGCCGTGGAAGACCACCTACAAGGGCTCGAATTACCTCGGCGGCGAGGTCAGGTTCGTGCTCGGCGGCTCGGGCCACATCGCCGGCATCGTCAACCCGCCGGCGGCGAAGAAGTACCACTACTGGACCAACGACGCGCGCCCCGATTCGCCCGAAGACTGGTTCGAGACCGCGACCCAGCACCCGGGCTCATGGTGGGAAGACTGGCAAGCGTGGATCGACGCGCGCAACGGGGGTGAAAAGGTCCCGGCGCGAGTCCCGAATGACCCGCTGGAAGACGCACCCGGCAGCTACGCGATGCTGAGGCTGGGGAAGCCCGCGGAAAAGGTTGGCTGAAGACAGGTTTACATCTGATGCGTGATGCAGTATCATCACAAAATGCGCACCACGCTCGATATCGAAGAAGACGTACTGTTCGCGGCCAAAGATCTGGCGCGGCGAGAAAAGAAGACGGCCGGGCAAGTCATTTCCGAGCTCGCGCGCAAAGGGCTGACGGGTGCCGCGGCATTGACGGCACGTGAGCCGAAAGCGATTTACGGCTTCCGGCCATTTCCCAAAGAAGGGCGGATCGTCAGCAACGAGCTGATCAACAAGCTGCGCGAAGACGGCGAGTACTAGGAACAGGGGAACCCGGGTTCCCGCGTTACCCCCTCCCAGGAGCAAGGCACCGGATGCGCGCGCTGCTCGACGTCAACGTTTTGATCGCGCTCCTCGACCAGGCGCACCCGCACCACGAAACGGCATTGTCCTGGTTGAAGGCCAACATCAAGCACGGCTGGGCGTCTTGCCCAATCACGCAGAACGGGTGCATCCGCATCATGTCGCAGGCAAACTATCCCGGCGCGCGGCCCGCAGCCCAGATCATCGAACGGTTGCGCGACGCGCTGGACCATTCCGCCCACTTATTCTGGCCCGACGACACTTCCATCGTTGACCGGCAGATCGTGGACGGCTCGCGGGTACACAGCGCGCGGCAGATTACCGACACCTATTTGCTGGCATTGGCGCTCAAACACAACGGACGCTTGGTGACGTTCGATTCCGGCATCGCGCTTTCCGCGGTGAAGGGCGCGACCGGAAGGAATCTGGCGACACTGGTTTGAGCAATCGGCCTTGCGCATAACAAGTCTCTTGACGGTCCTGTGAACTATAAATTACCATCGCCATGGAACTTCGCTACTACCAAACCTCTGTCACGTAATCCTGCTTCTCCTTTGCGGAGGAGACAAGAGAACGCAACAAAGGGACATTAAACGTGCCAAAGCCTATTTCGAAGATTTCAAAGCGCGCTCCGCGAAGAAAGAGCGCGGCACCTAGCCTTCCCTATGAACCCTGGCTGATCGAGCGGCTGAAGGCCCCGGCCGAAGCCGCGGCGTACCTCGAAGCCGTACTTGAGGAGGGAGACCAAGCCGCGATCATGCTCGCGCTGCGCCAGGTGGCCAAGGCACAAGGCGGCGTCGCCAGGATCGCCCGCAAAGCGCGTCTCACGCGCGAGGCGACGTACAAGATGCTCTCCAAGTCCGGCAATCCAGAACTTCGGAGTCTCAGCGCCGTACTGAAGGCTACGGGCCTTCGGATCGCAGTAAAGCCGATCGAGAAACGGGCTGCCTGACAAGCTAAGGGGAGCATGAGGGGATAACTCCTCGTTGTCCGAGGGGCCTCCCGGCGCGCGTTCCCGGCGATGGGGAACGGAAGCCGCTCGAGGACGGCCCAGGCAGCTACGACGTGACCCCTGAATGGTGGTCAGCACGGTGTGGGACACGCGGTAGTGCCGAGGAACAATGTGCGCATGGATTGCCTTCCTTACCTCCGGTTCGGCGGGTATCGTTTGCCGTGGCCGACCGGTCGGCCCATTATCACCCGGCTCACTCAAGGGAGTCCGGCCATCAAGCTCACCGTCGCCAACCTGCTGTGCTACCTGCGCCTGGCCGCGATCCCCGTCCTGCTCGCGCTGGCCGCGCTGGATCTGCACAAAGCCTTTCTTATGGCTGCTCGCGGCGGCCTGGGCCACCGACGCGATCGACGGCCCGCTGGCCCGCGAGCTGAGGCAGGAATCCGCCCGTGGTGCGCGGCTCGACAGCCTGGCCGATAGGGGCCTGATGCTCACCATTCCGCTGAGCGTTGCCTGGCTATGGCCGGATGTCCTGAAGCGCGAAGCGGTCTGGGTCGTCCTGCTGGTCATCGCGCTGGTCGTGCCGCGGGCCCACGCGTTCGCGAAGTTCCGGCGGCTGCCGAGCTACCACACCCGGCTCGCGAAATCGCTGGCGGTCTACATGGCGGCGTCGGTGCTGCTGATGCTCGGCTGGCACTGGTCCTGGCCGTTCCGCGTGGGCGCGCTGTTCCTGCTCGTGGAAGCGGCGGAGGAAATCGCGATCACGCGCGCGCTCGACCGTTGGCGGCCGGACATTCCTTCCTGGTGGCATTTGCGGCGGGAGCGCGCCGCGCGTGGGAAGCGGACCTAGAACTTCCAGTTCGGGGCGCCGATGCTTTCAGCCTTGTGTTGAGCCATGCCTACTCCTATGACCTCGAACACGCCCAACGCCAAAGCTCAGGGACGCGCCGCTTGCGGTGCGTCCCCTGGAGCGCAAAGTTAGGCATGACGCAACTCAAGCGCAACGCTCATCGCCAGAGGCAGAAAGGCTCCGATGCACACAGCGGCCAATACGTCAGTCGGCCAATGCACGCCAAGCACCAGACGCGAAAGGGCGACGAGAGATATCCACAAAATCGCTATCGATAGCGAGAACTCGCGCGCCGCGGGCCAGATCCGGCTGACGCAGAGAGCGGCAGCCGTGGCGAATGCCGCGACGACGAGAGTATGCCCGCTCGGAAAACTGGAACCCCAATACCACTCAGTTTCCCACAGCGCCGGCCGAGCTCGGCCAACCACCGACTTGAGGACGTAAACCACCGTCGCACCGCTTATCACCGAAGCTGCGAAAAGTAGCGCCTCGAAGCGGCGCCTCGCACACATCAGCGCGATCGTCGCGGCAGTCGCGAGTGGAAACAGAACTCTTGATGATCCGGTAAACGTGACCGCTTCGAAGAACCCGGTCACTGTGCTCGGAACGTGACTGCGGATGAACATCAAGATGGCCTCGTCGATCGGTCCTGATTCTCCGCCGAGCACATCTTCGCTCACTTTGATCGCGGATACCGCGAGGACGAGCACCAACAGAATGGCCAAACGGCGTTTCCCAAGAGGTTTGGACCACGCCGGCTGCTTGCGGCGCACATACGCACCGAGCGCGAGATAGAGACTGGCGACGATGAGCACCAGCTTCGTGGTGTCTTCGATTAACTCGAAAATCACGCGTGCTCCGATCGGTGCCTGCCGAATGAAGCCATGAGTCAGTAGGTTACGGTACTGGAACCGCGGGCAAGTCGTGAGTGCTGATGATTCAGCATGTTCCGTTCCTCATTGTGCGCAGGGAGGCGACTAACGACCGCGCATCACTTCCGAACGGGCCAAGGATACCGTTTGGCGGCCCACCGCCGTGCCGGCCCGTTCGTCAGGTGCATGCGCATGTTAGCCGGCGTTTCATCCGCAATGATGCACTCTATGGCGCGGCGATTCGAGCTTTGAGGCTCTCGACGTCGATGTCCCGCAAGACGCGGGGGATCCGAAACCAGATCGGGTTGTAGTGAAATTGGAACATTTCCCGGATGGCGTCGTCGGGGCTCCATCCATCAACGACGATTCGATATGCGGCGACGTAGAACCCGGCTCTGTCGTCACCTTTCCAACAATGAACGAAGACAGGCCAGTTTTCCGGGTCCTGAATCACCCTGAAGAACGGCACGAGATCATCTTCCTTTGGATTCCAAGGCCGCGTTGGAATCCAGATGTACCTCAGTTTCGTTCCGGTCAGAAGTTCAGAGTCATCATGATCATGTCGAAAGTTGATGACTGTCCGGACCCCAGCATTCTCCAAATCGCGGAATCCCGCAGCAGTGGGCTGCCAGCCACGCCATAGTGCCGGCGATACCTTCGCAAAATTCGTCACGCCGCGCCAGCAGTCGTCGCACGGTGTCGCAAGCGTCGCCGTGGCCGGATCCGCGGGCCGCGAGGCGCAGCCTTGCTCAAAAAGTGCAACGAGCGCAACAACTACTGCGACCATCGGCCTCAAGACAACCTTCATCGTCCGGCTAACGAATGTGGACCCCATATGTGAGGCGTTGTAAGACCCCAGTATTGGGGCCTGGCTTGGTCAGACTACCCTCAGGCCCTTGATCCCTCAACCAGGGCAACTGAGATAGCTACCTGCAAACGCACACGGTATCGGCACCACCGGGGCATGTGCCCTTGCTTGGTGCCTGGACGGGTCGATCGCGGACTTTCGGATAGCACCGAGTCGGCGCACCGAAACCCTGTGTCTGCCTACGGGGTGCCCGGCGGCGGGGAGATCACATCCTCGTAGCGGTGCCGTCGCGTGATCAGGCCCGCGTGCAGGAAAATGTCCACTGTCGCTTCCCAGGCCGGGCGCGTGATCTCCACATGCGGGGTCCAGTTGCCGAGGGTCTGGTAGGTGGCGATGGTCGCGGTGAGCACCCCGGGATCGACATCGGGGAAGAACGGCGCTTCAGCCTTCGCAACCTCCGCGGCGGGCGCCCCGATCACCCAGGCGCGCGCCTTGCGGTAGGCGCGCATGAAGCGGAGCGCCATGTCGGTCGCGAGCCAGTCGCGCGTCGCTGCGAGGCTCGAGAACGCGCACGGCCCGATTGCTCCGGCCAGCGAGGCAACGATATGGCCGGCGCGGTCGTGCTCGAGCTGTTGCGGCGCGGGCCCCTGCAGGTGGATGTAGTCGCCCTCGCCCTTGCGGAAGGCGCCAATCATGCGCTCGGTCGAACCGGCATCGACCGCGACGATGCTCTGGAACGCGAGCCCGCGCTTGTGGCAGGCGTACTTGAACATCGCCAGCGGCTGCGCGCCGTGGTCGATGATGACCTTGCGGCCCTTCAGCCGGTCCCAGGTGAATTGCGGCTCGGCAGCGCGCCCGACGAGGAAGAAGCCGTCCATCTCGTTGATCTGCGCAAAGTGCAGCGCCGGCGGTGTCTTGCCCTGCTCGAGGGGCCCGAATCCCTGCGAGGGCGCGGACTGGGCGACGTGCACCGAGCCATCGAACAGGCCGGCGATCGCCGAGGTGCCCGGCGCTGACACCGAGTGCCAGGGGCGCAGTCCCTCCTTTTCGAGAAAGCCGCCCGCCATGGTGGCGATCAGCGGCGAGTAAAACGCCGAGAAGCGCGTGAACTGAATGCTGATGTCCTGGCTCAAGAGGGCTTCCTTTCAGAGAGAGGCGGAGAAGTCGGCAAGGTACCGCAATCCCTGGATTGCGCGGCTGCCGTACCAGGACGTCATCTCGCCGTCGATGAGACGGGCGTGCTTGTTAAGGGTGTTTTTGATTTCATCCAGATGTTTCTCTCGAAACCGGTAAGGCTCGGATGAGAGAAGCACGAGCTCGACATCCTGCAGCCAGGATTCTTCGAGCGAAATCTTCGGGTAGCGCCCATCGGCTGATTCGGGAAGCGTCTGCAGCCCGAACAGCCCAAGCGTGCGCGAAATGTAGGTGTCGCGCGCGACCGTCATCCAGGGGTCTTTCCAGATCAGGTACAGGACATTGCGCTTTGCATAGCGTCGCGACGTCGCTTCGTCGTAGGCAGCCCGGAAGCGGGCGCAGAATTCCTCGGCTTCGCGTTCTCGTCCGAATGCATCCCCGATCTGCCGGTAGAGCGTGAGATTGTCGAGCGGCCCGAGCGGATCGGTGACGATCAAATTCGGTACAAATGCGGCGAGCGCGTCGGCGGTTTCCTTCCGGTTCTCATCGACGTTGAGGATAGCGTGGGTCAGCGCGAGCGCCCGGACCTTCTCCACATCCACCGACTTGGTTCCGCCCACCTTCTGGATTCGGCGCACGATCTCGCGCGGGTGAATGCAGAAGCCGGTGCGACCGACGATTTGATCTCCGAGCCCGAGGTCGCAGAGCAGCTCGGTGATCGAGGGGACGAGCGAGACGATACGATTCAAATGGGAATGTCGCGCCTCTTGCGCGGCGCGCGCGCAGCGAGCCGGTCATAGAGCGGCGCGGGGATGGAGCGCAATATGCGCCCGATGATCGCCATCTGCCACGGGATTACGGCAATGCGCCGCTTCGCCTCGATCGCTCTCGCAATGCGCCGCGCGGCTTCATCGGCAGGCAAAAGAAAGGGCATCCGGTATCGGTTCGCGCGCGTTATCGCCGTGTCGACGTAGCCCGGACAAATGGTGACGACCGCGACACCGCTTCCCGCCAGCTCGACGCGGAGCGCCTCGAGCCAGGCAATCGCCGCTGCTTTCGAGGCACTGTACGCACCGGCGCCGGGAAGGCCGCGAAATCCAGCCACGCTCGCGATGCCGCAGAGCGTGCCGCGTCCCGCAGCGCGCATCGCGGGCGCGAACGCAGCGAGCGTGGCCGCGAGGCCGGTCACGTTCACCTCCAGCAGCCGCCGCAGCTTTGCCACGTCGCCCGGGTCGTCGCCCCTGGTCCCGACCGACACGCCTGCGTTGGCGATCACGAGGTCTGGCGTGCCGTAGCGCTGAAAGAAATCGCGAGCCGCGCTATCGAGCGCGGCGGCATCCGAGACATCGAGCGGATAGGCGGTGCACTTTCCGGGCAGGCTTGCCGCAAGCGCGTTGAGGGCGCCTTTGCTCCGGGCGCAAAGACCGATCACGGTGGCGGAGGTAGCGTAACGGCGCGCAAGCGCCTCGCCGATGCCCGACGAGGCACCGGTGATGAAAATCCGCTTCACGGGCTATTTCTTGGCGCGCTCGTCGCGGGCACGCACCACGAGGTACTCGACTACGTCCATCATTTCCTTGACGCCGCCGGCGAGACGCGCGGACGTGACGTACCGGCCATCGACGATCAAGGTGGGAACGCCGCGAATGTCGTAGGTCTCGAGCATCTTTCGCGCTGTCTCGACCCGCGATTTCACTTCCTCCGAGTCGAGCGCCTGCTTGAAGCGTGCGGCGTCCACGCCGTTGGACTGGAGCCAGTCAAGCAGGTTCTTTTCCTCGTTCAGCCGACGGCCGTCGAACTGATGGTTGTCGTAGACCGGCCAGTGCAGGCGCGCCAACAGCCCGGTCGAGTCAAGCGCATAAAAGATGCGCGCAAAAGTCGCCCAGGCGTCGCTCGAGACTGCCGGAACGCGCTTCAGGTCCACCGCATTGCCGGCCGACAGCAGCCAGCGGGCGATGTGAGGCTGTGCCTCGTAGCACACCGGGCATCCATAGTAGAAGAATTCGATCACCTCGATCCGCTCGCCGCTCGCGGCGGGACGCGCGGGGTCGAGCACGGTGTAGTCGCGCCCGGCGACGGGTTGCGCGCGGACCGCGGCGCACGCGGCGGCGAGCAGGATCATCCATGCGAGTCGGGCAAAAAAGGCTTTCATACGGTCATTGCGCGGCGTGAAAAGGCAGCAAGTCTACCCCCGATTGCAGTGCCCGCGCCAAAGCTCTAGCCTTGGCGGATGCACATCCTCATCGCGCTGCTTGCGATCGCCGCTGCCCTCGCCGCTGCCCCGGTGCGTGCCGACGAGGACACGGAGTACGGCGTTGCGCCGGTCGCGACGCTGCGCCTCGCGGACCATTCGGCGCCTACGCCGCGCGAGGTGCCGGGCGCCAGGACGGTCGGCACGGCGCAACTGCGCGAGTGGATGCGAAGCGAGACACGGGTACAGCCTCTGCTGTTCGACGTGCTCGGCGGGGAAGCGCACGAATCGCTGCCGGGCGCAATCTGGCTGCCGGGCGCCGGGCGAGGCCAATCGTTGCAGGACGCGGTGCAGCAGCAACTCGCGACGACGCTTAACGTGGCGACAAAGGGCGACCAAAGGCGGCCGCTGGTGTTTTTTTGCCAGGGGCCGCAGTGCTGGCTTTCGTACAACGCGGTACTGCGCGCGGCCGCGCTTGGCTATGATGCAGTGTATTGGTATCGGGGCGGGATCGAGGCCTGGCTCGCGGCCGGCGGCGAGCTTGCGCCGCTACGGCTCGCCTGGCGGAAACCCGCAGTATAGGGTTTACTTGAGCGGCACCGTTTTCCGGACCAGGTCGATGAGGTAGTCGACCGTTCCGAGCATCACGCCCTGCTCGCGGCTTTGCTCTGCGCCGACGGTAAAGCGCCCATGGACCGCCATAGCAGGCGTACCGTCGATGCGGAACGCCACGGACAGCTGGGCGGCGCGCCGGACCTTGCTCTGTACGCCGAAGGAGCGAGCCACTTCATCGAATTTCTTCGTATCCACGCCCTGCTTCTGCAGCCACTGGCCGAGCGCTGGTCCGCTGTCGGTACGCAACCCATCGCGATGGATGGCGTCGAACAAAGGACGGTGCAGCCGGTCGAGAACCCCCAGCGCCTCGAAGGCATAGTAAATCGCGGCGTCCCGCGCCCAGCGATCATTGAACACGGCCGGAACACGGCGAAACTGCGCATCGGGCGGCAGCTTCTTCACCCAGGTCTCGATCAGCGGCTCGAGCGTGTAGCAATGCGGGCAGCCGTACCAGAAGAACTCGATGACCTCGATCTTGCCCGGCGTTTCGACCGGGAGTTCGGACTTGAGCGCCAGAAAATCGATCCCGGCGCGAAGCTGCTGGGCCGGGGCAGCGAGCGGCGCGCCGAGCGCGGCCATTGCAATCGCAAAGCAAACTGTACGACGGGTAGGATTCATCTCAATTCGGTTTCAGTTTGACCAGGTTTGCGTCGATTCCGTTCTGCGCCAGCATCTGTCGCACGCGGTTCAGTTCCTCGATCTTTGCGTACGGCCCCAGGCGCACGCGGTACCAGGTTCCCTTGTCCGGGACGCTCGTCGGTTCAACGCTCGACTCGATGCCCAGGATCGCGAGCCGAGCCTTCTGATTGTCCGCGTCAGCCGGATTCTGGAATGATCCCGCCTGAATGTAATAAACGTCCTTGGCGCCTTCCGGCTGACTCTTCGAGGCGCGCGCGGCGTCCTTCAGTTCGCGTTCCGTGACCGGCTCCTCGCCCCCGGGAAGGATCTTGTAGAAGTCGAACCTCGGCTTTTCCGGCGCCTTCACCGCCGGCGATGCGCCCTGCGGCGGCAAACCTGCGATGACCGGGGGCTTCGACGAATCGCCCTCGCCCTCCCTGCCAGCAGACGGCTTTGTCTTGGCGAGGAACGGGATCGGCGTCTTGTTGAGGTAATACGCGACGCCGAGCGCGAGCCCGAGACCAAGGATCAGACCGACGAATACGCCGAGCAGGAATCCGCCGCCGGAGCGAGGGTGGAAAGCGGTCTTCGCAGGCTTGCGCATCACATCTTCTCCGGCGCGCGGACGCCGAGCAGCGCCAGTCCGTTGGCAAGCGTCTGGCGCACCGCCGCGCACAGTGCGAGTCGCGAGTTCCGGAGTGCCCCGTCCTCGACAAGGATCCGCTCCCCATTATAGTAGCTGTGGAATTCGCCAGCGAGTTCGCGCAGGTAAAACGCGATCGCATGCGGCGCGAGTTCGAGCGCCGCAGATCGCACCAGCTCCGGGAATTCCGCGATCCGCAGGGCGAGCGCGAGCTCGCGCTCCAGCACCAGCGCGTCGAGCGCGACGCCCTTGAGTGGCGACGGGTCTCCGCCCCACTGCGCGAACACGCCGCACACGCGCGCGTGCGCGTACTGCACGTAGTACACGGGGTTTTCCTCGCTCTTGGCGAGCGCGAGATCGACGTCGAACACGAACTCGGAGTCGGCGCGGCGCGACACCAGGAAAAACCGCGTCGCATCCCGGCCCACCCAGTCTACGAGATCGCGCACCGTCAGGTACGAGCCCGCGCGCTTGGAGATCTTCACTTCCTCGCCGCCGCGCATCACTCTGACCATGCTGTGCAGCACGTAATCCGGATAGCCCGGCGGGATTCCGAGGCCCAGCGCCTGCAGGCCCGCCCGCACGCGCGTCACCGTGCTGTGATGGTCGGTCCCCTGCACGTTGATCACGCGGGCGAAGCCGCGCCGCCACTTGGTGAGGTGATAGGCGACGTCGGGCAGGAAGTACGTGTAGGTTCCGTCCGACTTGCGCACCACGCGGTCCTTGTCGTCGCCGTATTCGGTCGTGCGCAGCCAGAGCGCGCCGTCCTTCTCGTACGTCTTCCCTTTCTCTATCAGCGTTCCTACCGCCGCCTCGACCTTGCCCTCGGTGTAGAGACTCGACTCGAGGTAGTAGAGGTCGAATTTCACGCCGAGCCGCTGCAGATCCGCGTCCTGCTCGTTGCGCAGGTAGGCCACCGCGAACCTGCGGATCGTGTCGAGATCTTGCGCGTCGCCGCTGGCGGTCACCTGCGGGCCGTCGGCGGCGCGCACCGTTTTCCGGGCGAGAAATTCCGCTGCGATGTCCTGGACGTATTCACCGTTGTAACCTTCCGCGGGCCAGCCCGGTTCGCCTGGCTTGATTCCCCGCGCGCGCGCCTGCACCGAGAGCGCGAGGTTTTCGATTTGCGCACCCGCGTCGTTGTAGTAAAACTCGCGCGTCACGGCGTGGCCCTGCGACTCGAGGAGCGCGGCAATCGCATCACCCAGCGCCGCCTGCCGGCCGTGGCCGACGTGCAGCGGGCCGGTCGGATTGGCGGAAACGAATTCCACCTGGATTTTTTCCGCGCGCTGCGGATGCCCGCGGCCGAACTCCGGCCCTTCGGCAAGCGCGCGCTCGATCGCGGCGTGCTTGGCGCGCGGCGCCAGGCGCAGATTGATGAATCCCGGGCCCGCGACCTCGGCAGCGTGCACAGTGCCTTCCGCGAACGCGGGTAGCGCGCGCAGTGCCGTGACGAGGTGGGCGGCGAGCTCGCGCGGATTCTTTCTGAGCCGCTTGCCGAGTTGCAACGCGACATTGCAGGCAAAGTCGCCGTGCGACGCCTCGCGCGGCCGCTCGAGCACGATGTCCGTTCCCGCGGCCTCGGGCGCGACCTTTGCAAGGGCGTCGCGCAACAGCGAGGCGACGTGTGCTTTTGCGTCCATGCGAAAAAGGCGCGGATTATAAACCCCCACCCTGGTTCTCCCGCTTGGCAAGCGGGAGCAAACGGGAGGGGTCAGGCGAATTCGATTGGATCGACATCCAGATGCCAGCGCGCATGTTGGCGGCGAAGGGACTGCAGCGCCACGCGCAGGGTGCGCACGTACTCCTGCAGCGCCAGGCGCGATTCAGACTGCAGCAATAGTTGCGCGCGCTCCATCCCCGCGCGCCGCGTGATCACAAGCGGCACCGGGTCGTACACGCGCACCTCCGGGGGCACAGGCACGAGCCCCTTCGTCTGGCGCAGAAACGCGAGTGCCGCGTCCAGCTTGTTCGCCTCGGCGCGTAGCGCCACCTCGAACACAAAGGGGGGAAACCCGCCCGCCTTGCGTTCGGCAAGTTGCGAGGCGGCGAAACCCGCAAAGTCGTGGCGTGCGAGAGCGGCGAAAAGCGGGTGACCCGGATAGCGCGTCTGCACGTGCACTTCGCCCGGCTCCTCGCGCCGGCCGGCGCGGCCGGATACCTGCGCCAGGGTGGCGAACAATCGCTCGGCTGCCCGATAGTCCGTCGAGAGCAAGGCGCTGTCCGCGTTCACCACGCAGACCAGCGTCAATTGCGGAAAGTCGTGTCCCTTGGCGAGGAGCTGGGTGCCGACAAGGATGTCCGCCTCGCCGCGACGCACGCTTTCCAGAGTGCACGAAAGCAGGGCGCGCCGCCGCGCGCTGTCGCTATCAATGCGCACGATCCGCGCGCGGGGAAACACGCCGGCCAGCGTTTCCTCGACGCGCTGCGTGCCGCGGCCGAGCGGGCGCAGGTCGGCGTTGCCGCAGGTCGGGCAGAACCGCGGCACCGGCGCTTCCGCGCCACAATGGTGGCAGCGCAGGCGGCGGTCCGTGGTGTGCAGCACGAGCCTCGCAGTGCAGCGGGAACATCCCGCGGCCCAGCCGCACGCTTCGCAAGCCAGTACAGGCGCGTACCCGCGGCGGTTGATGAAAACGAGGCTCTGCTCACCGCGGGCAAGACGCTCCCGAATCCCGTCGATTGCAGACCGGGTCAGCCCCTGCTCGAGCGGTTCTGCGCGCAGATCGATCGTTCGGACCAATGGCAGGCGCGCGCCGGGCACGGCGCGCTCCGGGAGATCCACGCGCCCGTAGCGTCCCGACAGACAGTTGTGCCAGGTCTCGAGCGAAGGGGTTGCGGTTCCCAGTACCGCCGGGCAACCGGCAAGCTTGGCACGCGCGACCGCGGCGTCGCGTCCGGAGTAACGCAAACCCTCCTGCTGCTTGAATGACGTGTCGTGCTCTTCGTCCACGACGAGGAGCGCGAGACGGGGTATTGGCGCGAGCGTGGCAAGGCGCGTTCCGAGAATGATGCTTGCTTCGCCGCGCGCGGCGGCAAGCCAGGCGGCAGTACGCGCAACGTCCTCCAGGCCGCTGTGCATCACCGCGACGTGAGTATCCGGAAACGCGTCACGGATCCTCGTCTCGAGCTGCGGCGTGAGGCTGATTTCGGGGACCAGCACGAGCGCCTGAGCGCCGCCCTCGAGCACGCGCGCGATCAATCTAAGGTACACCTCGGTCTTGCCGCTGCCGGTGACGCCGTGAAGCAAGAATGCGCGAAACGAACCGAGCGCGCCGCCGATCTGCTCCACCGCACGAGCCTGTGCTTCGGTCGGGGTATGACTCGAAACAAAACGCGTGCCGGAGGGCGCTGACACTTCTGCTTCCCGAATCTTTCTCGGCAACGGCCTCAGCGAACGCAGCCGTGGGGGAAGCGCGCCGACCGCAGTCTCGCCGAACGGTCTTTGATAGTAGGCCGCGACAAACTGCATGAACTCAAGCCACTGGTGCGAAAGGCGCGGTGCGTCCGCGAGCACCCGCGCAACCTGTTTGAGCTTGCTTGGCTCGAGTTCGCTCCCCCCTGCTGTTGCAACCGCGATGCCAACCCGCTGGCGCGCACCGAAGGGCACAACGACGCGATCTCCCGCCTGCACCTCAAACGCCTCAGGCAGCAGATAGTCAAACAGCCGATCCAGTGGAACGTCGAGCGCGACTCGCAGCACCCTCATCGCGGTATCGAAAACGCTCGACCTCGTGGGTCTTTTCTCCAGAATGGCAATGGCTTAGTTCCCGGACTTCACTCGCTGCATCGGATTGCGCGGCGTACACCTTGCCAGGAAAGGGCATTTGCGAGGCGATCCGTCCTTGTGGATAAGTTTGTGGGTAACACAGCATGCATATTCGAGGTTATTCACCGAGCAGAGGGGAAATAGCCAGTTCGCGGCTCGCACAAAGCAATTTACGTCGTCAACTCATAGGCTTATATGGCGCTCGGGGACCGAGCAGCGTATGTAGGTGATTTTCCGAAGGGAAGAGGCATTTTGTGCATAAGTCATGCACCGTGTTGGTGTGTGGCCGCTTCCTTGGCGCCTTGGCCGCGAATCCGCCTGCTGTAAGCGCGCACTTCGTCCACCAGCGCCAGCACCGCGTCCACCGAGGCATGGGGAGAGATTCCATGGCCGAGATTAAATATGTGCCCAGGCTCTGCCCCGTACGCATCGAGGACACGCCGCGCTTCCGCCCGCACCCGTTCCTGTGGCGCACACAGTACCGCTGGATCAAGGTTTCCTTGCAGCGCGACATGATTGCCGACACGACGTCGCGCTTGCGCCAGATCCGTAGTCCAGTCGATACCGAGCGCATCGCAGCCGGTCGTCGCCATCGCTTCGAGCCACTGCCCCCCGCCTTTGGTAAACAGGATCGCGGGTACCGGCCGACCGTCTTCGCTTTCGCGCGTCAGGCCCGCAATCACGCGGCGCGAGTACGCGAGCGAGAACTCCTCATAACCCGCCGCGGTGAGATTGCCTCCCCATGTGTCGAACAGCATCACGGCTTGCGCGCCCGCCCCGATCTGCGCATTGAGGTAATCGGTGACCGCCCGGGCGTTGACCTCGAGAATCCGGTGCAACAGGTCGGGACGCGCGTAGAGCATCGACTTCAGCAGGCGGAAGTCCTCGCTTCCGCCACCCTCGACCATGTAGCAGGCGAGCGTGTACGGGCTGCCTGCGAAGCCGATCAACGGAACGCGCCCCGAGAGTGCGCGCCGGATCTCGCGCACCGCATCGAGCACGTAGCCGAGCTCGGCAGCCGGGTCGGGCGCGGCGAGCCGCCGGATCGCTGCCTCGTCGCGCAGCGGGCGCTCGAAGCGCGGCCCTTCGCCCTCGGAAAAATAGAGCCCGAGGCCCATCGCGTCCGGCACCGTCAGGATGTCGGAGAAAAGGATCGCCGCGTCGAGCGAAAAGCGTTCCAGCGGCTGCAGCGTCACTTCGCAAGCGAGGGCCGGGGTCTTGGCGAGCGCAAGAAAGCTCCCGGCGCGTGCGCGGGTCGCGTTGTACTCGGGGAGGTAGCGCCCGGCCTGGCGCATCAGCCAGATCGGCGTGTACTCGACCGGCTCGCGCGCCAGCGCCCGGAGAAAGGTGTCGTTCTTCAGCGGACTCACGCGAGCAGCTTGCCGATGACTGCCCACTCGGATGCACTCACCGGCGTGATCGATAGCCGGTTCCCCGGGCGAAGGAGCCACATCTTGGCCAACTTCCTGTGCGCGCGCAATTCGGCCAGAGGAACGAATCGTGTCTTGCGCAGCGCTCGCACGTCGACGTTGAACCAGCGCGGCGCGGCGCGCGAGGTCTTCGGATCGTAGTACGGGCTCTTGCGATCGAACTGCGCTTTGTCCGGGTATGCGATGGAGGCCACTTCGGCGATGCCTGCGATCCCCGGCTGGGCGCATCCGGAGTGGTAAAAGAGTACGCCGTCACCGATGCGCATCGTGTCGCGCATGAAGCTTCGCGCCTGATAATTGCGTACGCCGGTCCACGGAGTCGTTCGTCCGGGCGCGGCCAGCACGTCTTCGATCGAGCACTCCGATGGCTCAGACTTCATCAGCCAGTAATTCACCGACCCGCTTTTCCCAGGAGTAAGGCGTTGCAGCGCGGCACGGAGTGACGCGCTGCAACGCAGTGTAGTTCCTTGGGGGGTGCCCCCCGCTTGTGCCGGCGGGCTCGGCTCCCGAACCCCGCCAAACAGGGTGGTTGCTGACCGGTCACATCAGGTTCATCCGGCACGCGTGGCGTGGGACGATCACAACAGTGACACTTGGTGCCGCAACCTCAGGAAGCTATCGGTTCGGAAAATTTGAGCCCAATCGAACACAGCAGGGGACGCAGAGCGGGGAATTTCGCGCATTCGACACGACCTTCCCGTGACGACTCATACCGTGCAATCGCCACTAAAACAACTTCTCCTGCTTGGCGAGCGCCGAATCGAGCTTCGCCTCGATCGCAACGATTCTACGCTTCGCCTCGCCGATGTCAAAACCGTTACCGAGTCTGATCGTGAGCAACTCGTGCGCGATGTTGAGCGCGGCCATGACCGCAATGCGCTCGGTGCCTGTGACCTTGCCCGCCTTGCGGATTTCGCTCATCTTGGCGTCCAGGTAGGCCGCAGTACGCGTGAGCGCATCGCGCTCGCCTTCCTCGCAAGCGACCTTGTACGCTCGCCCGAGAATCGTGACTTCGATGGTCTTCGTGCTCTCGGTCATTGCAATGTCAATCCGGCAGGCGCTCGATCAAGCGCTCGAGCTTCGCCCTCGCCGAATCGATGCGATCGTTCAGGCGGCTCGCGTCGCTTTGCGCCGATGCAAGCCGCTGGCGCAATTCGATGTTCTCGGCGCGTAGCCGTTCGCACAGGCTGACACATTGCGCGACCTTGGCTTCGAGCGAGGCGAACTCGGCGTCCACGGTCGCACAATATGTTGCAAATCCGCCGCAGCGTCAAGAAATAAGGGGTGTTTGTGAATGTGTTTCCTGACCTCGCAGTGTGGCGGCTGTTCGAGGCAGGAAAGGCGTCTGCGTCAGGCCGCTATAATGCGACACGCTACAAGGTGTCCCTGCGGGAAGCCCATTCCCGGGGGATGAAACGGGAAACAGGTGCGCGGTTCCGAGCACACTCGGGAAATCGCAATTCCTGTACTGCCCCCGCAACGGTAGGCGAGGGGGTGCACAAACCGGTCACTGCGAAGCTCAGCGCTCGCGGGAAGGCCGTGCACCCGGCGGAATTCTTCCGCCCGCTCGCGAGTCCGGAGACCGGCCTTGGAGCCTATCTCAACCGACTTGCGGCGTCGGGGACGACGCCAAGGAAGGATGACCATGCGCCCAGCCGTCGCCGCAATGCTCGCCGGTCTTTGCATTGTCGTTGCTGTCTCCGCGCCGTGCGCCTTTTCCCAGCCCGAGGACGCCGTATACGTTGAAGCCACGCGGTTCCCGGAGGATGTGCGCCGGCTTCCTGCGACCGTCACCGTGCTGAGCGCCGAGGACATTGCCAGAAGCGCGGCGCGCACCCTTCCGGAATTGCTCGCCGAGCAGGTCGGTATCACGATGCGGGACTTCTTTGGGAACAATGCCGCGACGACCGGCGTCGATCTGCGCGGGTTCGGAGTGACGGGGCCGCAGAACACGCTGGTCCTCCTTGATGGCCGGCGCGTGACCGACGTCGACCTCACCAGCGTGCAGTGGGCGGGCGTCCCGCTCGCCGGCATCGAACGCATCGAGATCCTTCGCGGCGCCGGGGCGGTGCTCTACGGGGACGGCGCCACGACTGGCGTGATCAACATCGTGACGCGCTCCCCGCTGAAACAGGGAGCGGGATTCGAGGCCTTCGGCCGCGCCGCCACCTTCAATACGCTCGAGGGACAGCTCTACGGGAGCGCTGCGCTGGCGGACTTCGGCGTGAACGCCTCAGTCTATGGTTATGCTTCGGACGGCTACCGCGCCAACAATCGCAACGAGCAGCAGAACAACACGCTCAATCTGCGCTGGGGGATGGGCGAGACGACGCTCGATCTTCGCCTGGGCACCGACCGGCAGGACCTGCGCTTGCCCGGTGCGCGGCGCATCCAGCCGTCGATCGGACTGAATGAATATGCGTCCGATCCGCGTGGCGCCCAGACTCCGCTCGACTACGCGAGCCGCGATGGCGCGAAGACGGGGGTCACGATCGGCCAGCGGTGGCGCGACGCGGAGTTCTCTCTGGGCCTGGACTGGCGGCACAAGGACCAGCGCTCCTTCTTCGATCAGGCAGGTTTCCCGGTCTCGCGCGCCGATGACCTGGATGTGAGTTCGGTCACGCCGCGGGGGCGCCTCCCCTTCGTGCTCGCCGGCTTCGTGCACCGGCTCACCGTCGGTGCGGACTGGCACGCGTGGCGCTACGACTCGCGGCGCTCGGACCGGCCCGAGCACCTCGGACAGCCGATCAACCGCATTCGCGTGTCGCAGGACACGCGGGCCCTCTATCTGCAGGACGCCATCGAGCTGTCGGGCGCGAGCCGGTTGTTGCTTGGCTGGCGCAGCGAGCGCGTTCGGTTCGGCGCCACCGATACGCTCGACCCCACGGCGCCCGGATTCTTTTTCAATACCGCAGCGCCGGAGGAGCGGCAGACGCAACGCGAGCGCGCGTGGGAGCTGGGCCTGCGCCATGCGCTGTCCCCGGCATTGACTGCTTTCGTGCGCGCCGGCCGGAGCTTCCGTTTTGTCAACGTGGACGAACTCTACGAGAACGACGCTTTCTTCAACGCCCAGTTCCAGATCCTGCGCCCGCAGCATGCGCGTACACACGAGGCGGGCGCCGATTGGCGCGGCGGCGCGATCGCGCTGCGCGCCACGGTCTTTCGCACCGCGGTGGTGGACGAAATCCACCTCGACCCGTTCACCAGCGGAGTGGGCAACACCAATCTGCCGCCTTCGCGCCGGCAGGGCGTGGAACTCGAGGCGCACTGGAATGCGACGCCTTCGCTGCGCGTGCTGACCGCTTACGCATTCACGGATGCGCGCTATCTGGAGGGGGTCATCGCGGGTAGTGCGTTTGCAATCGGAACCGGACTGAGCGTGGCCGGCAAGACGGTACCGCTCGTGCCACGGCACAAGCTGAACGCATCGTTGTCGTGGGAATTTTCCGGGGCCACGCGACTGTCGGGCACGCTGACTGCGGTGAGCAGCCAGTACATGGACAACGACGAACCGAACACGCTGGGGTCCCGGATTCGGGGCTACGGCGTCGCGGACCTGAAGCTTGCGCACCGGTTCAGCTGGGGCCGCCTCGCATTCTCGGTCAACAACGTATTCAACGAGCACTACTACACCTACGCGGTGCGCAGCGCCTTCGTCGCCGACCGGTACTCGGTGTATCCGCTTCCCGGTCGCACCTTCGGCCTGACTGCCGAGCTTCGCCTCGACTAGGGCAATCGCTTCCTTGAGCGGAGCGCGGCGGCGCACGCCGCTCGCCGGGGTGGTGTATCTTTCGCGAATGCTGACCGACGCCTCTCCGCACCGGGAACTTGCGCAGGTGCGGTGTCGCGCGTGTACCTGTTAGCGTGCGAATAGCGCTGGTCAGGCAACGCTACAACCCATATGGCGGCGCGGAGCGGTTCGTCGAGCGTGCGCTGGAAGCGCTCGAGCGCTGCGGTGCCGAGGTGACGCTCATCACGCGCGAGTGGGGCAACGCGGGCGCGAGGCGCGTGCTGAGGGTGGATCCGCCCTACGTCGGCAACCTCTGGCGGGACGCCGGCTTTGCGCGCGCTGCGCGCGCAGCGTGGCGCCGCGAGCGCTTCGATCTGGTGCAGTCGCATGAACGAATTCCTGGCTGCGACGTCTACCGCGCCGGCGACGGCGTGCACCGCCAGTGGCTCGAGTATCGGCTCGCCGGCGCTGCGCGCCTCGAGCGGCTGAGGGTGCGCGCGAATCCGTATCACAGCTACGTGTGCGAGGCCGAGCGGCGCATGTTCGAGCATCCCGGGCTGCGCGCGGTGGTCTGCAACTCGCGCATGGTGCGGGAGGACATCCTGCGCCATTTCCGCATTGCCGCCGAGAAGCTCCACGTCATCTACAACGGTGTCGACCTGGAGCACTTCCACCCGGAGCACCGAAGCGTGTTGCGCGCCGAAGCGCGTTTGGCGCTCGACTGCGGGGGCGAAGATGCCCTGTTCCTATTCGTAGGATCGGGTTTCGAGCGCAAGGGCCTCGGCTGCGCGATTGACGCGCTCGCACTGGCGGGCGACGCGCGCATGCGGCTGGCGGTGGCCGGGCGAGACCGGGCATCGGAGCGATTCGCCGAACGCGTGTGTGCCGCGGGACTGTCAGAGCGCGTGCGTCTGCTCGGTGCCGTTGAAGATGTGCGTCCGCTCTATGCCGCTGCGGATTGCTTTATCCTTCCCAGCCTTTACGATCCGTTCCCGAACGCTGCGCTCGAAGCGCTTGCGATGGGTGTGCCGGCGGTGGTCAGCCGCCGCTGCGGGACGGCCGAACTGGTGCGCGAAGGCGAGAACGGCTGGATCTGCGAACCGAACGATCCGGCGGGGCTGGCGGCGCTGCTGCGCACCGCGGCCGCGGCGGCGCGGGCGGAGCGGATGCTTCCGGCGGCGCGCTCCGCCGCCGAGCGCTTCGGAATCGACGAAATGGCGAAAAGGCTCTCAGAACTGTACGCGACGCTGGGTAGCCGCCCTGCATGAACGGGTCCGAAGCTACGACGCGTGAGCTGTACCTCCGGCTGCTTTCCTACGTGCGGCCGTATGCGACTGCCTTCGGCGTGGCCACGCTCTGCATGGTCGGTGCCGCCGCAACCGAACCGCTCTTTCCCGCGCTGATGAAACCGATGCTGGACGGCGGGTTTGTCGTCGGGAAGGAGACCGAACTGCCGTCGTCCCTGTTCGCCGCCGCGATCGTCGGAATATTCCTGTTGCGCGGGTTTCTTACCGTGGTCTCGTCGTTCGCCCTGGCGTGGATCTCCAACCGGGTGGTGCTCGACCTGCGCGGCGCGATGTTCGCGCGCCTGGTGCGCATGCCGACGCAATTCTTCGACGATCACACCGCGGGCGCGCTCCTCTCCAGGGTCGCCTACGACGTGAACGGCGTTACTTCGGCGGCGACGTCCGTGCTCACGGTTGCGGTAAAGGACTCGGTGACCATTGCCGCATTGCTTGCATGGTTGTTCTATCTGAATTGGAAATTGACGCTTATTGCGCTCGTCGCCGCGCCGCTGATCGCCCTTGCGGTGCGTCTGCTGTCGCGCCGGTTGCGTCACATGGCGCGAGAGTCGCAGCGCGCGATGGGCGAGCTCGTGCACGTGCTGGAGGAGACCATCGAGTGCCACAAGGTGGTCAAGGTGTTCGGCGGCCAGGAGTATGAAATGAAACGCTTCGCGCGGGCGAACCAGCTTTTGCGGGGATTCAACATGCGCCAGACGATTCCGGCCGCGGTGGCGGCCCCGGTCACGCAAATCCTCGCCTCCATGGCGCTCGCGATCATCGTCTACATCGCCTTGGAGGAGTCGATTGCCGGCCGCACGACGGCGGGCGAGTTTGCCTCCTTCATGATTGCGATGCTGATGCTGCTTGCGCCCCTGAAACGCCTCACCGATGTGAATGCGCCGCTGCAACGGGGCCTGGCCGCCGCGGAAAGCGTCTTCGGCCTGATCGATGCGCCGGTGGAAGAGGACCGCGGCACGGTAAACCCCGGGCGCGCGCGCGGTGAGGTCCGCTACGAAGGGGTGAGCTTCACCTACCCGACCCGGGCCGAGGCGGCGCTTGCGGGTGTCGATCTCGCCGTCCGGCCGGGCGAAACCGTCGCGCTCGTCGGCGGCTCGGGCGGGGGCAAGACCACTCTGGTGAATCTGCTGCCGCGCTTCTACGTGCCGACGCGAGGCCGCATCCTGCTCGACGGCCACGATATCCAGGACCTGACGCTGGAGAGCCTGCGCAGCAACGTCGCTCTGGTATCGCAGGATGTGGTGCTCTTCAACGACACCATCCAGGCCAACATCGCCTATGGCGGGATGGGCCGGGCGAGCGAACAGGATGTCGCCGCCGCCGCCGATGCGGCGCACGCGACGGAGTTCATCCGCCGGACGCCGGACGGACTTCGCACGCTCGTCGGTGAAAACGGCGTGAGGCTCTCGGGCGGCCAGCGCCAGCGCCTTGCGATCGCCCGCGCGCTGCTCAAGAACGCTCCGGTGCTCATCCTTGACGAGGCGACCTCGGCGCTGGACTCGGAGTCGGAGCGGCTGGTGCAGGCCGCGCTGGAGGTCCTGATGCGCGGCCGCACCACGATCGTCATCGCGCACCGGCTCTCGACGATCGAGCGCGCCGACCGCATCGTCGTATTGGAGCGCGGACGCGTTGTAGAGGAGGGCACGCACGCCGGGCTGCTCGCTCGCGATGGCGTTTACGCGAAGCTGTACCGCATCCAGTTCGAGGCCGGCGCAGGGGGGCCATCGAGGCCGCTCGGCCCCCCCGCACCCCCTGCCTCGCCAGCGTGAAGCGGCTTTCGATCGTACATACCGAGTCCTCGCTTGGCTGGGGCGGACAGGAAATCCGGATCCTGGCCGAGTCGCAGGGGCTCATCCGGCGCGGCCACGAGGCGACCATCCTCTGCGCGCCGGGGGCCCGCATTCAGGCAGAGGCACCCGCCTGGGGCGTGCCGGCGGTCGCGCTGCCGATCGCGAAGAAGCGCCTTGCAGGCGTGGGCGCGCTTGCCCGCTGGTTCCGCGCCAACTGCTGCGACGTTGTGAACACCCACAGCTCGACCGACTCGTGGCTGACCGCACTTTCGGTCGCGATGCTCGGCCGCTCGGTTCCGATCGTGCGTACACGCCACATTTCGGCGGCCGTGCCGAGGAACCTGTTTTCGCGCTGGCTCTACGAGCGCGCCGCAACCAGGATCGTGACCACCGGCGAAGCGCTGAAGCGCCAGCTCGTCGAGGTGAACGGCTTCGCCGCCGGGCGAATCGACTCGGTGCCGACCGGAATCGACGCCGCTCGTTTCCGGCCGGGCGACCGGGTCGGAGCGCGCGCGAAACTGGGACTGCCTGCGGACCGCACGCTCGTCGGCATCGTCGCGACACTGAGAAGCTGGAAGGGACACCGCTTTCTGCTTGATGCGATGCAGTTCCTGCCGGAGAGCATGGACCTCGCCATCGTCGGTGACGGGCCGCAGCGCGAAGCGCTCGCGCAGCAGATCGACAGGCTGGCGCTGCGCGCTCGCGTGCGCATGCCGGGTAACCAGGCGGACGTGCTGCCGTGGCTGCACGCTTTCGACGTCTTCGCGCTGCCCTCGTACGCAAACGAGGGTGTGCCGCAAGCGCTCGTGCAGGCGATGCTATGCGGTCTGCCTTGCGTGACCACGCTGATTGGAAGCATTGCGGAGCTCGCCCGCGATGAGGCGACGGCGCTGGTGGTGCCGCCGCAGGATGCGCGTGCGCTCGCCAAGGCAATCGTCCGGCTTGCGCAGGACGCCGGCCTGAGGCGCGATCTGGGCGAGGCCGCGCGCAAGCATTGCGTGGAGCGCTTTTCCTACGAACGCATGCTCGATCGGATGGAGGCGATCTATCATGATGTCACCCGGGAATGACGGCGCTGCTGAATACCTGGATCCCCTGGGGGCCCGATCGTGAGCGACGATCCGGACTGGACTTCGCTGACGGACGATCCGAACAACGGCGCCGCCAAGACCGCCGTCCGGAGCTGGCTTGCGCGCGCCCGGCGACTTCATCTGGACGTCGATGTTCTTGGATTCGTAGAGGAATTGGTGCGCGGCCAGCGCGTACTCGACATCGGTGTCGTGTCGCACAGTGCACGTTATTTCGACCAGGCCGGCTGGCGGCATGCGCGGATCCGCCGTGCGGCGGCGTATTGCCTGGGTGTGGACGTCCTCGAGCCCCTCGTGGCCGAGCTCAACGCGCGCGGTTTCAACGTTCGATGCGTGGATGCGACCTCGGACGCGGATCTCGGGGAGCGGTTCGAGGTGGTCTTCGCGGGAGACGTCATTGAGCACGTCGATAATGCGGTCGCCCTCTTGCGGTTTGCAGCGCGCCATCTCGCCCCGCGAGGGCGGGTCTATGTGACCACGCCGAATCCTTTCAGCCGCAAGTTCTTCCGGCAGTTCCGGCGTGAGCACGTAATGGTCACCAACCTGGATCACGTCGCCTGGATTTCGCCGACGATGGCAATGGAGCTGGGCCGCAGGGCCGGGCTGCGGCTCGAGGCCTATCATCTGATCAAGCGCTATGCCGGGCTGAATCTGGCGCTGCACCGGCTGCTGTGGCGGCTCTCGCCGGCGGAATACGCATTTCCGGAATTCATTTTCGAATTCCGCCGCGCGGCCGCGAATGACTGAGCTTGCGCAGGCGCGCTCGATCCTGGTGATCTCCGTGTCCCGCATCGGCGACACCATTCTGGTCACGCCCGCGCTGCGCGCAATCGCGGCCGCATGGCCGGCGGCGAGGCTCGACTTCCTCGGTCACCCGAAGCGCGCGGAGATCATCCGCCACCTCCCGTACGTCCATCGCGTAGGGACGATTTCCAAGCGCATCGCGCTGTTTCGCGGTTGGTGGGCCGGGCATCGGTACGATTTCGCCTTCGTCTACGGGTATGACCGACCGCTCCTCGAGTATGCGCTGCGAATCGCTCGTCGCGTGATCGCCTTTCGCCAGCCGGACGACTCGCTCAACCGGCGTCTGTACCGGGTCGCCGAAGCCCCTGCGTTTCAGGCGATGCACGCGGTCCGATTCCAACTGCAGCTGTTGGCGCCGCTCGGGATCGCGCATGCGGGTTACCATCTTTCCTACCAGGCGACTGAGGCGGAGCGGCAGTGGGCGGAGGCGGAACTGGGCAGGCGTCGGCACTCCGGCAACCGTCCGCTCGTCGGTCTGCAGCTGGCGAGTTTTCCAACGAAGGCCTACCGCGACTGGCCGATCGAGCGCTTCATCGAGCTATGCCGTCGGGTTCGCGTGCACTATCCGCACGCCCATTTCCTGATTTTCGGCGGCAAGCTGGAGCGCGAACGTACGATGCGGTTGCACTCGGAGTTCCGAGAGTGTTCGAGTCTTTACGCCGGCCGCCTGACCCTGCGCCAGACCGCTGCGCTGATGGACCAGCTCGATCTGTACATTGGCGTGGACACGGGGCCTACGCACATCATGGGCGCGCTGCATCGCCCGATGGTGGCTCTCTATCACGGCTATTCGCCGAGCTGGCTGCTCGCGCCACTGGAGCACCCTTGCCTGTATGCGGTGGACCATCCGCAGGCCGGATCGAACTGCAATCCCGATACGCCGATGGCGGCGATCTCAGTGGAACAGGTCTGGTCAGGCGTGGCCGCAGCGCTTGACCGGCATTTCACGGCCCCCGAACGATGAGGGCGGCCTTCGTCACGACGAACCTGAAGGGGGGTGGCGCCGAAAAGGCCGTCCTCAGGATTGCGAGCGGCCTCGCGGTGCGCGGTCATGCCGTGCACGTCGTTCTTCTCGAGCAATTGCTCGACCATGTGCCGCTCGAGGGGGTGACGCTGCACGCACTCACCGACGCGGGCGAAGCGGCGACAAAGGGCTGGTTCGGCAAACGCATCACCGCCCGGCGCCTGCGCCGTTTGTTTCAGCGCCTCGCGCACGACACGCGCTTCGACCTGGTGGTCTCTACCCTTCCTTACAGCGACGAAGTCGCAGCGCTCGCCGGTTTGACGCCGCTGTGGTTTCGCATCGCCAACACGCTGTCGGTGGAGATTGAGCTGCTTCGGCGCAACGATCGCGACAAGGCGCAACGCCGCTTCGCGCGCTACACGCGGCTCTACGGCGCGAGCAATCTTCTGGCCGTGTCGGATGGCGTCGCGCACGACCTGAGCGCGACGCTCGGCTTTGCGCGCGCCAACGTCGTTCGCATCTACAATCCAATCGATGTGCCGGAGATTCGGACACTCGCCGCCGAACCCGAACCGGCGTTGCCCCAGGAGCCGTATCTCCTGCACGTCGGGAGATTTGCGCCGCAAAAGCGCCACGATCTGCTGTTCGAGGCGCTGCGCCGCTCGCAGCTTCCGCACCCGCTGGTGCTGCTTACGAACGCGGCGCCGGGACTCGACCGCCTGATTGCAGAGAAAGCTCTTGCCGGTCGCGTGCGGATCGCCGGATTTCAGCGCAATCCGTATCCCTGGATCGCAGGCGCCGAGCTGCTCGTGCTGTGCTCCGATCACGAAGGCATGCCCAACGTGCTGGTCGAGGCGCTCGCCTGCGGAACACGCGTCGTGAGCACGGATTGTCCGTCGGGCCCGCGCGAGGTGCTGGAGGGAGATCTGGCGCGTTTTCTCGCGCCTTGCGGCGACCCGGAAGCGCTGGCGCAGGCGATGCGCGCTGCACTCGCCGCACCACGGCCCGCCGCACCACGTTCCCTCGAGCGCTTTGCCGCCGACCGGGCGATCTCGCAATACGAGACGCTGCCCGGCCTTTGGCGTGGAGCCTAGACCGATGTGCGGCATTCTCGGCCTGATCGGATCGGCCTGGCGCGAATCGGCATCGGCTGCCCTCGCCACCATCGCCTCGCGCGGACCTGACGCGCAGGAAACGCTCGATCTCGGCGAGGCGCTGCTCGGGCACGTGCGGCTCGCGGTGATCGACCTTGAAGGCGGGCGCCAGCCGATGGTTTCGCCGGACCGGCGCTATGCAATCGTATTTGGTGGCGAGATCTACAACTTCCGCGAGCTGCGCGCGGAACTGGAGCGCGCCGGCTATGCATTTGCGACGCGATCTGACACCGAGGTGTTGCTGCACGGCTACGCGAAGTGGGGGACGTCCCTGCCGATGCAGCTCGACGGCATGTTCGCGTTCGCGGTCTGGGACGCGCGCGAGCGGCAGCTGTTCGCGGCGCGCGATCGCATCGGCATCAAGCCGTTCTTCTACGCCGACACGCCGGACGGCTTCGTGTTCGCCTCGACGCTGGCGCCGTTTTTCGCGCTGCGGGGGTTTCCGCGCCGCTTCGACCCGGAGGCGTTGCGCGATGTCCTCGCCTTCCAGACCGTGCTCGCGCCGCGCAGCATGCTCGCTGATGTGCGCCAGCTTCCCCCGGCGAGCAGTTTGCTGCTGGAGGCGCGCGCGCGCCGCCTCACGCTGCGCCGCTATTGGGAGATTCCGCCGCCGGGGACGGCCCCTGCGGACGCCGAGGAACGGGTTGCGCACGTGGACGCGGCGCTCCAGGAGTCGGTGCGGCGCCAGTTGGTCGCCGACGTACCGCTGGGCGCATTTCTTTCGGGCGGAATGGACAGCAGCCTGATGGTGCGCTACATGGCGCAGGCGGGCGCCCGGCCCTTGCGTACCTTCAACATCCGCTTTCGCGAACAGGGGTTCGACGAAACTCCGCATGCGCAGGAAGTGGCGCGCGCCTTCGGCGCCGAGCACAGCGTGATCGATGCGCCGGAGATTGGCGGCGACGCGCTCGTTGCCGCGATCAGCGCGCTCGATCAACCGCTTGCGGACCCGGCGTACGTGATGGCGAAGGAGTTGTCGCGCCTGACTCGCACCCGGGTGACCGTCGCGATCAGCGGCGATGGCGGCGACGAGCTGTTCGGAGGCTATCCGCGCTTTCGCGAGGTAGAGGCCGGTTTTCCGGATTCGCCGCTGCGGCGCATGACGCGCGTTCTGGTGCGCCGCGGCCTGCTCCCGGGCGCGCTGCTGCGGCGAGGACTTTCCGGGCGCGAGATGCTCCTCTACCGCCACGTCGAACTCGGACCGTTCGATCCTTCGCGCAAGGGCCTGGGCCGCTTCCTCGCCCCGGAGGCGCTGGCCGCCTGCCGCCCGGAGGCCACGCTGCAGGATTGGCTGCGGCTTGCCTCGAGCTGGGGCGAACCGATCAACACCTCCGCGTTGATGCGTGCCGACCTGTGGACGTATCTCTCGGAGGATTGCCTCGTGAAGACCGACCGGGCGAGCATGGCGCACAGTCTGGAGGTGCGGGTGCCGTTTCTCGGCAATCCGGTCCTCGATCTGGTGCTGCACTGGCCTGCCGAGGTGCATTTCGATGACGCCGGAGGAAAGGCGCTGCTGCGCACGATCGCGCGGCGTACGCTCCCCGGAGCGGCGTGGAATCGCCCCAAGCACGGTTTCTCGGTCCCGGTGCGCGAATTCTTCAACGGCGCGTGGCGCGAGGTCGCCCAGGCGCATTTCGCACGCGCAGCCGAAATCGCCCCGTTTCTGAACGCCGCCGCGGTGCAGAAGCTGTGGCAGGACGCCCGCGCCGGCCGTGCCTCGAGGCGGCTGGCCTATACAATATTGGTCCTTCTCCTGTGGCTGGACCGCCACCGCGTCGCGTTCGGCTGAAAGTGCGCCCCATGCTGAGAAAGGGCGGCAAGACTGAAAAGCGCCTGAAAAAGCTCTTTCATCGGGTGCACCGGCCCGCGTGGCAGGAGGTCGCGGGCATTACGCTGCCGCTCGCGCATCCGCTCATCACGCCGCCGATCCGGCGCGACATCTACTTCGGCGATTACGAACGCAGGGAGCTCGATCTGATCGAGCGGCGACTTGCGGCCAGCGATACGGTGATGGAAATCGGGGCCGGGATCGGATTCCTTTCGGCGTACTGCGCCAAGGTCGTCGGCGGCGAGCGCGTGTTCGCCTACGAAGCCAATCCCGCGCTCATCGCGCTGATCGGCGAGGTTCACGCGCGCAACCGGGTGCGGCCGCAGGTCATTCACGCGCTCCTCGGCGAGGGCGAGGGCGAGCGCGACTTTTTCGTCGAGCGCGATTACTGGGCTTCGTCGCTGATTCGCCGCTCCCCCGACGCCCGCTGCGTGCGCGTCCGGCAGATCGACCTCAACGCGGAGCTTCGCCGCGTCGCGCCGAGTTTCCTCATCGTCGACGTCGAGGGTGGCGAGCACGAACTGCTGCGCTACGCCGACCTTTCCGGGGTCGCCAAGCTGTGTCTCGAGGTCCACCCCGATGTGCTCGGCAACGCGCGCGTGAGCGAACTCTTCGCCGCCCTGATCGCGGCGGGATTGGCGCTTGATTTTTCCCTGATGCGCAAGAACGTCTTCTATTTTTACCGCGAGGCGGCGGCCGCAAGGCCGGGCTGAAGTGCCATCGTGCCCGCCGACGCAACGCGCCCGCCACTGAGCATCGTCGTGCCGGTCTACAACGTGGCGCCGTTTCTGCCGCGCTTTCTCGAAAGCCTCGGCACGCTCCCGGCCGGGGTCGCGGAAATTCTCATTGTGGACGACGGCAGCACGGACGAATGCCCGCGGCTGCTCGCCGCGTTCGCTCGCAACCGCCCGCAGGTGCGGATCGTGCGGCAGCAGAACGCCGGCCTGTCCGCGGCACGCAACACGGGCCTTGCTCTGGCGGGCGGCCGTTACGTCGCGTTCGCCGATTCGGACGACTGGTTCGATCATGGCTACTACGAGCGTCTGCTCGGACTGTGCGTGGAGAACGGTCTCGACATGGCGGTGGGCAACGCGACGTATCACTTCGAGGACCGGCGGCCGGACTATCCGGTGTTCAATGATTCATTTCCTGCTGGCATACTCCGCGGTGCGGACTTCCTGCGTGCCCGGCTGCGCGACCGTAGCCTTCTGCACATGGTCTGGATGCACGTCTACCGGCGCGAGCTGATCGAATCCCGTGGCTTGCGCTTCGTTCCGCCGTTCATCCACGAGGACGTTCCCTGGACCACGCGCATGCTGCTGCTCTCCGAGCGGCTGATGTACGAGCCCACGCCCGGGTATCATTACCGCCAGCGCGTGCGCAGCTTCGATCCCGAAGAATCCGACCGCCGCCTGCTGCTGGTAATCGCAAGCTCGCTGCACAACGCGCGCGATCTGGACGCGATCGCCCGCACTCTCGAGGATGACCCGGAGCTGCAGCGGCTCCTGCGCTGGCAGCTCGTGGACGGGGCGCTCTCGATCTTTCACAAACTGCGAAAAATCCACTCCCCTGAGACGCGCCGCGAATGCCAGCGGCGCCTGCGGCGCGAGAAGCTCCACTCACTGCTCTGGCGCAACGCCGTCGAGGCGCGGCAGAAACGGCGCATCGCGCGCAACTACCTCAAGGCGCTTGCCGCGCTCTGACGGAAGCGCGTGGCGCCGGTCTGCCATCAAGTGAATCTGCAGCGCGGTTTTGGCGGCGGCGAGGTCTATACCGCCTTCTTCGCCAGGGCCCTGGAAACGCTTGGGGTGCGCACCGTGCTCTTCGCTCATCCCGACGCGTCATTCTGGGAACGACACCTGCCTGCCACGACCCGGGTCATTCCGGTGCAGCGGATCGATGGGATCGGCCGCCACCTGCCGTCCCGCTCCTGCTGGCTTGCTTTCCACACGCCGGGATCGGAGGCAGAGGTCGCGCCGCTGCGGCGCGCCGGGCACCGATTGAGTGCATTTGCCCACATGCCGCTCTACGGCCGCGACCCGGCATCACTCAGGCCCTATGAATTGCTGTTCGCGGTCTCGGGACACGTGCTCGCAAGCTTGCGCGCTGCTGGAATGACAAACCTCTATCCCGAACCGCTCTACGGGGCTGCGCAGCTCGAAGGGCGGGGCGACGAGGATGCGCCGGTGCATGCCGCGAGCCCCTACGCCTGGGATCCGCGCAAACTGCGTGATCGTCTGTTCGGCCTCGGCTACCGCCTCTACGATCGCAGCCGCACCCGCCCGGCGTATGCGCGCCTGCCGGGGATCACGCTCGGGATCGTGTCGCGGCTGACGCCGATCAAGCAGTTCCCGCTGCTGTTTCGCCACTTGGCGCCAGTGCTTGCGCGTCACCCGCGGTTTCGGCTGGAGATCTTCGGCGCCGGCGGCTACGCCTCGGTGCGCGATCTCCGTCGCGCACTGTCGCCACTGCGTGACCGCGTCAGGTTCTGGGGCGGCCAGACGCAGGTCGGGACGGTATACCGCCGGCTCGATTACCTGATGACCGGCTTGCCGGAAAAGGAGGCGCTCGGACTCAATGTGCTCGAGGCGCAGGCCTGTGGCTGTCCGGTGCTCGCAGTGGACGCGCCGCCTTTCAGCGAGACCGTTGCCCCGGAGGTTACAGGGCTGCTCTATCCCGATCCGCGCAGCGATCGGGGCGCCGGCTTCGAGCGGTTGCTCCTGCGGCTCGCATCGGCGCCCTTTCGCATCGAGCGCGCGGCGGCAGCGACCCATCTGGCACGCTTTGCGCCGGAGGCGTTTCGCGCGCGCGTCGCGGGACTGCTCTCGTGGCTAGGCGCGCGCGGCGTGCTCCCGGAGCGCGAGTCGGAATGCGGCTGATTGTCAATTTCCGCAAACCCTTCGTCCCCCTTGAGGAAGCGCTGCTGGGCGCGGGCTGCAGCCTGCTGCGCAATGTGTCGCGCGCCGATGACGCAAGCCTGGGCGGGAGCGAGGCCTGCCTGGTCGATTTCTGCGATGCGGCGCGGCACTTACGCGAGCTGTGGCGACTTACGCGCGCGTTTCGACCGCTCGGGGTCGCGCTGGTCGGTATTGACCGCGACGCGCCCTGGTACAAGGGCGTCCGGCGGCGAAGGCTGTGGCTCATGGCAAGGCTTCGCCTGCTCGATCTCTACGCCTCCCACTCGCTGCAAGGGGCGCATCGGTTCGCGGAACGGGTACTCTACCTTCCCAATGCGGCGCGACTCTCCGCCTACAACCTGGGACAGCGCAGCCTCGAATCGCTACGCGCTGCCTCGGCATACGAATATGACGTCTCGTTCATCGGCAACCTGGATGCGGTACGCTTTCCCGAGCATCGCGCGCGCGTGGCGTTGCTGCACGCCCTGCGCGAACGGCTGGCTCGCGAGTCCATCCGGCTCGCGCTGTTCGATTCGTCCGCAATGAGCACCGCGGAGCAGGTTCGCCTGATCCAGACCAGCCGGATCAATCTCAGTGCAGGCGCGGCGGCCGACGACGCAGGCGAGCGCAGCTGGGGACTGCCGGAGCGCTGCTATGGGATCCCGGCCTGCGGAGGATTCCTGCTGAGCGATGCGCGGCGGCACGCGGCCGACGACTTCGTCGCGGGAAAGGAATGGGTCGACTACGCGGGCGTGGAAGATTGCGTCGCCAAGATCCGTCATTACCTTGCGCACTTCGATGAAGCGCGCGCAATCGCAGAAGCGGCGCATGCGCGCGTCACTGCTCAACATACCTATGCGCACCGCGCGACGCACCTCATCGGCGCAGTACGCGATCTGCGCGCCCGCGGCACGGCGAACGGAAAGGAGCGGCCTCGATGATCGCCTGCAGAATCTGCGGCAATGAGAAGGCGAATCGGCTGCATTACCCACGCGAGATGATGTTCGGCTGGGGCGAGAGCTTCGAATACCTCGAGTGCGGTTATTGCGGTTGCTTGCAGATGGTCCAGGTACCCGAAGACCTCGGCCGCTATTACCCGCAGGCCTACTATTCCTACAAGCCACCCAAGGACAAGCGGCAGGCGGATTTCGTGCTGCGTCTGCGCGCAGCCCGTACCCGCGCATTTCTCGGGGAACGCACCGTTGTCGGCTCCATGCTTGCCTGGCTGTCCAAACGCGCGGAACATTTCGACTGGCTGGCACGCGGCCGGGTGGGCCTGGACTCCGCGATCGTGGACATCGGCTGCGGGACGGGTGGTCTGCTGCTCAAGCTGCAACGCGAGGGATTCCGCAATCTCCTCGGCGTGGATCCATTCCTCGAAAGCGATATCGATTACGGTAACGGCGTCCGGGTGCTCAGGAAGTCCGTCGGCGAACTCGATCGGTCGTTCGAATTCGTCATGCTGCACCATTCGTTCGAGCACATGCCCGACTGTCTGGGCACTTTGCGCGAGCTTCGGCGCATCGTGCGCAATGACGGGACGCTGCTGTTGCGAATCCCGGTCGCCGACTCGTACGCGCACCGCAAGTATGGAGTGCACTGGGCGGCGTGGGACCCGCCGCGGCATCTTTTCCTGCATACGGTGAAAAGCCTGCACCTCGCCGCGTCGGCGGCCGGGTTCGAGGTGGCCGAAGTGACCTACGATTCGACCAAGTCGCAGTTCGTCGGCAGCGAGCTCTATCTCCGCGGAATCCCGGCCGAGCAGGGAGACGCCTATCAATACGGCAAGTCGAAGGCCGCATTCACCGCGGCCGAGTGGAGGCGCTTCCTGCGCGCGGCTGTCGAGCTCAACTCGATGCGCGACGGCGACACGGCCTGCTTTTACCTGCGGCCACGATGAGCCCGGCAGAGGGCGCGCCGCGAATCCTGGTGATCCGCCGCGACAATATCGGCGATCTGGTCTGCACGACGCCGCTCATCCGGTCACTGCGTGCCCAGCTTCCCCGGGCGCGGATCGCGGCGCTCGCGACGCGCTACAACGCGCCCGCGCTTGCCGGCAATCCGGACCTCGACGCCGCGTACGCCTACACCAAGGCGAAGCACCGCGCTGAGGGCGAGAGCGTGCTTGGCGTCTACGCGCGGCGCGTGCGGCTCGCATTCGAACTGCGCCGCGAGCGCTTCGATTGGGCGCTGCTCCCGGGGGGGCCTCACGCGAGCGCACTATGGTTTGCCCGCTGGATCGGCGCCCATCGCACGCTCGTGCGCGGTCCCGCCGACGCTGCTGCGGGTGCGCACGAAGTCGAGCAGTGCTGCAATCTGCTGGCGCACATGGGGTTGCGTTACGAAGCACCACCCACGCATGTGGTTGCCGATCCGCGGAACGCCGCTGCACTTGCCTCGAGAATCCTGAAGCACTGGGGCGCTCGCCCGCGCAAGCTCATCGGCCTTCATATCAGCGCGCGCAAGCCCTCACAGCGTTGGCCGACGGCGAATTTCGCCGAGGTCGCAAAGGATCTGCACCGCGCAGCGGGCGCTTCGTTCCTGCTGCTGTGGGCGCCCGGGGCGAGCGACGACCGCCTGCACCCCGGCGACGACGACAAGGCGCAAACGATGATCGCGGAAATGGCCGGATTGCCGGTACTGCCGGTCCCGACGCAACGGCTCAAGGAGCTGATCGCGGCGCTCGCGCAATGCGACGAAGTCATCTGCTGCGATGGCGGGGCGATGCATCTTGCCGCGGCGCTGGGAAAGCCGATCGTGTGCCTGTTCGGACATTCGGATGCGGCCCGCTGGCATCCCTGGGGCGCGCCCTACGAGCTGTTGCAGAAGGACACGCGCCAGGTGGCGGACATCGCGCCGCGCGAAGCGAGCGCTGCCTATGCGCGTCTGCTGGGAAGACCCGCACCGCAAGCTTCGGTGGATTTGCGCCAGCCGTAGCGCCGTCGCGCGCGTGTAGCGCCGTGCTATCGTCCGCCCCGATGGTCGAGGATCCCGTTCCCGTCGCAGCCGTGCGTAGCGCGCTTGTCATCAAATTGCGCCATCTGGGCGACGTGCTCCTGTCGTCGCCTGTGTTTTCCGCGCTCAAGCGTCGGGCGCCACAGGCGGAGCTCGACGCGCTCGTGTACGCGGAAACCGCGCCGATGCTGGCGGGGCACCCGTCGATCGGCCGGGTGCATTGCATCGATCGCGGCTGGAAGAACTTGGCCGCTGCAGCACGCGCCCGCGCCGAATGGGGTCTGTTGGCCGAGCTGCGCGCGCGACGCTACGACCTTGTAGTGCATCTGACGGAGCACTGGCGCGGAGCGTGGATCGCGCGCGCGACAGGCGCGCGGTGGGCGGTCGCGCCGGTGGTCGCGGGCCGCGGCCGCTTCTGGCGGCGCAGTTTCACGCACTTCTTTTCCGAGCCTCGCGCCGGCGGCCGCCACGTCGTAGAGCGCAACCTGGACGCGCTGCGCCGCATCGGCATCTATCCCGGCGCGGAGGAACGCGCGCTGACGCTGGTTCCGGGTGCGGCGGCGGAGGAAAACATCGCGGCGCTGCTCGCCGGTCACGGCCTCGTACGCGAGCGCTTTGTGCATGTGCACCCGTCGTCGCGCTGGCGCTTCAAATGCTGGCCGGCAGAGAAGATGGCTGCGTTGATCGACCGGCTGCATGGCGAGGGCTGGCCGGTCGTCCTCACCGCGGCTCCCGACGCTGCGGAAACTCAAATGATCGATGACATTCTGCAACGCGTTGCGCGGCCCGTGGCGGCGAACCTTTCCGCACAGCTTTCGCTGAAGGAGCTTGCCGCGCTTGCGGCGCAAGCGCGGCTCTTCATCGGTGTGGACTCGGCCCCCATGCACATCGCGGCCGCCGTCGGTACGCCCGCCGTCGCGCTCTTCGGGCCCTCCGGAGAAGCCCTGTGGGCGCCGTGGGGCGTGCCACGGTTCGGCCGCCACCGCGTCGTTGCAAGCGCAGGCTTCAGCTGCCGGCCCTGTGGTCTTGACGGTTGCGGCGGCGGCAAAGTGAGCGACTGCCTGGTCACGCTCGAGGTCGGGCGCGTCTGGGCCGCCGCGCAAGAGCTGCTTGGACGAGGGGCGTGATGAAGGCATGGGCATGGAATTCATCGATCTGAAGGCGCAATACGCGGCGCTCAAGCAAAGCATCGATGCACGCATCCAGCGCGTGCTCGATCACGGCCAGTACATCATGGGACCGGAAGTGCGGGAAATGGAGGAAAGGCTCGAGGCGTATGCCGGCGCCCGGCACTGCATTGCGGTCGCCTCGGGCACCGAAGCGCTGCTGATCGCGATGATGGCGCTCGGCGTGAAGCCGGGCGACGAGGTGGTCACCAGCCCTTTCACGTTCGTCGCGACCGCGGAAATGATCGTGCTCCTCGGCGCGAGGCCGGTGTACGCGGACGTGGAGGAGGACACCGCGAACATCGATGTCTCGCGACTCGAGGCGGCGGTCACGTCGCGCACCCGGGCGATCATGCCGGTGTCCCTGTACGGGCAGCCGGCCGACATGGATGAGATCAATGCGATTGCCGCCCGGCATAAGCTGCCGGTGATCGAGGATGCGGCGCAAAGCTTCGGCGCGACCTACCAGGGCCGCAAGAGCGCCAACCTCTCGACCGTCGGCTGCACCAGCTTTTTCCCCTCGAAGCCCCTGGGCTGCTACGGCGACGGCGGCGCGATCTTCACCAACGACGATGCGCTTGCTGCAGCGATGCGCGAGATCCGCGTGCACGGCCAGGAACGCCGCTACTATCATTCCCGCATCGGCGTCGGCGGACGCATGGATTCGATCCAGTGCGCGGTCGTGCTCGCGAAGCTCGAGCGCTTCGACTGGGAGATCGGGCGGCGCATCGCGATCGGGAATCGGTACAACGCGCTGCTGGCGCCGCGCGTGCGTACGTTGCGCGTCAAGCCGGACCGCGCCAGTGTCTACGCGCAATACACGGTGCGCGTCAGGGATCGCGCCGCGTTGGAGTCGCGACTCAGGGCGAAGGGCATTCCGACCGCGATTCACTACCCGCTTGCGCTTCACCAGCAGCCGGCCTATGCGGAGCTTTCACCCGGCGCCGCGTTTCCGGCCGCCGAGCGCCTCGCGCGAGAGGTGATCAGTTTGCCGATGCACCCGTACCTGACCGAGGCGGCGCAGGACCGGGTCGTCGAAGCGGTATCGCAGGTGCTCTAGAATCGCGAACGCCATGCTATTCGTTACCGGTGGCGCCGGTTTCATCGGTTCCAACTTCGTCTTGTCGACCCTCGCCGCGACCGGCGAGCCGATCGCCAATCTCGACAAGCTGACCTATGCAGGCAACATCCGGAACCTGGAGTCGCTCGCCGGCGACGTGCGGCATGCGTTCGTGCAGGGCGACATCTGCGATCGGGCGCTCGTACGCGAGCTGTTTGCGCGCCATCGGCCGCGCGCGGTGGTGCACTTCGCTGCCGAAAGCCACGTCGATCGCTCGATCCACGGTCCGGCCGAATTCGTGCAAACGAACCTGGTGGGAACGTTCAGCCTGCTCGAGGAAGCGCGCGCGTACTGGGGCGAACTGCCGGGTGCGGAGAAAGATGCGTTCCGTTTTCTGCACGTATCGACGGACGAGGTCTACGGCTCGCTCGGGGAGAGCGACCCCGCCTTCACGGAGACGACGCCGTACGCCCCGAACAGCCCCTACGCCGCCTCGAAGGCCGGGTCGGACCACCTCGTGCGCGCCTATCACCACAGCTACGGCCTGCCGGTGATCACGACCAACTGCTCGAACAACTACGGACCGTACCAGTTTCCCGAAAAGCTCATACCGTTGATGGTTCACAACGCGCTCCAGGAGAGGCCGTTGCCGGTGTACGGCGACGGCCAAAACGTGCGCGACTGGCTTTACGTGCTCGACCACTGTGCGGCGATACGCGCGGTCCTGGCGAGCGGTCGGCCCGGCGAGGCCTACAACATCGGCGGCGAAAGCGAGCAAAGGAATATCGATGTCGTGAGGACGATCTGTGCACTGCTCGACGACGCGAGACCGCGACGGGACGGTCGTTATGCAGATCTGATCGCCTTCGTGCAGGACCGGCCCGGTCACGACCGCCGCTACGCCATGGACGCCTCCAAGCTGCGCGCCGAATTGGGGTGGGTACCGAAGGAAAGCTTTGCATCCGGATTGGGGAAAACGGTGCGCTGGTACCTCGACCACGAGCAGTGGGTCGCGGACGTGACCAGCGGCGCGTACCGGATCTGGGTCAGCGCCAACTACGCCAGGCGTGGTGCGGCGTGAAGGGAATCATCCTCGCCGGCGGCTCGGGCACGCGGCTTTATCCGGCAACGCTTGCGGTGTCGAAACAGCTCCTGCCGGTGTACGACAAGCCGCTCGTCTACTATCCGCTCTCGACGCTGATGCTCGCCGGCATTCGCGACATCCTGCTCATTTCCACGCCTCAGGACACTCCCAGATTCGAGCAGCTTCTGGGCGATGGCGCGCGCTGGGGAATGCGACTGGCCTATGCAGTGCAGCCCTCGCCCGGAGGTCTTGCGCAGGCGTTCCTCATCGGCCGCGAATTCGTCGGCAAGGACCCGGTCTCGCTGGTCCTCGGCGACAACCTGTTCTACGGCCACGAACTGACGGTGATGCTGAAGCGCGCGGCAGGCCGGCAGAAGGGCGCAACCGTGTTTGCTTATCCGGTCAAGGATCCGGAACGCTACGGCGTCGTAGAGTTCGATGCGCAGGGTCGGGCGATCAGCATCGAGGAAAAGCCGAAACAGCCCAAATCGCGTTACGCGGTGGTGGGGCTTTATTTCTACGACAATCGGGTGCTCGACATTGCCGCGCAACTGCAGCCCTCGGCCCGCGGCGAGCTGGAGATCACCGATGTGAACCGGCAGTACCTCGCCTGGGGCGAGCTGGCAGTGATCTCCATGGGCCGCGGTTTCGCCTGGCTCGACACCGGCACGCACGAATCGCTGCTCGAAGCCTCGCACTTCATCGAGACGATCGAGCGCCGGCAGGGCCTGAAGATCGCCTGTCCGGAGGAAATTGCGTGGCGTCAGGGCTGGATCAGCGCCGATGAACTCCGGGCGCTTGCACAGCCGCTCTCGAAGAGCACCTACGGCCAGTACCTCCTGAGCCTTCTTTCCGAGCGCCTGTTCTGATGCGAGTCACCCGCACTGAAATCGCCGAAGTGCTGATCCTCGAGCCGAGGGTGTTTCGCGACGAGCGCGGTTTTTTCCTGGAGAGCTACAACCGGCGCGCGTTCCGCGATGCCACCGGGATCGATGCCGAGTTCGTGCAGGACAACCACTCGCGCTCGACAAAGAACGTGCTGCGCGGACTGCATTACCAGATCACGCAGCCGCAGGGAAAGCTGGTGCGCGTGACCGCAGGAGAGATCTGGGACGTGGCCGTGGACCTGCGCGTAAGCTCCGCCACTTTCGGCAAGTGGGTGGCATTCGGCTTGTCCGCGGACGCGAAGCGAATCGTATGGATTCCTCCCGGTTTTGCGCATGGTTTTCTGGTCACTTCGAGCGTCGCGGAGGTGCAGTACAAGACCACGGACTACTACGCGCCGGAACACGATCGGACGCTGCTGTGGAACGATCCTGTGCTGGCCATTCCGTGGCCGCTGGAGGGAGATCCGGTCGTCGCCGAGAAAGACCGGCGCGGTACCCCGTTGGCGGCGGCCGACACGTACCCGTGAGGATCCTCCTGAGCGGTCGAAATGGTCAGGTCGGCCGGGAGCTCGAGCGCTCGCTCGCTCCGCTGGGCGAAGTGATCGCGACCGACCGCGCGATGCTCGACCTTGCCGACGCCGAAGCGATCCGGCGCATGGTGCGCGAGACAAGACCCGAGGTTGTCGTCAACGCCGCCGCGTACACAGCGGTGGATCGCGCCGAGTCCGAGCCCGAGGCCGCCATGCGGATCAACGGCGCCGCGCCGGGAGTATTCGCGGCAGAAGCAGGGCGGCTCGGCGCTCTGCTGGTGCATTATTCGACCGACTACGTGTTCGATGGAACCAAGGCGACGCCCTATGTCGAAGAAGACCCGACCCATCCATTGAACGTGTATGGAAGGAGCAAACTCGAAGGCGAGCGGGCGATTCATGCCAGCGGCTGCCGTCATGTCGTCCTGCGTACCAGCTGGATCTATTCGGCGCGCGGCAGCAACTTCCTGCGTACCATCCTGCGCCGCGCGCGCGAACAATCCGAATTGCGCGTCGTGAACGACCAGATCGGTGCGCCCACGTCCGCCGCTGCGATCGCAAGGGCTACCGCCCTGATCCTTGGTCGCACAGGACCCGAGGGGGTGTTTCACGCGAGCGCATCCGGGCAGACGAGTTGGCACGGCTTTGCGGAAGCGATCGTGAAAAGCGCGGGGCTGCCGACGCGGGTCGTGGGCATCCGATCGCAGGACTACCCGAGTGCGGCCCGGCGACCCTGCAATTCACTGCTGGACAATGCCAAATTGAGAAGCCTCTTCGGTATCGTGCTGGACGATTGGCAGCAGCAGCTCCGCGAGGTCATGGACCCACGCTTCGCAGCCGTTGAAGGCGCGCAGTGGCAGTGAGCGATCGCGTCCTGCTGATCGGCGGCAGCGGCTTCATCGGCACGCACCTCTGCTCCATCCTGCGCGAACGGGGTTATCGGCCGGTCGTGTTCGATCGCGTGGCGCCCGCCCAGGCAGAGGTCGAGTTCCATCAGGGCGACATGTCCAGTGTTGCCGACCTGTGGCCGGAACTCCTCGAGTCGGTGAGTACGGTGTTTCACCTTGCCTGGACGACCAAGCCACAGGCTGCAAATGACGCCCCGTTTTACGATCTGCAGACCAATGTATTGGCGAGCGTGCATCTGCTCGACGGGATTGTCCGGCTCGCGCGCCGGCCGAAGCTGCTCTTCATGTCCACCGGGGGCGCCCTGTACGGTTCGAGCCGCGAGGATTTGATCGTGGAAGACCATGCGACCTTTCCGATCAACGCTTACGGCGTCAGCAAACTCGCGTTCGAGCACTACCTGAGACTCTACCGGCACCTGCACGGCCTGGAATATGTGGTGTTCCGGCCGAGCAATCCCTACGGTGAATTCCAGGATCCGCTTGGCGCGCAAGGCGCGGTCGCTGTCTTCCTCGGGCGAATCGCCGAAGGTGCCGAGATCACGATTTGGGGAGACGGGAGCGTTGTCCGCGACTTCCTCTACGTGGGCGACCTCATCGGTGCGCTGGTTGCCGGAATGGAGCGCCCGCTGCGCGAGGCAGAACCGCGCGTATTCAACATCGGTTCCGGTCGAGGCACCAGCCTGCTGCAACTGATCGAGATGATGGAGCGCGTGACGGGGCGCAAGGCGCGCATCGGCTTTACGCCTGGACGCAAGGCGGATGCACCCAGGGTGGTCCTGAATGCCGCTCGGGCGCTGGAGTTCCTGGGCTGGAAGACGACGACGAGTCTCGAAGCCGGGATGCGGCGCACCTGGGACTGGATTCTCCGGCGCTAGGTCCGCCCGTAGCGGTCCTCGAACCGCTCGATGTCGTCCTCGCCGAGGTAGCTGCCGGACTGCACCTCGATGAGAAACAATGGCGCCCCACTCTGGTTCTGCAGCCTGTGCCTGGTTCCCAGGGGGATGAAGGTGGACTGGTTTTCGTTCAGCGTGACTGTCTCCTCGCCGCGCGTGACCGTGGCGCTGCCGGAGACCACGACCCAGTGCTCGGCGCGCTTGCGGTGCAGCTGCAGCGACAGGCCGTGCCCCGGCTTCACCATCAGCCGCTTGACCTGGAAGCGCTCGCCCGAATCCACCGTTTCGTAATAGCCCCACGGACGGTATACGCGGGTGTGCGAGACGTGCTCGCGGCGGTTGAGACGGTCGAGCTGCTCGACGACTTCCTTTACCTCCTGCGCGCGCTCGCGCGCGGCAACAAGGACCGCGTCATCCGTTTCCACGATCACCAGGTCCTCGGCGCCGAGCACCGAGACATGCCGCGCGTCGGCGCGCACGTAGCAGCGCGCCGCCTCGTGCAGCCACACGTCGCCGCGCGTCACGTTCTGCGCGGGGTCCTTAAGACCCGTTTCCCACAGCGCGGACCAGGAGCCGACGTCGCTCCAGAGCAACTCGGCACGTACCACGGCGCCGCGGTCCGTCCGCTCCATGACCGCATAGTCCACGGAGTCCGACGGGCATGCCGCGAACGCCTCGCGCTCGAGACGCAGGAAGTCGAGATCGCGTGCGGCGTGCTCCAGCGCCTTCCTCGCTGCAGCGAGGATCTCTGGCCGGAATCGTTCGAGTTCCTCGAGAAACTGCCCTGCAATGAAGGCGAACATGCCAGCATTCCACAGGTAACCGCCCTGTGCCAGAAACGCCTGCGCTCTTTCGGCCGAAGGTTTCTCGACGAAGCGCCGGATGCGGAAGGCGCCCTCATGCCGAGGGATCGGGTCGCCGGCCTCGATGTAGCCGAAACCCGTTGCCGGGCGCGTCGGCGCGATGCCGAACGTCACCAGAAACCCCTGCGCGGCAATCGCCATCGCTTGGCCTGCCGCCCGATGGAATGCCGGTACGTCGCCGATCAGGTGATCGGAGGGCAGCACGAGCAGCGCAGCGTCGGGCTCGTCCTTCGCGAGCTGCAGCGCGGCCACCGCCACGGCAGGCGCCGTATTGCGGCCCACCGGTTCAAGGAGCATCGCGCGCGGCTGCACGCCGAGAGCGTGGAGTTGCTCGGCGGCGAGAAAGCGGTGCTCCTGATTCACCACCACGATCGGCGCGCCGAATCCCTTCAGCCCGCGCAGGCGCAGCACCGTATCCTGCAGCAACGTGTGCTCGGTGACGAGCGGAAGGTACTGCTTGGGAAGTAGCCTGCGCGACATCGGCCAGAGCCGGCTGCCGGAGCCGCCGGAGAGGATCAGCGGTACGAGAGTCCTGGACATGACACGATTCTAGGTCGACCGGCAATCCGCTCAGGCATATCCGTAATAGCTCTTGAACCATCGCGCGAACTTCTCCAACCCCTCCTCGAGGGGCGTCGAGGGTGCGAAGCCGATTGCCTCGGCGAGGCGTTCCGTCTCGGCGCAGGTCGCCTGCACGTCGCCCGGCTGCATCGGCTTCATTTCCTTGCACGCGGTCTTTCCGAGCGCCCGCTCCAGCGCGGCGACATAGTCCATCAGCGGCACAGGACGGTGATTGCCGATGTTGTACACCCGCCATGGCGCCCAGCTGGTCGCCGGATCGGGCCGGCGTGTGTCGAATCCCGGCGCGGGAGCGGCGGGTCGGTCCAGTACCCGCAGCGTTGCTTCGGCCACGTCGTCGATGTACGTGAAGTCGCGCTGCATCTCTCCATGGTTGAAAACCTGGATGGGCTTCGCTTCCATGATTGCGCGTGCAAAGAGAACCGGCGACATGTCCGGCCTGCCCCATGGACCATACACCGTGAAGTAGCGCAGGCCGGTTGCGGGAATGCCGAACAGGTGGCTGTACACGTGCGCCATCAACTCATTCGATTTCTTGGTGGCGGCGTACAGGCTCAGCGGATGATCCACGTTGTCGGACTCGGCCCACGGCAGCTTTTCGTTCGCGCCGTACACGCTGGAGCTCGAGGCATAGACCAGGTGCGTCGGCGGGTGGCGGCGGAGTGCTTCCAGCAGGTTCGCGAAGCCGACGAGGTTCGCCTGGATGTAGGCGCCGGGATTCTCGAGGGAATAGCGTACTCCCGGCTGCGCCGCCAGATGCAGGACGAACTCCGGACGTGTCGCGGCGAAAAGCTTCTCCAGTGCGCCAACATCTGCAAGATCGAGCCGCTCGACGCGCACGCCCTTCAGCGCCTGCAGCCGCGCGAGGCGCGCCTGCTTGAGTTCGACCGAGTAGTAGGGAGAGAGATTATCGATCCCGATCACTTCGTCGCCGCGCGCAGCGAGCCTCTCGGCGCAGTGCATTCCGATGAAGCCGGCCGCGCCGGTAACCAGTACTTTCATGCCGCGCCCCCGCCTTTGCCTCTCCCTTCCAGGGGGGGCATGGGGGAGGGGGTCCGCTGCAGCTCGATGAGCTTGGCGTATTTCATGAAGCTGTTCATGCATCCGATCGAGGTGTGCACCAGTCCCGGCACCCCGTCGAGAAAACCGAGGCGCAGGATGTAGAATTTTGCGAACCGGACCAGCGGCGACAGCACGAGCTCGAGTGTCCCCGCGCTGCGGCCGCGTTCGAAGAGCTGCTGCGCCGCGAGCGCCGTGTAGCGGTTCTGCTTCTCGAGGTACTTGCCGAGGTCTTCCGCCGATTCGTGGAGCAGATCGCCTTCGAGGGTTCCCGGCGTTACAGCGTGGAGCACCTTTTCGTGCACCGCGTCGTCGCTCCAGGCGGCGCTCGTGCGATCGAACAGACGCGTGCACCAGTCGGGGTAGCCCTCGCCGTGCCTGAGCCAGCGGCCGAGAAACCGGTTGCGGCGCGCCATGCGATACACGGGCGACAGTGGCTCTTCGAGCGCATTGCGGATGCTCCGCGCAAGGTCGGGCGATACGCGCTCATCGGCGTCCAGGCACAGCACCCAGTTGTTGCGCGCCTGGCTGACGGCAAACTGCTTCTGCCGGCCGAATCCCATCCATTCCCTTTCCACCACGCGTGCTCCGTGCCGGGCGGCACAGTCCGCTGTGCCGTCGCTGCTGCCGGAATCGACGACGATGATTTCGTCGGCGAATGGAACGCTCGCGAGGCATTCGGGAAGCAACGCCGCTGCGTTCTGGGTGACGAGGACGACCGACAGCGGCTGGCGCAAAGCGGTTTCCGGTTAGAATTGCGCGAAAAGAACGCGGTATTTTACCGCCGCAGGGCGATTTCCCCTCCGTGCAGCGCATCCTCTTCGTCAAGACTTCCTCGCTCGGCGACGTGATCCATCATTGCCCGGCGGTGAGCGATGTCGCGCGCGCGCTCCCTGGCGCCCGGATCGACTGGATGGTGGAAGAGGCGTTCGCAGCGATCCCGGCGCTGCATGCACAGGTGCGGCGCGTGATCCCGGTCGCGGTCCGGCGCTGGCGCGGAAAGTTGTGGAATCCGGCGGTATGGTCGGAAATCGGCGCGCTCCGCCGCGCGCTCTCGGTCGAGGCATACGACGCCGTCATCGACACCCAGGGGCTGGTGAAAAGCGCGCTGCTTTGCACGCTCGCGCCGGGGACGAGGCACGGGATGAACCGCGCGAGCCTGCGCGAACCGCTCGCGGCACGCTTCTACGACGTTCGGCACGCGGTGCCACGCGAGCAGCACGCGGTCGAGCGCAACCGGCAATTGGCTGCCGCGGCGCTCGGCTACGCGGTCGGCGGTGAGTGCGACTACGGACTGCGCGCGGAGAGCTCGCCACCGGTTCCGCTCAGCACGCCATACGCCGTCCTGCTGACGATGACGAGCCGCACCGACAAGCTCTGGCCGGAGGAGCGCTGGCGAGAAATCGGCCGAACGCTTGCCGGGCGCGGCATTCGGCCGGTGCTGCCGTGGGGAAGCGAGAGCGAGCGGGCGCGCTGCGAGCGCATTGGCGCTGGAATTCCGCATGCCGTCGTGCCGCGCCGGTTATCGCTCCAGGAACTCGCAGGCCTGATCCGTGGCGCGCGGGGTGCCGCGGGAGTGGACACCGGACTTACGCATCTTTGCGCTGCGCTTGGCGTTGCGACGGTCGGGATCTATTGCGCCTCCGAGCCTGCGCTGACCGGGCTTCATGGCAGCACGCAGGTGCGCAATCTGGGCGGCGCAGGTGCGCCACCGGCGACCGCGAGCGTGCTCTCGGCGCTCGAGGACTTGCTGTGATGTGGCGCACTCTTTACACCATCGCGCTATACGCCGCGCTTCCGCTGGTCGTTCTCAGGCTCTGGTGGCGCGGCCGGCGCGAGCCCGGTTACCGGCGTAGGGTCGGCGAGCGATTCGGCTTGTACAGGTTTACGGCCGAGCGGCGGGTGCTCTGGGTGCACGCCGTGTCCGTGGGCGAGGCGAGGGCCTCTGCACCGCTGGTTGGCGCGCTGCGGGAGGAGTTTGCGGAGCATGAATTGCTCTTCACCTGCGCGACCGCGGCCGGACGCGATGCGTTGAAGCAGATGTACGGCGAGTCGGTGCTCACGGCCTGGCTTCCCTATGATTACCCCGGCCCCGTGCGCAGATTTCTGGAGCATTTCCGTCCGCAGCTCGGGTTGCTCATGGAAACGGAAATCTGGCCGAATCTGCTCGCGGCCTGCCGTGCTTACGCGGTGCCGGTGGTGCTTGCAAATGCGCGCATGTCCGAATCCTCGGCGCTCGGCTACAGGCGCTGGAACGGCCTCGCACGGCCTGCGTTTGCGAGCCTGGCAGCAGTCTGTGCGCAGAGCGAGGCGGACGCTGCCCGCCTCGCGGCACTCGGTGCGACGAACGTGTCGGTCGCCGGAAATCTCAAGTTCGACGTCGCGCCCGATCCGGCGAAGGAGGAGGAAGGACGTGCCTGGCGCGCCGCGCTCGGCCGGCCGGTGCTGCTGCTCGCGAGCACGCGCGAGGGCGAAGAAAAACTTCTGCTAGACGCCCTGCCCGCAGCGCCGAGCGGCTTTCTGGTGGTTATCGTCCCCCGCCACCCGCAGCGCTTCGACGCGCTGGCCGCTCTCATCGCAAAGGACGGATTCCCCGTGGGCCGCCACAGCCGCGGCGACGTGCCGCGCCCGGGGAATCGCGTCTACCTTGGCGACACGATGGGCGAAATGGCGTTCTTTTACGCGGCCGCGGACGTGGCGGTGATCGGCGGCTCGTTCCTGCCGTTCGGCGGGCAGAATCTGATCGAGGCCTGTGCCGCCGGGACGGCGGTGGTGCTGGGTCCGAGCATGTTCAACTTTTCCGAGCCGACGCGGCTCGCGCTGGACGCGGGTGCCGCGGTTCAGGCGCAGGACGCCGCTGATGCGGTGCGCCTGGCGCTCGCGCTGCTTGAGGACGGGCAGCGGCGCGATCGAATGGGCGAAGCGGGGCGGCGTCTTTGCCTGGCGCATCGCGGCGCGGCGCAAAAGCATCTCGCCGTATGCAGACGGCTCCTCGCATCGCGGAGTGCGGGCGTCTCCGTGCGCGTCAGGGCGTCAGGGCGCGATTGATTTCTTCGAGATCTTCCTCGCGGAGGCTGCCGGCGGCGGACTTGAGCCGCAGGTGATTGGTGATCGTGTTGTAACGTGCGACCGCGAGGTCGCGGCGGGTCGAGAACAGCTGCTGCTGGGCGTTCAGCACGTCGATATTGATCCTCACGCCCACTTCATATCCCAGCTTGTTCGAGTCGAGCGCGCTCTGGCTCGAAACCAGCGCCTGTTCGAGAGCCGCGACCTGGGCAATGCCGTTCATCACCGCGAGGTAGGACTGCCGGGTCGCCAGCACCGAGCCGCGGCGCGCATTTTCCAGGTCCTGTTTCGCTTTCTCGTAGTTGGCCGCCGCTTCGCGCTCGCGCGAGCTGATCGCGCCGCCCTGGTAGAGCGGCAGCGCGAGCTGCAGGCTGAGCACGGAGGTCGTCGTGTCGCCGCCGACGGCGGAAAGCGAAGACGCCGTCTGCAGGTTCTGGCCGTGCGTGACGACAACGTCGAGCGTCGGCAAATGCCCGGCGCGATTGCGCTTGGCCTCAAGGTCCGCAATGTTCGTCACTGCGTCCTGGATCTGAACCGCGTAGCTCGATTGCTCGGCGATCTCGACCCAGCTCTGCATGCTGGTCGGATTGGGCGGGGAAAGCTTCACGTCGGCGCGCAAGGGCTTCAATGACGCATATTCCTTGCCGGCGAGCTGCTGCAGCGCCCTGTTCCGGCTGTCGAGATCGTTTTGCGCCGCGATTTCCTGCGCGACGGCGAGATCGAAGCGCGCCTGTGCTTCGTGCGTGTCGGTAATGGTCGCCGTGCCGACCTCGAAGTTGCGCTTGGCCTGCGCGAGCTGCTCGCTGATCGCCGCCTTCTGCGCGCGCACCAGCGCGAGCGTATCCTGCGCCGCGAGCACGTCGAAGTAGGCCTGCGCCACGCGCAGGACCAGGTCCTGCGCGGCCTGGGCAAAGACCGCCTCCGCCTGCTTCACCTGGAACCCGGCCTGGTCATACTGCAATGAGTTCTGCGGGCGAAATACCGGCTGTGTGAGCGTGAGGGTGTAGCCAAGGGCACGGAAGTCGCGCGTAAAGCTCGGCAAGACCGCGGTGTCGCGCGAATCGGATTCAAGCCGTGTACCGGCCGCGCTCGCGGACAGGTTGAGCGACGGCAGCACGAGTGCCCGTCCCTGCGGCAGCTTCTCGAGGCCCGCCTGCAGCGCATACCGCGCCGAGGCGTACTGTGCATCGTAACTCTTCGCGTCGCGATAGACCTGCTGCAGGTCCTGCGCATCCGCCGCAAGAGGCAGCAGGCAAGCGATGACGACCACCACGCTGCGCATTCAGGGTCTCCCGGTCAGAACTTGAACCGCGAAGGTTGCGCGCAGTTGACCAGCGGCGCGAGCACCGTTTCGAAAATCTCGACCGTGCGGAACGCCCCCGGAGCGGCGCAAACGAAGATCGTCGCGGTCATCACCGGTGCGTCTCCCACCACGGCGAACAGCCTGCCGCCGGGAGCAAGGCTGTCGAGCAGCGGCTGCGGCAGCACGGGCGTCGAGCCTGTAAGCACGATCACGTCGTAGGGCGCCCACTTCGGAAACCCGCGTGCGCCGTCGCCCACTTCCAGCGTGAGTTTTTTTTTGCCGTGGCGCGCCAGGTTCGAGCGCCCGAACTCCGCGAGCGCCGGACGGATTTCGACCGAATACACGTGCGCCGCGCGGTGCGCGAGCAGCGCCGTGAGGTAGCCGCTCCCGGTACCGACCTCGAGCACGCGCTCGGTGCGCTGAACCGCGAGCTCCTGCAGTACGCGCGCCTCGAATTTCGGCGCCCACATGCGCTCACCCTCGCCGATCGGTATTTCCATGTCGGTAAATGCAAGATTGCGGGAAGCGGCCGGCACGAACTCCTCGCGCGGCACGGCGTACAGCAGATCGAGGATGTCCTGGTCGAGCACCTCCCAGGTGCGGATCTGCTGCTCGACCATATTGTGGCGGGCCTGTTCGAGGTTCATTTCAGGCTGGGCAAGGTGCCTGGGGAGGGGCGATTCTACCAAAGCGCCTTGTCCGCACCGTGCGTTCGTCCGGGCTCGCGCAAAGTCGGGCGCATCGAATGGTTTCTTGTCAAAGCGCCGTGTTTCCCGTACCGTCTGGGCGCACGCAGGGGTCCTGGCCCCGAGGATGATGGACGGGCCGGGTGAGAGATACCCTAGGAACCTGACGCGGGTAATGCCGCCGTAGGGATGCGTGGAGCCTGTCTCCCGCGCCTCCGGCGTCCTCCGCTGCTTTGAGCAAAGGAGCGCCATGAATGCAAATCCGAAGTTTCTCGCATCCACCGCACAGGTCGACGAGGCCGCGATCCAGCCGCTGCCCGCTTCGCGCAAAGTCTATGTGACCGGCTCGCGCCCGGATCTGCGCGTGCCGATGCGCGAGATCACGCAGTCGGACACTGCGGCCGGTTTCGGGCCCGAGAAAAACCCACCGATCTGTGTCTACGACACTTCGGGCCCGTATACCGAGCCTGCGACGCGCATCGATATCCGGGCCGGCCTGCCCGCGCTGCGGGAAAGGTGGATCGAGGAGCGCGGCGATACCGTCCGGCTTGAAGGGCCGAGCTCCGAATTCGGTCGCGGGCGGCTCGCCGACCCCAAGCTCGCCGAGCTCCGTTTCAATCTGAAGCGGCAGCCGCGGCGCGCGAAACCGGGCCGGTGCGTCACGCAGATGCACTACGCGAGGCAAGGCATCGTCACGCCGGAGATGGAATTCATCGCCCTGCGCGAAAACCAGCGGCGCGAACTGCTGTCCGAATCGATGACCACGCAGCACGCGGGCGAATCGTTCGGCGCTTTGATCCCGAAGCGGATCACGCCCGAATTCGTGCGCGACGAGGTGGCGCGCGGCCGCGCCATCATCCCGACAAACGTCAATCACCCGGAAACCGAGCCGATGGTGATCGGGCGCAACTTCCTGGTGAAGATCAACGCCAACATCGGCAACTCGGCGGTCACGTCCTCGATCGGCGAGGAAGTCGAGAAGATGACCTGGGCGATCCGCTGGGGCGGCGACACGGTGATGGACCTCTCCACCGGCAAGCACATCCACGAGACGCGCGAGTGGATCGTGCGCAACAGCCCGGTGCCCATCGGCACGGTGCCGATCTACCAGGCGCTGGAGAAGGTGAACGGCAAGGCCGAAGAGCTGACCTGGGAGATCTACCGCGACACCCTAGTCGAGCAGGCCGAGCAGGGCGTCGATTACTTCACCATCCACGCCGGCGTGCGCCTGCCCTTCATCCCGCTCACGGCGAAGCGATTGACCGGCATCGTCTCGCGCGGCGGCTCGATCATGGCCAAGTGGTGCCTTGCGCACCACGAAGAAAGCTTCCTTTACACGAGATTCGCCGAGATCTGCGAGATCATGGCCGCCTACGACGTCAGCTTCTCGCTCGGCGACGGCCTGCGGCCGGGTTCGATTTACGACGCCAACGACGAAGCGCAGATCGCGGAGCTGAGAACGCTCGGCGAGCTGACGAAAATCGCCTGGCAGCGCGACTGCCAGGTGATGGTCGAAGGCCCGGGCCATGTGCCCATGCAGCTCATCAGGGAGAACATGGAGCTGCAGCTGAAATACTGCGACGAGGCGCCTTTTTATACGCTCGGGCCGCTCACCACCGACATCGCGCCGGGCTACGACCACATCACGAGCGCGATCGGCGCGGCCATGATCGGCTGGTACGGAACCGCGATGCTCTGCTACGTGACGCCGAAGGAGCACCTCGGCCTGCCGAACAAGAAGGACGTGAAGGACGGCATCATCGCCTACAAGATCGCGGCGCACGCCGCCGACCTCGCGAAGGGTCATCCCGGCGCGCAGGTGCGCGACAACGCGCTGTCCAAGGCGAGGTTCGAGTTCCGCTGGGCCGACCAGTTCAACCTCGGACTCGATCCCGATACGGCGAAGGAATTCCACGACGAGACCCTGCCGCAGGAGGGCGCCAAGCTGGCGCATTTCTGCTCGATGTGCGGGCCGCATTTCTGCTCCATGAAGATCACGCAGGACGTGCGCGAGTACGTCGAGCGGGGACTGAGGGAGAAAGCGGTCGAGTTCGTGAATCAGGGCGCCGAGATCTACCGCAAAACGTGACGCCGCTGCAGGGTACATCGGCCGTCGTCACCGGTTCGACGAGCGGCATCGGCCTTGGCATCGCCGCGCGCTTTGCCGCGGCGGGCGCGAACGTGATGCTCAATGGATTCGGCGATGCGGGCGAAATCGAGCGCCTCCGGCGCGATCTCGAGGCGCACGGAACGAAAGTCGGCTACCACGGCGCGGACATGGCGAAACCCGGCGAGATCGCCGACCTCGTCGCGGTGGCAGTGCGCGAATTTGGCGCGCTGGACATCCTGGTCAACAACGCCGGCATCCAGCATGTCGCGCCGGTGCAGGATTTTCCTCCCGAGCAGTGGGAACAGGTGATCGCGATCAACCTTTCCGCTGCGTTCTACGCCACGCGCGCCGCGCTTCCCGGGATGCTCGCGCGCAACTGGGGCCGCATCATCAATATCGCCTCGGTGCACGGCCTGGTCGCCTCGGTGCACAAATCGGCCTACATCGCCGCGAAGCACGGACTCGTGGGTTTCACCAAGGTGGTCGCGCTCGAAACTGCAGAGACCGGCGTCACCTGCAACGCCGTATGCCCTGGCTGGGTGTTGACCGCGCTCGTCGACCGGCAGATCCACGCCCGCGCCGGGACGGAAGGCAAGAGCTACGAGCAGGCCAAGCTCGAGCTCGTGTCCGAAAAGCAGCCCTCGAAGGAATTCGTCACTCCTGCGCAGATTGCCGAGCTGGCTCTGTTTCTCTGCAGCGAGGGCGCGGCGCAGATTCGAGGCCAGGCGATCGCCGTAGACGGCGGCTGGACTGCGCAGTAGCGGCGGTGGAGGGATTGCTCGTTTCTGCGCTCAAGATCGCGGCGGCGATCGCGGTCGGATTGCCCCTCGTGGTCTACCTCGCGCAGGACGGCCTGATCTTCTATCGTCAGCCGCTCCCCGACACGCGGCGAGCGGAGATCGCGCGGCGGTTTCCGGCCGCAACTGAAGTCACCATCGGCGCCGCCGACGGGATGAAACTGCACGGCTGGCTGGTGAGGCCGCAGGGCGGGGAGCGCACCCGGCTCGTCCTCTACTTCGGCGGCAATGCCGAGGAGGCTTCGTACATGCTCGAGTCTGTGGGCGATCCGCTGCGCGGTGAGACGCCCGCCGTCGCGTGGCTCATCGTCAACTATCGCGGCTACGGCGCGAGCGAAGGCTCCCCATCGGAGCGCGCGCTGGTTTCGGACGCGCTCGTGCTTTACGATCACGCGGCAAAACTTCCTGGCGTTGATGCAGACCGAATCGTGGCGTTCGGCCGGAGTTTGGGAAGCGGGATTGCGGTGCAACTTGCCGCGCACCGGCCGGTGCGCGCGGTGATTCTCGTTTCACCGTTCGACAGTCTTGCCGCAGTCGCGAAGCGCTACTACTGGTACCTGCCGGTCGACTGGATGCTCAAGCACCGCTTCGATTCAATCGCCCTCGCGCCGACACTCAAGCAGCCGCTGCTCTGTCTGATTGCGGAACGCGACGAAGTGATCCCGCCGGTGCACGGCGAGCGGCTGTTCGACGCCTGGGGCGGAGCAAAGCGGAAGATCCTTCTTGCGGAGGCAGGGCACAACAGCACTGACGCACACCCCGCGTTCTGGCCCTCGGTCCGCGAATTTCTCGCGAATCGGTGAGAATCGGGCTTTGACCCCGATTTTCATATGCCCGACGCCACGCTCCTTCACGCGCTGATCCTCGGCATTGTCGAGGGCCTGACCGAGTTTCTTCCGGTCTCGAGCACCGGCCACCTGATCCTCGCGGGCGAGCTGCTCGGCTTCAATGATGCGCGCGCCAAGGTGTTCGAGATCGTGATCCAGTCCGGGGCGATGCTCGCGATCGTATGGGAATACCGCGGGCGCTTTTTCCGGGTCGATCCCAGGCTCTGGATCAACCTGGCGATCGCGTTCATGCCGGCGGCGCTGCTTGGACTCGCGTTCGGCTCGGCGATCAAGGCGCATCTGTTCCAGGCGGTGCCGGTGGCGCTCGCCTTCGTCGCCGGGGGGCTCGTCATTCTCTGGGTCGAGCGCAGGGAGCGGAACTGGCGGCTGGACAGCGTCGCCGAGATGACCTGGCTCGATGCGCTCAAGGTGGGCATCGCGCAGGCATTCGCGCTCATTCCCGGCACCTCGCGTTCCGGCGCGACGATCATCGGCGGCATGCTGTTCGGCCTGTCGCGGCGCGCGGCGACCGAGTTCTCGTTCTTTCTGGCAGTGCCGACGCTCGTCGCGGCCGGCGCCTACGACGGTTACAGGAATCGCGCGCTGTTCTCGAGTGCCGACCTGGCACCGTTCTCAGTCGGGCTGGGCGTGTCCTTCGTCGCCGCGCTGCTGTGCGTGCGCTGGCTGATCCGCTACGTCGCGACGCACGATTTCAAACCCTTCGCGTGGTACCGCATCGCGTTCGGGCTGGTGGTGCTCCTGACCGCGTACCACGGCTGGGTGGACTGGTCGCCTTAGCCCTGCACCCAAGGCAATCCGGCGAGCTTCCAGCCGTTCACGCTCGATCGATGCTGGTTCGCGTCGCGGTCGCCTTCGAATCCTTCCAGGATGTTGTAGCACTCGCGCCAGCCGGCCTGCGTCGCCAGGACCGCGGCAAAGTGGGAGCGATTTCCGGAGCGGCAAAGGAACAGCAGCGGCTCCTGCTTGTCGGTGACTTCGAGAAGCCGGCTGAGGAAATCGGGGTTGGGCCTCCCATCCGGGTAGCTGTTCCACTCGATGAACACGGCTCCCGGCACGCGCCCGACCCAATCGAGTTCGGCGCGGGTGCGCACGTCGACGAGCCGTCCACCGGACTGAATGAACGCATGCGCCTCAGCCGGCAACAGCGCGCCCGCATAGGGTAGATTCATCTGCCGGGCGCGCTCCCCTGCCGCTTGCCTGATTCGCTCGATTTCGGACATAAGATCTCGAGGCTGAAATTATAGGCTCCGGATCGCTGGCACGGACGTGGTGCATGCTGCGAAACGCCGCACCTGCGTGGTGCGATTCCGTAGGATAAAATTGGCTGAAACCGGCCGGATCAGGGACCGGCCAAGCCGAGGGCGCGTGGCATGGATTCTGCTGCATCTAGTGAATCCGGTCGGCGTGTCCGGTCCGCATTCCTTTTGACCAATCAGGAGACCTGAAGATGGAGCTGACGCCCGACGACGTGTTGAAGATGATCAAGGACAAGGAGGCGAAGTTCGTTGACCTCCGATTCACCGACACGCGCGGCAAGGAGCAGCACGTGACGGTGCCGGCGAAAGTTTTCACCAAGCAGAAATTCGACGAGGGTCACGCCTTCGACGGTTCCTCGATTGCCGGCTGGAAGGGCATCCAGGCCTCCGACATGCTGCTGAGTCCAGACTCAGTGACCGCACGCATGGACCCGTTCACGGACGAAGCGGTGCTCAACATCAATTGCGACGTGGTCGAGCCCATGGACGGCAAGCCCTACACGCGATGTCCGCGCGGCATCGCGAAGCGCGCCGAGTCCTACCTCAAATCGACCGGGCTGGGCGACACGGCCTACTTCGGCCCCGAACCCGAGTTCTTCATCTTCGACGGTGTCACCTGGAACATCGACATGTCCGGATGCTTCGTCAAGATCAAGTCGGAAGAGGCGCCGTGGTCCTCCGGAATCGACTACGAGTCGGGCAACATGGCGCACCGCGCGCCGGTCAAGGGAGGTTACTTCCCGGTTGCGCCGACCGACACGCTGCAGGACATCCGCAACGCCATCTGCCTCGCGCTCGAGCAGCAGGGCGTCGAAGTCGAAGTGCACCATCACGAGGTCGCGGCTGCGGGTCAGAACGAGATCGGCACGCGCTTCGCGCCACTGGTGCAGCGCGCCGACTGGATGCAGATTTACAAGTACACGGTGTGGAACGTCGCCGCGTCCTACGGCAAGACCGCGACATTCATGCCCAAACCCGTGGTCGGCGACAACGGCTCGGGCATGCACGTGCACCAGTCGGTGTGGAAGGGCGGCAACAACCTGTTCTCAGGCAACCTGTACGCGGGCCTGTCGGAGTTCGCGCTGCACTACATTGGCGGCATCATGAAGCACGCCAAGGCGTTGAACGCGATCACCAATCCGGGCACTAACTCCTACAAGCGCCTGGTGCCCGGATTCGAAGCGCCGATCAATCTCGCTTACTCCGCCAAGAACCGCTCCGCGTGCTGCCGCATCCCGTACGTATCGAGCCCGAAGTCGCGGCGCGTCGAAGTGCGTTTCCCGGACCCGACCACCAACCCCTATCTCGCGTTTGCCGCGATGCTGATGGCGGGCCTGGACGGCGTGCAGAACAAGATCCATCCCGGCGACCCGATCGACAAGGACATGTACCACCTGCCGCCCGAGGAAGCTGCCAAGGTGCCGCATGTCTGCGCTTCGCTGGAGGAGGCGCTCGAATGCCTCAAGAAAGATCATGCCTTCCTCACCAAGGGGGGCGTGTTTGACGATGACATCCTCGAGGCCTACATCGCGCTCAAGGAGGACGAATTGACGCGCTTCCGCATGACCACGCATCCGGTCGAGTTCGACATGTACTACAGCTCGTAGCCGGCTCTTTTGCCGGTGCGTTAAGTGAAAGGACGGGCACGCAGGAACCCCTGCGCCTGTCCTTTTTCATTTTGGCCGAGTTTGTGAAAAACTCATTTGTGGCATAGACTTAGCGAATCCATCTGAGGCGTCTTCTGGCCATGTTGCGGATCGGTGCATCGCTCGTTCTGGCGCTCGGCATTGCGGCCGCGGGACCGGCGCGCGCGCAGGTCAAGACGCTCTGGAACTGCAAGGACCCGGGAGGGCGGACCATGCTCACCGATCAAAAGGTGGACACGGTCGGCAAGGACTGCCGCATCGTTCACGAGGAACGCGTGACCGTGGTGCCGGCCACCAAGGCGAGCGCCAAATCGCCGGCCGGTTTCCCGCGCGAGACGGCAGCGGACCGGGTGGCATCCAAGGCCAAGCAGAAGGACACGCTCGAGAAGGAACTGACCCAGGAAGAGTCGATGCTGGCCGACGCGCGCAAGAAGCTCTCCGAACAGGAAGCGACCCGCAGCGGCGACGAGAAGAACTACGCCAAGGTGCTCGAGCGGCTCAAGCCGTACAAGGACACGGTCGAGGTCCACGAGAAGAACGTCGACGCCCTGAAGCGCGAGCTCGGCAATCTCTCGCGCTGAGGCGCAGCGGAGCCAACCCATGGCGGCGCCGACCTCGCCGATGGCAGCCACGCATGCCGGCGCTTTCTCCGGCCTTGACCTGCTCGCCACCGCCGTGGTCGTGCTCGACAGCGCCTATGTGGTCCGCTTCACCAATCAGGCTGCCGAAAACCTGCTGGGCACCGGCGCCAAGTCGCTCCTCGGCCAGGTGTTTCCCGCGTTGTTCAGCGACAGCCGCACGCTGGAAGTCATGCTTGCCGACGCGCTTACCGTGCATTGGAGCTACCGCGGGCAGACCGTGAGCTACGGGCGCCCGGGGCGCGAGTCGCTGCCGCTGTCCTGCGTCGTCACGCCCATCGATGTTCCCGGCACGCCGCTGCTGGCCGAGCTGCGGCCGATCCAGGAGCAATTGCGCCTGGAGCGCGAAGAGCGCCTGCTCGACCAGCAGGAGGCGACCCGCGAACTGCTGCGCAACCTCGCGCACGAGATCAAGAATCCGCTCGGCGGCCTGCGCGGCTCGGCGCAGCTGCTCGAGCGGGAACTGGAGCGGCCCGACCTGAAGGAGTACACGCAGGTCATCATCAAGGAGGCGGACCGCCTGCAGGTGCTGCTGGACCGCCTGCTGACGCCGCAGCGGGCGGTACAACTGACGCGGCTGAACATCCACGAGGTACTGGAGCGCGTGCGCAGCCTGGTGCAGGCCGAATTCCCGGCCGAAATTTCAGTGCTGCGCAATTACGATCCCAGCGTCCCGGACCTGGTGGGCGACATCGAGCAGCTGATCCAGGCAGTCCTGAACGTGGTCCGCAACGCCGCCCAGGCGCTCCTTTCCGGGGCGAACGGCGGACGGGGGGGCGCCATCGTGCTGCGGACCCGGTCCGTCCGGCAGGTGACCATCGCCCGCCAGCGGCACAAGCTGGCATTGGAATTGCAAGTAATCGACGACGGGCCTGGCGTGCCCGGGGATATCCGGGACCGGGTCTTCAATCCGCTCGTGTCAGGGCGGGAGGGCGGCAGCGGCATCGGCCTCGCGCTGGTCCAGACCTACGTACAAAACCACGGCGGCGTGGTCGAATTCGACAGCCGCCCCGGACGAACCGTATTCACACTATTGCTGCCGCTGGCATGAGACCTGTCTGGATCGTTGACGACGACCGCTCCATCCGCTGGGTGTTCGAGAAAGCACTCAGCCGCGAGGGGATTTCCTACAACTCGTTTGCCTCCGCGCGCGAAGCGCTGGACGCGCTTTCCGGTGGCGCGCCGCAGGTGCTCATTTCCGACATCCGCATGCCGGGGCAGTCGGGCATCGAACTGCTGCAGGAGGTGAAGCAAAAGCACCCCGCGGTGCCGGTGATCGTGATGACCGCCTACTCGGACCTCGAATCCGCGGTGGCCGCCTTCCAGGGCGGCGCCTACGAGTACCTGCCCAAGCCTTTCGACGTCGACCAGGCGGTCGAACTGATCCGGCGCGCGCTGGATGAAAGCCAGCGCGAACAGGCGGTGCTCGAGCCGGTCGGCGAAGTGCCGGAGATCCTCGGCCAGGCGCCGGCGATGCAGGA
>CAZYVT010000007.1:22728-90829 GCA_964651335.1 uncultured Enterobacteriaceae bacterium | reverse complement strand
GCGGAGCGGCTCGCTCCCGAGCTCGAGGGCCGCGATCTCGACGTCGTGGGCATCGTTGCGAGCCTGCCGGCGGTCGGCGATCGAAGCGTGCGCTTCGAGTTCGAGGTGGAGAGCGCGGATGTAACGGTAAAGCTGCCCGCCCGGCTACTCCTGTCCTGGTACCGCAGCGCGCTTGCGCCCGGGACCGACGCGCCGCCCGCGCCGCTCGACGAGAGCGTGCACCCGGGGGAGCGCTGGCGCTTCACGGTGCGGTTGCGCCGGCCGCACGGGCATCTCAATCCACACGGTTTTGATTATGAAGCGTGGCTGTTCGAGCGCGCCATCGGCGCAACCGGGTATGTGCGGCCCAGGACAAATCCGATCCGGCTCGGTGAGCGCGGCAGCTTCATGGACCGCATCGAGCAGGCGCGCGAGCACGTACGCGACCGTTTCAAGCGCGTACTGGGGGAGACGCCCGCGGCGGGAATTCTCGGCGCGCTCGCCGTGGGCGACCAGCGCTCGATTTCGAGCGAAGAATGGCGGCTTTTCAATCGCACCGGCGTCACGCACCTGATGAGCATCTCGGGCCTGCACGTGACGCTCGTGTCCGGAATGTTCGCTTTTCTGGTCGGATTCGGGTGGCGCCGCGTGCCGCGGCTTGCCCTGGTGCTTGCGGCCCGGAAGGCGGCGGCGCTGGCAGCGATCGCCGCGGCGCTCGGTTACACGCTGATCGCCGGATTTGCGGTGCCGGCGCAGCGCACCTTCTGGATGGTCACAGTCGTCGCGCTGGCACTGTGGTCCGGACGGATCTCGACCCCGTCGCGGATACTCGCGCTTGCGCTCGGGGTGATCGTTGCGCTCGATCCGTGGGCCGTGCTTGCGGCCGGCGCGTGGCTCTCGTTCGGCGCGGTCGCGCTGATCTTCTACGTCGCGACGGCGCACCAGCGACGGGGCGGAAAATGGCTTTGGGTGAAACAGGCGCTGCAAACGCAATGGGCGATCACCGCGGGTCTTGCACCTGCAACGGTGTTCCTGTTTTCCCAGATCTCCGTGGTGGGGCCGCTCGCGAACGCGGTGGCGATTCCCGTGGTCTCCATGGCCGTGACGCCGCTCGCCCTTGCGGCGGCCGTTCTTCCGCTCGACGTTCTGTCAGAAGTCGCCGCGCGGCTGGTCGAACTTCTGCTGCAGTTTCTCGAATGGTGCGCGGCGCTGCCCGCGGCCCTGTGGCAGCAGCACGCACCGCCGCTCTGGAGCGTGCTGATTGCGCTCGTGGGTGTGGCGTGGCTGCTTGCGCCGCGCGGGCTGCCCTGGCGCGCGACCGGCCTGGCGCTGATGCTGCCGGCGTTCGCGCTGCCGTCGCCCGCGCCGGAACCGGGCGAGGCGTGGATTACCACCCTCGATGTGGGGCAGGGCCTCGCGGTGGTCGTTCGCACCGCGAACCGCACCTTGCTGTATGACGCCGGACCGCAGTTCGGTGCCGACGCCGACAGCGGCGAGCGCCTGATCGCGCCCTACCTGCGCGCGGTCGGCGTCGCGCGGCTCGATGCGATGATCGTGACGCACAACGACACCGATCACGCGGGCGGAGCCGCCTCGGTCATCGAGAACTTCGAGGTGGATGAATTTCTGTCTTCGCTCTCCGCGGCGCATCCGTTGCACGCGATGGTGCCGGCATCGCGGCCCTGCAGGAGCGGAACCGAGTGGGAATGGGACCAGGTACGCTTTGCGCTGCTGCATCCGGCGGCCGTGGATTACCCGGTGACGCGCAAGGCGAATGATCTGAGCTGCGTGCTCCGAATCTCCGCCGGCGCCCGGGCGATGCTTCTCACGGGCGACATCGAGCGTGCGGCGGAAACCGTCTTGTTGGAGCGCGGTGCGGACACGCTCAAGTCGGACGTGCTGCTGGTGCCGCACCACGGCAGCAGGACCTCGTCGAGCGCCGAATTCCTCGCCGCGGTGCAGCCGGCACTGGCGGTGATCCCGGCCGGGTATCGCAACCGCTTCGGTCATCCGAAACCTGAGGTGCTCGAACGCTATGCGGGGCTCGATGCGAGGGTGTTGCGCACCGACCTCAATGGCGCGATCACGGTGCGCCTTTCTCCTGCCGGGGTAGGGGTCGAGGCCGAACGGGGGCGCAGGCGCCGCTATTGGCATGAATCGGGCGATCAGGCAGATAATGCAGGCGCGGAATTCCCCGCAACGACACCCAGGAGTGGATCATGGCCAGCAAGGGAGGCGGTGCAGTCTACAGAGTGGTGGATGTGATCGGTACGAGCGCGATTTCGTGGGAAGACGCGGCGCGCAACGCGGTGAAGACGGCCTCTGCGTCGCTGCGCGATCTGCGCATCGCGGAAGTGGTCAAGCTGGACGTGAAGGTGGACAACGGCAAGGTGACGGCATTCCGCACGCGGCTCGCGCTGTCGTTCAAGTACGGCTCCTGAAGCGTGGCGGCCCCGCGCCCGCGGACGGTGCGGTGCGCCTCGCCCGCCGGGCTGCACCGCATCGCCTACCTTGAGTGGGGCGATCGGGAAAACGAGCGTGTGCTCGTCTGCGTGCACGGCCTGACGCGCTGTGCGCGCGATTTCGAGCGCTTTGCGCAGGCAATGAGCGACCGCTACCGCGTCATCTGCCCGGATGTCGTGGGGCGCGGCGATTCCGAATGGCTCGCCGACCCGATGCTGTACGAATTTCCGCAGTACGTCGCCGACATGGTGACACTGATCGCTCGCCTCGACGTGGAAAGCGTGCATTGGGTGGGAACCTCAATGGGCGGTCTGATCGGCATGTTTCTGGCGGCGCAAAACGGCACACCGGTGTCGCGGCTGGTACTGAACGATGCCGGGCCGGTCGTGACCAAGGCATCGATCGAGCGCATCGCCACATACCTTGGGGTCGCGCCGCCGCTGCCGACGATCGAGGCCGCCGAGCAGCTGGTGCGCGCGGTCAGTGCCTCGTTCGGCCCGCATACCGACGCCGAGTGGCGCTTCCTGACCGAAGTGGTCGTGCGGAAGAACGCGGACGGCAGCTACCGATTTCACTATGACCCCCGCATCGCCGAGCCGTACCGCAAGTCGATGCCGGACAAGGACCTCGAACTCTGGCCGCACTACGACACGGTCAAGTGTCCGACGCTGGTCCTGCGCGGCGAGCAATCCGACCTGCTCACGCGCGACACCTGCGCCCGGATGAGCGAGCGCGGCCCGAAGGCGAAAGTGGTCGAAATCCCCGCTGTCGGACACGCGCCGACGCTGATGCACGAAGACCAGATCAGGATCGTGCGCGAATTTCTTCTTGCGGCCTGAATAGCGGACTTGCCAAAATGGAATAGCGCCCATGCGTACCGCACTAATCGCATTGCTGCTGTTTCCTTTGCTCACCTTCGCCGGCGCGACCGAGCACGCGCCCAAGGGAACCTTCAGCGATTCATTCCTGATAGTCCCCGAAGACTTGCGCGACGCCGCCAAGGCGGGCCGGCGCGTAGTCGTGTTCTTCGAGCAGGACGGCTGTCCGGCCTGCCTCAAGATGGCGCGCACCACCCTGGCCGACCGCGCTGTGGTGGAGCGGCTACGGAGCCGCTTCGTCCTCCTGGCTGTGAATATTTTCGGCGCGCGCGAAACGGTGTGGGTGGACGGCGTTGCGCGCTCGGAGAAGAACCTCGCGAGGCACCTAGGCGTGACCGGCACCCCGACCGTTGTGATCCTCGACGAGCAGGGCAGGCGCGCGCAGCAGTTCGTCGGCTACCGCGATTCGCGTGCCTTTCTGGCGATCCTGGACGCCGCCGCGCCCAGGTAGTTCCTGCACAAGCAGCGCGCCGCGCTCAGCGGCGGCGACTGGCCGCGTTCCAGTGCTTTTCGAGGTTCGCGATTAGCGCCGGGCTGAAATGGCAGTACGCCTGCTCGCGCGCGTAGACCGACATGTAGCGGCGGAACGTATCGAGCGGCTCCTGCGCCACGCGGAATGCGCGCCGGTTGCTCGCAGCGCTGACCACGCCGGAGCCGGTGAGGCTTGCGACGGTGCGCTCGATCGCGGCATCCATCTCTTCCGGTCGGACAATCGCGTCGCAGATCAGGCGTCCCTCGCGGCTGGCGCATTCGATGCGGCGCTCGGCCATCACCGCCTGGCGCGCGATGCGATCGCCGACGAAGCGCGGCAGGCGCAGGTTGGCCGCGCCGGGCACGATCCCTTCCTTGCGCGCCGGCAGCGTCAGGTAGGCGCCGTCTTCGGCAAGCGTCAAGTCCACTGCGAGCAGGATCTGGCAGTGGCCGCCGATCGCGAATCCCTCGACCGCCGCGACCCAGAGCTTCTCTACGGAATCTTCCTCCGGGGAGGCATCGGGAAGCGCCAGACCCCGGTAGAGCTTGTTGACGTAGCCGAGGTCGCGCAACAGGTACCAGAGATACGGGATCCTTCCCTGGTACAGGTGCGTGAGATTGATTCCGGCACCGAACACGCGCCGGCCGGCGTAGTTCGGGTGCGGGATCGCGCCGCCGCGCAGCACGCAGACCTCGGTTTGCGCATCGAGCAGCGCCAGGTCCACCGCGATCTCCATCGCATCGAGGGTCGATTCGTCCTCGGCGTTAAGAAAGCGCGGGTTGCTCATCGTCAGCACCGCCGTCTTTCCCTGACGCCGCAGGCGCACGGGACCGAGGTCAATCTCGCCCGAGCGCTCGAACTCGGACAGGCGCGCGTGCGAGTCCTCGCGCGGCAGCAGCATCGCATGGCAGAGGTGCGCTCCGGCTCCGGGATCGAAAAGCACGTGCGCGAGAAACAAGCCCTGATCGATCTCCAGCCCGTCCTTGTCGCGCTGCGCGGCGCGCGCCTCGGCCTCGAGATCACGCGCCGAGGGCACGAGTCCCGGAAATTCGGCGGCCGCGCGCAGGCAAAGCTGGTCGAGCCGCACGAAAGTCGCGCGTCCTGCAGTCAGCTCGTCGTAGATGCGCGACGCATGCGCGCGCAGGAACCGCATGCGCAGCTCGCGCGCTGCCGCGAGATTTGCCGCAGCCGCTGCGCTCTCACCCGGGTTGCGCTTCGGCTTCGGCGGCAGGCGCGACACCAATTCGCGCAAATGCAGCCAGTAGGCGCTGCACGCGGCGCGATCGCGCGCCAGATCCGAGGTTATTTGAGGCGCTGGTAACATCCGGCCCTGGAGTTTACCGCCACAATGAAAGCCTTTACGCCAACGGACCGCACGAAAATCAGGCGCCTCCCCGGGCGCGCGCACTACGACCGGGAGATGATCTACGGCATCCTCGACGCCGCGTTCATCTGCCACCTCGGCTACGTGATCGACCGCCAGCCCTACGTGACTCCGACTGCCTACTGGCGCGAGGGCGACGCCGTGTACTGGCATGGTTCTTCGAAGAGCCGCATGCTGCGCGCGCTCGAAAAGCGCCCGAACGTCTGCCTGACGGTAACGATCGTGGACGGACTGGTGGTCGCGCGCTCGGGTTTCCACAAATCCATCAATTACCGTTCGGCAATGCTGTTCGGAAAGCCCTACAAGGTCGAGCAGGCGGAAGAAAAGCTCGCAAAGATGCAGACGTTCGTCGAGCGGCTCTATCCTGGGCGGTGGAAGGAACTCCGTCCGGTCAGTCAGCAGGAGCTCAAGGCGACCACGGTGCTCGGCATGCACATCGAGGAAGCATCGGCCAAGGTGCGGACCGGCCCGCCGGTGGACGACGAGGAAGACTACGCCCTGCCGATCTGGGGCGGTGTGATTCCCCTCCGCCAGGTGGCGGGCGAGCCGCTGGACGACGGGCGGCTCGGGCGCGGCGCCGGGTTGCCGCCCAAGGTGGCGCTATGAACGAGATCGTGCTTCGAATGCTTGCATTGCAGGGTGTGCGGTTGCCGGAGGAGCGCGCCGAGTCCGTTGCGCGCACGCTTGCCGCGCAGCTCGAGGCCGAGCGCGCGGCGACGCGCGCGCTCGCGTTCGAGCAGGAACCATCTGGATTTTTCCGTACCCTCGAACAGGGCTCGAAATGAGCGAACTGACGGAGCTATCCGCCGCAGAGCTCGCGCGGCGGATCCGCGCGCGCAAGGCATCGGCTGCCGAGGCGATGCAGGAGACGATCGCCGCCGCCCGGCGCGCGCACGCGCGGCTCAACTGCTTCCTCCGGATCGACGAAGACGCCGCGATCGCCGCGGCTCGCCTCGTGGACGCGGAGATCGCGCAAGGCAGGGTGCGCGGACCGCTTGCCGGCGTGCCGATGGCGCACAAGGACATGTATTACCGCGAAGGCGTGGCCTCCTCGTGCGGCTCGAAAATCATGCGTGACCGGCCGGCGCCGGCGACCGCAACGGCGTTGCAGCGCCTCGACACCGCGGGAGCGGTGCAATTCGGCGTTCTGAACATGACCGAATTTGCCTACGGCCCGACCGGCCACAACTATCACTTCGGCCACTGCCGCAATGCCTGGCACCCGGATTACATCACCGGCGGCTCCTCGAGCGGCGCGGGGACGTCGGTTGCAGCGCGCGCCAACTTCGCCGCGCTCGGCTCGGACACCGGCGGCTCGATCCGGCTGCCCGCGCATTTTTGCGGAGTCACCGGCATCAAGCCGACCTACGGGCGCGTGTCTCGTGCCGGTGCGATGCCACTGTCCTTTTCCATGGACACCGTGGGACCGCTTGCGCGTACGGTCGAGGACTGCGCCCTGATTCTCGGCGTGATCGCCGGCAGCGACCCCGCCGATCCGACCACGAGCGGGCAGCCGGTACCCGATTACCTCGCGGCGCTCGAGCGCCCGGTGAAAGGCCTGCGGGTCGGCGTGCCGAAAGGCTATTTCTACGACGGCGCGGATCCGGCGATCGAGACGCTGGTACGCACGAGTCTCGATGTGTTCCGCTCGCTCGGATGCGAGATCGTGGAAGTGGGTGTTCCGGCGATCGAGCCGTGGAATCAGGCCGGCACTGCGATCATCGCCGCGGAAGCGGCGGCGCTGCACGCAAACTGGTTGCGCGAGCGGCCGCAGGATTATTCAGACCAGGTGCGCGCGCGGCTCGAGCTCGGCGCGGCGATCAGCGCGACGCAGTACATCAACGCCCTGAGGCTGCGCGATCACGCGCTGAAAGCATGGCTTGCCGAAGTCATGTCGGGGGTGGACGCGTTGCACGTTCCCTGCGTGACGTTTGCCACGCCCACGATCGCCGAGACCGACGTGGGCGGCGGACAGAAGATGGGCCAGGTGCTGGCACAGGTGACGCGCCTGATGCGTCCGGTGAATTACCTGGGGCTCCCTGCGCTTGCCGTGCCCTGCGGTTTCCAGCCCCATGGGCTGCCCTGCGCCTTCCAGCTGATCGGCCGGCCTTTTGACGAGCCGCTGCTGTTTCGCCTCGGGCATGCCTACCAGCGCGCCACCGATTGGCATCTGCGGGCTCCCGTAGCGTAATCTTCCGGCGCTGCACTTGAGGGTCGAGCACCGCCGGTGATCGGCTCGGCTACGTGATCGCCGTCCTAGAGCGCCCCGACCGCGATGCCCACTGCGAGCGTGGCGCCCAACTCCTCGCATCGCGCAAGGATTTCGGGCGTCACTTCGCGTAGCGCCAGGATCGGCTCACAAACTTTCTTCAGCCGCAACCCGGTGACGATGCGCTCGACCGACGTGATTGCACCGGTTCCGTCCTGGCCGGCGCTGACGAAGAGCGCCCAGGGCCGGCCCTCTACTTTGCCTTCGCAGGGATAGAACACTCGCTCGAGGAAGTCCTTCATCATCCCGGACATGTAGCCGAAGTTCTCCGGCGTGCCGAGCGCCAGGGCGTCGGCCTCGAGCACGTCCTCGGGGCCTGCCTCGACGCAGCGCTTCACGACGACGCGCACCTCGCCTTCGGCCTCGGCTTCCTTGAGCGCCGCGCGCGCGCCGCGCTCGACCGCCTCGGCGAGTTGCGCAGTCTTCACGCCGCGCGTGTGAAAGACGATCAGGAACGTTTTCATCGTCCGAGGCGCATCGATCAGGGGTAGCGCCGTCGCTGATGCAGAACTCGCAGCACCTGAATTGCGCGAGCGCGAACCCGATACACGATCGTGTATGAAGTTTTGCTGACCGGGAACTCACGTGTACCCGGAACGACGCCGGGACGACCTATCTGGGGCTGCTGCGGAAGCAGTGTCAGAGCGTCTTCGATCCGGTCCTGGACCAAGGTGGCCGCGGACAGGTCTTGGGCAGCGATATAGAGGAGGCCCTTCAGATACTCCGTGGCCGCCCGCTTGGTGAAATCAACGCGTCGCCGGCTTGCGGCCATGCCGGGCGAGAAGGGCGCGCGCGCGTCGCATTACTTGCTCCGCTGGAACGAGGGTGCCGGCATCCGCCTGCGCGATTCCTTTTCGGACTTCACGTTTCCACCAGAGAAGCGCATCGAGTTGGCGCTCAAGCGCTTCCTTGACCACGTGCGCGCGATCACGGCCGTGGGCCGCGGCGTAGCGATCGAGCCTCCTGGAGAGAGTGTCCGGAATTTGAACGTTTGCCATGGCGATCGCCTGCGATTGAAGTTGGAAGAATTCTAGCACCCGAGATTCAGCTCTTCAGGCGCTTCGCCGGGTCCTGCCGGTAGAAGCGGCTGAAGAGCACGTAGAGGTCCGGGAACTCCGACCTCAGCGCATGCGGCGACTCGAAGAACGCTTCGCTCGCGACGGCGAAAAACTCCGCTTCGTTCTCTGCGGCGTAGGGGTCGAGCAAGGTGTCGCGCCCCGCATCCACGTCCTCGCAGAAGCGCTTGAACTCGCGGTCGAAGACCTCGATCCACGCTTGGCGCCGGGCGCGCGAGGGAAGCGGCGGCACGCCATCTGCCACGCCGCCCGTCATGTCGATCATGTGGGCGAATTCATGGATTACGACGTTCACGCCCCCTCTGGCGACCGTCCCCGCCTCGTCCAGCGCTTCCCACGAGAGCACCACCGGCCCGCCCGGCCACGATTCCCCGGCGAGTTCGTCGTCCCACACGTGCACCACGCCGTGAGCGTCGGCTTCCGCGCGCCTGACCCGGAAGTCGGCCGGATGAATGACGATCCCGACCCAGCCGTCGTACCAGTCGAGGCCGAGCTCCAGCACCGGAAGGCATGCCTGCACGGCGATCGAGAGCCGGTCGTCCTCCGAGAGCCGCGCGCCGCGCACCGGCGTGAACTCCTTTTCCGCCAGAAACACGATCGCCATTTCCTTCAGCCGCCGTTCCTCATCCGCCGATAGCCCGGCGAGAAATGGCAGACGCGCGCGCGCGCGGCGCCACGCCGTTTCGTCGAGCGGGTGCCGCTCGAGGATGCGCCTGCGTTTCCAGTTCCGAAGCCAACCCATCAGCGGCCACCGCGCGAGACCAGATACACGCCTGAGAAGATGAGCAGGATGCCGGCGACGTGGTGGAGATGCAGGCGCTCGTGCAGAAAAACCATGGCCATGAGGCTTCCGGCGAGCGGAATCAGGTGCAAGTAGGCGCCCGCCTTGGCGGCGCCGATTTCTGCCACGCCCTTGGTCCACATGACGTAGCAGAGGACTGAAGGGAACGCGGCCAGATACAAGATCCCGGCCACCACGCCCGGGTTTGCTTCGACGCGCCCGCCGGCGGCGACGTCCAGCGCGTACGCCGGAAGCCCGGTCGCCAGTCCCGCCGCCATGATCGCGAGCATGAAAGAAAGCGGGTGCAGGTCCTGCGGCTTCCAGCGCAGACAAGCCGTGTAGAGCGCCCAGAGAAAAATGTTGGCGAGCAGCCACAGGTCGCCGGGCGCAAATTCGAGCCCGGCGAGCACCGCAGCATCGAGCCGCGAGACGATGGCGAGCACGCCGGAAAACGACACCGCGAGGCCGAGCGCGACGCGCGGCCCGATACGCTCGCGGAACAAAAGCCAGGCAACCAGCGGAATGATTCCCGGCGTCACCGACTGCAGCAGCACGGCATTGGTCGCGCTCGTCTGCTGGATCCCCATGTAGCCGATCGAGTTGTAGAGCACCGTCCCGCAGGTGCCGAAAAACAGCACCGGTTTCCATCCGGCGCGCAGCTTGGCCGCGTCACGCAGGAAATGCGGCCAGGCGAACGGCGCAAGGATCACGACTGCCGCAGTCCAGCGCCAGAACGCCATCCCCACCGGCGTTGCGTAGGGCACCACCGCGCGCGCCACGATCCAGTGACCTGCCCAGAACAGCGCGGTGAGAATCAGCAGCAGGTGAGGATTCGCTCGCACGCGTCATACAATACAGCATGGTTTCTGTGGTTCAGTTGCATCCGCAGAACAGCGCCGCGGCGCTTGAGCCACTCGCCGACGGGATCGCGGGGGAGGGCCGCGCGCTCATCGCACGCGCGCTCGAATTCGCCGAGCCGCTGTACGCGGGACAAGTCCTGTCGACCGGAGAGCCGGTCTGGCTGCACGCGCTCGGGCTCGCGGCCAGCCTTGCTGCGGTCGGGCTCGATTCCCAGGCGCGCGCGGCGGGCGTGCTGTTCGCCGCGCCCAAGCAACTGGGCGGTCTCGACCGGCTGCGCGAGCGCTTTGGGGAGGAGATCGCTGCGCTGGCCGGCGGCGTTGAAAGCCTGTACCGGCTGCGTGTCCTCACGCGCGGCAGCGCCGAACGACAAAATGAGGTGCTGCGCAAGATGGTGCTCGGCATGGTCCAGGACGTGCGCGTGGTCCTGATCCGGCTTGCTTCGCGCACGCAGACCTTGCGCTGGTTCGCGAAGAATCCGATGCAGGAGCGCGAGTCCTACGCGCGCGAGACGCTCGACATCTATGCGCCGCTCGCCAACCGGCTCGGCGTTTGGCAGCTCAAGTGGGAGCTCGAGGACCTGTCGTTCCGTTTTCTCGAGCCCGATCTGTACCGGAAAATCGCGCGCATGCTCGAGGACAGGCGCACCGAGCGCGAGCAATACATCAAGGATGCAATGCGCACCCTGGGCGCGGGGCTCGCCGCGGCCGGCGTGAGGACCGAAATCGCCGGGCGGCCGAAGCACATCTACTCGATCTCGAGCAAGATGCGCTCGAAGGGCCTGGAATTTTCCGAGGTGTACGACGTGCGTGCGCTCCGGGTGATCGCCGCGACGACGCGGGACTGCTACACGGCGCTCGGTGTCGTGCACGACCTGTGGCAGCCGATCCCGAAGGAGTTCGACGACTACATCTCGCGGCCCAAGGGCAACCAGTACCAGTCGCTGCACACGGCGGTGATCGGTCCGGGCGGCAAGACGGTGGAAGTGCAGATTCGCACCGAGGAAATGCACCGCCAGGCCGAGTTCGGCGTCGCGGCGCACTGGCGCTACAAGGAGGAGGGCAAGTCCGCCCGGGCGCAGAGCGTGTTTGACGAGAAGATCGCGTGGCTCAGGCAGCTGCTCGCGTGGCGCGATGAAGTCGCCGGAAGCGTGAGCTGGACCGAGAAGACGCGCGAGGCGGCGCTCGACGATACGGTTTACGTGCTGACTCCGCAGGGCAAGGTCATCGACCTGCCGGCCGGCGCGACAGCGGTGGATTTCGCCTATGCACTGCATACCGACGTCGGGCATCGCTGCCGGGGAGCGAAGGTAGACGGCCACATCGCGCCGCTCGACACGCCGCTCAGGAGCGGGCAGCGAGTCGAGATCGTGGTCGCAAAGTCCGGCGGCCCTTCGCGCGACTGGCTGAATCCGGAACGCGGCTTTCTCAAGAGCCATCGGGCGCGACAGAAGGTGCGGCAATGGTTCAACGCGCAGGCGCTTGCGGAAACGGTGAGCGAGGGCCGCGCGATCGTCGACAAGGAGGCGAGGCGCGAAGGCGCCTCGCAGGCGAACCTGGAAGCGCTGGCCGAGCGGCTGGGTTTCCCGAAGCCGGACGACCTGTTCGCCGCGGTGGCGCGCGAGGAAGTGAATCTGCGCCAGTTGCAGTCGGCGTTGCGCGCGCTCGCGGGGATCGCGGCACCGCAGCCGGTGGCTCCGCCACCTCCCGCGCCCGCACGCAAGTCCAGAGGCGAGGGCGACAGTGGAATTCTCGTCGTGGGCGTCGACCGGCTGCTCACGCAGCTTGCGAAGTGCTGCAAGCCGGTGCCGCCCGATCCGATCCGCGGCTTCGTGACCCGCGGCAAGGGTGTCTCGATCCACCGCGAGGACTGCGCGAGCCTCAAGCGCCTGGCCGAAACGCATCCCGAGCGCCTGATCGAAACGGATTGGGGAGCAAAGCCGGGCGGTGCCTATACGGTGGAAATCGTGGTCACGGCGAACGATCGCCAGGGGCTGCTGCGCGACATCGGCGATGCTCTTGCCCGGGAGCGCATCAACGTCACCGCGGTGCGCACCCGGAGCCGCGACGACCTTGCGTACATGCGCTTCACGTTCGGCGTCGAGGATCTGGGGCAGCTGCGGCGCGCACTGGCTGCAGTCAGGGACGTGCACGGGGTCATCCGCGTGGCGCGCGCATGAGTCATCTTGCGTGCCTGAGATTCGACGAGATTGCCTGTGCTACCGGCTGCCTGCGGATCCGAACACGCAGAGGGCGTCCAGGTTAAGCGCGAGATTTACCGAGAGGATCCGTGCAAGAGTGGCTCATACACCCGGTCGTCCAGGGCGTCATCATGCCGTTCTTGGCCGGTCTGGTCGCGAGCGCAATCCTGGCTCCACTGCGGCTCGCGGGACTTGCTGCTGTCGCAGGATTTGCCGTGGCGGTGTATCTGGTGGTCGGATTCCAGTTCAGTCCCATGACTACGGTTCGCAAAATCGTGCTGCTCGGCCTGATGGTGCCCGCGGTCGGGGTCGCTGCGGATCTGGCGTTCAGACCGACGCGCATCACGGCGCCGCTTTTCGGGGTGGTACTCGGTGCCGCCTCGATCTGGGTGTTTCTGGCGGTTCTGCGGCAGAAGGAGTTTGCCCAGGCGCTGCTTCTCGGCGGCGGCACGGCGTTATACGTCGCCTGGCTGGTCGGCATTTCGCTCACGCTGCGCGACGATTCGGTCCGGGCGGGAGCGGCGAGCTTCGCGCTGGGGCTGGGTACTGGCGCCGCGGCAGTGTTCGCTGCATCAGCCACGCTGGGTTTATACGCGATGGCATTTGGCACGGCGTCGAGCGCGTTCCTGCTGGTGCAGATGCTCACCGGAAAACGGATCTTCGCAGGCATTACTTTCACGCTGACGGCGGGCTTGCTCGCGGGATTGCTCGGTTCGGCGGCGTTCTACCTCGCCCAGCTCCCCTGGTACGCGCTCGCGGTCATGGCGTTTGTTCCGTTGGCGGCGCGGGTACCCGTTCCGGCCAAGTGGCCGATCTGGGGGCAGGTGGTGGCGATCTCGACGCTTACGCTGTGTGTCGCCGCGGTTTCATGTTTTCTCGCCTGGCAGTCGAGTCGCGGGCCGTCCGGGTAATTTGTTCCATGGAGTCGCGGAAAAAGGGGGATGCGATGAATAAAGTCGTGATGTACCTGACTTTCACAATGCTGCCGCTAGCCGCGGCCGCTGCGCCGGAGTCCTACACGTTTGATCCTCGCCATACGTTCATACACTTCGCCGTTGACCACAACGACTTTTCCACGATCTGGGGGCGGTTCGACAAGTCGACCGGGGGGTTCACGATCGACCGTCAGGCAAAGACGGGCAGGTTGGATTTCACGGTGGAGACTGCGTCGGTGACGACCGGAGACAATACCAGGGGGGATCGGCCGCGGTCCCGGGACGAGCATCTGCGAAGTGCGGATTTCTTTAACAGCATCGAGTTTCCACGCATGCTCTACAAAGCCGGCGACGTGAAATTCAACGGTGACGTCCCCGCCGAAGTTCGCGGTCAGCTGACGCTTCTCGGCGTGACAAGGCCGGTGACCCTTACGGTGGACCGCTGGAGATGCGCGCCGCATTCGGTCACGAAGCGGTGGATCTGCGGAGGGAATGCCGTCGGCGCGCTCAAGCGAACCGACTTCGGCATGACCTGGGGCGTCCCGGCAACCAGCGACGAGGTTAAGATCGTCGTAACCTTCGAGGCGCTCAAGGATTGACCCGGAATAGGCGCGCACCGTCAGCTGTTTACAGGCACTGCGATAGCGTGATATGACTTTTCCCTGTCACGACTAAAGGAGAACACTGCATGAAAAAAGCTGTCTTCGTCGGCGCGATTTTCGCCGCTCTTCCGCTCGCCGCGTCCGCGCAAAGCGAGAGCTACACGGTCGATCGGATCCATAGCTTCCCGCACTTCGGCATCGATCATTTAGGGCTGTCCATGATCTGGGGCCGGTTCGACAAGATGAGCGGCAAGTTCACTCTTGACCGCGCGGCAAAGACTGCGAGTGTGGAACTCGCGATCGAGACCGCATCGGTCACGACGGGCGACAACGACAGGGGCAGCCGGCCGCGCACGCGCGACGAGCACCTGAGGAGCGCCGACTTCTTCAACGTCGCCGAATTTCCGCAGATGAGCTACAAGTCCACCAACGTGAAATTCAGCGGCGACAATCCTTCGGAGATCGAAGGCCAGTTGACCCTTCTGGGCGCCACCAAGCCCGTGACGCTGAAGATCGACCGCTGGTTGTGCAAGGATCATCCGCTTGCCAAGCGACCCGCCTGCGGCGGCAACGTGTCGGGTTTCCTGAAAAGGTCCGAGTTCGGCATGAAGTTCGGCATCCCCGCAATGAGCGACGAGATCAGGCTGATGATCAATTTCGAGGCGCTCAAGGACCAATAACAAGAGTCGGTCCGGTCCGCTCAAGGGGCGAGCACGAGCAGCCAGACGACTGCTGCATTCACGAGCGAAAGCATCACTGCGGCGCTGCCGAGATCCTTGGCGCGCCTGGCGAGGTCGTGGGCGTCGAGCGAGACACGGTCCACGGTCGCCTCGACCGCGGAATTGAGCAGCTCGATGATCAGCACAAGCAGCACGCTGCCGACGAGGAGCGCGCGTTCGATTCCGTTCACGCCCAGCGCGAGCCCCAGCGGAACCAGCACCGCGGCGAGGATCAGCTCCTGGCGGAAAGCGTCTTCGCGGCGCGCCGCCTCCGCGAACCCGGACAGCGAGTACCGTGTCGCGTTGATCAATCGGCGTAAGCCGGTCGTTCCTTTACGCGGACTCTGCATGGGGCGGCGACTCTACCATGCACCGCCGTCATTCAAATTTCCCGCGGTCACGCCACGCGCGGCATTTCCTCGGCAGCCACGCGCACGGCGGCCGACCAGGCGGGCGCGGTGAGCAGCTGCAGCAGCTCCTCCTGCACGGGCCGCTGCCGGCCGCGGCGCGCGGCGGGGCGCTCGTAGCCGCCTTCGGCATTCATGACCCAGGTCTGCGCGCTGTCGTCGAGATAGCTCTGCAGCCCTTCGCGGATGACGCGCTGCTTGAGCGCCGGATCGAGCACCGGAAAGCACAACTCGATGCGGCGGAAGAAATTGCGGTCCATCCAGTCGGCGCTCGCGAGGTATACGTCCTCCGCGCCGTCGTTCTGAAAATAGAACGCGCGCGTGTGTTCGAGGAAACGGCCGACGATCGAGTGCACGCGAATATTGCCCGAAAGGCCCTCGATCCCGGGGCGCAGCGCGCACACGCCGCGCACGATGAGGTCGATCCGTACCCCCGCCTGGGAGGCCGTGTAGAGCTCCTCGATCAGCTCCGGCTCGAGCAGCGCGTTCATCTTTGCGACAATCCTGGCCGGCCGGCCTTCCTTGGCGATGCGCGCCTCGTTGCGCACGGCGGCGACCACGCGGCGGTGCAGCGTGAAGGGCGACAGCCAGAGGTGTTTCATGCGGCTGGCGCGCCCCAGCCCGGTGAGCTGCTTGAAGACCTCGTTCACGTCCGAGCAGACCTCCTCGTTGGCGGTCATGAGGCCGAAGTCGGTGTACTGGCGCGCGGTGCGCAGATGGTAGTTTCCCGTCGCAAGATGGACGTAGCGCCTGAGCGCCGGGCCCTGCGGAGTTTCCTCGCGGCGCACGACCAGCGCCATCTTGGCGTGCGTCTTGTGGCCGACCACGCCGTAGATGACGTGCGCGCCGACCTCCTCCAGGCGCGACGCCCATGTAATGTTGGCTTCCTCGTCGAAGCGCGCCAACAGCTCGAGCACCACCGTCACTTCCTTGCCGAGGCGCGCGGCGTCGATCAGGATGTCCATCAGCTCCGAGTCGGTGCCCGTGCGGTACACGGTCTGCTTGATCGCGATGACCCGCGGATCGGTGACCGCAGTGCGGATGAACTCGATCACCGGCAGGAACGACTGGTAGGGGTGATGCAGCAGCACGTCTTGTTGCCTGAGCGCCGCGTAGATGTCGCGGATGCGCACCAGCGGCTCGGGCAACCCGGGCTGGAAGGGCGGATACTTGAGGTCGGGCCGCTCGACCTGGTCGGGCACCTCGCGCAGGCGGTACAGGTTCACCGGCCCTGCCACCCGGTACAGGTCGTCTTCCGCCAGTGCGAACTGCTGCAGCAGAAATTCGCTGGTGGACGGCGAACAGCTGTCGGCGACCTCGAGCCGCACGCCGTCACCGAAGTGCCGGTGGAGCAGCTCGCCCTGCACCGCGATGCGCAGGTTCTTCATCTCTTCCTCATCGACGAACAGGTCCGAATTGCGGGTGACGCGGAACTGGTGGCAACCTTTGACCTCCATGCCCGAGAAGAGCTCGTCGAGGTGCGCGTGCAGGATCGAGGACAGGAACACGAACGCGTTGGGTGCACCGGCGACCTCGGCAGGCAGGCGGATTACGCGCGGCAGCGCGCGGGGCGCCTGCACGATCGCGGCCCGCGACTTGCGCCCGAACGCATCGCGCCCCTCGAGCTCGATGGCAAAGTTGAGGCTCTTGTTGAGCACTCTGGGAAACGGGTGCGCCGGATCGAGACCGATCGGCGTGAGCACGGGCAGCAGCTCGCGAAAGAAAAAGTCGCGCACCCAGGCGCGCTGCGGCTCGGTCCACGCTTCGCGCTTGGGAAAGACGATGCCTTCCCGGGCCATCGCCGGCAGCAGCACCTCGTTCAGCAGCTTGTACTGCTCGGCGACCAGGGTGTGCGCTTTCGCCGAGACCAGCGCAAACAACTCCACAGGGGACTTGCCGTCGGGGCCGGATTCTTTCACGCCAAGCTTGATCTGCTCCTTCAGACCCGCGACCCGGATCTCGAAGAATTCGTCGAGGTTCGACGAAACGATCGTCAGGAACCGCAGCCGCTCGAGCAGGGGTACCGAATCGTCCGCCGCCTGCGCGAGAACGCGGCGGTTGAATTCGAGCAGGCCGAGCTCGCGGTTGAGGAAATGCGCCGGGGGCAGGGATTTCTTGACCATTGCGGGAGCGCTTTGCGCGCCTCAAACCGGGCTAGGGTATACGGCTCTTGTTGCGCCTATTTTACAGCGAACAGGGGCGGGTTTGCGGTCGCGGGGCGGGGGTGTTAATTTGAGCCAACCATGACCCGACCCAATCTCCTTGCGGCGGTTGACCTCGGTTCGAACAGCTTTCACCTGCAGGTCGGCCGCGTCATGGACGGCCAGATCTATCCGCTGGACGCACTGCGCGAAGCGGTGCGCCTGGGCGCCGGCCTCACCGCCGAAAAGCGCATCGACCGCGCCACGCAGGCGCGTGCGCTCGAGACGCTGGCGCGCTTTGGCGAGCGGCTTCGCGGCTTTCCGCGGCAGGCGGTGCGCGCGGTAGGAACCAACACCCTGCGTGTCGCGAAGAACGCGGCGCAGTTCCTGCGCGAGGCGCGCGTGGCGCTCGGTTTTCCGATCGAGGTCATCGCCGGGCGCGAGGAGGCGCGGCTGATCTATCTGGGCGTGGCGCATTCATTGCCGCCGGCCGCGCACGGGCGCCTCGTGGTCGACATCGGCGGCGGCTCGACCGAGTTCATCATCGGCGCGGGCCTCGAGCCGAAGCTGACTGAATCGCTCTACATGGGTTGCGTGAGCTGGAGCCTCGGACACTTTCCGGAGGGCAGGATCGACAAGCAGCGCATGAAGGCGGCGGAGCTCGCGGCGCGGCAGGAACTCTCGGGCATGGTGCGCGAATACCGGGCGTTCGGATGGCAGGAGGCGGTCGCTTCCTCGGGAACGGCGCGCGCGATCGAGGCGATCCTGCGCGAGAACGGCTGGACCGAATCGGGGATCACACGCGAGGGGCTGGAGCGGCTGCGCGCTCTCCTCCTCAAGCATGAATGGGCCGATCCCGGACGGATCGCCGGCCTGCGCGAAAACCGCGCGCCGGTTCTTCCGGGAGGGGTGGCGATTCTCGGCGCCGTATTCGACGAGCTCGGCATCGAATCGGCGACCGTTTCCGAAGGCGCGCTCCGGCACGGTGTGCTCTACGATCTGCTCGGACGGGTGCAGCACAGGGACATGCGCGAGGCCACGGTCGCGCAGTTCATGCGGCGCTACCGCGTGGACGCGGCGCAGACCGAGCGCGTGCGCGGCGTCGCGCTGCGCATCTACGACGAGCTGATCTCGGGTGCCGAAGAGGCGCGCGAAGACGACGTCGACCGGCTCATGCTCGCCTGGGCGGCGCGGCTTGCAGAGATCGGGCTCTCGATCGCGCACGCGCAATACCACAAGCACTCCGCGTACGTGCTTTCGAACGCGGACATGCCCGGCTTCTCGCGCATGGAGCAGCAGCGGCTGGCGCGCATCGTGCTCGCGCAGCGCGGCAAACTCACCAAAGTACAGGACGCCGGGCTGGAAGGCGGCGATTGGCTTCTGGTCTGCGCACTGCGCCTCGCGACGCTCTTCGCACGCAGCCGCACCGACGTAAAAATTCCGCTGTTGCGCGTCGCGACGGACCAGGCGGGATTCGCGCTCGCGCTGCCGCAGGCGTGGCTGGATGACAATCCGCTCACCTCCGATGCGCTCGAGTCGGAAGCGGGCCACTGGAAGGAAGTCGGGATGAAGCTGGCGGTGAGCGGGGTGTCGGAAAGGAAGGCGGCGGCGCTCGGCCGCGGCTGATGCGGTAGAATTCGCCGCTTTCAGGCGCGTAGCTCAGCTGGTTAGAGCACTACCTTGACATGGTAGGGGTCGTTGGTTCGAGTCCAATCGCGCCTACCAAACTTTCAAGCAGTTACAACGCTGCAACTTCCTCCGCTGGTCCAGTGGGTACCATTTTGGGTACCCCCTCCAGCTTCTCTACCGCAGCCCGAGCCGTCACCGGCGCCATGTGCGTGTACCGCTCCGTCATGCGCAAGGTGCTATGACCCAGCACCTCCGCGATATGGCTTTGCGGCACGCCCGCCTGCGCTAGCCACAATCCGCACGTATGCCGCAGATCGTGGAATTGCACGCCGACCAGCTCGGCGTTTTTACACGCACGGCGGAAGCACGTCTTGATTCCCGCTATGCGTTTGCCCTGGCGCCCACAGAATACCCAGGTAGTGTCCGGACAATGCTTCGCCCGGTACTCGCTTCGCCGCAGCAGCGCTTCCCGTGCCGCCTGGTTGATCGCCACCAACCGCGCCTTACCCGCCTTGGTATCCGATGCGCCAAGGCGGATCGTGTTAGCTTCGAGACCAACCCGAGACCACTCCAGCCCGAGAAGCTCGCCCCGACGGCACCCGGTCATCACGGCGACGGTAATCAGGTCCGCGAGATAGGGCGCGCGTTTCTGTTCGGTTGCGGCGCCCACGAGCGCAACGAACTGCTCCCGCGTCAGGTCCGGGTTTGGTGCCTAGGCTGTCGAACGCCAGGGCCACCAGTGTGGCACGGTGAGTTTGAGATGCCTCTCCCCGACCTTACCCGATCGGGATGCGAGCAATGTTGGCGCCGAGCCAGGCGTCGAACGAGAGCAGCTCCGGGTTCAGCGAGCGTGAGCGCTCGGGGTCGCGGCTACGGAGGAACTCATCGCCGAGAATGGCCTGGAACTGAAACATGTTGCCGAGATCTTCCGCGCCGGGGAAGCCCAGGCCGCGGTAGACATCGAACGGCACGTCATTGAAGCTGACGTTGCGCCCGAGGGCGCGCCCCATCTTCGCCGCCATTTCCGGGCCGGACAGGACCTCACCGGCGATGCCGAACCGCTGGCCGACCGTGCCGGTGCCGCGACGGAACAGACCATAGGCGCACTTGCCGATGTCCTCGGCTGCGATGCCTGGAAGCTTGACGCCCCCGAGCGGCAGCGCGAGTACGAGGTCTCCGTCGGGCCCCTTCCGCGGCCCCATGCCGAAGTAGATGAAATTCTCCCAGTAGAATGAGCCGAGAAGGTACGTGGTCGGCCCTGCCTCCTCGGCAAAAACGCGATCCACCGAACCCTTGGAGTCGAAGTGCGGCACCTTGTACTTGCCCTGAAGCGTCGGCAACCGGCCATCGTCGAGGGGCACCCACTTGCGCGTGTCCTCGAGTGTCGACCAGATGACGTGCTGGACGCCGGCCTTCCGACTTGCCCGAGCCATCGCCGTGGCCTGGGCGCCCTCCCGTTCCGCCGAGAAGTGCTCCCAGAAGTTGGTGACGCAGTAGGCGCCGTACGCCCCGGCGAACACCCGGTTTAGGCTTGGCGGATCGTCGGCGTCGCCTGCCACGACTTCTACGCCAAGCTTGACGAGCGCCCGGGCTTTTTCCGACTCGAGCTTGCGCGTGAGTGCCCGCGCGACAAATGGACCCTCGCGATCGGCGTGGATCGCGCGGACGAGCCCTCCCCCCTGCGCACCCGTGGCTCCGATGATTGCGATGACCTTTTTCTCCGACAAGTGCCGCGCTCCTCTCAAATGATGGAAGGATATCCGCTTACTGGTTAGGCTTGGTTAGGCTCATAAATTACTCACAGACCACCTTAACCGAAGAACATCCGAACAATGAACGAGGGTATACAAAACCCGTCCTCACATTCACGAAGGCGGCCGCTACAAGCGACCAGCCGACGATATAGCCGACCATGGGCATGCCTGCCTGGAAACCCCACCTCCGCATATCAACGCTCAGTTCGGGGAGCTTCGGGAGCGCTGGCTTCACGCAGCGCGAAATTTTCCATTGAGACGGTGTACTCGTTGGCCTGGGCGAGGTAGCGGATACAGTGCTGGGTGGGATAGTAACCCCTGACGCCCACGGCTGGCGGCGACTTGAGCGGAAAGCACGTGGCCGGCTGGCTCAACAAGTACTCGAGCGTCAACATCTCCTCGTAGAACGTGACGCGACCGTCATAGGCGCCGTAGATCCAGGTTTGCGTGAACTTCTTCTTGTTGAATTCGGGGCTCGTCAGGTCGACCAGGTGATCGCCCATCGCCGGAGCCACCGCATCCACGCTCTTGAAGTCGGCGTGCATGTAGTTGGACGGCAGCGGCTTGGTCGCAAGCTTGAACTGGTCGCAGCGCACATTATCAGGGCCGCAGGGACCCGGTGCGATGGCAAAGATATTCTCGATCGGCTCGATGTAAAAGTGGACGTCGAAATGAGGCAGGTCATACACCCCGGGCGGGATATGTCCATGCGGGTTCCAGTTCAAACCCGCCCATTTGAACGGAATCTCTGCACGCCGAGCCGCCTCGCTGGGCAGCGGGATGACCCACTCGTGGGCGCCGAAGCACTCTTTCTCCAAGTCAATCTTCTCATCCTTGTTCTGGTCAAAGCAGTGATGCCCGTCGGAAGGTGCACTGGGAAGCCCGTCCAACGCTCCCGCATGAAAAACGATGCCGATTGCCTTGGGTGCGCCGCTCTTGTCAAACTCGGCGTAGCTGCTCACCGTCCCTTTACCCACGCTGGAGTTGGCGCCGAGCAGGCGCCCGGTTGACGCGCCGGTCTGTTTATTGTCCGAACATCCCAGGATTGTCAGACCGACGAGCAACAAAAATGTAGTTCGAAATTCGATGCGCCGACGATTCATGGTTTTCTCCTCTTCGCTTTGCAGCGTTACGTCAAGCTTCAGTTATCGGGTCGCGGCCTGAGTCTTGATGCCCACCGGCGCGCCTCTCGGGCGTCGTCATCGGACATTTTATTGTAGACCTCGAACGGCATCGGCGGTCCGAGCGTTGGAGAGGTGTGAATCGCCAAAGCTATTTCAGGCTTGGCCCATCGATCCGAAGACTTTGCTCCATTGCTGCACATTGATCGTAGATCCACACATCGAACGCCGCAAGTCGAGAAGCCCACTTGGGACTGACTTTGTTGACACAGTGATTTGTTACCTGATCGATATAGTCTCTGAAAAACGCCCACGGGTTATTTCCATTCTTCGGATTGACAGTTGTACCCGGTTTTATGGTCGTGAGTCCTTCATACGCTGCATCGTGCAGATCCGTCATAAATTCGAGCTGTGCATCAGCATCCGATCGTGTTCCAGTTCTCCCAACGTGTCCGGCAATCAGGGCTTTGTAGTCCCACCGTGCGTTAAGTGTCTTCACCACATTGAAGTAGCCCGGAATATCCTGAGACACGGCAAAGCGCCGCCACATCATCCAGCCCGGAAATATTACGTCCACCAGCATCAACACCTTTTGTTCTGAATGGTAAATCCCGATATTGCCAGCCACGTGATTTGGGCCAGGATACTGGAGCTGTAGTGTTTGATTTCCTATTCTGAACGGGTAATTCTTGTCCTGACTCTTGAACGTCAGCGTTGGTAGTGGACGGGTTGGATCGTTCGCCCGTACAAGAATCTTCTTCGTTTCGTCGTGGGCGATAATTTTCATGGTCGGATTGGTTTTGACTATTTCACCGGCAAATCCGATGTGATCGATATGCGCGTGGCTGTATATGAGAGCCGCGATTTTCTTCTTTGGCGCAACATCCTGAACTGCTTTCAGAATCTTGGGCCCTATGGTTGGCGGTGCGTCCACAACAATGACTCCAGCATCCGACACCACCAGCATCATTTGATATGCGCCCTCGGTAACCATATAGACTCCGCCACCGAAGCTCTCTACGCGGTACCCTTTTTCAGCGTCGATAGGCGGAACATCCTTTTCCGGGACTGCGGCATATTCGGATGCGCGGACATTTGGCGGCACAATTTCCGGCATGTTGGGATACGATGGTCCCCAGGCCGTCGGCTGGGTGCCCTTGATTTCAGCAGCTTTCACAGATGCAGCCGTCACACCTTGCATGCCAATGGCAAGTAGTGAAATTGAAGCAAGAGTGACGAGGCGATTCCGTACCAAAGCATGTAAGCCGCTTCTGTTAGGCGAGAACATTTCTTTCATTTTGTGACCCCTTTTGAGGAGTTGGAAAACGGGACTGGAAGCGGCATATCTGTACCGGGCGGTACAAACTATACCGAGTGGTACAATTAATGTCAACAGCTTTCTGCAAGGGGCAAAAAATGGAGAAAGGACGCCCACGTACCTTCGACAAGGACGAAGCCTTGGCGAAAGCGCTAGAAATCTTCTGGCGCAATGGTTATCAGGGGTCGTCGATGGCCGACCTCACCGAGGCGATGGGAATCAACAAGCCCAGCCTCTACGCCGCGTTCGGCGACAAGGCTTCGTTGTACCTGCACGCTCTGAACCTCTATGGTGCGCAGCAAGGTGCTCAGCACAAGGCGGCGCTTGATGCGGATCCTGATCCGCGCAAGGCTGTGCGTTCTTTTTTGGTATCGGTGGTCAGTATGCTCACATCGCCCAAGCTTCCGGCTGGATGTTTCGTCGTCAATGGTGCGACCGGTTGCGGGTCAGTGGCGATGCCAAAGAAAATAGGCGAGGCGCTGACGGCGTCCGTGGAGAACTCCGTTGCCTTGCTGCGGGATAGGTTTCGGGCGGATTGTGCCGCTGGCACGTTACCAGGGAGCGTTGATCCGGCGGTCCTCTCTCACTACTTTGCAACAGTGATGACGGGGTTGGGTGTCATGGCGAAGGTCGGAGTGAGTCGGAAGAAGTTGCTGCAGGTGGTTGAGCAAGCCGTGCTAAGCATTCCTTCCAGCCAATAGCGCGTCTGAATTTCTGATTGTTGCCGATACCTCGCGAATGAGCCCTTGGCGCTGCGACTTCTGAAGAAAACCCGCGAGGTGGCGGAACAATGAGTTTTAACTTTAGGTGGAACGGATGGGCCGCCAGCGTCGTGCCATCGGCGAGCATCGCGCTGGCCCGCCGTTCACCAAGGTTAAGGGGTAGCGAATGACCGTTGCTTTTGGCCGAACCCTGCCTGTCGCTCCTGGAAGAAACCGGCCATTCATCGGCAAACTGCTAACTCAACGGTATCCTGAGTAGCCAAGAGTGCCCAGCTTTGCCCTCGTCGGGGGAGGCGCGATTCGGGGCGAGCGTGTTCTGGATACGCCAAGGCATGCTCCTGGAGGCCGATATGCAGGAGTTCCTCGAGACATGGCAAACTAAGCGCGATGGAACCAGGCGCGGATTATTGGAGGTCATGCCGTGATACGTAACGAGCAGGAGCTGGCGGTGTCGCGCGAGCGCCTCGCTAAGCTAGAGCACACGCTTGAGACGCTGCGCAACACGGCGCGGCCGGAGGAATGGTCGGCGTTGAGTTCGGGCTATCGCCTTGAGATCGAGCGCATGCAGGGAGAAATCCTCGACTACCTGGTGCAAAACGCGCCGCGCCGGGAGCGCGCTCCGGCCTGAATGCGCGAGATCGGTGCTGCCCTGGGTGGGTACACGTTTGAGGCCAATCGTGTCAGGTTCTGGCGTCTACGGTCGTTCCGCCACGGAACCGGGTAGCGTAAAATATTGATTCGGAACGACCGCATTGCCAGCTGCGAGATTGACATGGTAGGGGTCGTTGGTTCGAGTCCAATCGCGCCTACCAGAACCTCTTGCCGAAGATCAAGCTTCCGGACAGTTCCGTCAAAAGCTTCCCCGGTCCAGTAACCGTGGCGGAGGTCGCCGCGTCGATCGGTGCAGGGCTGGCGCGCGCGGCGCTCGCCGGCAAGGTGGACGGCAAGCTGGTCGACACGAACTTCCGCATCGAGTCCGACGCCGATGTCGCGATCGTCACCGACAGGGATTCCGCGGGTGTAGAGGTCCTGCGCCACTCCGCCGCGCACCTGCTGGCGCACGCGGTCAAGGAGCTCTTCCCCGAGGCGCAGGTCACCATCGGACCGGTGATCGAGAACGGCTTCTACTACGACTTCTCGTACCCGCGGCCGTTCACGCCAGAGGATCTCGGGGCGATCGAGCAGCGAATGACCGAGATCGCAAGACGCGATCTGCCGGTGTTGCGCAGGGAAATGGCGCGCGCTGAAGCGGTGAAATTCTTCCTCGACCAGGGCGAGCTGTACAAGGCCGAAATCATCAGCGCGATTCCGGAGGGCGATGCGATCTCGCTGTACGAGCAGGGCAACTTCACGGACCTGTGCCGGGGCCCGCACGTTCCATCGACCGGCAAGATCAAGGCGTTCAAGCTGATGCGCGTGGCGGGCGCGTACTGGCGCGGCGATTCGAAGAACGAAATGCTGCAGCGGATCTACGGCACCGCCTGGGCGAACAAGGAGGATCTCGACGCGCACCTGAAGATGCTCGAGGAGGCCGAACAGCGCGATCACCGCCGCCTCGGCACGCAACTCGACCTGTTCCACATGCAGGAAGAGGCTCCGGGCCTGGTCTTCTGGCACCCGAAGGGCTGGAGCCTGTGGCAGCAGGTGGAACAGTACATGCGGCGCGTGTACCGCGAAAACGGCTACCGCGAGGTGCGCGGGCCGCAAATTCTTGACGTGGCTCTGTGGCGGCGCACCGGGCACTGGGAAAACTTCCGCGACAGCATGTTCACGACCTCGTCGGAGAATCGCGACTACGCGATCAAGCCGATGAACTGTCCCGGGCACATCCTGATCTACAACAAGGGCGTGCGGAGCTACCGCGATCTGCCGCTGCGCTACGGCGAGTTCGGGTCGTGCCACCGCAACGAGCCCTCCGGCGCGCTGCACGGCCTGCTGCGCGTGCGCGGATTCGTGCAGGACGACGGGCACATCTTCTGCACCGAGGATCAGGTCCTCGACGAATGCGTGAACTACACCGCGCTGCTGCAGAAGGTGTATGCGCGCTTTGGTTTCAGCGACATCATCTACAAGGCCGCGACGCGGCCGGAAAAGCGCATCGGCTCCGACGAGGTCTGGGACAAGGCGGAGAGCGCGCTCATGGATGCCCTTCGTCGGTCCGGCGTGGAGTTTTCGGTATTGTCGGGCGAAGGCGCATTCTACGGGCCCAAGATTGAATACCATTTGAAGGATAGCCTCGGCCGCTCATGGCAATGCGGCACCATGCAGGTGGATTTCAGCATGCCGGGACTTCTCGGTGCGGAGTATGTCGCCGAGGACAACAGGCGCCACACTCCGGTGATGCTGCATCGTGCGATCGTCGGCTCGATGGAGCGCTTCATCGGCATTCTGATCGAGCATTACGCCGGTGCATTCCCGCTGTGGCTCGCGCCCGAGCAGGTGGTGGTGCTGAACATTTCGGAGCATCAGGCGACCTACGCGGCGGATGTCGCGGAACGCCTGCGGCAGGCCGGCTTCCGCGCCTCTGCAGATTTGCGGAACGAAAAAATCTCCTATAAGATTCGAGAACATAGCCTGCAAAAGCTCCCGTACCAGCTGATCGTGGGGGCGAAGGAGATGCAGGCCGGAACGGTGGCCGTGCGTACGCGCGGCGGTGAAGATCTCGGGGCCATGGCGCTCGAGTCGTTCACTGCACGCCTCCGCAGCGAGGCGGGCGCGTAGCAGCACGGCCGGTTTTTTTGGCGAACAGAGGAGAACTCGCTCATCGCACTCGAGAGATCGCAACGCATCAACGGGGAGATCACCGCGCCTGAGGTGCGGCTGGTGTCGGATAGCGGAGAACAACTGGGCATCGTGCCCGTGGCGCAAGCGCTCAAGCTGGCAGAAGAGCAGAGCGTGGACCTGGTGGAAATCGCACCGCTTGCAAGGCCGCCGGTCTGTAAGCTCATGGATTACGGCAAATTCCGCTACCGCGAGCAGAAGAAGGCGCACGAGGCCAAGCTCAAGCAGAAACAGATCCAGGTCAAGGAGATCAAATTCCGCCCCGGGACCGACGAGGGCGATTACCAGGTGAAGCTCGGCAAACTCATCGCGTTCCTGGAAGCGGGCGACAAGACGAAAGTCACGCTGCGGTTCCGCGGGCGCGAAATGGCGCACCAGGAATTCGGCCTGCGCATCCTGGAACGCGTGAAAAAGGATCTCGAGGCCTGCGGTACGGTCGAGCAGTTCCCCAAGCTCGAGGGCAGGCAGATGGTCATGGTGCTGGCGCCGAAGAAGAAAGGCCCGGCACCCAAGGTGAGGAAGGCGGCGCCAAAGCAGGCGGAGAAGCCCGCAGTGGCCTGAAGAACAACGATGCGCTGCGGCGCGACAGTGCGTGCCGCACCGCCAGACGTTTGGACATGGCACTGCACAAGTGATGTCCGGGTAGCGAAAGCGTCCGCGCGGCGGGCCACCCGGCGTCAAGCTCCAACAGAAGGAATCGGACTCATGCCGAAGGTGAAAACCAAGAAGTCGGCCGCGAAGCGCTTCAAGATCCGCCCCGGCGGCTCGATCAAGCGCTCGCGTGCCTACATGCGCCACATTCTCACCAAGAAGACCACCAAGAGGAAGCGCCACCTGCGCGGTACCACATCCGTTCACGACAGCAACAGGCGGCAGGTCCGCGCGATGCTGCCGTATTCGTGCTGAGGAGTGCGCCATGCCACGCGTGAAACGCGGTGTCACGGCTCGCGCGCGCCACAAGAAGGTCCTGTCGCAGGCGAAAGGCTTTCGCGGCCGCCGCAAGAACGTCTATCGCGTAGCCAAACAGGCGGTCATGAAGGCAGGGCAGTACGCCTACCGCGACCGACGCCAGCGCAAGCGCGAAATTCGCGGTCTCTGGATCGCCCGCATCAACGCCGCGGTGCGCGAACTCGGGCTCACCTACAGTGCGTTCACGGCGGGCCTGAAGCGCGCCAGGATCGAGATTGACCGCAAGGTGCTCGCCGATCTGGCCGTGCGCGACAAATCCGCGTTTGCGCAGATCGCCGGCCGGGCGAAGGCGGCGCTCGCTCATTGACCCGCACCGATTCCCTCCCCGTTGCGAACGGGAGGGCGAGGGAGGGGGTGACGTGAGGGAGGCCGGGAGAGGTGAGGTTCCGGCATGCAAGACCTAGAAACCATCGTCGCGCGTGCTCTCGCGGAGCTTGCGGCCGCAGGAGACCCGGCTTCGCTTGAAAACACCAAGGCGCGCTACCTCGGCAAGAGCGGCGAACTGACGGTGCGGCTCAAGTCGCTGGGCAAGCTCTCCGCCGAGGAACGGCGAGGCGCCGGCCAGGCGATCAACGCGGCCAAGGAGCGGCTGGAGACCGCCCTCGAGCGCCGCCGCGCCGAACTGGCGCAGGCGCGCATGGAGGCGAAGCTCACCGGAGAGGCGCTGGACGTGACGCTTCCCGGGCGCGGCCGCAGTCGGGGAGGGCTGCACCCGATCACCCGCACGTGGCACCGAGTCGAGCAGATCTTCCGCTCGGTCGGATTCGACGTCGCCGAAGGTCCGGAGATCGAGACCGACTGGTACAACTTTACCGCGCTCAACAATCCGGAGAACCACCCCGCACGCTCGATGCAGGACACGTTCTACGTGGACCTCAAGGACGCCGACGGGTTGCAGCTCCTGCTGCGCACGCATACGAGCCCGATGCAGGTACGGTACGCGCGGATGCACCGTCCACCGCTCAAGGTGATCGCGCCGGGGCGCACTTATCGCGTCGACTCCGACGCCACGCACTCGCCGATGTTTCACCAGGTCGAGGGGCTATGGATCGATGAGAACGTGAGTTTCGCGGACCTGAAAGGCGTTTACACGGACTTCCTGCGACGCTTTTTCGAGAGCGACGAACTCGAAGTGCGCTTCCGGCCGTCGTACTTTCCGTTCACCGAGCCCTCGGCGGAAATCGACATGCAATTCGGCTCGGGGCCGCTGAGGGGGCGCTGGCTCGAGATCTCGGGCGCCGGGCAGGTGCATCCGAGCGTGGTGCGCAATTTCGGACTCGATCCCGAGCGCTACATGGGTTTTGCGTTTGGCAGCGGCCTTGAGCGCTTGACCATGCTGCGCTACGGAATCGACGATCTGCGGCTGTTCTTCGACGGCGATCTTCGCTTTCTCAAGCAGTTTGCCTGAGCACGAATGCGACATGAACGTTCCTGAAAACTGGCTGCGAAGCTTCTGCGATCCGCCGCTTGCGGCCGAAGAGCTGGCGCACTTGCTCACAATGTCCGGACTGGAAGTGGAGTCCTGCGAACCCGTTGGGCCTGCGTGTTCCGGCGTGGTGGTGGCGGACGTGCTCTCGGTCGATCGGCATCCCAACGCCGATCAGCTCACCGTGTGCAGAGTGGACGCGGGCAGCGGACCGCTGCAGGTGGTCTGCGGAGCGCCGAATGTTCGCGCCGGGATGAAGGCGCCCCTGGCGCTTCCCGGCGCGCGGTTGCCGGGCGGTCTGGAGATCAAGCAGGCGAGGATGCGCGGCATCGAGAGTTTCGGGATGCTCTGCTCGGCGCGCGAACTGGGACTTTCGGATGATCACGCGGGCCTGCTCGAGCTGCCTGCCGATGCGGAGACGGGCGAAAACGTGCGTTGTACGCTCGATCTGGACGAGCGCGTGTTCGCGGTCAGCCTGACGCCGAACCGCGGCGACTGCCTTTCTGTTCTGGGCGTGGCGCGGGAGGTGGCGGCGCTGACCCGCGCGGCGCTGACGCCGCCGGCGTTCACGCCAGTGTCGGCATGCCTTGCCGAAACGCTTCCGGTGCGCATCGAGGCACCTGACCTGTGTGGTCGCTTTTCCGGCCGCGTGGTGCGCGGAGTGAACGCACGCGCTGCGACGCCCGACTGGATGAAGCTGCGGCTCGAACGAGCCGGCCAGCGGCCGATTTCCGCGCTGGTCGACATCTCGAACTACGTGATGCTCGAGCTCGGTCGCCCGTCGCACATCTTCGACCTGGGCAAGGTGCTGGGCGGGCTGGTCGTGCGCTGGGGCCGAGCGGGCGAAACGGTCGAGCTGCTGAACGGCCAGACGGTCGCTGTGGACGCTACCCTGGGCGTGATTGCCGACGAGCGCGGCGTGGAAGCGCTCGCCGGCGTGATGGGCGGTGAACAGACCGCGGTCTCGCCGGACACTACCGCGATCTACATCGAGGCGGCGTTCTGGTGGCCGCAGGCGATTGCAGGGCGGGCCCGTCGCTTGGGCTTTACCACCGATGCGGGTCACCGCTTCGAGCGCGGCGTCGACTTCGCCACCACGGCCGATCACATCGAGTACATCACGCGGCTCGTGCGCGAAATCTGCGGCGGCGAACCCGGGCCGGTCGACGACACGGTCACCCGTCTCCCGGAGCGAAAGCCGGTACGCATGCGCGTCGCGCGCGCGCAGAAGGTCATTGGCATGCCGATCGCGACGGACGAGATGGCGGACACATTCGCGCGCCTTGCGCTTCCGGCGCGGCGCGAGGGCGGCGGCGCCGACGCCGCGTTCGTGGTCTCGCCGCCTCCGCACCGCTTCGACCTCGAGACGGAGGAGGACTTGATCGAGGAGGTGGCGCGGATTCACGGCTTCGAAAACATCCCCGCCCATCCGCCGAGGACCCTTGCCAGGATGAGCGCGCCTTCGGAGACCAGCCGGTCGCTGCACGCGGTGCGCGAGCGGCTCGCGGCGTGCGACTACCACGAGACGATCAACTTCGCGTTCGTCGAGCCGGATTGGGAGGCGGATTTTGCCGGCGAATCGAATCCGATTCGCCTGCTCAATCCGATCGCGAGCCAGCTCTCGGTCATGCGTTCCACGCTGATCGGATCTCTGGTCGCGAACGTGCGCTACAACCAGGCGCGGAAACTGTCTCGGATCCGCGTGTTCGAGATCGGGCGCGTGTACCGCCGCGACCCGCAAGTGATAGACGGTCCGCTGTCGGTGGCGGGGGTCGCGCAACCAATCCGCGTCGGTGCGGCCGCCTTTGGCGCTTGCGTCGAGGAACAGTGGGGAGACTCCACGCGCGCAGTGGACTTTTATGACCTCAAGTCCGACCTCGAGGCGCTCTATCATCCAGCACAGCTGAAGTTCGAGGCGATCGTGCATCCGGCGCTCCATCCGGGCCGCGCGGCGAGCGTGCTGCTCGAAGGAGCCGAGATCGGCTCGCTGGGCGAGCTGCACCCGCGATGGCAGCAGAAGTACGATCTGCCGCAAGCGGTCGTACTTTTCGAAGTCGACGCCGCAAGCCTCGAACGGGTCCCGTTACCCACGCCCTCGGCACCGCCGAGATTTCCAGCGGTGGTACGCGACATCGCCCTGCTGGTGGGTTCGAACGTCGCGGTTGGGCGGATCCTTGACGCGATCAGCGCCGAAAGGCCGGACATCGTCCAGGACGTAGGTTTGTTTGATCTTTACCAGGGACTGAACCTCCCGCAAGGGAAAAAAAGCATTGCATTTCGGGTAGTTATGCAACATACTGAACGTGCCCTTACGGGTTCGGAGGCGGATGCGGCGTGTGCCGCACTGGTCGCCCTCTTGGGGCGGCGTTTCGGCGCCAGCCTCCGCTAAGAAAAACCACACCACCGCGGGCGCATGTAGACAAATAACAGGACTTTCAGGGGGTTGGGATGACTTTGACCAAAGCCGAACTGGCGGATCTCTTGTTCGAGAAAGTAGGGCTGAACAAGCGCGAGGCCAAGGACATGGTTGAGGCGTTCTTCGAGGAAATTCGTGGCGCGCTGGAGCGCGGCGAAGCGGTGAAACTGTCGGGTTTCGGCAACTTTCAACTGCGCAACAAGCCGCAGCGTCCGGGTCGCAATCCCAAAACCGGCGAAGAAATCCCGATCAGCGCACGGCGCGTGGTCACGTTCCACGCCAGCCAGAAGCTGAAGGCCATGGTGGAGAAGGCTCGCCATGGAGCCAAACCGCAAGAAGGCTGAACTTCCGCCGATCCCCGCGAAGCGCTACTTCACCATCGGTGAGGTGAGCGAGCTGTGCGGGGTCAAGCCCCATGTGCTGCGCTACTGGGAACAGGAGTTCACGCAGCTCAAGCCGGTCAAGCGCCGCGGCAACCGCCGCTACTATCAGCACCATGAGGTGCTGCTCATCCGCCGGATTCGCGAGCTGCTGTATGAGGAAGGCTTCACCATCAGCGGCGCACGCAACCGCCTCGACCATGCGTTCACCGGGGACGAGAAGCCGGAACCGCCCGGCCGTGCCCGTGCAGGCGCCTCGGGCGTCGATCTCGCGGCGGTCAAGCGCGAGCTGCGCGAACTGCTGGATTCACTTCAGAGCGCGTAGCGATCGCGGCTGCGCGCGAGGCGCGGAGCCTGTCTGTTAGAATTTTCCCATTCGGGGCGTAGCGCAGTCTGGTAGCGTACCGGCATGGGGTGCCGGTGGTCGTGAGTTCGAATCTCACCGCCCCGACCAATCCCTTCTCTGTCAGTCCTCGTCGGCCCACCGCAGCCGGTACAACCGCGCTTCGCCGAACTGCTTGGCGAGCGGCATGGCGCCGATGTAGTCGCAGGTGAAGCGATCCTCGTTATCGGCGACGAGCGAAGCTGCAAATGCTTCGGTCACAAAGATATGTCCAGGCTGCACGATCGGCTCAAGCCGGGCCGCCCGGTTTACGTGCGTTCCATAGAACGTGGTCTTCGACATGACCGGATCGAAGATGTCGAAGACCGGACCGGTGTGAAGTCCCATCCGGACGCGGGTTTCCTCAGCAAGTCCGAACGCAGGCCAGTCGATCCTGCTCACCGCTTTTTGCAAGCGAACGGCGAATTCCGCCGCGTGGCTCGGCAGCTCGAAGACGATGAAAAGAGCGTCTCCGCGCGTGTTGGCGTCGACCGCCTGATGCTCGAGTGAATCGAGCGTTCTTTTGCAGGTTTCCAGAAACATTTCCACGAAATGGGGTGTGTACTCTTCCGGCATCCTGGAAAAGCCGCTGATGTCGGCGAAATAAAGGCTCTTCAAGCTTCTGGGCCGCGCGGATTGATCGGGGGGATTTACCGACCCGTCCTCGTCATCCCCTTCCCGATCGACCGGATCGCTGCCGCGCAGCGCCGCCAGGTCGATGTTTTCGACCTCGCCTCCATTACGCGTCCAGATTCGAGCGCTCGCCGCGGTACCGCCAGCAAGCTCCCGCGATCCGGGTTCGTGCACGGTCAGCGTCAGCGGCTGCGTCGAGAGCTCCCTGGCGCGCAGGAATGCCATTCCCTGGATCAGGTGCGCCGCGTGCTCGAATAACACGCGATCTCCCAGGAAAGCCTCTTCGGTAGCCAGGACGATCCGGGTCGCACGGTCGAGAACGCGCTCGAAGCGGGCGACCCACGTCCCTCCGGCGAAGCTCACGCTTGCTTCGACGAAATCAGCCTTCGCGAAGGGCAGCACGATCTGGGTTTGCATGCCCGAATCCTGCATCGCCTCGAGAAACAGGATGTCGGCGCCGCAGGCTGGCTGCGTGTATCCGATCGAGGGACCGAGACTCGCGAGTGTTTCCCGTATGGCGGACGCCACTTTCCCCTCGAGGCTGGCGGGAAATCGCGGCGTGGTCCGGGTCGGGTGATCGATCATGTGCCCGGAGAACGCGATGACACGCGGGGCGGGAATGACTTCCAGCAGCTCGCGCGCGGCGGTCGAACCGATCAGCAGGAGTTGCCGGCGCATCGAGGCAATATCGCCGAACCTGTTTCCGGCCAGTCGATAGGCTTCTCTGTAATGGTCGCGAGCCTCGTCAAATTCATCGAGGAGCAACTGGGCTTCGCCCGAGGTCGCGTGGTGCCAGTGATCGCCGCTCGTACCCAGTGTGCTTAGAGCTTGGCGTGCGAGGGTGCGGGCAAGCGCCGCATCGCCGGAAAGCATCGCCAAGGTGGCGGCATTGACCGCGGGATAGGCAGAACCGCTGATCCCGAACGCTTGCTGATAGCAATCGATCGCAATGCGAGCGCGCTCACGCGCAGCCGCCTGAGTCTTATCGCTCGCGGCGGAATAACGCTCCTTTGCGATCCTTCCCGCAAGGCTCCAGAAATCGGCCGCGAGCGGGCTATGCCCGAGAAGCTCGCGATCGACCCGCGCAAGCCATTTTTCCGCTTCACTGATCGCACCCATCCGGACACAGGCCAGTGCGCCGAGGTAATGGGGCTCGGCGGCGCTCGGGCTGTCGAGCACCGCCTTGCGGGCTAGGTCCAGCGCCTCGGTGTTTAGGCCGGCATCGAGCGCTTCGCGGATGGCCGTGTGCGCAGGGGCGGTCATTATTGATTCGGCGGCGCGCCGCAATTGGCGGCGGCAAGGACGTCGGTTATAAGAACGTTGACGCTCACGCCGCCGCCACCTCAGGCGATATCACAATCCGCCGCGGAGGCTCAGACGCTACTGCTCATTGATTCTGAATGAACGGATCGATTGACATTGGCACGCCGGTTGTTATGTTGACGATCGTCACGGTGTACTTGTATTTGGTAGCGGGGGTAGGGCTACCGGTACCGTCAGTATTTTTGTCGAACAGCACCACATTTCTGCCGTTGGGGTGGATGAACGAATCGTAGAATTCCTGCGCGCCATTTTGGACGACAACAGGGGACGTTCCCTGCCATTCCCAATGTGCCGGGTCGGCGAGTGTGAACATGAAGATCGTAGGCTCCCTGACGTTTGCACCGGCGGTGGGAGGGGCGCAAGACGATGATGCAGGTATGACGGTAATGGGCACAATTGCCATTTAGGGCCTCCTCGATACTGGTTGCGCGATCGACGGCCCCGCACCGTTCGATAGCAGACGGACAAGATCGGCATACGCGGGGTGCCGGTAACTGGTGGACTCGATACGCATGGCGATTTTGCTGGCCTGCTCGACCGACCCCAGCCGAAGCCGCGCATGCGCGAGCAGGGTAAGAGCAGGCACGTTACCATACTCGGCGTATTGCTGCGCCCGCTCGGCGGCGGCACGCCAATGGGTTGCTGCGGCATCTTGCCTTTGCTCGGCGGCGAGCAAATCGCCCAGCATCAGTTCGGCCTGAGCCACGATCACGCCCTGCTCATTGTCCAGGATTTTGCCCTGCGCGATGAAGTCGCCGATCTTGGCTAGATAAGCTTCGATTTCGGCGCCGGGTCCGTTGCGCTTCTCCGCCAGCGCGAGTTGAGCCGCGAGCTTCAGCGCGCGGCCTTTTAATTTGACTTGCACGTTCGCGACCGAGGCGTCGATCGCGATCAGCTTGTCTGCTCCATCGAGCGCACGCTGAACGTGCTGGCGCGCCTCGCCGCGATTCCCCAGTGCGGCTTCCGCTTCGCCAAGGACCCAGTCCGCGACATGGAGCTGCGCCTGCCAGAAACGGTTTTCCGGGTCGGCTGCGACGAGTGCATCGGCACGCTGCACTGCGTCGCGTGCATACTGTTCGGCGGCCTTCAGATCGCCCCTTGCCAATTCAAGAAGTGAGAGCTCGACCGCACCGTTTTGCAGGCCGCGCTGCACTTGCTTGTTCTTCTCGGCAGCCGGCACCTTGCGAAACAGCTCGATCTTGGTCTGCTGCGCCGCGATGGCAGCGTCGTAGTCCCCGAGCGCCTCCCGCGCTTTCGCGATCCAGCCAAAGTTGTGCGCAAGTTCGAACACGAGCTCAGGGCGCCTTGCGGAAAGCCGCGAAAGCGGCTCGCTCGCCTCGGCATATTCCTTCAGGGCGTCAGCGGGACGTGAAGTGCCGAGCAGCACGGTACCGAGGTTGATATGGGCGGATGCGAGTTCCACTTCCCAGTCGAGATTGTTCGGGTCGATGCGTACCAACTGCTGCGCGAGCTCCAGGTACTTGCGGAACGCCTCCTCGGCCGCCTTCGCCTGGCCGCGCTGCCAGGCGATGTAACCGACCCAGTAGACGCTTTGCGCATGGTCGAAGATGCGCTGGCCGTCGTAGGGCGAGCGCTCGAGCAGGTGCGCGGTGGTGTCGGCAGCGCTCTGGAAGGCGGCGAGCGCATCCTCGAGCTGGCCGCGCTGCTCGCGCATCTCGCCGATGAGGTGGATGGCGCGCGAGCGGCGCCCCAGTGCATCGGCATCGAGCCGGTCGGCTTCCTGCCGGGCGTAGTAGCCGAGCGCTTTTTCCCCCACCGAGTCGAGCACGTCGAGGCGCCCGACGGCGTCGAGCTTCTTGCGCAGGTCGCCGAGCATGAACTCGATCAGGTCTTCGGCCTGCACGCGCTGGCTTTGCGCCTCGATGCGCGACTGCACGGCCATGACGGTGAGCACCGCCATCACCGCCATGCCCGCCAGCGAGGCGCTCGCCACCATCGCCATGCGGCGCGCGCGGCGGTGCGCATCGCGGTGCACCAGTTCGTCCACGCCTACGCCCACCATGCCGGCCACTAGCTTGAGCATTGCCCGGCGTTTGCCGTCACCCTGCGGGCGCAGGTCGGCGGCGATGGGTTCCAGCGCCTCGCCCTGCGGCAGGCCCGCAGACGTGAGCGCGAAGCGCAGCGCCTCAGGGAAGCATTCCTCGGCTTCGCGCCCGGGCATGCGGCTGGAGAAAGGTTCTCCCGCGGCGATGAGAGCGAGCACGCGCGCTTCGCCGTGCAGCTTCTTGAACTCGACGATTTCCCGGTTCACCCAGGGCGAGCGCACCGCCTCGGGCGAGCACACGACGATGAGGTAGCGGCTTTGCTCCAGGGCCTCGCGGACCGTGGCCTTGAGGTCCGCGCCCGCCTGCATTTCGTCGCGGTCGCGGAAGACGGGCTTGAGGAAGGCGGGTAGCGCACCCAACGCGGTGACCGTGCCCACGAGCCGCCGGGGGAGGCGGTAGGTTTCGAGCGCGCGCTGCAATGCCGTGGCCACCCTCGCATCGCGATGGCTGTAGCTGATGAAGGCCCAGTACTTCGCCGTGTCCGCGCTCAAGCCGGCCCCCTGCCCGCGTACTCTCCGTTGCCGCCGGGGCACGATACCATCATTCAGGCGATTGCAAGCAGTGCACCGGGCAACACGTCGACCTCAAGCCGCCTCGCCGCGCGGTCGATGATCTCGCCATCGGCGTGCACGACGAGCGGCTCGTCCGTCTCCACCACCACGCGCTTGGTGCGCAGCACGGTCACGCCGGCCCGTCCGACGTGTGTGCCGCGCATGACGTGCGGCACGAGGCCCAAAATCCCGATGCGTGACAGTGAGTCGGCGACGACGAGGTCGAGCAGTCCGTCTGCAATGTCCGCATCCGGTGCCATGCGAAACGCACCGCCGTAGGTGGTGCCGTTCGCGGCCGCCATCATCGTAATGCGCCCCTCGAGCACGCCCGCATCGTGCACGATGCGGGCGTGCGGCGTCGCGTAACGCAGCAGCAGCGTGCGGGCGAGGGCAACGCCGTATACGGCGTTCCCGCGCAGCCAGCGGATACCGTTCGCCTCGAGCGCGACCTGCGCGTCGAATCCGGCGCCGATACCGTTGGCGAAGATCCTGCCGTTGCAGCGTCCCAGGTCCACGCGCCGGCGCCGGCCCGCAGCGATCCTTTCGCAGGCGAGACGCCAGTCGCCCCCCACACCGAGCATCTTCGCAAAATCGTTTCCGGTGCCGACCGGGATGACCGCGAGCGCCTGATCTGCGCGAGCGGTTCCAACATAGCCGTTGACCGCTTCGTTGACCGTGCCGTCGCCGCCCGCGACGGCCACGCAGTCGGCGCCATCGCGAAGCGCCGCAGCCACCAGTGCCGTGGCCTCTCCGGGCGCCCTCGTGAGCCGCACTTCGCAGCGGAGATCGCGCTCTTGAAGCCGCGCACGCACCGCCGATGCCAGGCGCTCGCCGGCTCCGCGCCCGGCGGACGGGTTGACGATCAATGCGACGCGAGGCACGAAAGGCTGAGAAACAGGATGATAAATTGTATCCAAGGCGCCGCAAGTGCGACCCTGCCGCAAGGGCTCTTGAACTCACGCGGCATGCGCCTATACTTTGTTTTCCATTCTCTCGCGTTGCACAGGAGGCCGTCATGGCGATCGCAATCACCCTGCAGAACTTCCTCGCCTCGAAAGGCGCGCAGTACGACGTGGTGTTTCACGAGCCGACGATGAGCAGCCGGCAGACCGCGCGCGCAGCGCACATCCCGGCGGGTTGCCTCGTGAAATCAGTGATTCTGGAGGACGAGCACGGGTACCTGATGGCGGTCGTGCCCGCCGACTGCAAGGTGCGCGTCGCCGACCTCGACCGGCAGCTGCATCGCCGTCTGCGCTTCGCGACGGAGGAACAGCTTGCGGGGCTGTTCGCCGACTGCGAGCGGGGCGCGGTGCCGCCGCTGGGAGTCGCGTACGGCATGGAGACCGTGGTCGATCACAGCATCGAATCGGCGGCGGAGGTGTACTTCGAGGGCGGTGACCATCAGGTGTTGGTCCGCATGCGCGGCACGCAGTTCACCGACCTGATGAAAGACGCCGGCCATAGCAGGTTTGCCGAGCGTCTCTAGCGCGGCTTGCGGATCGGGCGGATACAATCCGCTCGTTCCGCCATGCGCATCCTGCTCTCGAACGACGACGGCTATTTCTCTCCCGGCATCACGCTGCTCGCGGAGCGTCTCGCCGCGCTCGGCGAGGTGACCGTCGTCGCTCCCGAGCGCGATCGCTCCGGCGCCTCGAACTCGCTCACGCTCGACCGCCCGCTCACGGTGCGGCGGGCGCCGAACGGGTTCTATTCGGTGAACGGAACCCCGACGGACTGCGTGCACCTCGCCGTGACCGGGTTGCTCGATTTCGTTCCGGACATCGTGCTCTCGGGGATCAATCTCGGTGCCAACATGGGCGACGACACGATCTACTCCGGCACTGTCGCTGCCGCGACCGAAGGCTTTCTGCTCGGCATCCCTTCGCTCGCCGTCTCGCTGGCGAGCAAGACCGGACGCCATTTCGAGACCGCCGCGGCAATCGCGGTGCAGTTGGTGGAGCGCTTCAGGCGCGTACCGATGACGCAGCCGGTACTGCTGAACGTCAATGTGCCGAGCGTGGCGCCATCCGATCTGGGGGGTGTCGAAATCACGCGTCTCGGCAGGCGCCACAAGGCCGAGCCGGTGGTCAAAGTGCAAACCCCGCGCGGGGAGAACGCATACTGGATCGGCGCCGCCGGAGATGCGCAGGATGCCGGGCCGGGCACCGACTTTCACGCCGTCGCGAACAAACGCGTTTCGGTCACGCCTCTGCAGGTGGACCTCACGTTGCATGGACAACTTGCGCTGGTGAAGGACTGGCTGGCGAAGTGAACGCGCCCAGGACCAGGAATCTTCTCGGGATCGGCATGACCTCGCAGCGCACCCGCGCGCGAATGGTGGAGCGGTTGCGCGAAAAGGGAATTGGCGACCAGCGGGTGCTCGCCGCGATGGCGTCGGTGCCGCGCCATGTGTTCGTCGACGAGGCGCTGGCGCACCGGGCATACGAGGACACCGCACTGCCGATCGGCTTCGGGCAGACGATCTCGCAGCCCTACGTCGTGGCACGGATGATCGAACAGCTGGCAAACGGCAGGGAGCTCGGCAAGGTGCTCGAAGTCGGCACCGGATGCGGCTACCAGGCCGCCGTGCTCGCGCACCTTGCGAAAGAGGTGTACTCGGTCGAGCGCATCAAGGAACTGCTCGAGCGCGCGCGCGCAAACCTGCGCGAGCTGCGGCTGCGCAACCTGCGCCTGGTGCACGGAGACGGCAATCTGGGCCTGGAAAGGGCGGCGCCGTTCGACGCCATCATCGTCGCCGCCGCCGCGATGCAGGCGTCGCAGCCCCTCTTACGGCAGCTTGCGCCGGGTGGCAGAATGATCATTCCGGTGCGCGGCGCAACCGCGAGCGCGCAGCGGCTGATTCTGATCGAGCGTGGCGTGCGCGGCTACAGCGAGACGGCGCTCGACCCGGTGCGTTTTGTCCCGCTCGAGAGCGGAAAGGCATGATGAGGATCGCAATGGTGGTTGGCGCGGCGTGCCTGTTCGCCGCCGGCTGCGCGACGCAGCGTGCAGCGGCCCCGGTGGACGACCGCCGGCCGGCCCCCGTTACCGCCCCCAAACCGCCGGCGGTACAACCGACGCCCGTTCCGGGCGCCTCGGCGGCGCCGCAGGCAACCTACACGGTCAGGCGGGGCGACACCCTCTACAGCATTGCGCTGGAGCAGGGCGTGGACTACCGGGACCTGGCGCAGTGGAACAAGCTCGACGATCCGGCGAAGATCCGGGTCGGGCAAGCTCTTCGCCTTGCCTCGCCGGAGGAACAACCGCAGGTTCAAATCGGTGCCGCGCGCGGCGCGGGCCCGGTCGAATCGCGCCCGCTCGATCCGGCCGCGATGGCGCGACAAGGTCAGGGCGACGGCGCGATGAAGACGGCGCCCAAGGCGCTGCGCCTGCCGTACTCGGAACAGAACCTCGTCATCCTCTCGCAAGGCGACGCGGCCCCGGCAGTGAAGCCTGCGCCCCAGCCGGTCGCGATTGCGCCCAAGCCGGAGCCGTCGCGGGCTGCCGAACGCGACCCGGAGGCGATCGACTTCGTCTGGCCCGCGAAGGGCAAAGTACTGACGGGATTTGCCGAGCCGAACAACAAGGGCGTGGACATCGGCGGCAGGATCGGCGATCCGGTGGTCGCAGCAGCGCCAGGGCGCGTGATGTACACCGGCACGGGGATCCGCGGTTACGGCAAGCTGATCGTCATCAAGCACGACAACGGGTTCAACAGCGTCTACGCTCACAACCGCGAAATTCTGGTGAAGGAAGGCCAGCAGGTGGTGCGCGGCCAGAAGATCGCGGAGCTCGGCGACACTGACGCCGAGGCGCCCAAGCTGCACTTCGAAATCCGCAAGTCCGGCAAGCCGGTCGATCCGCTTCACTACCTGCCTCCCGGCTGAGCAGCGGTCCGCCCTTCCGCCGCACCGATCCCGATCAGCGCGCCGCGCGCAGCGCCGCCGCAAGGTCCGCCACCGCGGCAGCGTAGAAGCTCGACCGGTTGTAACGCGTCAGCACGTAGAAGTTGTCGAACCCGAGGCGGAATTCGCTCGGGCGCCCCGGCGTCTCGAGCTCGATGAGCACTGCTTTGAGGGTCTTCGGCGTCGTCGCCCCCCCCGCTGCGACGCCTGCCTTCGCCAAATCTTCCAGCGTGTGGCGCGGCAGCACGCTGCCGTCCGCGTAGGGTCGAAACGCCTCCCCCTGGATCTCCGCGGCGAGCAGCACGTGTTCGCCGCGCCGCCAGCCGTGCTGCTTGAGGAAGTTCGCCACGCTGCCGATCGCATCGGCCGGATTGGCGGTCAGGTCGATGATCCCGTCGCCGTCAAAGTCGACCGCGAATTTCAGGTAGCTACCCGGCATGAATTGCGGGATGCCGATCGCGCCCGCGTAGGACCCGCGCGCGGAAAAGACGTCGGTTCCGGTCTCGCGCGCGAGCAGCAGGTAATTTTCGAGTTCGGCGCGGAAGAACTCGGCGCGCGGCGGATAATCGAACGCAAGGGTGGTGAGCGCGTCGATCACGCGCCAGCGGCCGGTATTGCGGCCGTAGAACGTTTCGATCCCGATGATCGCAACGGTCACTTCTTCGGGAACTCCGTATTCCCGGGTCGCGCGCTCGAGCGCTGCGCGGTGCATGCGCCAGAACTCGATCCCGGCCTCGATGCGGCGGTCGTCGAGGAACGTTGCGCGGTACTCGGCCCACGACCGCGCGCGGTCGGTGGGCGGCGTCACCGCCTTCAGAACGGCGGCCTGGCGCCGGGCGCGCGAAAACGCGAACACGAGCTCGCGCTCCACGAAACCGTGGCGCCGTACCATCTCTTGCACGAATGCGCGCACCGCCGGCCGGCTGCCATACGGCGTCTGCGGCGGGTCCCCTGCCAGTGCTGCGCAGCAGGAAAGCAGGGCGCCGAAGCAGAGCAGCTGCTTCATGCGAACTTCAATGCGCGTACCAGACGCTGCAGCTCGGCGACCTCTTCCGCCGCCGCCGTTTTCCCGTAGCGAAGTGCGATGTACAAATCTCCAATGCGCCGGATGGCGGCGCCCGCCGCCGGGGCGTTGCGCGCGGCGCGATCCGAGTAGTCGCGCGGACCTTCGTGCGGTGCGCGCGCAAAACCGCGGGCGCCGAGCTTGCGGCAAAACCGCAGCCATGCCGCCTGCACCGGGTCCGGCCGCGCCCAGCGCCGCAGCGACCAGGCAAGCAGCGACAACGTGAACACGCCCATTGCGGCAGACAGCGCCGCGGCGAGCTCCCTCCAGTCGGCGCTCTGCATGCCGAACCACGACATGAATTCGCGCTGGCGTTCCGGGTTGTAGCCGAGCACCCGGACATTCCACTGGTGCACGAGCGCTTCCCAGTTGTAGCGTATTCCGCGCAGCCATTCGAATTCGGGCCGCATCAGGAGCGCAAGCCCGGCGCCGCCGGGCACGGACCGGGCAAGGCCTTCTTCGACGCGACCGGGCACCGCTGCGGCGGTCGGATCGGCGCGCAGCCAGCCGCGGCCTGAGACGAACACTTCGGCCCAGGCGTGCGCGTCGGACTGGCGCACCGTGAGGATGCCGTCCACAGGATTCGGATCTCCGCCCTGATAGCCCGTAACGACACGCGCCGGCAGGCCCGCTGCGCGCATCAGGAAGACGAAAGCCGAGGCAAAATGCTCGCAGAATCCGGACCGCGTCGAGAACAGGAACTCGTCCACCGAGTCGCGCCCCAGCAGCGGGGGTTCAAGCGTGTAGACATACCGCCCGGTGCGGAAGAAGTCCACGGCGCGGCCAAGGATCTCCTCCTGATCGCGTGCGGCGCGCCGCCATTCATCGGCAAGCGCCCTGGCCTTCGGGTTGTAGCCGGACGGGATCCGCAGTGCGCGGCGCAACTGTATCGGATCCTCGCGAGGGTCGGGCTGCGCGTCTGCGACCGAGACCATGTCGTAGCGCAGGCGATTGCGCACCGGCGAAGCCGAGACCAGATGCCTGTCCGAAGTGAATTTTGCCTGCGGCGGAATCCGCACCGGCGATTCGAGCGCGAACAGCCAGTTCCGCGGGTGCGGCTCGAGCAACACGGTGTAGCGATAGGTCGCGCCGTCCCGCGGCGGCGACGGCGCCTCTGCGAGGTGCACCAGGCCGGCTTGCCAGGTACGGCCGTCGAAGTCCGACAACACCGGTCCGCGCCAGTAGCGCTGGCGCGGCGCCGGGATCTGCGCCGTGAATTCGGCGCGAAAGGCGAGTGCATCCGATTGCGCGAGTTGCGCGAGAGTCCCCGGTGACATGGTGTCGGTGAGGCCGGTGACGCCGCTTTGCGAGTCCTGCGGCAGCCCCCACATCGGCCCCTGGATCCGCGGAAAAAGCAGGAACAGCAGGAGCCCTGCCGGCGCGGCGTGGGCGAGAAGCATGCCCGCGGTGCGAATATTCGCCCGCAGCGAGCGCTGCGGCGCGCTGAATCCGACCATCGTCGCGGTGATGACCCCGAGCCCCAGGCACATCGCCAGCGCCGCGGAAATGCTCTGCGTGTAGAGAAAATTGGTGATCATGAGGAAGTAACAGAGAAACACGACGGCGAATGCGTCGCGGTGCGACCGGGTTTCGAGCAGCTTCAGGCCGGAGAACAGCAGAAGCAACACGATTCCGGCCACCCGGCCGAAAAGCGTGCGGTATTCCACCCACACGCCGAGCATCGCCACCGCCGCGATGAGAAACAGCAGCCAGCGCGCCGGCAGCGCCTGGCGGTGGACCAGCGCCACTGCACGCAAGCCGTACATGCACAGGGTCAGCAGCGCGAGCCACCACGGCGCGCGCAGTGCGTGCGGAGCCGCCACGATCGCGAGCGCCAGAATCAGTCCGGCGAGGTCTCGCGCGGTCAGCGGACGGACCTCGGGCGCAAGCGGATGCGGCGCGGTCATGGCCTGTCGTACAAGGCGAGCGCATTCAGGCAGTCGGCGCGCTGCGCGTCGCCGCGGCCGGTGGCGATCTCGGCGCCCGGCAGGCGCATCCCGTAGCTCGCGCCGCTCCGTTCCGCGTCGAGCACCCAGCCGGTGAGCAGCGACAGCCGCTCTTCGGTCCCGAGCCGCTGGGGCGTGCGCTCCCACTCGAGCCAAAGCTCCGCGGCGGCGTCCTCCGCGAACTGCTTGGTAAGCATGTCGCCGGTGCGCGCCACCGCCTTCCATGCAATGTGCCGCGGCGAATCGGAGGCCTGGTAGGCGCGAAGCCCGGAAAAATCGTCGTTGCCCTGCGCGTGGGTGCGCGCCCCGCCGCCTGCGGCTTCTGCATCGGGAGGCGGCAGCGGGCTACGCGCGGGGCGCGGATACACGAGACAGCGCACGTCCGGCTCCACATAGCTCCACGCCCGAAACAGACCGAGCGGGAAACGCGTCTCGAGCATCACGCGCCCGAGCGCGAGCCGGCCGCGCCGCTCCGTCGGCACGGCGAGCACCACCACCGCGACCGAATTCGCGGCGACGTCGACGACGAGCTGCGCGCCCGACGCGAGATGGCGCGCGAGAATCGAAGGACGGTCGAAGCGCGATCGGTTGTCGAGGTGCAGCCGGAACTGCGCTGCCTCGCCCGCAAAGACCGGGTCGGCGCGCCCTGGACTCACCGCGAGCAGCGCCAGATTGCGCGCCGTGTGCACCATGCCGGCAAATCCCATGCCGCCGAGCACGAACGTAAGGGCAAATCCGAGCGCAAGCGAGTAGTTGATCGAACCGAGCAGCAGGATCCCGAGCGTTCCCGCAAACATCCAGCCCAGTCGCGTCGGCACGATGTACACGCGCCGATTCCGGAGCACGATGGCGCCGCGTTCCGGCGGCGTGAAACCGTAGAACCAGCTCAGCAAGCGCGGGTTGGCTCGAAGAGCGCGCAGCACGGCTATCCGATGGGTCCGTCGTACTTCCAGCGTCCGCGCCACAGCGCGTGCACGGCGCTGGGGTATTCGGGGCGGCCGAGGCTGCCGTTGTAGCGGCCGAGCGCACGGAAGTAGTCGCCATTTTCCAGCGTCAGGTAGTGGCGCAGGATCACGCAGCCGTAGCGCAGGTTGCTGCGCAGGTGGAACAGGTTGTCGCGCGCATTGCCGATGAGCTTGGTCCAGAACGGCATCACCTGCATGTAGCCGCGCGCCCCGGCCGTGGACACGGCGTACTTGCGAAAGCCGGATTCCAGATCGATCACTCCCAGAACGAGCTGCGGATCGAGCCCTGCCCGCGTCGCCTCATAGTGCACGGTCTTGAGCAGCGCAACGCGTTCCTTGCGGTCCGGAATGCGCTTCTGCAATCTGTTCGACATCTCATAGAGCCATTGATGCGCATGCTGCGGGTTCCTGAAATTGAAGACCGGAACCGCCCGGTCGGCGATTGCCGCATACAGCGCGGATCGCACGCTGTCGGCCAGCGGCTCGTAGACCTGGGTGCCGGAAAATGCGGACGGCGGCAGGGCGAGGATTGCGGCCGCGAACAGGAGCGCCGCGATCCGTTTCATGCGGACGCGAGGCGTTCGCGCAGGAACGCGGCGGCTTGCGCCAGCGGCAGGTTCGTCGGTCCGGCGTCGCGGCGGCCTTTGTATTCCGCCTCGCCGGCGACGAGCCCGCGGTCCGAGATCACGATCCGGTGCGGGACGCCAATGAGATCCATGTCGGCGAACAGCACGCCCGGGCGTTCCTCGCGGTCCTCGAGCAGCACGTCCATGCCGCCCGCCGCAAGCTCGGCATGGAGCCGGTCGGCCCAGTCGCGCACCGCGACGCTCTTGTGGTAGCCGATCGGCACCAGGCACACCTCGAACGGAGCCATGGGGCGTGGAAACGTGATGCCGCGCGAGTCGTGGTTCTGCTCGATCGCGGCGGCGACGATGCGCGTGACCCCGATTCCGTAGCACCCCATCTCCATCGGTCTCGATACCCCATTCTGGTCGAGATACGCAGCCTTCATCGCCTCGGAGTACTTGGTGCGAAGCTGGAAGATGTGACCGACCTCGATGCCGCGCTGAATCCTCAGCGTTCCTGCGCCATCCGGACTGGGGTCGCCCTCGACCACATTTCTCAGATCCGCGACTTCCGGTTCCGGTGCGTCGCGCCCCCAGTTGACGCCGGTAAGGTGGAAACCCTCCTCGTTCGCACCACAGACGAAATCTGCCATCGCCGCGACCGTGCGGTCCGCGATCACGCGGACGCCGGGCCGGGCGCTCCCTCCGAGGGGTGGTCCGATGTAGCCTGGCGCGCCCCCGAGCGCGTGCACGATTTCGGCGTCGCTGGCGAAACGAAAGGGATTCAACCCTGGCGTTTTCGAGGCCTTCAACTCGTTCAAGCCGTGGTCCCCGCGCACCAGCAGAAGCGCAAATCCGCCGTCATGCATTACCGCGACCGCTTTGACCGTGCGCTGGAACGGAAGTTTGAGCAGCTCGGCCACGTCCTCGCACCTGGTCTTGCCCGGTGTCGGCACTTTCTTCATCCGTTCCGTGCCGGGAGCGCGCCCGGCGGCGGGCGCGACCGCCTCGGCAAGCTCGACGTTCGCGGCATAGGCGGACTGCGGACACCAGGCAATCGCGTCTTCGCCGGAATCGGCAAGGACGTGGAACTCGTGCGAACCCGTGCCGCCGATGGCCCCGGGATCCGCGGCAACGGCGCGGAATCCGAGCCCCAGCCGCGTGAAGATGCGCACATAGGTGTCGTGCATGTTCCGGTACTCGCGTTCGAGGTCCGCGTGATCGGCATGAAAGGAATAGCCGTCCTTCATCAGGAATTCGCGCGCGCGCAGGACGCCGAAGCGCGGCCTGATCTCGTCGCGGAACTTGGTGTGCATCTGGTAGAAATGCACCGGCAGCTGGCGGTAGCTCCTCACCTCGCGCCGCACGATGTCCGTGATCACCTCTTCATGGGTGGGGCCGAACAGGAAATCGCGCTCATGACGGTCCTTGATTTTCAGCATCTGCGGGCCGAAGGCCTCCCACCGGCCGCTCTCCTGCCAGAGTTCGGCCGGAATCACGCAGGGCATCTGGACCTCGAGCGCGCCGGCGCGGTTCATTTCCTCGCGTACCACGGCCTCCACCTTGCGCAGGACCCGCAACCCCAGCGGCATCCAGGTGTACAGGCCCGAGCCGAGCCGGCGGATGAGACCCGCACGCAGCATGAGCTTGTGGCTCACCAGCTCGGCTTCGGCCGGCGCTTCCTTGATCGTAGCGATGAAAATTTGCGAGGCGCGCATCGCGTCGGGGCCGGCGGAGAAACGTTCGCCGCACGGCGTTGTCTTTGGTGCGGGGCTATGGAAGAATGCAGCGGGAATTCTAGCCTAGGTGGTGTTGCCATGCTCGACAGCGACGGCTACCGGCCGAATGTGGGCATCATCCTCGCAAACTCCCGCAACGAGGTGTTCTGGGGCAAGCGAGTGCACCAGCACGCCTGGCAGTTTCCGCAGGGCGGCATCGAACGCGGCGAGACGCCGGAGAAGGCGATGTACCGCGAGATCGGAGAGGAGATCGGGTTGCGGCCGGACCACGTCCGGATCCTCGGGCGCACCCGCCATTGGCTGCGCTACGAAGTGCCGGCGCAGTGGATCCGCCGCGACTCGCGCGGCACCTACCGCGGACAGAAGCAGATCTGGTATCTGCTGCGGCTGGTCGGGCGCAACTGCGACGTCAAGCTGCGCGCGAGCGGCCACCCGGAATTCGACGCCTGGCGCTGGCACGACTACTGGGTGCCGCTCGATGCCGTGATCGAGTTCAAGCGTGAGGTCTACCAGCAGGCGCTGAACGAGCTGTACCGTTTCTTGAACATCGACCGGCGTCTCCGCGCAAGGCGCCCGGAGGTCACCCGTGGACAGACAGTATCAGGCTCTTCCGATCCGTGAGCTCGGCGACGGCGCCGGTTTTCGGCGGCCGACGCAACCGCAGGCCCCGCGCGTGACGCGCGAGTCGCCGGCCCTCGACGTGATGACCGATCTTGCGCGAGCGACCGCGGCGACGATCCGGCCGCAGGCGCCGATCGGGGGCGCCAGGCAGCTCATGATCACCCGCGGCGTGCGCCTGCTGCTGGTCGTCGACGAACGCGAGGCAGTGCTCGGCGTGCTTACGGCGACCGAGGTCCTGGGCGAGAAAGCGATGCGCGTGGCGATGGAGCGCGGCATGGGGCGCGACGAACTGACGGTCGCCGACGTGATGACGCCGGCGGACCTCGTCGAGGTGCTCGCGCTCCCGGACGTCGAGGGCGGACGCGTCGGCCACGTTCTCGAGACGCTGCGCCGCGCCGGGCGCCAGCATGCGCTGGTGGTCGACTACGACGTACTCCCGCCGAAGGGTCCGCTCGACAAGCCGGTGCGGCGCGCGATGGTGCGCGGCATCTTCTCGATCTCGCAGCTGGCGCGCCAGCTCGGGGTCGCGCTGCAGAGCGGCGGCGAGGTCGCGCGCACGTTCTCCGAGATCGAGAGCGCGCTCGGCCGCTGAACTGCAGCATAGCCCGCTTCAATTGAAAGAATTGCAATATTCAATTTGATCAATTGCGCACCGGAGGATAAGGTTCCGGCTCCAGGCCCACATTCGCACAGGAGGCGACGATGCAACTGAAAGGATCCAGGACCCACGACAATCTCAAGGCCGCGTTCGCGGGCGAATCGCAAGCCAACCGGCGCTATCTGTATTTCGCTGCCAAGGCCGACGTCGAGGGCCAGAACGACGTCGCGGCGGTGTTTCGATCCACTGCCGAAGGCGAGACCGGCCACGCCCACGGACACCTCGAGTACATGGAACCGGTCGGCGATCCCGCCACCGACAAGCCCATCGGCAAGACGCGGCTGAACCTGCACGCCGCGATCGCGGGAGAAACGCACGAGTACACCGACATGTACCCGGGGATGGCCAGGGAGGCGCGCCAGGAGGGTTTCACGGAAATTGCCGATTGGTTCGAAACGCTTGCCAAGGCCGAGCGCTCGCACGCCAACCGCTTTCAGAAGGCGCTGGACGCGCTGGTCGACTGACCGGCGCCGCGTTCAGTCTTTTCCTGGCCGGGGGATGCCGCAGATCGCGCGCGAGAGCCTGCTCTCGCTCGAAGCCTACGCGCGGGCGCGAAGGGAGTTTCGCGCCCGCGTCATGGAACACAAGAAGCACCGCACCGTGCATCTGGGGGCGCACCTGACTCTGCTGTTCGAGGACGAGCTCACGGTGCGCTATCAGATCCAGGAGATGCTGCGCATCGAGCGCATTTTCGAAGACGACGGCATTCGGGGCGAGCTCGACGTCTACAATCCGCTCGTTCCCGACGGCAGCAACTGGAAAGCGACCATGATGCTCGAGTATCCGGACGTCGGGGAGCGTCACAGGCAGCTCGCCGCGCTCAAGGGAATCGAGGACCGGGTCTGGGTGCAGGTCGAGGGCTGCGGTCGCGTCTACGCGATCGCGGACGAGGATCTCGAGCGCGAAACCGAGGACAAGACTTCGTCGGTGCACTTCCTGCGCCTCGAGCTGAGCAATGAGATGCGCCAAGCCCTCAGGTACGGGGTCGGCCTGCAGATCGGCGTAGATCACCCGAACTACCGAGCCAGCGTCGAGGCGGCCCCGGAAACGAAGGCTGCGCTCGCCGGCGACCTCTCTTGAGGCGCATTCTCGCGCTGCTGCTTGTATTTTGCGCCGCGCACGTCGCAGCGCAGCCGAAATCCGATTGGGAAATCGAGCAGGAAGAGCGCAACTGGACCGAGGGCGATGTCAAGCTTCCTGCCTACCCGAAGGCCGGGGACCTGGTCGAGTTCTACGTCAGCGCGGCAACGCAATTCCGATTCTTCATCGACCGGGCTTCTCTTTCCGTAAGCCCTGACGGCGTGGTGCGCTATGCGCTGCTCGCGCGCAGCGCCGCAGGCGCAGAAAACGTGACGTACGAGGGCATTCGATGCAAGACCGGCATGTACAAGATCTACGCCTACGGCCACACCGGCGGCGGCTGGGCGGCGCGCGCATCGGATTGGCGGCCGATCGAGCAGAAGAGCGTCCAGCGCTGGCGCCACGCTCTCTGGCGCGACTATTTTTGCCCCCAGAGAATACCAATCTTCGACGCCGCCGAAGGGCTCGACGCGCTCAGCCGAGGCGGCCATCCTCATTCCGCGCCGGTGCGCGCGAGCCCCGGGAGGTTCTAGAGAAGTACCAAATTATCCCTGTGGATGAGTTCCGGCTCGTCCACGTAGCCGAGAACGCTTTCGATTTCGCTGGAGGGACGCCGCAGGATGAGGCGCGTCTCTGCCGCGGAGTAGTTGATCAGACCTCGCGCAACCTCACGGCCCTCCGGATCCTCGCAGCCCACGACCTCGCCGCGTACGAACTCGCCGATGACGTCGGTCACGCCGATCGGCAGGAGGCTCTTGCCATTGCGCACCAGCGCCTTGACCGCGCCTGCGTCCAGCCTCAAGCGCCCGGCAACATTGAGGTGATCGGCGACCCACTGCTTGCGCGCCGCAAGCGGCTGGGTCTGCGCGAGCAGCAGAGTGCCGAGTCGCTCGCCGTTTGCCAGCCGCAACAGCACGTCGGTCTCGCGACCGGACGCGATGACCGTGTGCGCGCCGCTGCGCGCGGCTCGTTTTGCGGCGAGTACCTTGCTGATCATGCCGCCCTTCGCGATGCCCGTTCCGGTGCCGCCGGCAATATCCTCAAGCCGCGGATCGCCTGCCTTTGCCTCGGCGACAAGGTGGGCTCCGGGGTGGCGGCGCGGATCGGCGTCGTACAGTCCCGCCTGGTCGGTGAGGATCACGAGCGCGTCGGCTTCCACCAGATTGGTGACCAGCGCCCCGAGGGTGTCGTTGTCGCCGAACCGGATCTCGTCGGTGACCACGGTATCGTTCTCGTTGATCACCGGGATCACTCCGAGTGCGAGCAAAGTCCGGAGCGTGGAACGCGCGTTGAGGTAGCGCTGCCGGTCGGCCATGTCGGCATGCGTCAGGAGCACCTGCGCGGTGGCGAGGCCGTGCTCGCGAAAACAGGATTCGTAACACTGCGCCAGCCCCATCTGCCCGATCGCCGCGGCGGCCTGAAGTTCATGCATCGCATGCGGGCGACGCGTCCAGCCGAGGCGCTGCATGCCTTCGGCGATTGCGCCCGAGGAAACCAGGATGCACCGCTTCCCCGCCTGGTGCAGGCGTGCGATCTGCGCAGCCCAGCGCGCGATCGCTTCAACATCGAGGCCGCGCCCATCGTTGGTGACGAGCGAAGATCCTACCTTCACGACCAGGGTTTTCGCAGCTGCGATCGGTCCGCGCGGCACGCTGCGGCCCTCACGCCGCGCGACGAGGGCGCACCGCGCGCTCCTTGCGCACGGCGATGAATCGGTAGGCCGCGGCGCAGACCTGGCGACAGCCTTCGCCGGTCAGCGCGGAGATCCTGAACCATGGGGCCTTCCAGCGCAGCGTGCGCAGAATTCCGCGGACGCGTGCCTCGGCGTCCGCCACCAGATCGGTCTTGTTGAACACCAGCCAGCGCGGTTTCCGGTAGAGCGTTTCGTCGTACTTCTTCAGTTCCAGCGCGATTGCGCGCGCGTCGCGCGCCGGGTCGGAAGTCTCGTCGAGCGGCGCGATGTCGACCAGGTGCAGCAGCAGCTTGGTACGCGCAAGGTGGCGCAGAAACTGGTGTCCGAGCCCTGCGCCCTCGGCAGCACCCTCGATCAGGCCCGGGATGTCGGCGACCACGAAGCTGGCGTTGTGACCGATCCGCACCACCCCGAGCGAGGGATCGAGGGTCGTGAAGGGGTAGTCGGCGACTTTCGGCCGCGCGCTGGAAACCGCGCGGATGAAGGTGGACTTGCCTGCGTTCGGCAGTCCCAACAGCCCGACATCGGCAAGCAGGCGCAGCTCGAGCGCCAACTCGTGGTTTTCGCCCGTCTCGCCGCGAGTGAACTGGCGCGGCGAGCGGTTGACGCTCGACTTGAAATGGAGGTTGCCCAATCCGCCCCGACCGCCCTTTGCGAGAAGCGCACGCGCGCCGTCCTTCGCGAGGTCGGCAATGGTTTCGCGGTTTTGCGCTTCGCGCACGATCGTGCCGACGGGCATCCGCAGCTCGATATCGCGGCCGGCGCGGCCATACTGGTCCGCGCCGCGCCCGTGTTCGCCGCTCTCGGCGCGGTGAATGCGCGCGAAGCGGTAGTCCACGAGAGTATTGATGTTGCGGTCGGCGACCGCCCAGACGCTGCCGCCACGGCCGCCGTCGCCGCCAGACGGGCCGCCGCGCGGCACGTACTTCTCGCGCCGGAACGCGGCGCTGCCGTCGCCGCCGTTGCCGGCGTGCACCTGGATTCTCGCTTCGTCGATGAATTTCATGGCCTGGAAATTAAAAAGCCCTATCGACCATGATAGGGCTTTACGCGGAGTCGGACGCTCGTCCTAAGCAGGTACTATGCTCACGATCTTGTTGTTGTCACGGCCCTTGGTCGCGTACTCGACGGTACCGGCGGCTCTCGCGAACAGCGTGTGATCCCGCCCCATGCCGACGTCGGTGCCCGCGTGCACCCGCGTGCCGCGCTGCCGCACCAGGATCTGGCCCGCGTTGACACGTTCTCCGCCGAACACCTTCACTCCCAGGCGCTTGGCCTGCGAATCACGGCCGTTGCGCGAACTCCCGCCTGCTTTCTTGTGTGCCATTCGTCACCCCTGCGTCACGATGTCGTCGATGCGCACCTCGGTGTAGGACTGCCGGTGCCCTTGGGTTTTCTGGTGGTGCTTGCGGCGGCGCAGCTTGAAGATCTTCATCTTTTCACCGCGACCGTGCGATACGACGGTCGCATGGATTCTCGCTCCTTCGACGAACGGCGCCCCGATGCGCGCTCCCTCGCCCTCGCCGACCATCAAGACCTGATCGAACGACACCGCCGCGCCGACCGCCGCCGTCAACGTCTCGACGCGTACCGATTCGCCCGCCTTGACGCGGTATTGCTTGCCGCCTGACTTCATCACTGCGTACATTGGAAATGGACCCGCTGTTGACCCGCAAAGTCTTGGAATTATAGGGGATTTCGTTCTCGCCCGTCAAAGCCCCCTGTGCTAAGCTTCGCGCCCCGCCCGCATGGAAACCCTGCCTTTTCTCGCTCCGGTCGCCGCGGACATGCGGCGCGTAGACGAAGTGATCCGCGCGCGGCTCGACTCGGACGTGGCGCTGATTCGCCAAGTCGCCGAGTACATCATCGGCGGCGGCGGCAAGCGCCTGCGGCCGGCGCTGCTGCTGCTGGCCGCGGACGCAGTCGGATATCGCGGCGAGGCGCGCTTCGGGCTCGCGGCGGTCATCGAGTTCATTCACACCGCGACGCTGTTGCACGACGACGTCGTCGACGAGTCGCAACTGCGCCGCGGCCGAAGGACCGCGAACGCGGCGTTCGGCAATGCCGCGTCGGTGCTGGTGGGTGACTTCGTTTATTCGCGCGCATTCCAGATGATGGTCAGCGTGGACAGCATGCGAGTGATGCGCGTGCTCGCCGACGCGACCAATACCATCGCGGAAGGCGAAGTCCTGCAGCTCCTGAACTGCCACAACGCCGACGTGGACGAGCCGCGTTACCTGGAAGTGATCCGCCGCAAGACCGCGAAGCTGTTCGAGGCGGCGGCCCGGCTCGGCGGAATTCTCGGCGGCGTTGCGCCCGGCGTCGAGGAGGCGCTCGCCGAATACGGCATGCATGTGGGCACCGCCTTCCAGCTGATCGACGACGTGCTCGACTATTCCGGCGACACGCAGGAGATCGGCAAGAGCCTGGGCGACGATCTCGGCGAAGGCAAACCCACGCTGCCGCTGATTCGCGCGATGGCGGCGGGGACGCCCGAGCAGGCCGCAATCGTGCGGCGCGCACTGGTCGAGGGCGGCCGGGACGATTTTCCGCGTGTGATCGCGGCGATCGAAGCGACCGGCGCACTTGCGTACGCGCGCGAGACCGCGCGCCGCGAGGTCGACGCCGCGCGAGGCGCGCTCGAGCGGCTGCCGGGCTCGGCGCACAGGGAATCTTTGCTAGAATTGGCCGCTTTTTCCGTGACGCGAAGTCACTAGCGGCGTCATCGGCTTCGGGGTGTAGCTCAGCCTGGTAGAGTACTGCGTTCGGGACGCAGGAGTCGCTGGTTCAAATCCAGTCACCCCGACCAATCCCCCCAATGTTGCGGTAGGCCCGTCATAATTGAGCCATGGGCCGCTTCATCCTGCTCGTCGTTGCGCTGTTCATCCTGATCTGGCTCGTGCGCAGCGCGCTCGCCGGCCGTTCGAGGCGTGGCGAGGGCTCGCCACCGGGGCCTGCGCGCGGAGAGCTGGTGCGTTGCGCGCACTGCGGCGTGCATCTGCCGCGCTCGGAGTCGCGCGACGCGGACGGACGCCAGTATTGCAGCGAAGAGCACGGGCGACTCGGGCCGCGGGACGACTGATGGACGCACCGCCGCGCTACTCGGGCCTGTTCGGAAGCGATCCGGGCAAGCCGGAATCGTTCTGGATCTCGCTGCGGTATTTCAACCTGTACCGCATCGGAATCGCGACGCTGTTCCTCGGGGCGTCGGCGATGTACGGCGACACGTTCAACCTGGGCTCGCACCGGATCGATGTTTTTCGGGGCGTTTGCGGCGCCTACCTCGCCTTCGGCGTGGCGTTTCACTGGCTGCTGCGCGGGTGGCACGACCGATTCAATCTGCAGCTGTCGGTGCACGCCTTTACCGATGTCGTCGCCATCGTTCTGCTCATGTATGCGAGCGGCGGGATCCGCAGCGGCCTGGGCATCATGCTGCTGATTTCGCTCATTGGCGCGGCGCTGGTCGCGCCGCGGCGGCTTTCGCTGTTGTATGCAGCGCTCGCCGCAATCGCACTGCTGCTCGAGCAAGGCTACTGGGTGCTCGCGTTCGACGCGCCCGAAGCGAACTACCTGCAGCCGGGGCTGCTGGCGATCGGCTGCTTTGCCAGCGCCGGCGTCACCAGCTGGCTGGCGCAGCGGGTTTCCGCGAGCGAGCTCTTGGCGCGCCAGCGCGGCCAGGAGCTCGAGAATCAAATGCGGGTCAACCAACTGGTGATCACCGACATGCAGGACGGCGTGCTGGTACTGGACCGCGAGGGGCGAGTAACGCAGCACAACCCCCAGGCGCAGCGCCTGCTTGACGTCGAGGCGCTGGTCGGAACGGAACTCGCCCGGCTGGTACCGGCGTTCGGCGAGACCTGGCGCGCCTGGCGCGAAAAGCGAGTCTGGAGCCCGCCCGCCGACGTCGACGTGCACGGCCGGGAACTGCGCGTGCGGCTCGTCGAGGCCGGCGCGGGGGAAGAGTTCACCGTGCTGTTCGTCGAGGACGTCTCGCGCTCGCGCGAGCAGGCCCGGCAGCTCAAGCTCGCGGCACTCGGCCGGCTGACGGCGAACATCGCGCACGAGATCCGCAATCCGCTGTCGGCGATCAGTCATTCGGTTGATCTCCTCGAGGAGGACAGGGGCGAGCATGATCGCGAACGCCTGACGCAGATCATCCGCGACAACACGCGGCGGCTGGACCGCCTCGTGTCGGACATCATGCAGCTCAACCGCCGCGACCGGATCGCCGCCGAGCGGATCGATCTCAAGGCCTGGCTGCCGGGATTCCTGGAGGACTTCGCGGCCAACGAATCCGTGCCGAGCGACCGTTTTGCGCTTACGGCCGCGCGCGAGGCCGCGGTCGAGTTCGACCGCGAGCACCTGCGCCAGGTGCTCTGGAACCTGCTGCGAAACGCGGTGCGTTACGCCAGGACGGAACCGCGCAGCGTGCGGATCGAGCTTCGAGCGCTTGCCCGTCAAGTAGAATTGAACGTTGTTGACAACGGCCCGGGTGTCGCGCTGGAAGATCAGGCGCAGCTGTTCGAGCCCTTTTTCACCACCGAGAGCAAGGGAACGGGGCTCGGGCTTTATCTCGCACGCGAACTGTGCGCTGCCAATCGCGCCGCGCTCGAGTACGTGAACGACATGAAGGGAGCGCATTTCAGGATGCTGTGCCGCGAGACGCGAACGTGAAGCGCGGCGAGCGAACCGCGGTGGCGCGCTCGGGCCGTGTTCTGGTCGTCGACGACGAGCCCGACATTCGCGAGCTGCTCGAGCTCACGCTGGTCAAGATGGGCCTCGCGGTCGATACCGCGAGCACGGTCGGCGAGGCCCGGGAACGGCTGAAAGACGCGCAGTTCGACCTCTGTCTCACCGACATGCGCCTGCCGGACGGCGAGGGACTCGAGCTGGTTCGCCACATCGCCGGTCTGGGGCACGATCTGCCGGTCGCGGTGATCACCGCATATGGCAGCACGGAGAACGCGGTCGCGGCGCTGAAGGCGGGCGCGTTCGACTATGTGTCCAAGCCGATCGGACTCGACCAGCTGCGCGTGCTGGTCAAATCGGCGCTTTCGCTTCCCGAGCGCGCCGATGCCGCGAGCGGCGCGCAGCCGCTTCTCGGCGAGAGCGCGCCGCTCAGGACCGTGCGCGAAACCGTCGCCAAGCTCGCGCGCACCCAGGCGCCGGTCTACATCTCGGGCGAGTCGGGCAGCGGCAAGGAGCTTGCGGCGCGCCTGATTCATACGCACGGCGCGCGCCGCGACCGGCCCTTCGTGCCGGTCAACTGCGGCGCGATTCCGGAACAGCTGATGGAAAGCGAGTTTTTCGGCTACCGCAGGGGTGCGTTTACCGGTGCGGAGCGCGACCGCGACGGGTTCTTCCAGGCGGCCAATGGTGGAACTCTGTTTCTCGACGAGGTTGCCGAGCTGCCGCTGCCCATGCAGGTGAAGCTGCTGCGCGCGATCCAGGAAAAGCGGGTCCGCAAGGTCGGCGCCACGCAGGAGGAGCCGGTCGATGTGCGGATCATCTGTGCGACGCACCAGAACCTCGCGGCCCTGGTCACGGCCGGCCGGTTCCGCCAGGACCTGTTCTACCGCCTGAACGTCATCGAACTGAAGATGCCGCCGCTCCGGGAGTGCCGCGAGGACATCCCGCTGATCGCCTCGGCAATCGTCGCGCGGGTGGCGCAGCTCAACGACCGGCGCGCGGCGCGGCTCGGCGGCGACGCCGTGGACGAGCTGATGCGGTACGGGTTTCCCGGCAACATCCGGGAACTGGAGAATATTCTTGAACGGGCGCTCGCCCTGTCTAACAGCGACGAGATCGGGGCCGAGGATCTGAACCTCGGTCCACTGCTCGAGGCGGGACGGGAGCCAGGCGAATCACTGCCGGAATTCATAGACGGCGTCGAACGCAAGGCCATCCTGGATGCGCTGACGAAGACCGGCTTCAACCGTACCGCGGCGGCAAAAATCCTCGGGATCACGTTTCGGGCGCTCCGCTACCGCATGCAGCGCCTCGGCATCCGGGAGCCCGGATCCGGCGGACCCGGCGCTTGACGTTGATCGGTCTGGATGGCCTTCACGCCTGCGCCAGGCAGGTCGCATCGCCGAACCTTGATGACCGTCCGCCCGGCGCGGTGGTGACACTTCTGGTGCTCCACGCGATCAGCCTGCCGCCAGGCGAGTTCGGCGGCGACGCGATCGAGCGGTTGTTCACGAACCGGCTCGATCCGACGGCACACCACGCCTTTGGCGACCTGCGCTCCTTGCGCGTATCGGCGCACTTTCTTGTGCGGCGCGGCGGTGAGCTCATCCAGTTCGTGCCGGTGCATCGACGCGCCTGGCATGCCGGCGCCTCCTGCTGGCGCGCTCGCCATCGTTGCAACGACTTTTCGGTCGGAGTCGAGCTCGAGGGAACCGGAGACCGCAGATTCGCCGACGCGCAGTACTCGCAGCTCTCCGCCCTGGTGCGCGCGTTGCGCGTAGCGCTGCCGCTGCGCGAGGTCGCGGCGCACAGCGACGTCGCGCCGGGGCGCAAGACCGATCCCGGCGGCCTGTTTGAATGGCCGCGTCTGTTCGCCGCCCTCGCGACGGGCTGACCGACGCGCGTTTCCCGCCTGCCGCGATTCGCTGCGTGGTTCCCGGCCGTGCGCGGCCGCTTGCAAAATGTTTTCCCCGCGGGTACATTGCGCGTACTAGACTTAGTTTCGAAGTGACATCTTGGTACTATATATAGTGGTTCCTGTCGAGGCGGCCCGAGGAGGCGCCGCGGCGGGGGAACAGGGGCGGGGAGACGAAGGCATGCAGATTGCTCAGGACAGTGTGACGAATGACGCGGCGTTGAGCGTCACTGTCCCTGAGCGCCACGCCGCGCCACGCGGCCGATACGCCGACTACAAAATCAAACGGAATTTCTTCGAGACCCGGGTGATCGAGTATCAGACCGGAGGCGCGCTGAGCTGGGACTGAGTCGGTGCCAATCTTGCCCGGAGAATCGAATATGCACAGAGTGACCGCATGCAAGGCTGAAGAGGACTACAGGCTGTGGATCCGGTTCGACGACGGCCTGGAGGGCAGCGTGTTCCTCGGCAATCTGCTCGAAATCGGCGCCTTCAAGCTCTGGCGCGACGTGCGCGAATTCGAGAAGGTGCGCGTCGACCCGGCGACGGCGACAGTGACCTGGGAGGGCGGCATCCGGCTCGACCCGGACATCCTTTATCAGGATCTGCTCGCGAAAAGCGGTGGCTGATGCGCGATTCTGAAGAATTCAATCCGTTCGCGGGAGTTCACCCCCGCGGGCGGTTGAATAGTCCGGTCCGACAGGGCCGGGCTTTCTTGTGCAACTCTCAATAGGAGATCGCTATGGCAACGAAGAAAAAAGGCAAGAAAACCGCAAAGAAAAAGAAGAAGAAGAAAGCATCTAAGAAGAAGAAATCCTCGAAGAAGAAGGTAGCCAAAAAGGCAACGGGCAGGAAAAAGGCCGCCAAGAAAAAGAAGCCAGCCAAGAAGAAGAAAAAGGCGTCCGCAAAGCCCGCAAAATCTGAGGCCAGCCCTGTGGCACCCGTGACGGCGATTCCAGTATCTCCGCCGTCTACCGCTGCGACCCCCGGCGCGAGAACCGCGCTGAATCCAGCGGCCGCATGGCCGTTTCCAACCGGATCCCGGCCGTAACCGGGAACCGATCGGGAATGGGGCGAGGGGCGAATGCCCCTCGCCGGGCCCTTTGAAGCTCAGCGGATCACCCTGGTCAATCAGCTCGCACTGGTTGACTCGGGGTGGTCCGCGGCTTCTGTCAACTCATCCGACGAGTCGAGAGAGTCTCAACCACGGGACGTATTGTAGCGTCCTCACGGGGTTGCCCGATATGCTGCCGCGAGGTCGTACACTGGCTTGACGCGATGCGCAAACATGCCTCACCAAGTTTTTCGGAAGCATTTGACAAATATGCCGAATATGTAATAAAATTAAATGATTGCGTCGCAATAACAGGTGCTGAGACTTCAGCATTTGACGTGCCGGCCGGGGGCGGATTCATTTTCCTGGTACGGCGCACACCAGGCCCGGGTCGCAGACTCGCAGGGCCTGAACCCAGGACCACCGTGCCCACTGTCTTTCTAAAGGTAAAGGGACAGGCACGCGCCGGTGGACGCAAGTGGCGGCGCCAGATTTGCGGAGGTGCGAAATGGAAGCACCGTACAGTTCAGTCCGATTCGCGAGATTCTCGGCGGCGCTGCGCGTGTTTTCGCTTGCGCGCGGGTTGCTTGCCCTGGTGGGCTTGGCGACCCTGCTGGCGGTCGCCGCCCCCGGCACGCGGGAGACCCTGTTGCAGCGGGGTGCGGTATCCGTGGCGCCGGACATTGCGGACGATCCGACCGTCCGGAGTGGCAGTGCCGATCCGATCCGGCCTGCGGCAGGGGAGAGCGACCGCGAGCAGCGCGCAGTCGCGGAGTTCATTTCCAGGCGCTATCGCGTGGCCGAGGAGGCGATCGCGACGGTTGTCTCCAGCGCGTACCGGGCGGGCGCCGAGCATCGGGTCGATCCGTTGCTGATCCTTGCGGTGGTGGCGGTCGAATCCAAGTTCAACCCCGTCGCCCAGAGCATCCTGGGCGCGAAAGGCCTGATGCAGGTGGTGCCGAAGTATCATCAGGACAAACTGTTCGAGCACGGGGGGGAAACGGCACTGCTCGACCCGGAGATCAATATCCGGATCGGTACGCAGATTCTGCGTCAGTACCTGCGGCGCTTCGGCGAGACCGACACCGCGCTCCAGATGTACGCCGGCGCCTTCGACGAACCCACCTCGCAGTACTCGGGCAAGGTTCTAGCGGAGCGTGCCCGCCTGGGGCAGATGATCGCGCGCGCACGGCGCGCTGCGACCTAAAGAACCACGCCGCGCAGCGGCGTGACCGTGCCCGGCCCAGCGCACCGCAAACGTTCCGGACAATCCGCGGGTTTCTAGTTGCAGAAGCGCTGCAGCCGCGCGGCGGCCTCCTCGAGGTCTGCCATGCCGCGCGTATAGGCGAAACGGACAAAGCGTTGCGTCCGATTCTGCCCGAAGTCCGTCCCTGGAGTTGCGGCCACCGCCTCGCGCTCCAGCAGCGAGAGTGCAAAGTGTTTCGCGTCCCCGTAACGCGAACAGTCGACATACACGTAGAAAGCGCCATGCGGCCGCGCGGGCACGGCGAGCCCGGCGCGTTCGATCGCGGGAAGCAGAAAATCACGTCGCCTCGCGAACTCGGCGCGCCGCGCTTCGAGGACCTGGAGGGTCTCCGGCCTGAATGCCGCAAGCGCCGCGTGTTGCGCGACCGTCGCGGGGCAAATGAAGAAGTGCTGCGCGAGCTTCTCGAATTCGCGCACGCGCTCCTCCGGCAGCACGACCCAGCCGAGCCGCCAGCCGGTCATGCAGAAGTACTTGGAAAAGCTGCTGACCACCACGATCTCGCCGGGGGCGCCGATCACGGTCGATGGCTCCGATCCGTACACCAGCCCCTGGTAGATCTCGTCCATGATCAGGATGCCGCCTTGCAGCGCCACGTACTCGGCGATCCGGCGCAGCTCGCCCGCCGGGATCACGGTGCCGGTGGGGTTCGCGGGCGAGCCGAGCAGCAGGCCGCGCGTGCGCGGTCCCCACGCCCCGCGCACCATGTCCAGCGTCGGCTGGAATTGCGTCGCCGCGTCGACCTGAACCGGTTTTGCGACGCCCTCGAAGGCGCGCACGAAATGCCGGTAACCGGGATATCCTGGATCGGGCACGAGAAATTCGTCGCCGGGCTCGGTGTAGAGCGCAAGAGCAAGCAGCAGCCCGCCCGACGCACCCGCGGTGACTGCGACGCGCGACGGCGCGACCAGGGCGCCGAAGCGCTCGCCGTAGAAGCGAGCGATCGTCTCCCGCAGCGGAGCAATGCCGAGCGACGGCGTGTAGCTGGTGATGCCGTCGCGCAACGCCTTCACCGCTGCCTCGACCACGGATGCGGGTGCGGTGAAATCCGGCTCGCCGATTTCCATGTGCACGACGTGTTTTCCCGCCGCCTCGAGCGCGTGCGCGCGCGCCATCACCTCCATCACCTCGAAAGGCTGGATCTCCGCCACGCGCCGCGCCGTCAGAATGCGTTCGACCATGCCAATCGTGCAGACGATTATACGGATGCACGGATTGCTATAATCGACGCCCCGTACGGACGGCGGCAGCGGGTTTGCATCCGAGGGAAGGAGCGGAGGTGGACGAGCAGCTCAAGAACAGTGCCCTCGAGTATCACCGGCTCCCGCGGCCGGGCAAGATCTCGATTCTGCCGACCAAGCAGCTGACCAATCAGCGTGATCTCGCGCTCGCCTATTCGCCGGGCGTCGCCTACGCCTGCACCGAGATTGCGGAGAAGCCCGCCGAGGCGGCGTCGCTCACCGCGCGAGGCAATCTCGTCGCCGTGATCACCAATGGCACCGCGGTGCTCGGCCTCGGTGCGATCGGCCCGCTTGCCGCGAAACCCGTCATGGAAGGCAAGGGCGTGCTGTTCAAGAAATTCGCCGGCATCGACGTCTTCGACATCGAGATCGACGAGCGCGACCCGGAGAAGCTGGTCGAAATCATCGCCAGCCTCGAGCCGACGTTCGGCGGCATCAATCTCGAGGACATCAAGGCGCCCGAGTGCTTCATGATCGAGCGCAAGCTCCGGGCGCGCATGAAGATCCCGGTGTTCCACGACGACCAGCACGGCACCGCGATCATCGTCGGCGCGGCGACCCTGAACGGCCTCAAGGTCGTCGGCAAGGAGCTCAAGAACGTGAAGCTCGTCGCATCCGGCGCGGGCGCGGCGGCGCTCACGTGCCTGGATCTGCTGGTCAAGATGGGCCTGCCGGTTGCGAACATCACCGTCACCGACATCAAGGGCGTGGTGTACGAGGGCCGCAAGGAGGAGATGGACCCGGACAAGGAGCGCTACGCGAAGGACACCAAGGCGCGCACGCTCGGCGAGGTGATCGAGGGTGCGGACGTGTTCCTTGGCCTGTCCGCGGGCGGGGTTCTCAAGCCCGGGATGGTGAAGAAAATGGCGGCGAAACCGCTCATCCTTGCGCTGGCCAACCCGGAGCCGGAAATCCGGCCGGAGCTCGCGAAAGAGGCTCGCCCCGACTGCCTGATCGCCACCGGGCGCTCCGACTATCCCAACCAGGTCAACAATGTCCTTTGCTTCCCGTTCATCTTCCGGGGTGCGCTCGACGTCGGCGCGACGGCGATCACGGCCGAGATGGAGCTTGCGGCAGTGCGCGCGATCGCCGAACTCGCCCAGGCCGAGGGCTCCGACATCGTGGCGATCGCATACGGCGGCGAGGAAATGAAGTTCGGCCCCGAGTATCTGATCCCGCGCCCGTTCGACCCGCGGCTGATCGCGCGCATCGCGCCGGCGGTGGCCCAGGCGGCGATGGATTCGGGCGTCGCGACCCGGCCGATCACGGACCTCAATGCGTATCGCGAGTCGCTCTCGCAGTTCGTCTACCACTCGGGGCTGATCATGAAGCCGCTGTTCGCCGCGGCAAAGGCTTCGCCCAAGAGGATCGTCTACGCAGAGGGTGAGGACGAGCGCGTGCTGCGCGCCGCCCAGACCGTGGTGGACGAAGGGCTGGCGAAACCGACGCTGATCGGGCGGCCCGCGGTGATCGAGCGCCGCATCGAGAGCCTCGGCCTGCGCATCCGCGCCGGGAGGGAAATAGAACTGGTCAACCCGGAGTACGACGCGCGCTACGGCGAGTACTGGACCGCGTACCACGGGCTGACGGAGCGCCGGGGGGTCTCGCCCGAATACGCCATGATCGAAATGCGGCGCCGGCTGACGCTCATCGGTGCGATGATGATCCACCACGGCGAGGCCGACGGCATGCTGTGCGGCACGTTCGGCACGCACGCCCTGCACCTGCAATACGTGGACCAGGTGATCGGACTGCGGCCCGGAGTGAAGCACTACGCTGCGATGAACGCGCTCATCCTTTCCAGCCAGACGGTGTTCATCTGCGACACCTACGTGACACCCGATCCAGACCCGGAGAACATCGCGGAGATGACCATCCTCGCCGCCGAAGAAGTGCGCCGCTTCGGGGTCATTCCCAAGGTGGCGCTGCTCTCGGCTTCCAACTTCGGCTCGGTGCAGATCGCATCGTCGTTGAAGATGCAGCAGGCGCTCGCGATCCTGGCCGAGCGCGCGCCGGGTCTCGAGGTGGAGGGTGAAATGCACGGCGATGCGGCGCTCTCCGAGGAAATCCGGCTGCGGGTCTTCCCGCGGTCGCGGCTGAAGGGCGCGGCCAATCTGCTCATCATGCCGACTCTGGACGCCGCGAACATCGCGTTCAACCTGCTCAAGACGGCCTCGGGAGACGGCGTGACCATCGGACCGATCCTTCTTGGCGCCGCGCGCGCGGTGCATATCCTGACGCCCTCGGCCACGGTGCGCCGCATCGTCAACATGACCGCGCTCACGGTGGTGGACGTCAACGCGCCGCGCGGCCACGAACAGAGCCTGTTCTGACCGGAACCCCCGCATGGCGAGCGATGCCGCCGCGAACACCGCGGCGCCGTTTCCGGTAACCCCCGCGCAGGGCCGCGCCGGGCTGGTGCTGACCGGGGGCGGCGCGCGTGCCGCTTACCAGGTCGGCGTTCTCAAGGCCGTGCGCGACATCCTCGGCAACCCGACGAAAAATCCGTTTCCGATCCTGTGCGGCACCTCGGCGGGCGCCATCAATGCGGCGGCGCTGGCGGTTTTCGCGGACAATTTCACGCAGGCAGTGGGAAACCTGCTCGACGTATGGGAGCACATGCGGTGCGAGCTGGTCTACCGCACCGACGTCGCGAGCATCATGGGCAGGGGATTGCGCTGGCTTGGCGCTCTTTCCTGGATTTCGCGGCAGAATCCGATTTCCCTGCTGGACAACGCCCCGCTCCGGGGCATGCTGGAAAAATTCCTGCCCTTTGACCGCATCCAGCAGAACATTGACGCCGGGTCGCTGTACGCGGTGAGCGTGACCGCCTCCGGATACACCTCGGGGCAGAGCGTCGCGTTCTTCCAGGGCGTGTCCGGGCTCGAAGGCTGGGAGCGCCAGCAGCGAATCGGCGCCGCGGTGCCGCTCAAGCTCGAGTACCTGCTTGCCTCCTCGGCGCTGCCTTTCATTTTTCCGGCGGTCAAGGTGCATCGCGAGTACTTCGGCGATGGCTCGATGCGGCAGATCGCGCCGGTGAGCCCGGCCCTGCACCTCGGCGCGGACCGGATCGTGGTCGTCGGTACCGGCCGGCAGAGCGCAGACGAGGCGCGCTCGCGCTCGAACATCTATCCTTCGCTGGCGCAGATTGCGGGCCACGCCCTCAACTCCATCTTTCTCGACAGCCTGATGGTGGACATCGAGCGGCTGGAGCGCATCAACCGTACGCTGACCGTGGTTCCGGCGGAAATTTTCGCGCTGCGCAAGATCGAGCTGCGCCCGGTAAAAGTGCTGTTCATTTCGCCCTCGCACCCGATCGAACGGATCGCGGCGCGCTTTGTGCACGAGCTGCCGCCGATGGTGCGCTTTGTTCTGCGGCCCACGGGCGCGTTGAACCGCGCCGGCTCCAACCTGGTGAGCTACCTGCTTTTCGAGCGAGAGTTCTGCCGCGCCCTGATCGACCTCGGCTACCAGGACACCACGAGCCGCGCCGCGGAAGTGCGAACCTTTTTCGAGGAGACATGAACCATGGCCGATTCCCAGACCCCGCAGGACCCGTTCGAGATGTTCCGCCGCCTCTGGAGTCCGCTCGGCATTCCGGTGCCGGGGATGGCAATGCCCACGCTCGATCCACAGGAGATTGAAAAGCGCGTCGCCGAGCTGAGGGCGGTCGAAGCCTGGCTTTCGATGAACCTCAATATGCTGCGCATGGCGATTCAGGGGCTCGAGGTACAGAAGGCAGCGCTGCAGGCGATGCGGGCGACCGCGGAAGCGGGAATGGAAGCGGCCTCGGCCGGCGCCCAGCAGCCGAACCCGATGCTCTGGCCCTGGACGGCCCTGCAGCAGGCGATGAGCGGAAGCGCGCCGGCGCCCAAGCCGGGAGAGCCGCCCGCGCAGCCGAAGAACCGCAAGTGAGCCGCTTCCGCTACGCGCATGCGTCGGGCGCGACGTGGCAGGAATGCGTCGATGCCTGCGTTGCGCAGCTTGGTTCTGCGGGAACTGGGCTTGGTTTCATCTACTTCACCGACGCACTGGTGCCGCACGCGGAGAGGATCGTCGCCGAATTGCGCGTCCGGACCGGCATTGTCGATTGGGTAGGCACGGTCGGCGTCGGGATCCTAGCGACCGGGATCGAATATCTCGACGAACCGGCGCTGGTCCTCATGGCGACTGATCTGCAGAAGGGGCAATACCATGTATTTTCGGGGCGCTCGCGCGCCCCCGTCGCACCCGGCGCGGCGCATTTCGCCGTGGTGCACGCCGACCCGAATACGCCTGACATTGCAGCACTGATCGCCGACATGTCTTCGAAGGTCGAAAGCGGCTACCTGGTGGGTGGCCTGTCCAGCTCGCGCGGACGCAGCGTGCAGGTGGCGAAGGACGTCATCTCGGGAGGGCTGTCCGGCGTGCTTCTCAGCACCGAGGTCGGCGTGAAGACCCGGCTGACTCAAGGCTGCAGCCCGCTGCAGGCAATGGCGGAGAGCGGGGGCACTCCCCGCCATCGCGTGACCGAGTGCGTCGCGAACGTGATCGTCACTCTGGACGGGCGTCCCGCCCTCGATGTGTTCCGCGAAGACGTGGGGGAATTGCTGGCGCGCGATCTTGAGCGAGCCGCGCAGTTCGTCCATGTTGGATTGAGCGTCCCCGGCTCCGGACAGGCCGACCGGCGCGCGGGCGGAGACTACCTGGTGCGCAACCTGGTCGCGATCGACCCGCGGAAAAAGCTGATCGCGATCGGCGACGCCGTAGAGCGGAATTCGGAGATCCTGTTTTGCAAGCGCGACGCGGCCAGCGCGCGCGAGGACCTGGCGCGCATTCTCGCGGAGCTCAGGGCGGGCCTTGCCGCGCCGCCAAAGGGCGCTCTCTACTTCTCCTGCGTCGGGCGCGGCGAGCACATGTTCGGACGCAGGGGCGCCGAACTCGAACTGGTGCGGGAGGCGCTCGGCGAAGTGCCGCTGGTCGGATTTTTCTGCAGCGGCGAGATTTCGCACGACCGGCTGTACGGCTACACTGGCGTGCTGACGCTGTTCCACTGAGGAGATCGAGACATGACAAAAGCAGTGCGCTTTCACAAGACCGGCGGCCCCGAAGTCCTGCAGCTCGATGACGTGACCGTGCCCGAGCCGGGCCCCGGCCAGGTGCGCGTCCGGCACGCCGCGATCGGGGTCAATTTCATCGACACCTATCAGCGCTCCGGCCTGTATTCGCTGCCGCTGCCGTCGGGTGCGGGCAACGAGGGCGCAGGAGCGGTCGAAGCAGTCGGCCCCGGTGTCACGCAGCTGAAGATCGGCGATCGCGTCGCCTACACCAACCAGATCGGTGCCTACGCGGAAGCGCGCGTGGCGCCCGCCGACCGGCTGGTGAAGATTCCGGAGGCGATCTCGGAGGAGCAGGCGGCGTCGATGATGCTGAAGGGAATGACCGCCTGGTACCTGATCCACCGCACGTTCGCCGTGAAGCCGGGGGACACGGTGCTGCTTCATGCCGCCGCGGGCGGAGTGGGACTGATCGCCTGCCAATGGCTCAAGGTGTTGGGCGCGACCGTGATCGGCACGGTCGGATCGGACGCAAAGGCGGCGATCGCGAAATCCCATGGCTGCGACCACACGATCGTCTACACGCGCGAAAATTTCGCTGCGCGCGTAAAGGAGCTCACCGGAGGCAAGGGGGTGCCGGTGGTCTACGACTCGGTGGGCAAGACCACCTGGGAGGGGTCGCTCGATTGTCTGCGGCCGCTCGGCATGATGGTCTCCTTCGGCAACGCCTCCGGCGCGGTGGCGCCGGTGAACATCGGCGTGCTGGCGCAGAAGGGATCGCTCTATCTCACTCGCCCGACGCTCATCACTTACATCGCGGCGCGCGGCGACCTCGAGGCGGCGGCGAACGCCCTGTTCGGGGTGGTGAAATCCGGCAAAGTGAAGATCGAGATCTCCGCGCGCTACAAGCTCGCCGACGCGCAGCAGGCGCATCGCGATCTCGAATCGCGCAAGACCACGGGTTCGGTTATTCTGCTGCCTTAGAGAGGGGGAACAATCCATGAAACTCAGAATCGCGGTGCTTGCGGCCGCACTGGCGCTTGCCGTGCCGGCGACTGCGTTGGCGCAGCAAAAACTCAAGTTTGCGCATGTCTACGAGACCAGCGAGCCGTACCACACGGCGGCGGTCTGGGCTGCCGGCGAGATCGGCAAGCGCACGGCGAACCGCTATGCGATGGACGTGTTTCCGGCCTCCTCGCTCGGCAAGGAAACCGACATCAACCAGGGGCTGACGCTGGGCACGGTGGACATCATCTACACCGGGCAGCTGTTCGCGGAGCGCAGCTACCGGCCGATCGCGATCGGCGGCGCGCCGTTCATGTTCCGCGATTTCGAGCACTGGAAGAAGTACACGCAGTCGAAGCTGTTCCAGGAGCTCGCCGACGGCTACCAGAAGGGTTCCGGCGGCAACAAGGTGGTGGCGATCACGTATTACGGCAATCGCCAGACCACGGCCAACAAGGCCCTCAACAGGCCCGAGGACATGAAAGGGCTGAAGATCCGCGTTCCGGATGCGCCGCTGTACACGCTGTTTCCGCGCGCGGTGGGCGCAAACCCGACGCCGATCGCGTTCGCCGAGGTGTACCTGGCACTGCAGAACAAGACGGTCGATGCCCAGGAAAACCCCTTGCCCACGATCGACGCCAAGAAGTTCTACGAGGTGCAGTCGCACATCAACATCACGGCGCACATCACCGACGCGCTGCTGACGATCATCGGCGGGCCGCTGTGGGCGAAGCTCTCCGACGCCGACAAGAAGACCTTCCAGGCCGTGTACCTGGAGGCCGCGGCGAAGGCAACCGGCGAGATCATCGAGATCGAGAAGAAGCTGATGACCGATTTCTCGAAGCGCGGCAAGACCGTCGTGATGGTGGACCGCAAGCCGTTCATCGCCGCGGTCGCGAAGTTCTACCAGGAAGGCAAGCAGCCGGACGGCTCGGCGCTTCCCTGGCCCAAGGACGTATTCGACAGGCTGCAGGCGATCAAGTAGCCGGCTGCACCAGCAAAAACGCCGCCCGAGGGCGGCGTTTT
>CAZYVT010000007.1:0-22628 GCA_964651335.1 uncultured Enterobacteriaceae bacterium | reverse complement strand
TATTCCGGATGCGGGCGACGCTGATCCACGACAGGGCGCTCGAGCTCGACTCGGCCTGGCTGCGGCGGCATTTCGCAACCCCGGCCGTACCTGCGGAAACGGTCTACGGGGACCAGGACGCGCGACCCGATGCATCTCTGCTCAAGGCGGCGTCCGTGCTGGTCCCGATCGTCACCCGGCCCGCGGAGCTGACCGTGCTGTTCACTCGCCGCACCGCGCATTTGAGGGACCACTCGGGCCAGGTCAGCTTTCCGGGCGGACGCGCCGAGGCACGCGACGCGTCGCCCGAAGCGACTGCGCTGCGCGAGACGCGGGAGGAGATCGGCCTCGCTCCGGAACACATCGAGCTGCTCGGCAGGCTCGCGGACTACCACACCCGCACCGGCTTTCGCGTGTCGCCGGTCGTCGGGCTGGTGACGCCGCCTTTCGCGCTCAGCCCGGACGCCTTCGAGGTGGAGGAGGTGTTCGAGGTGCCGCTCTCCTTCCTGCTGGATCCCGCACACCATCAACGGCACGCGCGTGAATTCCAGGGACGCGTGGTGCATTACTACGCCATTCCCTACCGCAGCTACTACATCTGGGGCGCGACCGCGGGAATGCTCGTCAACCTGTACCGTCATCTTGCCGCCGGGATCGGATAAGTCCTCGCTGTGCTATCTTCGACCGCGATATGGCCGTGATCGCCATCGTTGCCGCATTGCTGCTCGAGCAATGGCAGCCGCTCGGGGACCGCAAAGCCTGGCTCGCGCTGCTGTCGAACTGCGCAAGCTGGCTCGAGACCTCCTTCAACGCAGGCGAGATGCGTCACGGCACGATCGCGTGGCTGATCGCGGTCCTGCCGCCCGTGCTGGGCGCAATCGCCCTGCACAATTTCCTGGATTGGGTCAATCCGCTCCTCGCGCTTGCGTTCAACATCGCGGCGCTCTACCTCACGCTCGGTTTTCGCCAGTTCAGCCATTACTTCACGGACGTACAGGCGGCGATCCGCGAGGGCGATCTGGATCGCGCCCGCGCCGCGCTGGGGGCGTGGCGCGGCGAACCGGCGACGCACTGCAGCCGCGAGGAAGTCATCCGGCTCGCGATCGAAGAAGCGCTCACTGCGTCGCACCGGCACGTATTCGGAGTGCTGTTCTGGTTCGTGCTGTTGCCGGGTCCCGGCGGCGCGATCCTGTACCGGCTCGCAATGTTTTTGAGGAATCGCTGGGCCAGGCTCGGTGCGTTCGGGCGCACCGCCGAACAGGTGTACACGGTTCTCGAGTGGCCCGCGGCGCGGCTGACTGCCGCGGCGTTCGCGGTGGTGGGCGATTTCGAAGACGCCGCATATTGCTGGCGCACGCAGGCGCGCGCCTGGCCGGATCGTCAGATGGGAGTCGTGCTCGCGGCGGGAGCAGGCGCCCTGGGCGTTCGCCTGGGCATGCCGCTCAACGAGCCGGGCGGGGTCGAGGCGCGCCCCGACCTCGGCGTGGGCGAGCTCGCCGACAGTCCGTTCCTCGACAGCGCAGTCGGCCTGCTCTGGCGCGCGCTCGTCCTGTGGGTGTTCATCCTCATCGTCCTCGGCGCGGCACGGGTGCTGTGAACGAAGCGGCGCGCTCCCGCGCGCGAGGGGGTCAAACCCGGCGCGCCCGGGGCGTGCGCCTAGAAGTTCAGCTGCCGCGAATTGCGCCGCATTTCCAGCACTGCGTGAACTGGGTCTCCGAGGCCTCGCCGCAGGCGGCGCAGCGCCACGGCGCGCCGCTTGCCCGCGGCCCGTCGCGCAGCAGTGCTTCGGCGCGAACCCTGTCCTCGTCGCGCAGAACCCAGAGTTCGATCTGGCATTCGGCGGGAGGCAGCTCGCCCATCGCCGAGGACAGATGCTCGTTGCGCACCGTCGCACGGATCCCCTCGGCCTCGAGTACGTTTTTCGCGTGATGCACGGCGGCAAGATTGAACGAGCTGTAGACGCGCTTCACGCTAGAGATCGAGCAGCGAATCGCACTTTGCGGCGCAGATGAAATCGTTCTCCGACAGGCCGCCGATGGCGTGCGTCCAATACGCCACTCTGCACTGGTTGTAGCCGACCGCCAGATCGGGGTGATGGTCCTCGCGGTGCGAGATCCAGGCAAGCGCGTTTACGAATGCCATGGTCTGGTAGTAGTTCTTGAACGGGTAGAGCTTGACGAGCCTGCCGTTCTCGATGATCCAGCCTTTCAGCGCCTTCAGCATGTCGTTCGCCTGCGGCGTGGAATACGGCGCAACGCCGCCTTCGCAGGGTTTGCATTTCTTGCTCAACAGGTCGTTCATGTCGTCCTCAGTCGCGCGATCCGGGTCGCCGCGGGTGGATGGGAGTCGTAAAACGCCGAATGCAGCGGGTCCGGCGTGAGCGTGGCGGCATTGTCCTGATACAGCTTGACCAGCGCCTTCACCAGCTCCGCGGCGCTCGCGTGCGAGGCCGCGTACGCGTCGGCTTCGAATTCGTGCCTGCGCGAGTACAGGCTCGTCACCGGCTGCAGGAAGAACGCGAACACCGGCATCGCAAGGAAAAACAGCAGCAGCGCGATGGCCGTGGAGCGGGTGGTAACGCCCAGCCCCTCGTAGAACCACGCCTCGCCGATCAGCTGCCCGAGCATCCAGAGCAGCGCCAGCGAGAGCGCGAACTGCACCCCGACCCGCTTCCAGACGTGGTGGCGTTTGAAATGGCCCAGCTCATGCGCGAGCACCGCCTCCACCTCGGGAGGCGCGAGGCGCGAGAGCAGCGTGTCGAAAAAGACGATCCTCTTTGCCGCGCCGAAGCCGGTGAAATAGGCGTTGCCGTGGGTCGAGCGCTTCGAGCCGTCCATCACGAACAGGCCGCTCGAGCGGAACCCGCAGCGCGCCAGCAGCGCCTCGACGCGCCGGGCGAGCGCCGGATCCTCGAGCGGCGTGAAGCGGTTGAAGAGCGGCGCGATGAACGTCGGATAGATCAGCAGGATCGCGAGGTTGAACGCCATCCAGGCGATCCAGACGTACAGCCACCAGCGCTCGCCCATCGCTCCCATCAGCCACAGCACCAGCACCACGAGCGGCACTCCGAGCGCGAGCCCGAGCCCCGCCTGGCGCGCCAGATCGGCGACGAAAAGCGCGCGCGTCATGCGATTGAAGCCGAACCGCGCCTCGAGCACGAACGTCCGGTACACCGTGAACGGAAGCTCGAGCACGGAGAGCAGCACCATCACGGACACGATCAACGCCACACCATGCCACAGGCCGGCCGGGTCGAGCAGCCCCGCCCAGGCGTCCGACGACACCTGCAGCAGCCCGCCGAGGGTGAGCGCGGCGAGCGCCGCGACACCGATCAGCAGATCGACGATGCCCAGCCGCGTCCTGGCGACGCTGTAGTCGGCGGCCTTCTGGTGGGCGGCCAACGGGATTGCACCCGAAAAACCGTCGGGCACGGCATCGCGGTGCGCGCGTACGTGCCGGATCTGGCGCCCGGCGAGCCACAGACGGATGCAGGTCGCCGCCGCGAGCGCCGCGACGAACGTCCACGTCAACGGATTTCCCATGACGTGAGAGAATACCGCGGGGCTCCAAACGAATAAAGCATGGCCGCCGACCCGACCCGCCTTGCCTGGCTCGACATGGAGATGTCCGGTCTGGTGCCCGAATCCGACCGCGTGCTCGAGATCGCGCTTGTCGTCACCGATTCGGATCTCAATCACCTGAGCGAAGGCAAGGTGCTGGTGGTGCACCAGCCCGATGAAGTCCTCAACGCAATGGACGCCTGGAACCGGAGCGTGCACGCCAAGTCGGGACTGATCGAACGGGTGCGCGCTTCGACGCTCGATGAGGCGAACGCCGAGGCGCTGGCCCTGGAGTTCCTGGCGCTATACGTACCCGCCGGAGTCTCGCCCCTGTGCGGCAATTCGATCTGCCAGGACCGGCGCTTCCTCGCGCGCTGGATGCCGCGGCTGGAAGCGCATTTCCACTACCGCAACCTCGATGTCTCGACGGTGAAGGAGCTGGTCAGGCGCTGGAACCCGGAGGCCTTGAAGGGCCTGGTCAAGCAGGGCAGGCACGAAGCGCTATCCGACATCCTCGAATCGATCGAGGAACTGCAGTACTACCGCAAGACCGTGATGACGATTTGACTTCCTAGGCGGCGGGGGCTGCGGCTGCGTCAATCCGGGTCCCCCTCGCGTGCCGCCGCCACGATCTGCCGTGTTCCATTGCGAGTCCTCCCTGCTCCGGGAGCGGAAGACGGTTTCCCCCGGCCTACCTTCCGCGTGGTTTGCCGCGTTGGGTCGGTTTGCGTGGCTGCGCCGTCACTTCGACGATCGCCTCGATTTCGACCGGGATCCCGTTCGGCAGCGAACCCATGCCGACCGCAGAGCGCGCGTGGCGGCCCCGTTCCCCGAAAACCTCGACCAACAGATCCGAGCAGCCGTTGATCACCTTCGGCTGGTCGGTGAAGTCGGGTACGGCATTCACCATGCCGAGCACCTTGACGACGCGCCGGACGCGGTCGAGGCTGCCCAGTTCAGCCTTCATGACGGCGAGCAGCGCGAGCCCTGTGGAGCGCGCAAACCGATAGCCCTGCTCGACCGTGAACTCGCGCCCGAGCTTTCCCTGAGGGCGCAGCCCGTCCACCGGGGAGGGGCCTTTGCCTGCGAGAAAGAGCAGATTTCCCGTGCGCACCGCGTTGACGTAGTTCGCCACCGGCGCGGCTACCGGCGGCAGCTCGATTCCCAGCTCCTTCAGGCGCTTTTCCGCGCTCATGCCAAAGGCACGACCTTGCCCGGATTCATGAGGTTGTACGGGTCGAACACCCGCTTGATCTCGCGCATGACGTCGATCACGTCGTCGCCCAGCTCGGTGCGCAGCGACTCCTGCTTGCCGAGCCCGATGCCGTGCTCCCCGGTGCACGTGCCCTCCATGCGGATCGCGCGTTCCACCAGCCGCTTGTTGAACTGCTTCGCGAGCTCGGTCTCCTCGGGCTTTGCCGGATCGACGAGCAGCATGAGATGGAAGTTGCCGTCGCCGACGTGGCCGAGGAGCGGCACCGGCGCGATGTAATTCTTCATGTCTTCCATCGTCTCGTGCACGCACTCCGCGAGCCGCGAGATCGGCACGCAGACGTCGGTCGAGACGGCGCGCGAGCCGGGCTTGATCTGCAGGCAGGCGAAATAGGCACTGTGACGCGCATCCCAGAGTTGCGTGCGCTCCTCCGGCCGGGTCGCCCACTGGAAGTCCATGCCGCCGTTGTCCTTCGCGATCGCCTGCACGGTTTCGGCCTGCTCGACCACGCTCGATTTCGAGCCGTGAAACTCGAAGAACAGCGTCGGCGCGACGCGGTATTGCGTCTTCTTGTACTTGTTGATCGCGTCGATCGTCTTTTCGCACACGATGTCGCAGCGCGCCACCGGCACTCCCGCCTGGATGGTCTGGATGACCGTGTGCGTGCAGCCGTCCACCGAATCGAATGCGCACACCGCGGCGGACATCGCCTCCTGGACCGGGTAGAGCCGCACCGTGACTTCGGTCATGATGCCGAGGGTTCCCTCCGAACCGACGAACAGGCGCGTCAGGTCGTAACCGGCGGCCGATTTCTTCGCGCGGCCCTGCGTCTGGATGATCCGCCCGTCGGCCAGCACGACTTTGAGCGCGAGCACGTTCTCGCGCATCGTGCCGTAGCGCACCGCATTCGTGCCCGAGGCGCGCGTCGCCGCCATGCCGCCGATCGTCGCGTCCGCCCCGGGGTCCACCGGAAAAAAGAGCCCGCTGTGCTTGATGGTTTCGTTCAACTGCTTGCGCGTCACGCCCGCCTGCACCACCGCGTCGAGGTCGGATTCGTGCACCGCGACCACCTTGTCCATCTGCGACAGGTCGATCGAAACGCCGCCCTGCACGGCGAGGATGTGTCCTTCGAGCGAGGTGCCGACGCCGAACGGAATCATCGGCACGCGGTGCCGGCGGCAAATGCCGACCACGTCGCGCACTTCCTCGGTCGAATGCGGAAACACCACCGCGTCCGGCGGCGCGTACGGAAAGTACGATTCGTCCTTGCCGTGGTGCTCGCGCACCGCGGCCGAAACGCTGACGCGATCTCCCAGAAGCGCGCGCAGCTCGGCGACGACCGACTGGTCGAATTCCCTGGCCTTATTCATGCAAAATCATTTTAGCTTTATTTCGCCGTCGAAAGGCACTTTGAGCCCGAGAGAGGGAATCTCGAGCGTGACCTTGGCGGGGAAAGTCTCCTCGCCCCGCAGGCGCCCCTGCTGCAGCGCCTGCTGCACCGCCTGCTCGATTTCGCGCTGCGAGTTGACGCCGACCATTTTCAGGAACTTGCGGATGCTGAGGTTGAACGTTTCCTGGTCCATGACTATCTCCTCCTCGAAAGAATTCCCCGGGCAAGCTGTTTGCCGAGTTCGACGCCCCACTGGTCGAAGCTGTTGACGTTCCAGATGACGCCCTGCGTGAACACCTTGTGCTCGTAGAGGGCAAGCAGCCGGCCGAGGTTTCTCGCGTCCAGCCGTTCCAGCGCGATGGTGCTCGAGGGCCGGTTGCCCGGACAGATGCGGTGCGGCGGAAGCGATTGATTCGCTCCTGCCGCGCTGCCGCCCGCGGCGACGTTGCCGAAAGCGAGCGCCTCGGCCTGCGCCTTCGCATGCGCGGCCAGCATCGCGCAACGCGTCGCGTCGCCCTCCATCGCATCGGCGACGATGAAATCCGCCGGCACGACCTGGGTCCCCTGATGCAGCAGCTGGTGAAACGAGTGCTGCCCGACCGTGCCCTCGAATCCCCAGACCACCGGCGCGGTGGCGTACTCGACCGTCCGCCCTTCGCGATCGACGCGCTTGCCGTTCGATTCCATTTCGAGCTGCTGCAGATAGGCGGGCAGCAGCCGCAATGCGTGCGCGTACGGAAGCACCGCGTGCGTCGCGGCGCCGAGGAAGTTCACGTTCCAGACGCCGGCAAGCGCCATCAGCGCAGGGACGTTGCGCGGCACCGGCGCTTGCATGAAATGCAGGTCGATCTCCCGCGCCCCGGACAGAAGCGCGTCGAATTCGTCCGCGCCGACCGCGCACAGCGCGCCGAATCCGGCCGCCGACCAGACCGAAAACCTGCCGCCGACCGGGTCGGGAAGCGGCAGCACTTCGGCGGCGCCGAACGCCCGCGCGGCAACCGCGTTGCCGGTCACCGCGATGAAATGAGCGCTCGCATCGCGCACGCCGAGCCAGCGCCTGGCGGCATGCGCGTTGGCAAGCGTCTCTTCGGTGGAAAAGCTTTTCGAGACCACGATGAAGAGCGTGGACCCGGGTTGCGCGCCGGCGAGCGCACGCTCCAGATCGAGCGGATCCACGTTTGCGGCGAAGGTAAATTCGATCGCGGTGCCGCGCACGCCGAGCGCGTCCACCACGAGCTGCGGTCCGAGCGCGGAGCCGCCTGTGCCGAGATGCACGATGCGCCTGAAGCGGCCCTCGGAGCGCAACCTGGTTGCAAGCTCGCGCATGCGCGCAAGCGTTGCCCTGACGTCGGCCGGCGCTGCATCCCCCGCACGCTGCGTGGTGTGGCTCGCGGCGCGCTGCTCGGTCGAATTGACCGGGCGGCCCTCCAGCAGGGCCGCGCGCCACTCGTCGAATCCGCGTTCCGCCGCGAGCTGCGCGAGCAGCTCCAGCGCCGGCGTGTCAAGACGCTGCCGGGAATAGTCGTAGCGCACACCCGGCGCCTGCGCCGTCAGGCGCGCCGCCCGCCGCGCGTCGCCGGAAAAGAGCTCGGCGATGCGCGTCGCCCTGCACTGCGCGGCGTGCGCGGCGAGGCGCTGCCATGCCCCGCATTCGATGGGCGGTTTCGTATTCACGGCTTGTATTGATAGAGCCGAAAGCGTTCGTCCCGGTCGCGCGGCCGCCCGACGTCTGCAAGCTTCACCCAGTCGGCGCCGGGAGCGTCGCGCTCGTGCTGCGGGTTGCCCTGCACGATGAGCAGCGGGCAAGCCGCGGGTTTCGAGCGGCTGAACGGTTGCGTCTGGATTCCCGCATGGTAGCCGAGCGCTGCGCGCTGCGCGGTCCCCAGGCTGCTGCGCGCGACGCATTTCGCGCCGGCCGGAATCTTCGACTTCAATTGCAGCGCAACCGCGCGATAGCTCTTCTGGTAATCGGCCCAGGGAAGCCAGAGGGTGGCGAACGTGCCCCAAAGCAGCGCGATCCCGCCCGCCCAGCGCAGCACGCCGCGCGTCGGAGAAGGCTTCGTCCATGCGACGAGAACGAGCCATCCGGCGGCGAGCGCCAGCGCGACCAGAAACGGCAACAGCTCGAACTGCGACGCAAATCCGGGCGCGGCCTTGATGAAGTTCTTGGCGACGCGCGGCGGCAAGCCGGTCATCATCGACACGTAGCCGAGCCACACGAGCGCGGCGAAGAAGGTGAACGTCATGACGCCGAACCAGTCGAGCGCGTTCGCGGCGCCGCGCCGCAAGGCGCCGATCCCTTGTGCCGCAAGGAGCGCGAGCGGCGGCAGCAACACCATGCAATTGATGTCCTGCGCCGGGCCGGCGAATGCGACCGCGCCCAGCGAGAGCACGAGCGCCGCCAGCGGAACAAACGTTCGTGGCTCGAGCAGCACCTTTCGCCTGCTCCAGAGCGCCCAGAGCGCGAGCGGCCACGCCGGCCATGCGAACCAGCTCGTCGTCACCATGTAATAACGCAGGTTGCCGAGGAAGGCGCCGCGCGGCTGCATCACCGTCGACCACCATGGCGCGGCCAGCTCGGGTGCCCGCAGCGCGAGCACCAGAGGCCAGCTCCCGGCGACGATGGCTGCCGCGACCAGGGTGGCGCCAAGAAACGGCCAGACGCGGCGTGTGCGCAATGCCGCGCAGGCGACACAGGATGCGAGCGCAGCTGCGCCGAGCGCAGCCGGCGCTACCGGCCCCGCCGACAGGAACGCGACGCCGAGCGAGGCGCCGAAACCGATTCCGGCGCCGAGCGGCCGGCGCTCCGCGCGCGATAAAAAGACGAACGCCGCGCACGTCGCGGCGAGAGCGGCAAGATCCGGAACCGCCTCGTGCGCGTGCACGATCAGCCCGATGGAGCCGGCGAGGACCAATGTCGCGGCGCTTGCCGTCGCGCGGCGTTCTGCTACTGGGGACCCGTGGCGCGCGGCAAGGTAGATGAACCAGAGCGCGGCAAGAACGAAAAAACCGCTGGCGAGCCGCACCGCGCCGTGCAGCGGCAGCGCCCAGCCGAACGCCATGGCAAACGCGAGCCCTGTCCAGTGGTAGAACGGCGGATCCTCGATCCAGGGCTCGCCTGCGATGCGCGGCACCAGCCAGTCGCCGGTTCGCTGCATCTGTTGGACGATTTCGATCGCGATCGCGTCGAAGCTCTTCCAGGGATCGTGCCCGATGAGCCCTGGCAGCGCGAATGCCAGCGCCACGAGCACGAGTACCGCCCGCGTGGGCGGGAGTTCAAGGCGCGGAATCATCTCTGCATTCTAGGCCGCAAAAACAAAAAGGCAGCCGAAGCTGCCCTGTGCCGGTCCCGAAAATCCGCGCTACGTCGATTCTTTTGCGGGCTGCGCCGTCTTCTTCGTGTAGCGCCGCTTGAACTTCTCGACGCGGCCGGCGGTGTCCACGATCTTCTGCTTGCCGGTGTAGAAAGAGTGCGACTCCGAGGAAACTTCGACTTTGACCACCGGGTACTCCTTGCCGTCGGCCCACTTCATGGTCTCGCGGCCCTTGGTGTCGATCGTCGAGCGGGTGAGGATCGGGTGATTCGACGCGGTGTCGAGGAAGATCACCGCCTTGTATTCAGGATGAATTCCGGGTCTCATGGCTTGCCTGCCGGGGGAAAAGGCGCGAACTATACAGAAAACAACGGCTTAAGGCAATTCTAGCCGCGCCGCATCGAGTCGAAGAAGTCGGCGTTGGTCTTGGTGGCGCGGACCTTGTCGATGAGGAATTCCGCTGCCTCCAGCTCGTCCATCGGGAAGAGCAGCTTCCGCAGCACCCAGATCTTCTGCAGGATCTCCTTTTCGATCAGCAGTTCCTCGCGGCGCGTCCCCGAGCGGTTGACGTTGATCGCCGGGAAAATGCGCTTCTCGTGCATGCGGCGGTCGAGGTGGATCTCTAGGTTGCCGGTGCCCTTGAACTCCTCGTAGATCACGTCGTCCATGCGGCTGCCGGTGTCGATCAGCGCGGTCGCGATGATGGTGAGCGAGCCGCCTTCCTCGACGTTGCGCGCCGCGCCGAAAAAGCGCTTCGGTTTCTGCAGGGCGTTGGCGTCGACGCCGCCGGTGAGCACCTTGCCCGAGGCCGGCTGCACGGTGTTGTAGGCGCGCGCCAGGCGCGTGATCGAATCCAGCAGGATGACCACATCTTTCTTGTGCTCGACCAGGCGCTTCGCCTTCTCGATCACCATCTCCGCGACCTGCACGTGGCGCGAGGCCGGTTCGTCGAAGGTGGAGGCGACGACCTCGCCCCGCACCGAGCGCGACATCTCCGTCACTTCCTCGGGCCGCTCATCGATCAGCAGCACGATCAGCACCACTTCGGGGTGGTTGGCGATGATCGCGTGCGCGATGTGCTGCAGCATCACGGTCTTGCCGGCCTTGGGCGGACTGACGATCAACCCTCTCTGGCCTTTGCCGACCGGGGCGATGATGTCGATGATGCGGCCGGTGACGTTCTCCTCGGCCTTGATGTCCCGCTCCAGCTTGAACGCCTTGTCCGGATGGAGCGGGGTGAGGTTCTCGAACAGGATCTTGTGCTTGGCCGCCTCGGGGGTCTCGCTGTTGACCTTGTCCACCTTGACCAGCGCGAAATAGCGCTCGCCGTCCTTCGGGGTGCGGATCTCGCCCTCGATCGAATCGCCGGTATGCAGGTTGAAGCGCCGGATCTGCGAGGGTGAAACGTAGATGTCGTCGGTCGATGCGAGGTAGCTGGTGTCGGGCGAGCGCAGGAACCCGAAACCGTCGGGCAGCACCTCGAGGGTGCCGTCGCCGTAGATCGATTCGCCCTTCTTCGCCTGGTTCTTGAGCAGGGCGAAGATCAGGTCCTGCTTGCGCATGCGATTGGCGCCGTCGACGCCGTTCTGTGTCGCTTTGTCGAGGAGTTCGGAGACGTGGAGGGTTTTGAGCTCGGAAAGATGCATGTCGAGAATCTGAATATGTGATGCGGCGATTGAACCGCGGCCCGCGTTATTGCCGACTTCTTCAGGGAAGTGCGCCTGACCCGGCGCCGGGTGCTGCTTCCGCGCCGGCTCGTGGCCGGCGCGGGACGTTCAAAGACTAAGTGCTTTAGATATTGCTGTCAAGGAACGCGGTCAGCTGCGATTTCGACAGCGCGCCCACGCGCGTCGCCTCGACGTTGCCGTTCTTGAACAGCATCAGGGTCGGAATGCCGCGGATGCCGAAGCGCGCAGGCACCTGCTGGTTCTCATCGACGTTGATCTTGGTCACTTTGAGGCGCCCGCCGTACTCCTTGGCAACCTCGTCCAGTATGGGGGCGATCGACTTGCACGGGCCGCACCACTCGGCCCAGTAGTCCACGAGCACCGGCACCTCGGACTTGAGGACTTCGGGCTCGAAACTGTCATCGGTAATGTGATGAATGCTCTGACTGCTCATGGCTCCTCAGGGAATGTTGCGGGGGGGAGCCATTATTATGAGGGCAGTCGGGGTCGATCCCAAGAGGGGTTCCGGGCGCCATGCTAAACTGTTGATTCAAATAACCTTGTTACCTTCATGACCTACGTCGTCACCGAATCCTGCATCAAGTGCAAGTACACCGACTGCGTGGATGTCTGCCCTGTCGACTGCTTTCGGGAGGGGCCCAACATGCTCGTCATCGACCCCGACGAATGCATCGACTGCACCCTGTGCGTGCCAGAGTGTCCCGTCGAGGCGATCTACGCGGAAGATGACGTTCCCGACTCGCAGGGCGAGTTCACTGAAAAGAACCGTGAACTGGCCAAGCTCTGGAAGCCGATCATCGAACGCAAGCCGGCACCGGCCGACGCCGACGAGTGGTCCAAGGTGAAGGAGAAGAAGCACCTGCTCGAGCGCTGAGCGCGCGCCATATTGCGGTGCGCAAACCTGTCGCGGCGCAGCGACTCGGAATTCGTTGTGTGCGGACAAAAAAATTCACGCCGCTGTCATGCGGTGGGCGTATCCTCGACGCAAGGGTGGAGTCGTAACGCAGCGAGGAGAAACAGATGGACCGGGCCACCATCGCGTTCACCGCGGTTTACCTTAAGTCCGCGCACGGCTACATCGGATTCGTCGAGGAACTGCCGGGCGTGAATTCGCAAGGCCGCACCATCGACGAGGCGCGCGCCAACCTGCAGCGGCTCGCGGCGATCGTATTCGACGAGGAGCGCGCCCAGGCCGAGGAGATGCTCCTGGGCAAGGAAGTCGTGCGCGAAGAATTTTTCGTGCCGATCCGTCCGCTCGCCCACATCGAGGCGTAGTCAGACTCGATCCCGTATCATTTCCGGTTTGATGCGCGCCGGAATCCTGCTCGCGGCCTTCATTCTCGCGCCCGCGGCGCACGCCCAGATCAATCCGCTGTCCATCGTCGGTCGCGCCGTCTCGACCGCGATGGACGTGCGCACCAGGGCCGAAGTGGCGGCCGACACCGAAATCGCCGCCGGCGCCTCGAAGCGGCCGCTCGATGACAAGCGCGCGGAATGGTCGAGCGTGACAGTGCTCGTCTTTGATAGCGAGCGCGCGTACCCGTCACCCCGCCCGGGGAGGTTATAAAGCGGGTATGCAACGGCGGACGAAACGAACATGACGCCAAAACGGCACTCGATCCTCGTGCTTTGCCTGCTGCTTGCCGCGGCGGCTGGGGCGGGCTACTACTTTTACTCTCCGCACGCCGACGAGGCGCCGTCGCGGCCCGGCAAAGGCGCCTTCAAGGGCGGAGGGGCGGACCGCAGCGTGCCGGTGGTCGCCGCCGCGGCGAGCACGGCGGACGTCGGCGTGCAGCTCGACGCCTTGGGCTCGGTAACGCCGGTCGCCACGGTCACGGTGCGCAGCCGCATCGACGGACAGCTGATGAAGGTCCTGTTCCGCGAGGGACAGGTGGTGCGCGCGGGCGATCTGCTCGTGGAGATAGACCCGCGCGCCGCCCAGGTCCAGCTGGCGCAGGCCGAGGGGCAGTTCGCGCGCGACCAGGCGTTGCTGAAAAACGCGCTCATCGACCTGGAACGATATCGCGTGCTGTTCAAGCAGGATTCGGTCGCCAAGCAGCAGCTCGACACGCAGGAAGCTCTGGTGCGCCAGTACGAGGCGACCGTGAAGATGGACCAGGCCGCGATCGACAACGCCAAGCTGCAGCTCGTCTACAGCCGCATCACCGCACCCGTGGGCGGGCGCCTGGGCCTGCGCCAGGTGGACCTCGGCAACATCGTGCGCGCGGGCGACGCCAACGGTCTGGTGGTGATCACGCAGCTACAGCCGATCACGGTGATTTTCAGCATTCCCGAAGACAGCCTGCCGCCCGTGATGAAGAAGTTGCTGGCCGGCGAGAAGCTGCAGGTGACCGCTTTCGATCGCGCCGGCAAGACGCAGCTCGCCACCGGCACGCTGCTCACCGCGGACAACCAGATCGACCCGGCGACCGGCACGGTCAAGCTGAAGGCGCAGTTCGCCAACGAGGATCTGAGCCTGTTCCCGAACCAGTTCGTCAACGTGTGCCTGCACGTCGACGTGAAGAAAGGCGCGACCGTGATTCCGGCAGCCGCCGTGCAGCGCGGCACGCCCGGGACCTTCGTCTATGCGGTGAATCCGGAAACCAAGATGGTCAGCGTACGCCGCGTGAAGCTCGGTCCGTCGCAGGGCGAGTCGGTCGCGATCGAGGAGGGCATCGCGCCGGGAATGCTGGTGGTGGTGGACGGCGCCGACAAACTGCGCGAGGGCGCGGTCGTCGAGCTGGTGGTGCGCGACAACTCGCCGCCGAAGGACGGTCCGCCGCCCAAGGGTCGTGGCCGCGGCGCCAATGCGGACTCCGGCGGCAAGGCGGAAGCCGGCGCCACGGAGCCGGCCTCCGCGGATGAGCGCCTGAAGCGCTGGAAGGAGCTGAACGCCCGCATCGACAAGGGCGAGTTCGGCGAGGAGATCAGGAAGCTTCCGGAAGAGGAGCGAAAGCAGCGCATGCGAGAGATGCGCAGCAAGAAGCAGCAGTGAATCCTTCCCGCCCGTTCATCCTGCGGCCGGTGGCGACATCGCTGTTCATGCTCGCCATCCTGCTCTCGGGAATCGTCGCCTACCGCCTGCTGCCGATTTCGGCGCTGCCGCAGGTGGACTACCCGACCATCCAGGTGGTGACGCTGTACCCGGGCGCGAGCCCCGACGTGATGACCTCGTCGGTCACCGCGCCGCTCGAGCGCCAGTTCGGGCAGATGCCGGGGCTGAACCAGATGTCCTCGACCAGCTCCGGCGGCGCATCGGTGATCACGCTGCAGTTCTCGCTCGAACTGAGCCTGGACATCGCCGAGCAGGAAGTGCAGGCGGCGATCAACGCCTCGGGCTCGTTCCTGCCTTCGGACCTGCCGATGCCGCCGATCTACAGCAAGGTGAATCCGGCGGATGCGCCCATCCTCACGCTCGCCGTGATGTCGAAGACCCTGCCCCTGCCCAAGCTGCAGAACCTGGTGGACACGCGCGTGGCGCAGAAGATCTCGCAGCTGCCCGGCGTCGGCCTGGTGTCGATCGCCGGCGGGCAGCGGCCCGCAGTGCGCATCCAGGCGAACCCGAAGGCGCTCGCCGCCTACGGGCTGTCGCTCGACGACCTGCGCCTCGCGATCGGCGCCGCCAACGTCAACCAGGCCAAGGGCAGCTTCGACGGCCCGGCGCGCGCCTCCACCATCGACGCCAACGACCAGCTGCGCTCGGCCGACGAATACCGCAAGCTGATCATCGCCTACAAGGGCGGCCGCCCGATCCGTCTTACCGACGTGGCGGAGGCGGTGGATGACGCCGAGAACGTGCGCCTCGCGGCCTGGGCGAATGAATCCTCCGCGGTCCTGGTCAACATCCAGCGCCAGCCCGGCTCCAACGTGATCGAGGTCGTGGACCGCGTCAACAAGCTGCTGCCGCAGCTGCGCGCGGCGCTGCCCGGCTCGGTGGAAGTGACGCTGCTCTCGGACCGCACGACCACGATCCGCGCCTCGGTGCGCGACGTGAAGATCGAACTGGCGATCGCGATCGCGCTGGTGGTGATGGTCATTTTCCTCTTCCTGCGCACTGCCGCGGCGACCGCAATCCCGAGCGTCGCGGTGCCGCTCTCGCTGGTGGGCACCTTCGGCGTCATGTACCTCGCCGGCTTCAGCGTCAACAACCTCACGCTGATGGCGCTCACCATCGCCACCGGCTTCGTGGTGGACGACGCCATCGTGGTGATCGAGAACATCGCCCGCTACATCGAGGAGGGCGACCCGCCGTTGGAAGCCGCGTTGAAAGGCTCCGAGCAGATCGGATTCACCATCATCTCGCTGACGGTGTCGCTGATCGCGGTGCTGATCCCGCTCCTTTTCATGGGCGAGGTGGTCGGGCGGCTGTTCCGCGAATTCGCGATCACGCTCGCGGTGGCAATCCTGATCTCTGCGCTGGTCTCGCTCACCCTGACGCCGATGATGTGCGCCCGATTTCTGCGCCACGTGCCGGAGGAAGAGCAGGGACGGTTCTTTCGCGCCAGCGGCCTGTTTTTCGATCGCGTGATCGCGCGCTACGGCCGGATGCTCGACTGGGTGCTCGAGCGCCAGCGCGCCACGCTGTGGGTCGCGGCCGGCACGCTCGCGCTCACGGTGCTGCTGTATGTCGTAATTCCCAAGGGATTCTTCCCGGTGCAGGACACGGGCCTCATCCAGGGCATCTCGGAAGCGCCGCAGACGATTTCGTTCCCGGCGATGGCCGAGCGCCAGCAGGCGCTCGCGCGCGCGGTACTCGAGGATCCGGCGGTCGAGAGCCTGTCGTCGTTCATCGGCGTGGACGGCGTGAACATCACGCTCAACAGCGGCCGCTTGCTGATCAACCTCAAGCCGCTGGAGTCGCGCGACGGCAGCGCGGTCGAGGTGATCCGGCGGCTGCAGGCGCGGCTGGCAAAGGTGGAAGGCATCACGCTCTACATGCAGCCGGTGCAGGATCTGACCATCGAAGACCGCGTGAGCCGCACGCAGTACCAGTTCACCGTCGAGGACGCCGACCCGGACGAGCTCTCGCTCTGGGTACCGCGGCTGGTCGAGCGCCTGCGCCGGCTGCCGCAGCTCGCCGATGTCGCGAGCGACCTGCAGGACCAGGGCCTGCAGGCCTACGTCGAGATCGACCGCGCCACCGCGAGCCGGCTCGGCGTGACCACCGGCGCGATCGACAACGCGCTCTACAACGCTTTCGGCCAGCGGCTCATTTCGACCATCTTCACGCAGACCAGCCAGTACCGCGTGGTGCTGGAGGTCACGCCCGAGTTCCAGCGCGGGCCGGCCGCGCTCGATGACCTGTACGTGAATTCGACCACCGGCGAACAGGTGCGCCTGAATACCGTGGCGCGCGTGATCGAGAAGGCGACGCCGCTGGTCGTCAACCACCTCGGCCAGTTCCCGGCGGCGACCATTTCCTTCAACCTCGGCCGCAACGGAAGTTCGGGCGCGTCGCTCGGCGATGCGGTGAAAGCGATTCGTGCGGCCGAACAGGAACTCGGCATGCCGGTGAGCGTGCAGACCCGCTTCCAGGGCGCGGCGCTCGCCTTCCAGTCCTCGCTCACCAGCACGCTGCTGCTGATCCTCGCCGCGATCGTCACCATGTACATCGTGCTCGGCGTGCTCTACGAGAGCTACATCCATCCGGTGACAATCCTCTCGACACTGCCTTCGGCGGGCGTCGGCGCGCTGCTCGCGCTGATGCTCTCGGGCAACGAGCTCGACATCATCGCCATCATCGGCATCATCCTGCTGATCGGCATCGTGAAAAAGAACGCGATCATGATGATCGACTTCGCGCTCGACGCCGAACGCCGGGAAGGCAAGAGCCCGCGCGAGGCGATCCGCCAGGCGTGCCTGCTGCGCTTCCGTCCGATCATGATGACGACGATGGCGGCGCTGCTGGCGGCGCTGCCGCTGATGCTCGGCACCGGGGTCGGTTCGGAACTGCGCCATCCTCTCGGGGTCGCCATGGTGGGCGGGCTGCTGCTCAGCCAGGCGCTGACGCTGTTCACCACGCCGGTGATCTATCTCGCCTTCGACCGGCTGTCGCGGCGCGCGCGCGGCGATGCGGCGGGAGAGGCGACGGCATGAACATCTGCGCGCCTTTCATCCGGCGGCCGGTCGCGACGACGCTGCTGACGATCGCGGTGATGCTCGCGGGCGCGATGGCGTTTCGCACGCTGCCCGTGTCGCCGCTGCCGCAGGTGGATTTCCCGACCATCTCCGTGAGCGCCTCGCTCCCCGGGGCGAGTCCCGAGACCATGGCGGCGACGGTGGCGACGCCGCTGGAGCGCGCGCTGGGGCGCATTGCCGGGGTCTCCGAGATGACCTCGTCGAGCTCCCTCGGCTCGACGCGCGTGGTGCTGCAGTTCGACCTCAACCGCGACATCGACGGCGCGGCGCGCGACGTGCAGGCGGCGATCAACGCGGCGCGCACGCTGCTGCCCTCCGGCCTGCCGAACAATCCGATCTACCGCAAGGTGAATCCGGCGGACGCGCCGGTCATGATCCTCGCGCTGACCTCGGACACCATGACGCAGGGCCAGATGTACGACGCCGCCTCGACGATCCTCGCGCAGAAGCTCGCGCAGGTGCAGGGCGTCGGGCAGGTGACGGTCGGCGGCAGCTCGCTGCCCGCGGTGCGGGTGGAGCTCAACCCCTTGGCGCTCTACAAGTACGGTATCGGCCCTGAGAACGTGCGCGCCGCGATCACGGCAACCAACGTCAACCGGCCCAAGGGCACTCTGGAGGAGGGCGACCGGCACTGGCAGATCCTCGCCAACGACCAGGCGAAAAAAGCCGCCGAGTATCTGCCGCTGGTGGTCGCGTACCGGAACGGCGCCGCGGTGCGGCTCTCGGACGTGGCCGACGTAGTGGATTCAGTGCAGGACCTGCGCAACGCCGGCTCGGCGAACGGCCGGCCCGCGGTGCTGGTGATCCTCAACCGCCAGCCGAACGCCAACATCATCGAGACCGTGGACCGGGTCAAGGACCTGCTGCCGGTGCTGCGCGCCTCGATCCCGCGCGCGGTCAACCTCGACCTGGTGATGGACCGCACGCCGACCATCCGCGGCTCGCTGCGCGACACCGAGCGCACGCTGCTGATCGCCATCGGCCTGGTGATCCTGGTGGTGTTCCTGTTCCTGCGCGACTGGCGCGCGACGCTGATCCCGAGCGTCGCGGTGCCGGTGTCACTGATCGGCACCTTCGGCGTCATGTACCTGTGCCGGTATAGCCTGAACAACCTCTCGCTGATGGCGCTGATCATCGCCACCGGCTTCGTCGTGGACGACGCCATCGTGGTGCTGGAGAACATCTCGCGGCGCATCGAAAAAGGCGAAACTCCGCGCGCGGCCGCGCTCGCCGGCGCGAAGGAGGTCGGCTTCACCGTGCTCTCGATGAGCCTGTCGCTGATCGCGGTGTTCATCCCGATCCTGCTGATGGGCGGCATCGTGGGGCGCCTGTTCCGCGAGTTCGCGGTGGTGCTGTCGGTGGCGATCCTGATTTCGCTTCTGGTGTCGCTCACCACCACGCCGATGATGTGCGCCTACCTGCTCAAGCCCGCGGCGCCCGGACCGCGCGGCCGGCTCTACCGCTGGAGCGAGAAAGGTTTTGCCTTCGTGCTGCGCGGCTACGAGGCTACGCTTGCCTGGGCGCTGCGCCACCGGCCGCTCACGCTGCTGCTCCTCGCGCTCACGGTGGGCCTCAATTTCTACCTCTATGCGGTCGTGCCGAAGGGCTTTTTCCCGCAGCAGGACACCGGGCGGCTGATCGGCTCGATCCAGGCCGACCAGGGTATCTCCTTCCAGGCGATGCGCGGCAAGCTCGCCGACTTCATCGAGATCGTGCGCGCCGACCCAGCGGTCGAGAACGTGGTCGGCTTCTCCGGTGGCGGCGGTTTCGGCGGCCGCAACACCGGCTCCATGTTCGTCACGTTGAAGCCGCTGTCGGAGCGCAAGCTTTCCGCGGACCGGGTGGTGGCGCGCATGCGCGTCGCGCTCGCCAAGGAGCCCGGCGCGAACCTGTTCCTCGTGCCGGTGCAGGACATCCGCATTGGCGGCCGCCAGGCGAACGCGCAGTACCAGTTCACACTGCTCGCCGATGAGCTCGACGACCTGCGCATCTGGGAGCCGCGCGTGCGCCGCGCGCTCGCCGAACTGCCCGAACTGGCGGACGTGAGCTCCGACCGCCAGGACAAGGGCCTGCAGACTTCGCTCGTCATCGACCGCGACACCGCTTCCAAGCTCGGCGTGACAACGCGCATGATCGACGCGACGCTGAACGACGTCTTCGGCCAGCGCATCGTGTCGACGATCTACAACCCGCTCAACCAGTACCGGGTGGTGATGGAGGCCGCGCCGCAGTACTGGCAGAATCCCGAGGCGCTGAAGAGCGTCTATGTCACGGGAGCGAACGGGGCGCAGGTGCCGCTGTCGGCGTTCAGCCGCTACGAGACCACCAACACGCCGCTGAGCGTGAGCCACCAGAGCCAGTTCGCCGCCGCGACCATCTCCTTCAACCTGCCGCCCGACATGCCGCTCTCGACCGCGACCGCCGCGGTGCGCGCGGAGATCGACCGCATCGGCGTGCCGACCGGCGTCTACGGCACCTTCCAGGGCACCGCGCGCGCCTTCCAGGCCTCGCTCGAAAACCAGCCCTTCCTGATCCTTACGGCGCTGATCGCCGTCTACCTCGTGCTCGGCATGCTCTACGAGAGCGTGGTGCACCCGGTAACGATCCTGTCCACGCTGCCCTCGGCCGGCGTGGGCGCGATCCTCGCGCTGCTGATCTTCGGCTCCGAACTGAACATCATCTCGCTGATTGGCGTCATCCTGCTGATCGGCATCGTGAAGAAGAACGCCATCATGATGATCGACTTCGCCATCGGTGCGCAGCGCGCCCGCGGCCTGACGCCCGAGCAGGCGATCTACGAGGCCTGCCTGATCCGCTTCCGCCCGATCATGATGACCACCATGGCGGCGCTGCTCTCCGCAGCGCCGCTCGCGATTGGCTTCGGCGAGGGCGCGGAGCTGCGCCGGCCGCTCGGCATCTCGATCGTCGGCGGCCTCATCGTGAGCCAACTGTTGACCCTGTACTCCACGCCCGTGATTTACGTCTATCTGGACCGCTTCAGGAGCTGGATTGCGGGTTTGCGGGGAAAAAGGGTTTTGCAAACGGAACCCTCATGATCCGCTTTTTATTTTCATTGCTCTTGATGCTCAACATTTCGGCTTGCACCGTTGGCCCCGACTATGTGCGCCCGCAGCTCGACATGCCCGCCGCGTACCGGGAAGCGGGCGACTGGAAGCCGGCCGAGCCGCGCGACGAAGCGGGCCGCGGCCGCTGGTGGGAGATCTTCGGCGACGCGCAGCTCGACGCGCTCCTCGCGCAGGTCGAGGTCTCCAACCAGACGATCGCCGCCGCCGAGGCGCAACTGCGCCAGGCGAGCGCGCTCGCGCAGCAGGCGCGCGCGGCGTGGTTTCCGGGCGTGACCGGCACGATCCAGGAGACGCGCTCGCGCTCCTCGGCGAACACCGGCCAGTCGGTCGGCGCGGCGACGGGGACGCGCACGAGCTACTCGCTGCCGGTCACCGCCTCCTGGGAAGCGGACCTGTGGGGCCGCATCCGGCGCTCGGTCGAGCAGGGCGAGGCTTCGGCGCAGGCGAGCGCCGCGGACCTCGTCAACGCGCGCCTCTCGGTGCAGGCAGAGCTCGCGCAGAGCTACTTCCAGCTGCACGCGCTCGACGCGCAGGCACAGCTGCTCGAGGCCACGGTGGCGGCCTACGCCCGGACGCTCGAGCTGACGCGCAACCGCTACGCCATTGGCGTCGTTTCGCGCGCCGACGTCGCGCAGGCCGAAACGCAGCTGCACTCCACGCGCGCGCAGGCGCTCGACCTCGGCGTACAGCGCGCGCAGCTCGAGCACGCGATCGCGGCGCTGCTCGGCAAGCCGGCCTCTTCGTTCTCGCTCGCGCCCGCGCCGCTCGCGGCGGTGCCGCCGCGGGTGCCCGCGGGCCTGCCCGCCGAGCTGCTCGAGCGCCGGCCCGACATCGCCGCCGCCGAGCGCCGCGTCGCGGCGGCGAACGCGCAGATCGGCGTCGCGCGCGCGGCGTTCTTTCCGGCGGCGACGCTCGGCGCCACCTTCGGCTTGCAGGCTTCCGCCGCCGAGCACTGGTTTACGCTGCCGAGCCGCTTCTGGTCGGTGGGGCCGGCGCTCGCGCTGACGCTGTTCGACGGCGGGCGGCGCGATGCGGTGTCGGACCAGGCGGTCGCGGCCTACGATGCGAGCGCCGCGGCATACCGCGGCACTGTGCTCGCGGCGTTTCGCGAGGTCGAGGACAACCTCGCCGCATTGCGCATCCTCGAGGAAGAAGCTGCGGTGCAGGCGGGCGCCGTCAGGGCTGCAGAGCAGTCGCTCGAGCTCGCGATCAACCAGTACAAGGCGGGAATCGTCGCCTACCTGCAGGTGGTGCAGGCGCAGACCGCGGCGCTTTCCAACCAGCGCGTGGCGGCGGACATTCTCGCGCGGCGCGTCGCGGCGACGGTCCTGCTGGTCAAGGCGCTGGGCGGGGGCTGGGACGGCGCTTCGCAGCGCTGATCGACCGCCTCACGCTCAGTGCTCGTACTGGCCGACGCGCGCCTTGCCGCGAAAGACCCGGTAAGAGAACGCCGAGTAGCCGATGATGAAGGGCAGCACGATCACCGCTCCCCAGAACACGACCTCGAGCGACGCAGGATGCGCGGCCGCGTCCCAGATCTCCATGCGATCGAGCACCACGTACGGGAAAATGCTGTAGGCGAGGCCGAGGAAGGCAAGCACGAAGATCGCCGCGGCCCCGGCGAACGGCGACCACTCGGCCACGCGCGTGCCGCGCTTGAGCCTGCCGCACGCGACCCACACCCAGGCTCCGGCGGCGATGCTCGCGGCCGGGAGCACCATCAGCGGGAGCGTGCGCGGGAAATCGAACCACTTCGCGCGCACGGTTTCGCTTGCGAGCGGCGTCGCGAGGCTCACCAAGGCCACACCGAGCGCGACCCACGCCAGGCCCCAGCGCGCCCAGCCGAGCGCTTTCTGCTGCAGCGCGCCCTCGGTTTTCAGCACCAGCCAGCTCGCGCCGAGCAGCACGTTGCCGCCGCAGAGGGCCGCGCCGACGATGAGCCCAAAGAAGACGTAGCCCACCCCGGGCTCGAACCCCGTGACGTAGCGCCCGAGCATCAGCCCCTGCGCGAACGAGGCGAGGAACGAACCGAACCAGAACAGCCAGTTCCACAACTCGCGGTGCCAGCCCTCGGCCTTGATGCGGAACTCGAACGCCGCGCCGCGCAGCATCAGCCCGATCAGCATCGCCACCACCGGCAGGTACAGCGCGCCGAGGATGATGCCATGCGCCGCGGGAAACGCGACCAGCAGGATTCCGATGCCGAGCACGAGCCAGGTCTCGTTCGCGTCCCAGAACGGTCCGATCGAGGCCACCATCA
>CAZYVT010000006.1:0-91432 GCA_964651335.1 uncultured Enterobacteriaceae bacterium | reverse complement strand
ACCGCCTGCCGAACGGCAAGGCACTGACGCCGGTCTTGTAGCAGGCAGTTCATTCGATCACCTTGTTCGCGCGCAGCAGGACCGACGGCGGGATCGAGAGGCCGAGGGTCTTGGCGGTTTCCAGGTTGATCGCCAGATCGAACCGGGTCGGCAGCTCGATCGGTAGATCCGCCGGCTTTGCGCCGCGTAGTATCGCCGCGAGAGGTATCGCCGCGAGAGTTTGACCCACTCTCGTGAGTGCCATAGAATCCACCCCTTTTCGCAACGACACAGATCATGAACACCTACATGGCCAAGGCCGAAGACGTAAAGCACGGCTGGTATCTGGTCGATGCGCAGGGCAAGGTGCTCGGGCGGCTTGCCTCGCAGATCGCCGCGCGCCTGCGCGGCAAGCATAAGCCCGAGTACACGCCTCACGTCGACACCGGCGATTTCGTCGTCGTGGTCAACGCCGCCAAGGTCCGCGTCACGGGGCGCAAGGCGCTCAGGAAAACCTATTACCGTCACACCACGTTCCCGGGCGGAATACGCGAGACCAGTTTCGCGGACCTGCAGGCGCGGCACCCGACGCGAGCGCTGGAAAAGGCTGTAAAGGGAATGCTTCCGAAAGGGCCGCTCGGCTACGCGATGCTCAGGAAGCTCAAGGTGTACGCGGGGGACCAACACCCGCATTCGGCGCAGCAGCCGAAATCGCTGGAGATTTGACGCACATGGTCGGCGACTATTACTACGGCACGGGACGGCGCAAGAGCGCCGTTGCGCGCGTGTTCCTCAAGCCCGGCAAGGGCCTGTTCACCGTCAACGGAAAGCCCGTGGATGTGTTTTTTGCGCGCGAGACCGGGCGCATGATCGTGCGCCAGCCGCTCGAAGCGACCAAGAACCTGTCGAGCTTCGACATTAACGTGAACGTGTATGGCGGCGGGGAGACTGGCCAGGCCGGCGCGGTGAGGCATGGGATTGCGCGCGCCCTCATCGAGTATGATTCGAGCGTGAAGCCCACGCTGAGGGCCGCGGGTCTGGTGACGCGCGATGCGCGCGAGGTCGAGCGAAAAAAGGTCGGTTTGCACAAGGCGCGGCGGCGCAAGCAGTTCTCGAAACGCTAGGCGAACGGAAGAAGAGAAAAGCCGCCTGCGGGCGGCTTTTTTTTCGCGTCGGTTCTTGTCGTGAAGGTAACGGTATGATCAAGGCGGGCATTTTTGGCGGCGCCGGAACCACGGGTCACTTGGGTGACTTGGGCCAGGCGGTGCAGAACATGAACATCATGGTCGGATTGCCCGGGACGGCCGGGCTGGAGCAAGTCCCCGTCGTCCCGTGAAGGCCGCGCGCCTGTGGAAGCTGCGGCAGCGCTTCGGTATCGCGGCGCCGAAGGTGGCGGTCCGCATTCACCTGCCCTGGTACGCGCGATGGCTTGGAATCGCCGTACTGGTCGCAGCCTCGGCCGCGCTGGCCGCCTGGATCTACGACGCCGGGCTCCGCTTCGCCGGCTTCGATCGCCGCGAGGCCGAGCAGGAGGTCGCGACCCTGCGGCGCGACTTCGATTCTGCGCGCAGCGAACTCGAGCGTCTGCGCGCGCTCGCCAACGCGGCGGACAGCAAGCTTTCGATCGAGCGCACGGCGCAGCAGAAACTTGCGCAGCAAGTCCGCACGCTCGAAGCGGACAACGCGCGGCTGCGCGAGGAGCTGGCGATCTTCGAGAGCATGCTGTCCGCGGACCGCCCGGGCACGGCGCCGCTTTCGATCCGGCGTTTCAAGGTCGAATCCGGGATGGGTCCGGGCGAGTACCGGTACCGGCTGCTGTTGCTGACTTCCGGGCTGCGGCGGGGCGAATTTCGGGGGCGATACGAACTGCTGGTCCGGCTGACCGAAGGCGGGCGCAGTGCTATCATGGCCTTGCCCGAATCGGCGGATTCCCCGGCGCCCGGTTTCGGGCTGGAATTCAAGCACTTCCAGCGCGTCGAGGGCACGTTTCGCACCAACCCCAAGGCGCGTGTGGAGAGCGTCCAGGTGCGCGTATATGAGGCCGGGTCGGTACAGGTGCGGGCGACCGAAACTGCGCAGCCCGGGTGAAAGGACTCCAATGTTCCGCAAGCAGAACAAACCGCAGAGCAGAATCGACAGCCTGATCGGTTCCACCACCCGGATCGAAGGCAGTGTATTTTTCAGCGGCGGCCTGCGAATCGATGGCGCAGTACGCGGCAACGTCTCTGCGCTGCCCGAGCAGCCCGGCACGCTGGTGCTGTCCGAGCACGCGCGCATCGACGGCGAAGTACAGGCGGCACACATCGTGGTGAACGGCTCGATCAGTGGCCCGGTGCACGCGTCCGAAACCCTCGAACTTCATGCAAGCGCTACCGTGCGGGGAGACGTGCATTACAAGAGCATCGAGATCCACCAGGGTGCGGTCATCGAGGGACGGCTGGTGCACCATGACGCCGCAGATGTGAAATCGGTCGGGCTCAAGCTCGCATCTTGAAAATGACCCTTTTGACCCCATGGAGAGGCAAGGGCGATAATGCACCATTCGGAATCAGGAGCCACAGATGAACGCAGCCACAGAGATGCCGGCCCCGCTTGTTTTCACCGATAACGCGGCAGGCAAAGTCAGGCAGTTGATCGAGGAAGAAGGCAACCAGGATCTGAAGCTCCGGGTCTTCGTGTCCGGCGGAGGCTGCTCAGGCTTCCAGTACGGTTTTACCTTCGACGAAGTGCAAAACGAAGACGATACGGCGATGCAGAAGAATGGTGTCACGCTGCTGATCGACCCGATGAGTTACCAGTACCTGGTCGGTGCCGAGATCGACTACCAGGAGGGTCTGGAAGGCGCGCAGTTCGTGATCAAGAACCCGAACGCCACCACGACCTGCGGTTGCGGTTCGTCTTTTTCGGCCTGAACCTACGGCGGGTACACCGCCCCCAGGACGCGCCGGCCGTGGGCGCCGGTGACCGAAGGCAGGTTTCCGGGAACGCCGTGCAGCGCCTGTCTCGCTAGCCACGCAAACGCAATTGCCTCGACCAGTTGCGGGTCAACCCCGTGCCGGTCGCTCGGCTCAAGCGGAACGGGCTTGAGCAATTCCTGCAATCGCACCATCAACGCGACGTTTTTCGTCCCGCCGCCGCATACGATGATCCGCCGCGTGTGCGGGCAGTGGCGCTCGATCGCATCGGCGATGCTGCGCGCAGTCAGCTCGAGCAGCGTCGCCTGTACCGCCTGCGGCTCGTCGCGGGGGCTGAGTTTCGCGCGTAGCCATGCCTCGTTGAACAGATCTCGTCCGGTGCTCTTGGGCGGCGGCAACGCGAAATAGGGCTCCTGACGCATTTTCCCCAGCAGGTCCGGGATGATGCGCCCACCCGCCGCCCATTCGCCCGCGTGGTCAAACGGCAGACGCAGATGGAGCGCACACCAGAGATCCATCAGGCAGTTTCCGGGTCCGCAGTCGAACCCGCCGACCGAACCGTCCCGCGCAAGCCGGGTCACGTTGGCGACTCCGCCGAGGTTGAGCACGGCCCGGTCCTCGCCATCGACCTGGAACAGCGCCGCGTGCAGCCCCGGCGCGAGCGGCGCGCCCTGACCGCCGGCAGCAACATCGCGAGAGCGAAAATCCGCAACCACGCGGATTCCGGACAGCTCGGCAAGAAGGGCTGCGTTTCCGATCTGCGTGGTATAGCCGCGCTCCGGCCGGTGGCGCACCGTCTGGCCATGGCAGCCGATCGCGCGGACCTCGTTCCTGCCGGTGCTCGACGCTTGGAGTACCGCCTCGACCGCCGCCGCATACCTGCGCGCAAGTTCGTTTGCGGCTAGTGCGGCGCGCTCGATCTCGTCGTCACCGGAGGAATTGAGGGCGAGCAACGCTGCGCGGAGCGCGGAATCAAACGGCTGGCGCGCGCTCGAGATCAGGCCTGGCAGCTTGCCGGATAAATCGACCAGCGCCGCATCGACCCCGTCGAGGCTCGTCCCCGACATCAGGCCGATGTAGAGCTCACTCGTCACTCAAGCAGCGCGAGACCGCCCTGGCCGAGCAAATCGAGCCGCGCGATAAGCGGCTCGGCTTGGCCGCGGAACGCGCCCATCTCGTGCGCTGCGACCGGCTGCGCGGCTGGAAGCGTCACGGCGAGCGGATTGCGCGCCTGTCCGGCGACCCTGAACTCGTAATGCAGGTGCGGACCGGTCGCCCAGCCGGTCTGTCCCACGTAACCGACCGTATCACCTTGGGCGACGCGCGAGCCGTTGCGCATGCCGCGTACGAATGCGCTCAGATGCGCGTACAGGGTAGCGGCATTGCCTTGGTGGCGAACCATAACGACGTTGCCATAGCCGCCTTGTCTGCCGGCAAACTCGACCACGCCGTCGCCGACCGCGCGCACGCGCGTGCCGGCGGGCGCTGCGTAATCGACGCCGCGATGCGCGCGCCAGGCCTGCTGGAAGGGGTGGAGCCGCATGCCGAAGCCCGAGCTCACGCGCGAGAATTCGAGCGGCGAGCGCAGGAACGCTTTCCTGAGGTTTTTGCCGTCGGCGGCATAGTAGCCGCCGCTTTTCTTCCCGTCGGCGTCCGAGCCGGCGAACCAAACGGCGCGGTGAGTCTTGCCCTGGTTCCGGAACTCGGCGGTGAGCACGCGCCCGGCGCGCACCGGGCGGCCGTTCAGGGTCTGCAGCTCGTAGACGACGGAAAAACGGTCGCCTTTGCGCAGGTCGCGGTAGAAGTCGATGTCGCCGCCAAAGACGTCGGCAAGCTGGACCGCCACCGAATCGGGGATCCCGGCCGCATCCGCCGCGGCGAACAGCGAGGACCGGATGACGCCCGACTTCATGGCGACGCGCGTCTCGAACGGTGCGCGCTCCTCGTCGGCACGGAAACCGTCGTCCTCGCGTCCGATCAGGGTCATCGAATCGCGCGCGCCGAGAAAGTCCATGCTCATGAGTGCGCCGCCGGGGCCGACCTCTGCCGTCACGGTGGTCCCGGGGCGCAGGCGCCGCAACTCCTTCATGCGCACCAACTGACGGGCGTCGCCTTCGGCCACGCCGAGCCGAGCGAGCAGTCCCGTTACGGTTTCACCGGCCTGGAACCGTTCCTCCCAAACGTAGCGTTCGGGTACGGACAACAACTGCGTGGCGGGGTGGATGGCGAGCGGCTCGATGATCGAGGCGCGCTCGAGCAGAAGCTCCGCGTCGGACCGCGGCGGAATCGTTGCGAACGCCGCGAAAACTCCGGACAGGGCAAAGCCGGCGAGCGCGCCCGCGCGCGCGAGACGGGGTCGTACCGGCTGCCCTGCGGGCTCCATGAATCGTCTAAAATACCTTCTTTTTCAGGCGCCTGCCGAGGGTTCGGAAAGCGGGCGCAGTGTAGCAAAGTTTCCCGGCCGCGCAAAACCTAAACAATTACGATGCGCTGCGCAGCGGCGTCCCGCGGCAGCGCACCGCCAAACGTTGGGAAATGCAAATGGTCCCTGTGGCAGAGGCCCTGGAGCGCATCAAACGAGGCTGTGACGAGTTGATCGTCGAGGAAGACCTCGTCAGGAAGCTGAAGGCCGGCCGCCCGCTCCGCGTCAAGCTCGGTCTCGACCCGACCGCTCCGGACCTGCACCTCGGCCACACCGTGGTGATCAACAAGCTGCGCCATTTCCAGGACCTCGGCCACACCGTGCAGTTCCTGATCGGGGACTTCACCGGGATGATCGGGGACCCGACCGGAAAGAACCAGACGCGCCCGCCCTTGTCGCGCGAACAGATCGTCGAGAACGCGCACACCTACCGCACGCAGATGTCCCGGATACTCGATCCGGACAGGACGCAGGTGCTGTTCAATTCGGAATGGTCGGACAAGCTGGGCGCCGAAGGGATGATCCGGCTCGCCGCGCGCTATACCGTTGCGCGCCTGCTCGAGCGCGACGACTTCAGCAGGCGGTTGCGCTCGGGACAGCCGATTGCGGTGCACGAGCTGCTCTACCCCCTGATGCAGGGCTACGATTCGGTGGCGATGAAGTCCGACGTCGAGCTGGGCGGCACCGATCAGAAATTCAACCTGCTGGTCGGGCGCGAGCTGCAGAAGGACTTCGGTCAGGAGCCGCAATGCATCATCACCATGCCGCTGCTGGAAGGCCTGGATGGCAAGGAGAAGATGTCGAAGTCGCTCGGCAACTACGTCGGCATCACCGAGCCGCCGCAGGAGATCTTCGGCAAGCTCATGTCGGTCTCCGACGAGCGCATGTGGCGCTACATCGATTTGCTCTCCTTCGAGCCGCCCGCCGTGGTACGGAGCTGGCGTGAGGAGGTCCGGGCCGGACGCAATCCCCGCGAGATCAAGGTCCTGTTCGCTCGCGAGATCGTGGCGCGCTTTCACGGCGCGCAGGCGGCGGCGAGCGCGCACCAAGAGTTCGAGCGGCGCTTTCGCCATGGCGTTCTGCCGGAGGACATGCCGGAGTGCACCCTGCACGCGCCGGAAGGCGGGCTTGCGGTGACGCAGATGCTCAAGCAGGCGGGACTCGCGCCGAGCGTGTCCGAAGCCACGCGAATGATCGAGCAGGCGGGTGTGCGGCTGAACGGCGAGCGCCTGTCCGACAGGTCGTTGCGCGTACCGCGCGGCGCGACCGTCGTCGCGCAGGTCGGCAAGCGCAAGTTCGCCAGAATACGGATTGTCTGAACATCCTGCCATCCGGATGAGTACCCCGGTGTACGAGGTCTACGCGATCAAGTACGCGCACCACGAGCGTACGGCGAGCGCGAACTTCCTCGGCGGCGATCCGCACGACGGCCCAATGCCGATGGACTACTTCGTCTGGCTGGTGCGCGGCGCCGGGCTGGACCTCGTCGTCGATACCGGCTTCAACGCGGCTGCAGCGGTGCGGCGCGAGCGCCAGTTGCTGCGCCCCGTGAGCGGAGCGCTCGCGCTCATGGGCGTGGATGCGGCGAAGGTGCGCGACGTGGTGATCACGCACCTGCATTACGACCACGTCGGCAATTTCGACCTGTTCCCTCAGGCGACCTTTCACCTGCAGGATCTTGAGATGCAGTTCGCCACCGGCAGGTACATGTGCCACGAACCGATGCGCCATGCGTTCGAGGTCGAGGACGTGGTCGGCATGGTGCGCAACGTCTACGCCGGGCGGGTGCGCTTTCACGCTGGCGACGCGCAACTCTTTCCGGGAGTGTCGATACACCTGATCGGCGGCCACACCATGGGATTGCAGGTGGTGCGGGTCGCCACTCGCCGGGGCTACGTGGTGCTCGCCTCCGACGCGAGCCATTACTACGCCAACATGGGTGAGGGCCGACCCTTTCCGATCGTTTACAACGTAGGGGACATGATGGCTGGCTGGAGGAAACTTCATGCTCTAGGCGATTCGGCTGCCCACATCATCCCGGGGCACGATCCCCTCGTGCTTGACCGCTACCCCGCCGCGTCGAAGGCGCTGGAAGGCATCGTCGTCAGGCTCGATTAACTGGCCCCGACCTTGTGCATTGCGGATTCGTTGACACCCGTGTTTCAGGCACCTAACATCAACACCCCGCCAGACCCAGTACATCATCCTAGGGAGGAATTCGATGCGTACCCCTCTGAAGAGCGCCCTCGCGCTCGCCGCTGCCGCCGTTTTCGCCGCTTCGGCATCCGCGCAGCAACCCGTCGCGCCCGCGGTGAAGAATCTCAAGATGCAGTCCACCTGGCCCGCGAGCCTGACGCTGCAGGACAACTTCAAGTACTTCGCCGAACGGGTCGACAAGCTCACCGGCGGGCAGGTGAAGATCGAGGCGATGGCGGCGGGCCAGATCGTGCCGGCGTTCGAGATCCTCGACGCCACGCACAAGAAAGTCATCGACGGCGGCCACGGCGTCGCCTACTACTGGGTCGGCAAGAACAAGGCGGCGACGCTGTTCTCCGCGACGCCGGCGGGGCCGTTCGGGATGGACCATTTCGACTTTTTAGGTTGGATGTACGAGGGCGGCGGCATGGAGTTGTACTGGGAGTTCTATCGCGATGTCCTCAAGCTGAACGTGGTCGCGTGGCCGATCGGCGGTGTAAGCCCGCAGGCGTTCGGCTGGTTCAAGCGGCCGATCAAGAGCCTGGCCGACTTCAAGGGCATGAAGTGCCGGCAGACCGGCATCGTCGCCGAGATCTACCAGCGCATGGGCATGCAGACGGTCAATATGCCCGGCGGCGAAATCGTGCCCTCGGCGCAGCGCGGCGTGATCGACTGCGCCGAATGGGTGGGCGGCATCGAGGACCTGCGCCTCGGCCTGCCGCAGGTGTGGAAGTATCACTACACGCCCGGCATGCACGAAAGCAATTCGTTTATCGAGCTCATCATGAACGGCGATGTGTGGAAGAGCCTCACGCCGCTGCAGCAGGAGGTGGTGCGCGCGGCGACGGTCGAAACCTTCGTGCGCTGGGGCGTGAAGTGGCAGAAGCAGAACGCCGACGCGATCGAGGAGATGCGCACCAAGCATGGAACGCAGATCCTGCGCACACCGCCCGAGATCCTGATCGCCTTCCTCAAGACTTGGGACGTGATCGCGGCGGAGGAGTCGGCGAAGAACCCGTTCTTCAAGAAGGTCTACGAGTCGCAGCGCGACTACGCGGCGAAGGTGGTGCCGGCAAAGCGCTTCATGTACCCGCCGTACTCATTCGCGGCGAACTACTACTTCCCGGAAGACGCAAAAAAAGGCGCGGCAAAGGACAAGAAATAGACCGCGCCCCTGTTGTATCGGAAAGGGCGGCGCGAGCCGCCCTTTTCCGTTTTGTTGACCGAGGATAGTCAAGCGTGTAATCTGAGTTTCGCCTTGCGAAATTCACTCTAGGAGGAGGAAACATGAGGCAATTCACCCGGACGCTCGCGGCGCTCGCCTGTGCGGGCGTGTTTTTTGGCACCGCGCAAGCTCAAGCCCCAGTCAACCTGAAGATGCAGGCCACCTGGCCGGCCAGCCTGACGCTGTACGAGAACTTCACGTATTTCGTCGAGCGCGTCGGCAAGATCTCAGGCGGAACGCTCAAGATCGATGCGATGCCCGCGGGGCAGGTCGTACCCGCGTTCGAAGTGCTCGACGCCACGCACAAGAAGGTGCTCGACGGCGCGCACGCCTGGTCGGGCTACTGGGTCGGCAAGAACAAGACTGCGATTCTCTTCACCGGCGGCCCGGGCGGAACCTTCGGCATGGACATGATCGATGCCATCGGCTGGATGCACCATGGCGGGGGAATCGACCTGGCGCAGGAATTTTTCCGCGATCAGCTCAAGCTCAACGTGTTCTGGCATCCGATCCTGCCTTCGGGGCCGCAGGCCTTCGGCTGGTTCAAGCGGCCGATCAAGAGCCTGGCCGACTTCAAGGGTATGAAGTGCCGGCAGACCGGCATGGCGGCGGAGGTGTACCAGCGCATGGGAATGCAAACGGTCAATATGCCGGGCGGCGAGATCATCCCGTCTGCGCAACGCGGAGTGATCGACTGCGCCGAGTGGATCGGCGGCGTCGAGGACCTGCGCCTCGGTTTCCACAACGTCTGGAAATACCACTACACGCCGGGCATGCACGAGAACGTCACCATCGGCGAAATCCTGATCAACGGCGATGTCTGGAAGTCGCTGTCGCCGACGCACCAGGAAATCATCAAGTCTGCGGCCAACGAAACCTTCCTGATCTGGTGGGCGAAATGGCAGCGGCAGAACGCCGACGCCATCAAGGAACTGCAGGAGAAGCACGGCGTGCGCATCCTGCGCACTCCGCCCGACATCCTGACCGAGTTCCTCAAGACCTGGGACAAGGTCGCGGCCGAGGAGTCGGCGAAGAACCCGTTCTTCAAGAAGGTGCACGACTCGCAGCGCGCCTACGCCTCCATGGTGGTGCCGGCGAAGCGCTTCATGTTCCCGCCGTATTCGTTCGCAGCCAACTACTACTGGCCCGAGACCGGCGCCAAGCCCGATGCCGCCAAAGGCGAGGGCAAGAAGAAGTAACTGCATCATCCGGAAAATGGGGGCGGTGACCCGCCCCCGTTTTTTTGCCTCGTGACCCAGGGTTTGCCTGATGCCTGAAGTAGCTGCCGCGCATATCCGGCTGGTCCGGATCATCGACAAGTTCACCGACACCACCGGGACGTGGGTGGCGTGGCTCAACGTGCCGCTGGTGCTGGCGGTGAGCTACGAGGTGCTGGCGCGCTACGCGTTCGACGCGCCGACGATCTGGTCATTCGACGTGACCTACATGCTCTATGGCACGATCTTCATGCTCGGCTCGGCTTACGCGCTGCACAAGGGCGCGCATATCCGCACCGACTTCTTCTTCGAGAAATGGTCCATCCGCACCCAGGGGATGATCGATTCGATCGCGTACCTCGTGTTCTTCTTTCCGTCGATTTTCGTGTTCCTCCTGGTCAGCGGCCAGGAGGGCTGGTACGCGTTCGAGATCGGCGAGACCTCCGAGCAGACGCCGTGGCGGCCGATCCTGTGGCCGTTCAAAATGGTGGTGCCGTTCACCTGCGTGCTGCTGCTGATCCAGGGCATCTCCGAGACCATCAAGTGCGTCTACGCGGCGCGCTGGGGCATCGTGCTGGAGCACAAGGAGAAGGTGGAGATATGAGCGGCCTGGCGCTGCTCGGCCTGGTCATGCTGGTGGTGATGATCTTCGTCATCTTCATCGGCTTTCCGATCAGCTTCACGCTGCTGTTCCTCGCGCTCACCTTCGGCTACTTCGGGCTCGGCGAGATGGTTTTCAGCCTCGCCTACTTCCAGACCATCGGCATGATGAAAGAAGAGCTGCTTGCGGCGGTGCCGCTCTTCATCTTCATGGGCTTTCTCACCGAGCAGGCGGGGCTGATGGAGCGCCTCTTCATCGCGCTGCGGCTGATGCTGGCGCCGATCCGGGGGTCGTTGTTCGCGGTGGTGATCCTGACCGCGACGATTTTCGCCATGGCGACCGGCATCGTCGGCGCGGCGGTGACCGTGCTCGGCATCATGGCGAGCCCGATCATGGTGAAGACCGGCTACAACGGTGCGCTTTCCGCGGGAGCGATCACCGCCGGCGGCACGCTCGGGATCCTCATTCCGCCCTCGGTCATGCTGATCGTGATGGGGCCGGTGCTCGGCGTCTCGGTCGCGGACCTCTATGCCTCGGCGTTCGGCCCCGGTTTCCTGCTGGCCGGCATGTACCTCGTCTATCTGCTCGGGCGGTCTTTCATCAATCCGAGCCTCGGCCCGCCGGTGCCGAAGGCGGAGCGCATTCATAGCGTCCCGGTCATCATTAAGGAGGTCCTGCTGGGCGTCGTGCCGCTGGTCGGGCTGATTTCCGCCGCGCTCGGTTCGATTCTGGCGGGGCTCGCGACGCCGACCGAGGCAGCCGGAATCGGCGCCCTCGGCGCGATGCTGCTCGCCGCCGCCTACGGGAAGCTCTCGTACGCCGGCGTCAAGCGGGCGGTACTCTCGACCACGGCGACTTCGAGCATGGTACTGCTGCTCGCGACAACCTCAAACATCTTCGGGGCGGTGTTCGCGCGCATGGGCACCGCCAACTGGATCACCGAGATGATGCTCGCGCTGCCGCTGTCGCCGGTGATGATGCTGGTCGTGGTCCTGTTCCTCATCTTCCTGCTCGGCTGGCCGTTCGAGTGGCCGGCGATCATCCTGGTGTTCCTGCCGATTTTCTACCCGGTGATGGACGCGCTCAAGCCCGCGCTCGGCGACGCCATGAACATTCCGGCGGACATGGTGATGGTCTGGTTCGGCGCGCTGGTCGCGGTGACGCTGCAGACCGCGTTCCTGTCGCCGCCGGTGGCGATGTCGGCCTACTATCTCAGACAGGTGGTGAAGGAGTGGTCGCTTGCGACCATCTACAAGGGCATGTTCGAGTTCATGACCCTGCAGTGCATTGCGATTGCACTGATCGTCGTTTTCCCCAGGATCGCGACCGAATTCCCGACGTACTTGCAAGCGGAATCGCGCGCCGTCAAGACCGAGGAGGTGGACGACAGCATGAACCGGCTCGAGGAGGATCCGGCAAAGGAGATGAAGGAGCAGACCGAGGAGGAGAAGGACGGGGACGCGCTCGAGAAAGACGACCTGAAACCCAAGCCCGCGGCGAAATAACCTCGCCGCCGCGCCCTCACTCGACGCCGGGACCGCCCGGCGTTCTTTTTAATGGGGTCAGAGTAACATTTCCCGAGGGGACGCCGCCGATTTCCGTGCCAAGGAGAAATGTTACTCTGACCCCAGTTTCCCCGATTTTCGATTTCCACACGCCGGTAGACCGCTCCGGCACCTGGAGCATGCGCTGGGAGAAATACGCCGGCCGCGATGTCATCCCGCTCTGGGTCGCGGATACCGATTTCCGAGCGCCGCCCGCCGTCCTCGAGGCGATGCAGCGCCGGATCGTGCATGGGGTACTCGGTTACACCTCGCCTCCGCACCAACTGCGCGAGGTCATAGTCGAGCGCATGCTGCGCCTGCACCGGTGGGGCATCGAACCGGAGTGGATCGTCTTTCTGCCCGGAGTGGTTCCGGGACTGCATCTGGCGGCGCGGCACCTCGTGCCCGCAGACGGCCACGTGCTCGTGCCGAGGCCGATCTATCACCATTTCAAGCGCGCCGTCGAATTGGCATCGCGTGCCTATGACGACGTGCCGCTCGTGCTTTCGGACGGCCGGTGGGTATTCGACGAGGAGCGCCTCGCACGGAGCGCGCGCGCCAACACGCGGCTGCTCTATCTGTGCAACCCGCAGAACCCCGGCGGCACGATTTTCACGCGCCCGGAACTCGAGCGTCTCGCCGCATTTGCTCTACGGCACGAGCTCGTCATTTGCTCCGATGAGATTCACTCCGACATCCTGCTCGATCCGGGCAAACCGCATGTGCCGGTCGCGAGCCTGTCCCCCGAGATCTCGCGCTGCACAGTGACGCTCAACTCGCCGAACAAGGCGTTCAATTTCCCGGGCGCCGGCTGCGCATGGGCAATCATTGAGAACCAGGGACTGCGGCGCGCCTTCTCCAGCGATCACCACGCCACGCTGCACGACGCATCCGTCTTCGGCTACATCGGCGCGATTGCCGCGTACCGCGATGGCGAAGCCTGGCTGGCGGCGCAGCTCGACTATCTGCGCGCGAACCGCGATCTCGTCGAATCGTCCGTGGAGCGCATGGAGGGTCTTGCCATGGCGCATGTCGAATCGACTTACCTTGCCTGGATCGACTGCTCGGCGCTCCCCGTGGCGGATGCGCACGCCCTTTTCCTCGAGCATGGAGTCGCCCTGTCGCCCGGGGCGCAGTACGGCGCGCCGAAGTTCGTGCGGCTCAACTTCGGGACTCAGCGAGTGCGCCTCGTAGCCGCGCTCGAACGAATGGCTTCAGCGGTTTCCAGCACCCGAGCCAGGTGAGGATCGCTGACGCCGAGCTCATACATGTGCTCGAGCGTCCTGCGGATGTACTCGGTGCAGCGCCCGCGCTGCCCGACTCCCTGTGCGACCAGTTGCGCCCGGCCATGCAAGTCGAGTTCGCGCACGAATTGCGGATGCTCCGAATCCGCGACGAACGCGAGCGCGCGCACCCTGAGCCCGCGCCGGATGCGGACCGGCACCAGACGCGCCTCGTAGACCCTGCGAATCATTTCGCGCCGCCACAGTGCGGCGAGGATGCGCGGCACTCGCGCGGCGGGTACGCGAAACGCCATCCCCCAGCACGACCCGCCCCGGCACAGCCCCATCACGAGACCGGGCCGGTGCGCGGTTCCGCGATAGCGCACGGAGAGGATGCAGAGCGCGCGGTGATAGCCCCTGAGCAGACCGACCGATTTCTCCGCGTAGCGGAATCCGGGCGACCACATGAGCGAGCCATAGCCGAATACCCAGAGGTCGCGGCTCGGCAACCGCTCGAGGAACGTCGTCAGCTCCATCCGGCAGGCATTATAAAATCCATTTGGAGGAGGGGTTCTGTCCGCAGAGAAGCGCAGGCCGCCGATCGTCGGCCGCTATACGAGCGAGGAACTGGCGCTTGCCACGCGCAACAGCGGCATGCCGCTCGAAGCGCTGCGCCATGAGGTCACGCCCCCGGGCTGCACTATCTGCTCACCCACTTCGACATTCCGGGGGCGGACGCCGCAAGCTGGCGGCTCGAGATCGCGGGCCTCGTCGAACGGCCCATGACTCTCTCGCTGGCGGATCTGCGCGCCATGCAGGCGACGACGCTGCGTGTAACGATGGAGTGCGCCGGGAACGGCCGCGGACAGATGTTGCCGCGCTATCCCTCGATGCCCTGGCTGGAAGAGGGCGTCTCCACCGCTGAATGGACGGGGGTGCCGCTCTGCGAGCTGCTCGGCGCCGCCGGCTTGAAACCGTCGGCGAAGGACATCGTGTTTCACGGGGTTGATCGCGGGATCGACCGCGGCATCGAGCACGCCTTCGCGCGCAGCCTCACGCCCGCCGACGCGCTGCGCGAGGAGGTGCTGGTTGCCCATGCGATGAACGGCGCACCGCTTCCGCCGCAGCACGGGTTCCCGCTCCGGCTCGTGGTGCCGCGCTGGTACGGCATGGCGAGCGTGAAATGGCTCGCGCGCATCGAGGCGATCGAGCGGCCGTTCGACGGCATCCAGCAGGCGCTGAGCTACCACTTCAAAACTGAATCCGGTGTGAAGGGAGCGCCTTGCCGGCTGATGCGCGTCAAGTCGCTCATGGCACCGCCGGGAATTCCCGACTTTTACACGCGCGTGCGATCCGTGACACCGGGGCGCGTCGCGATTATCGGCCGCGCGTGGTCCGGAGAGGCGCCGGTCTCACGAGTCGACTTCGCGGCAGACGGCGCCTGGAACCCGGCTGCGCTCGATCCGCCGCGCTTTGCGCACGCTTGGCAAGGATGGCATGCGGAGTGGCACGCCGCGCCCGGCGAGCACGAGCTTGCCTGCCGCGCAACGGACGAGGCGGGGAATACGCAGCCGCTTGCACCGGTGTCGGATGCGACAGGCTTCGGCAACAACGCGGTGCAACGCGTGCGAGTCACCGTGCAATGAGCGCTGCCCGCTGGCCGCAGGGCGTGCATCGCGCCTTGAAAGACGCGGGCGTCAGCATCGTGGGGTACGTGCCGGATGCCGGCCACACTCGCTTGATCGAGCTCTGCCACGCAGACCCGGAGCTGCGAGCGGTCGTACTGACTACCGAGGAGGAAGGGATTGGACTCGCGGCGGGTGCATGGCTTGGCGGTGCACGCAGCGTGCTGCTGATGCAATCGAGCGGCGTCGGCAACTGCATCAACGCCCTCGGCATGATTCGCGAGTGCCGCTTTCCGCTCCTCATGCTGGTCACCATGCGCGGAGAGGAGGGCGAATCAAATCCCTGGCAGGTGCCGATGGGACGCGCAACTCGCTCCGTGCTGGAAGCGATGGGCGTCGTTGTGCACAGAGTGGCGGCGGCCGAAGACATTCCGCAGTCCGTTGCGGCTGCAGCGCGGCGCGCGTTCGACAGCCGCTCGGCGCTCGCGGTGCTCGTCGCGCAACAGATCATCGGCATCAAGAGCTTCCAGGAGCAATCCGCGCAATGACTTCGGTGCTGCACCGGCGCGATGTCGTGAAGGCGCTTCTTGCCGGCCGGGGCGACTTGCTGGTCGTCGCCGGCCTTGGTTCCACCGCCTGGGACTGCACTGCGGCAGGCGACTCGGCGCTGACATTTCCCATGTGGGGCGGGATGGGCAATGCGGCGATGCTGGGACTTGGGCTTGCGCTCGTGCAACCGGCGCGGCGTGTGCTGGTCGTCACCGGCGACGGAGAAATGCTGATGGGCCTGGGTTCGCTCGCGACCATCGGGGTGCAAAGTCCGGTGAATCTGGCGATCGCGGTGATCGACAACGAGCGCTACGGCGAAACCGGCATGCAGCGAACGCACACCGCGCATGGTGTGGACCTCGCTATGGTCGCGCTCGGCTGCCGCTTTCGCAGCGCGCGCACTGTCAGACACGAGGCGGAGCTCGAACCCGCGCGCCGCGCGCTTCTCGCCGAGGTTGGACCGATTCTGGTTCAGATCAAGGTCGCAGCGGAAAGAGTCCCGTTCGTCCTGCCGCCGCGCGAAGGTCGCGTACTCCAGGAACGGTTCAGGCAGGCATTGCTCGGCGGGGCTGCTGCGACCGGCTGAGCCGCCTGTCAACGGCGGCGCGGCCGAGGCGTTAGACGATCCGGTTCCCCTATTGGGCCGATCAATCCGGAGGATTCAGCAATGCGTATGCAGAAGTTTCTCGTAACCCTGGCCGCCTCGGCGTTCGCCGCGTCCGTGTACGCGCAGGCGCAGCCCGCCAAGCCCGCGACTCCCGCCGCGCCTGCCACGAAGGCGACCCCGGCGGCGCCTGCCACCCCGACCGCCGCGCCGGCGACGAAGGCCACTCCGGCGACCCCTGCCACCAAGGCCACGCCGGCGACCCCGGCAAAGCCCGCCGAAGGCGCAAAGCCGGCTGAAGTGACCAAGCCGGCCGGAAAGGCCGCCGCCAAAGGCAAGAGCAAAGGCAAAGCCAAGGCCAAGGGCACGGCAAAGAAAGACGCCAGGAAGTAGTCACACCCGGCAGCGTTTCGCATGAAAAAGCCCGGCCCCGGCCGGGCTTTTCATTTGTAAGGCCTGCCGAAGCATGGACGACGAACAGGGGAATGTGCGTATCCAGGGCCTTGTTAGCCCCGTAAGTCGATGTTAGATTAGGTTTCATTATCAAGCCGCGCATGCTGATCCTAGGCCGCCTGACCTCCCGCAGTTCCCGCTCGCTCGCGGTGATGATCGGCTTTTCGCGGGTCGGATTCGGCCATGCGCGGGGCGGGCGTTGTGGGAGCCCGGACGACGCCGAGCCCATCCGCGCTCTGTCCGCCGTCTTCTTCCTCCCGTTTCCCTCCCCTCGTCCAGTCTCCACAGTAGTGCGCCGGAACACATCCGGCGGCGACGCGTTTTCCCCGAAAGGAAAATGATCATGGATCGTCGAGCATTCCTGAAGGTCTCGGCCGCCGCCGCAGCGGCGGGTTCGCTGCCGTGGCGAGAGGCGTTTGCAAGCTCCGCCTGGCGGACGTTCGAGGCGACCACGCGCGTCGAAATCCTCAAGCCGCGCGGGATTTCGCGGGTCTGGCTGCCGGTGCCGGCCATCGACAACAACGATTGGCAGAAGGTCGTCGACAACAGCTGGAGCGGAAACGCCGCGAGAGGCCAGGTCTTGAGCGACGGCAAATACGGGGTGGGCATTCTCTATGCCGAGTGGCGCGCCGGCGAAGAGCAGCCGGCCCTCGAGCTGACGAGCCGTTTCGCGACCCGCGACCGGGCGGTGGACCTTGGCAAGCCGAACTCCAAGGCGGAGAAATTGTCGGCAGCCGAGCACGCGTTCTACACCGCGCCGACAGAACTCATTCCGACTGACGGCATCGTGAAGCAAACGGCGCTGGAAGTCGTCAAAGGCGCCAGGACGGACATGGAGAAGGCGCGCGCGATTTACGAGTGGACGGTAGAGAACACATACCGGGATCCCAAGACCCGCGGCTGCGGCTGGGGCGACATCAAGACGATGCTCGAGACAAATTATCTTGGCGGCAAATGCGGCGATTTGAACGCGATGTTTGTCGGTCTGGCGCGTGCGGTCGGGGTGCCGGCGCGGGACGTGTATGGCATCCGCGTCGCCCCGTCGGCGCTCGGCTACCAGAGCCTCGGCGCAAACACCGAGAACATCTCGAAGGCCCAGCATTGTCGCGCCGAGTTCTTCGCGCAGGGCTACGGCTGGGTCCCGGTGGATCCGGGTGATGTGCGCAAGGTCATCCTCGAAGAGCCGCCGGGCAACCTGCCGATCGGGCACGAACGGGTGGCCGCCGCGCGCAAACGCCTGTTCGGCTCCTGGGAAATGAACTGGCTTGCCTTCAACATGGGGCACGACGTAACGCTGGCGAACGCCAGTGGAGGTTCGAAGCTGCCGTACCTCATGTATCCGAACGGCGAGACCGGCGGAGAGCGGCTGGACCAGCTCGAACCGGACGCGTTCAAGTACGTCATCACCTGGCGCGAGATCAGGGCCTGACGCGCCTCGCCGCGCTCCTGCTTGCGCTTGCCGCCTGCGCGCTTGCCGCGCCGGCGGGCGCGGCGGAGCTCAAACCGTGGATCGGGGGCGGCACTCCGGCGCTTTCCCTCGATGACATGGAGGGCCGGCCGCACCGGCTCGAGTCCTACCGCGGCAAAGTCGTGCTGGTCAATTTCTGGGCCACCTGGTGCGAACCCTGCCGCGACGAGATGCCCAGCATCGAACGTTTGCGCCGTTCGATGGAAAACCGCCCGTTCGCAGTGCTGGCGGTGAACCTCGCGGAGCCGCAGTCGCGCATCCGCGCGTTTCTCGAAAAAATGCCGGTCGGTTTCACCGTGCTTCTGGATCGCGACACCGCCGCCGCGAAGGCGTGGAAGGCGCGCATCCTGCCTGCAACCTACGTCATCGGTCCCGACGGTAGAATCCGCTACGCCCACCTTGGAGAGCTCGATTGGTCGCAGGAAAGCGTGCGGCGTGCCATTGCCGCCTTGCTGCCGCCCTGACGCTTGCCGCGCTCGCGCTCTGCGCGCGCGCGCAGGAGCCCTCGATTCGCGCACCCTTCGTCACCACGCCCGAGGAGGTCGTCGAACGCATGCTTGCGCTCGCTGGCACCGGGCCGAGGGACTACGTAGTCGATCTCGGTTCCGGTGACGGGCGCATCGTGATCGCAGCGGCGAAACTGTTCGGCGCGCGCGGCCTCGGTGTGGACATCGACCCGAGGCTGGTCGAGCTTTCGCGCGCGAACGCGCGCCGCGCCGGCGTTGCCGAACGCGCGGCATTCGAGGAGCGCGATGTGTTCCGGACCGACCTTTCCCGCGCCACGGTGGTGACGATCTATCTTTTGCCCTCGCTGATCGACCGCTTGCAGCCGAAACTGCTCGATGAATTGCGTCCCGGCGCGCGAATCGTGATGCATGCCTTCGCGATGAAGGGCTGGAAGCCCGATCGCGTGGAACAGGTGCGCATCAAGAGTCCGTACCTGCCCCAAGGCGATGAGAGCACGATCTATCTCTGGGTTGTGCCGGCGCAGGCGCGCGGCGTGTGGCGGGCGGGCGACTGGCAGGTTCGGATCCGACAGAATTTCCAGGAAATCGAGGTCGAGGCCGACGTGGCCGGTCGCGCGGTGGCGGTGTCGGAGGCGAGGCTGGAGGGAAACGCGATCGCATTCTCCGGCGCCGGAATCTCCTTTCGGGGCCAGGTCGCGCCGGCGACGATCGCGGGCGAATTTACGCAGGCGGGACGTACATCGCCGATGTCGTTTGCGAAGGTGCGATAGGCAGCCTCCATGCCGACCGACATCAAGCCGGACGAAGCGGCTGTCTGGGACGCGCTGCGCACGGTGGACGATCCCGAGGTCGGCGAGAACATTGTCGACCTCGGTCTTGTGTACCGCGTCGAATGCACGCCGGCGCGGATCGAGGTGGACCTCACCATGACTTCGCCCGCCTGCCCGATGGCGGGTTCGATTGCAGAGGATGCGGAGAACGCGATTCGCGCAGCATGCCCCGAGGCGCGCGAGGTGCGCGTCGAGGTCGTGTACGACCCGCCCTGGACGCCCGAACGCATGAGCGAGGCGGTGCGCAGGCGCTTCGGCTGGTGAGCGGTGGATGAGCGACCTTCCTCCGGCGGCGCGCGCGCCGCTGCTCGTTCTGGGATTCGTCTCGCTCGTCGTCGGCGTCGCGGGCGGGCTGGTCCGCCTGAATGCGGGCGTTCCTGCGCCGGGAACAGGCGTTGCCTGGCACGGAGCGCTCATGGCGAGCGCGTTCTTCGGCACGCTGATCGCACTCGAGCGTGCGGTGGCGATCGGCAGGCTCTGGGCCTATGGCGCGCCGGCGGCGAGCGGGCTTGGCGGGATCGGCATCCTCTCTGGCGCGCAGGCCGCCGGATTCTGGCTTCTGGTCCTGAGCGGGTTGCTGTTTTTCGCCGCATCCGCCGCGATCTGGCGCCGCCAGAAGGCGCTTCACACGGGCGTGCTGGCGCTTGGCGCGCTCTGCCTCGTGGCCGCGAATCTCTGGCTCGCGGCAGAGCAGTCGCTCGGGCGCGCGTTGCCATTCTGGATCGCGTTCTTCGTGCTGACGATCGGCGGCGAGCGGCTCGAGCTGTCGCGTCTCGCGCCCGTGCCGCGCGTGGCGCGCACCGTCTTCGGTGCGCTTGCGCTCGCGCTCGCGGCGTTCGCGGCACTTGCGGACCTGCGGTTTCTGGGCATCGTGCTGGTGGCGATCGCAGCATGGCTTGCACGCTACGACCTCGCCGCCCGCACCGTGCGCTCGCAGGGGATCACCCGGTACATCGCGCTTTGCCTGCTAACCGGTTATGGTTGGCTCGCGCTCGGCGGAACGCTGCTTGCATTGGACGCGGCGCGTGATTCTGCGCTGCACGCGGTGCTGCTGGGATTCGTGTTCTCGATGGTGTTCGGGCATGCGCCGGTGATCTTTCCTGCGGTTTTGCGCATCGCGCTACCCTACCGTGCCGCTCTCTACGGGCCGCTCGTCATCCTGCATGCGAGCGTGCTGCTGCGCCTCGCCGCGGATCTGGCGGACAGCGCCCCGTTGCGCGCTGCGGGCGGAATCGGCAACGCGCTCGCCATCGTTTTCTTCATTTTGACGGCGGCGGCCCTCGCGCTCACCGCGAAGCGCTAAGATTCCAATTCTCGATGAGCGGGCGCAGGACCTATCGAATCGGCATCATCGGCTCGGGTTTTGCCGGCCTTTGCGCGGCGATCAAGCTCAAGCAGGCGGGCTTCGACGAATTCGTGATCTTCGAGCGCGCGGCGGACGTCGGCGGAACCTGGCGCGACAATACCTATCCGGGGTGCGCCTGCGACATTCCCTCGAACCTGTATTCGTTTTCCTTCGAGCGCAATCCCGATTGGACTCGCATGTATCCGCTGCAGGGGGAGATCTGGAGCTACCTGCAGCGCGTGGTCGGCAAATACGGGCTGCGCGGTCGAATCCGCTTCAACACCGAAGTCGCCGATGCCCGCTATGACGAGGCAATCCCGGCGTGGACCGTGCGCTTTGCAGATGGCTCTTCCGAATCGGTGGACATCCTGATCAGCGCCACGGGACCGTTGAGCAAGCCGGCCTTGCCGCAGATTGCCGGGATGGATTCCTTCGAGGGGATCGCCTTCCACTCCGCCCGGTGGCGGCACGACGTCGATCTCGCGGGCAAGCGAATTGCGGTGATCGGCACCGGCGCGAGCGCGATCCAGATCGTTCCGGAGATCGCGTCCCGGGCGGCGCAAGTGCACGTTTTCCAGCGTACCCCGCCGTGGGTGCTGCCGCGCCCGGATCGCGCGTTCGCGCCATGGGAGCGAACGCTCTACCGCGTGCTGCCGCTTGCGCAGCGGCTGCTGCGCTGGGCGATCTACCTCCGCCAGGAGTTGCTCGTATCCGGTTTTCTCGGCGGCGCGTCGGTGCAGCGGCGTTTCCGCGCGTGGGCGCAAATGCTGATCGCACGCCAGGTGTACGACACGGAACTGCGCGCCAAACTCATTCCGGACTACATGCCGGGTTGCAAGAGGCTGCTGGTCTCCAACGACTGGTACCCGGCGCTGCAACGACCGAACGTCGAACTGCTCACGGAAGCGGTCTCCAGGCTCGAAGGCGGGCGGGTCATCGGCGCAGCGGGCAGCGAGCGTGAAGCCGATGTCGTAATCTTCGCCACCGGCTTCGCGGCGACAGACTTCCTTGCGCCGATGAAGCTGTACGGGCGCGGCGGTGAGGAGCTGTCCGAATCCTGGAAGGACGGCGCCGCGACCCATCTCGGCATCAGCGTCGCGGGGTTCCCGAACCTGTTCCTGCTGGTCGGGCCGAACACCGGGCTGGGGCACAATTCGATCGTGTTCATGATCGAAGCGCAGGTCAATTACCTGGTGCGCGCGCTGCGGCGCATGCGCCGCGCGTCCCAGCGAACGCTCGAGCTGCACCCGGAAGTCCAGCAGCAGTCCTATCACGAGGTGCAGGAACGCATGAAACGGACGGTCTGGGTCTCCGGCTGCCGCAGTTGGTACCTGACGCCGGAGGGCCGCAACGACACCCTTTGGCCGGGTTCGACGCTCGATTACTGGCTCAAGACGCTGCGCTTCGACCCGCAAAACTACCGTTTTGCGTAGTGTCTAGAGGACCTTTCCAGGGTTCATCAGCCCCTGCGGGTCGAGCGCGCGCTTCACCGCGCGCATCAGTTCGAGCTCGAGCGCCTGCTTGTGGCGCTTGATCTCTTCGCGCTTGAGCTGCCCGATCCCGTGCTCGGCCGAGATCGAACCGCCGAGCGAAGTGACGACCCCATACACGACCCGGTTCACCGCCTCGCGGCGGCTGAGCAGCGACTCGCCGCCGACGTTGTAATGCAGATTGCCGTCGCCGACATGGCCGAAGATGTAGCTCTGCACCCCGGGAAACGCCGCGGCGAGCGCCGCCTCGCCGCGCTCGATGAGAAGAGGGACGCGAGACACGGCGACCGAGACGTCGTGCTTGACGTTTGCGAATTGCGCTTCCGGAATGCTTTCGCGGAGGCGCCAGAGTGCCGCGGCCTGCAGGTGACTCGCAGCGATCGCGGCGTCGCGCACTTCGCCCCGTTCGGCGCATTCGGCAAGCGCGGCTTCGAGCCGCGTTTGCAGCGACTCGAACGTGCCGCTGTCTTCGAGTTCGGCGAGCACATACCACGGGTGAGCCGCACCAAACGGATCGGCCGAGCCCGGTGCATGCGCGAGGACCGCCTCCAGGCAGCGGCGCGAAACGAGTTCGAATGCGCTCACGCACTCGCCGAGCCGATCGCGCAGGCGCGCGAGCAACTCGACCGCACGCGCGGGCGTCTGCACCGCGATCCACGCGGTCGTGCTTGCGCTGGGCCGCGCGCGCAGCTTCAGCACCGCCGCCGTGATGACGCCGAGCGTACCCTCGGCGCCGATGAACAGGTGCTTCAGATCGTAGCCGGTGTTGTCCTTGCGCAGGCTGCGCAGGCCGTTCCAGATACTGCCGTCCGCGAGCACGACTTCGAGACCCAGCGCCTGATCGCGCGCGTTTCCATAGCGCAGCACGTTGACGCCGCCGGCGTTGGTCGAGAGGATGCCGCCGAGCTGGCAGCTGCCTTCGGCGGCGAGCGAAACGGGGAAATAGCGGCCTGCCTCAGCGGCCGCGTTCTGCAGTTGCGCCAGGACGCAGCCCGCTTCCGCGGTCATCGTATTGTCGAGCGGATCGATGCTGCGAATCCGGTTCATGCGCGCCACCGAGAGCACGATTTCGCGCCTGGTGCCGCTCGGCACCGCGCCGCCGGACAGTCCCGTATTCCCTCCCTGCGGCACGATCGCCACGCCCTCGCGAGCACACAGCCGCACTACGTCGGCGACCTGCCCGCTGTCCGCCGGGCGCACCACGCACTCGGCCGCGGCGCGATACTGCTTGCGCCAGTCCGTGAAATAGCTCGCGGTGTCGCGTTCATCGGTGAGAACATTCCTCTCGCCGGCGATCGCGGCGAGCGCGTCGAGAAAGGCGGTTTGCATGATCCTTGACGCGGATTTTCGCACACCGTACTTTGCGGACCGAGATGGTTGAACAGCCCAATGCCTAGGATGAGCATCATTCTCGCGGCCGCGCTGGCGCTCTTGCCGGCGCGCGCCGAGGAGCCGCCGATCGTGGTGGGCGCAGTGATCACGCAATCGGGCAACCTCGCGGACCTGGCGGCGGATCTGCGGAAATCGCTCCTGCTCTGGCAGGAAGAGGCGAACGCGGCGGGCGGATTGCTGGGCAGGCGCGTCGAGCTGCGCCTGCTCGACGATCGGTCCGAGGCAGCGGCTTCCGGCACGCTCTACGAGCGGCTGATCCGCGAAGAGGGCGCCGACCTGCTCATCGGGCCGCTCGGTTCTGCGGCAACGCTCGCCGCGGCGAGCACCGCCGAGCGCAACCGGCGGGTGCTCGTCAACGCCACCGGCTCGGCGCGCGCAACGCAGAAGGCGGGCTACCGCCATGTGTTCCAGGTGCCGGCGCCGTTCGGCGCCTACGGGGCGGGCGTGCTCGAGATCGCGCGGCGAATGGACTACCGCCGCATGATGATCCTGGCGCGAGACGATCCGGCATCGCGCGAAATGGCGGCGCGCCTGAGAGAAGACGCGGCGGCGGCCGGACTGGAGGCGGGAGAGGTCGTGGTGTACGCCAGCGGCCACACGGATTTCAGCGCGCAGATCGCGCATGCCCGATCCTCCGGCGCGCAGGCCTGGATCGCATTCGGGCTGCCGCGGGATGCTGCCGAGATGGTGAAGAGTCTTCGCAAGTCCGGTTACGCGCCGGCGATGTTCGCCGCCCAAGGGGTCGCTGACCCGCTGTTCGTGAAACTCGTGGGACAGGACGCGGAGCGCGCGCTCGGAATCACACCGTGGGAGCGCACCTTCGCAACCCGCGAAAGCAGGCGTTTCGCCGAAGCCTACGTCCGCAAATGGTCGGCCGAGCCGACGCATCTGGCGGCGGAGGGTTACGCGGCGGCAAAGGTGCTGGAAGAGGCGGTGAGGCGCGCCGGCTCGCTCGACCAGGAAAAGCTGCGCGCGCAGCTTGCCGCGCTCGAAATCGAAACGCCGCTCGGTGCCTACAAGGTGGACGGGAGCGGAGTGCAGCTCGCGGCGAAGCCCGCCGTGGTCCAGATCCAGAGCGGGCGCCGGCACGTTGTGTGGCCGGAGCAGCTCGCGACGGCGAAGTGGCTGCTGCCGTATCCACGCTGGCAAGAACGCAAGTTACTCAAATAGGGAGAGCGTAATGCCTTTCAATCGCACGTTCCTGTTCGCGCCGGGAAACCATCCGCGACGCGTCGAGAAGGCGTTCACCGTTGGGGCGGACGTGGTGATCCTCGACCTCGAGGATTCGGTCGCGGTATCGGACAAGCCGGCAACGCGCAAGCCCGTAGCCGAGGCTCTCGCACGGCCGCGCAAGGGCCGCGGCTACGTCAGGGCGAACGCCATGGGAACCCCGTTCTGCTACCGCGACCTGTTGGAAACGATCGGCAAGGGCGTGGATGGCGTGGTGCTGCCCAAGGTCGAAAGCGCCGCAGACCTGCACGCCATCGACTGGCTGCTTGCAAACCTGGAGCGCGAGCGGGACCTCCCGGTCGGCTCGCTCGACCTGATGCCGATCATCGAGACTGCGGCGGGCATCTCGCGCATCGACCGGATCCTGCAGGCGCGGAGCCTCAAGCCCTACTCGGGTGTGTGGCGCGTCCGGCGCGTCGCATTCGGCGCCGGGGATTACAGCCACGATCTCGGCCTTTCGCCTACGCACGACGAGCCCGAACTCATCCACGCGCGGGCGCGCCTGGTGCTCGCCTCACGCACCGCCGGGATGGAAGGGCCGGTCGACAGTCCCTGGTTCCACTTCAAGGATACCGAGGGCTTTGGCCGCGCAGTCGCGCGCAGCCGCCGTGCGGGATTCCAGGGCCGGCTCTGCATTCATCCCGACCAGGTGCCTGTGGCGAACGAGGGCTATGGGCCGACTGTGGAGGAGATTGCCGAGGCCGAGCGCATTGTCGCCGCGTTCCGCGAGGCGGAGACGACGGGAGCGGCCGCGATCCAGGTGGACGGGCAGATGATCGACTACCCGATCGTATTCCGCGCCGAGCGGCTGCTGAAGGCGGTCAAGGGTGGGGAATGAGGCGGGCCGCGGGCAGGGGCGGGTAGAACCCGTTTCGCCTCCCTGGGCGCTGCCGCTCGCTGTCACGCTCGCAATCCAGACGCTGGTCGCGCTCGCGATGTACTGCGCGCCGGTGATGGCGCCGGTGGCGGCGCGCGATCTGAACGTGCATCCGAGCGCGATCGGCTGGTTCATCGCCACCGCGTACCTCGGCTCGATGATCGGTTCAGCGACCGCGGGCGGCTGGGTGGCGCGCTTCGGCCCGATCCGCGTCAGCCAGCTGGGGCTCGCGCTCTGCCTCGGCGGCATGGCGCTCGCAGCCGCCTCGTCGCTGCTGCCGCTGGTTGCGCTGGGTGCGTTCGTGATCGGATTGGGCTACGGCCCGGCCACGCCCGCGAGCTCGCAGATCCTGGTGCGCGCCGCGCCGCCGTCGATGTTCTCGCTCACGTTCTCGATCAAGCAGAGCGGCGTTCCAGCCGGGGGGGCCATTGCCGGCGTGCTTGTGCCGGCGCTGATCCTTGCGTTCGGCTGGCGCGCAAGCGCGCTTGCGATCGGGCTTGCGTGCCTCGCGCTCGCGCTTGCCATCGAGCCCGTGCGTGCGCGCTACGACCGCGGCCTCGATCCGCACGCGCCGATCTCGGTCGCGGCGGCGTTTACCCCGGTCGCGCTGGTGCTGCGCGAACCGAGATTGCGCGAAATGGCAGTGACCTCGTTCGTCTTCGGCGGCGTGCAGATCACGCTCGTCACCTACCTGGTGACCTTTCTCACCGAGAGCTTCGCCATGACGCTGGTGTTCGCCGGCTTCGTGATGGCGGTTTCGCAGGTGGCGAGCGTCGCGGGGCGCGTGCTCTGGGGCGTACTTGCCGACCGGTTGTTCGCGCGCCGTGTGATGCTGGGGCTGCTCGGCCTGGGGATGGGCTGCTCGGCGCTCGTCACGCTCGCTGCGGGATCCGGCTGGCCGCCGTGGCTGCTGTTCCTTTACGCCGCGGGGTTTGGCGCAACCGCGGTCGGATGGAACGGCGTCTTTCTCGCTGAAGTCGCGCACCTCGCTCCTGCCGGCAGAATCAGCGAGGCGACCGGTGGCTGCCTGTTCTTCACGTTTCTCGGCGTTGTGGTCACGCCGCCCGCGTTCAACGCAGCGCTTGCGCTCGCCGGAAGCTATGCGGCGGCGTACGCGGTTTTCGGCGTGCCCGCACTCGCCGTCGGCGCCTGGCTGCTTGCCTCGCGTCGCGTCCCATCCGGGCGCGCCCACTAGAATTCGCTCGATGCGCGATGTAATCCTGGTGCATGGGCTGTGGGTCCCGGGAGTGGTGATGTCGCCGCTTGCCGCGCGCCTTGCGCGCAGCGGGCTTCGCTGCCGGCTTTTCGGCTACGCGGGCCGAAACCGCCCCCTGCAGGCCAATGTGGAGCGGCTGGCGCGATTCGCGCGTTCGGTCGGCCCCGCGCACTTCGTCGGCCATAGCCTGGGCGGGCTCATCGTGATTGAGGCGCTCAATGCGGACCGCGGCGTCGAGGCAGGAAGTGTCGTCCTGCTAGGAACGCCGGTTCGCGGCTGTTTCTCCGGCAGGCGTCTGGCGCGGCGCGGAATCGGGCGCTGGATGCTGGGAGAGAGCGATGCACTGTGGCGCGAGGAGCGCGCTGCGCACTGGACCCGACCCGAGCCGCTCGGCGTCATCGCGGGGACGCTGCCGATGGGACTCGGGCGCGCATTCGGGCGATTGCCGGGGCCGAGCGACGGCGTTGTGTGCGTCGAGGAGACCGCGGTGGAAGGAATGGCCGAGCGGATCCTGCTGCCCGTGAGCCACAGCATGATGCTCGTTTCGGGCCGCGTCGCGGTCAACGTGGAATCGTTTCTGCTTCATGCGCGGTTTCTTGCTGACGGCCGTTAGCGCGCTTGCGCTCTCGGGTTGCGAGACGCTCTCGTATTACGCGCAGGCCGTGGGCGGACACCTCGACCTGACCGGCCGCGTGCGCCCGGTGACGGAACTGCTCGCAGATGCGCAAACACCATCCTCTCTTCGCGAGCGCCTCGCGGTTTCGCAGGCAGTCCGCGAGTTCGCCTCGCGTGAGCTGAGGCTTCCGGACAACGGAAGCTACCGCCGCTATGCCGAGCTGGACCGGCCCTACGCGGTCTGGAACACGGTCGCCGCGGCGGAGTTCTCGCTCGACCCGGTTCGATCCTGCTTTCCCGTGGCGGGCTGCGTTTCCTACCGCGGCTTCTTCGCCAAGGAAGGCGCGCAGCGCCACGCGGCGCGCGCGCAAGAGAGCGGATTCGACGCCTTCGTGTTTGGGGTTCCTGCGTACTCGACGCTCGGTGTGTTCGATGACCCGCTGCTCTCGACCTTCATCCGCTGGCCGGACGCGGAACTCGCGCGCCTCGTGTTCCACGAGCTTGCGCACCAGCTCGTCTACGTTCGGGGCGACTCGACCTTCAACGAATCGTTTGCAGTCGCGGTCGAGCGCGAGGGCGTGCGGCGCTGGCTGGCCGCGTCCGGACGCAATGCGGATCTGCCGAAATTCCGCGATGCGCGGGAGCGGGAGCGCGGTTTCGCGCGGGTTCTCGACCAGACTCGGGCGCGGCTCGAAGCGCTGTATCGGCTCGACCTCTCGCCCGAGGAGATGCGTATGCGCAAACGCACCGAGTTCGAACGCCTTGCGGCCCACCCCGTCTATCTCCGCCATGCCGCCGGTTTCGACGGTGCCCCGAACAACGCGTTGCTCGCGTCGTTCGCGACCTATTCGCAGCTGGTGCCGGCGTTCGAACGGCTGCTCGCCGAAAGCGGCGGCGATCTGGAACAGTTCTACGCCACGGTGAAGTCGCTCGCAGCACTCGACAAGGCCGAGCGCAAGCGTCGCCTGGACGGCACCTCAGGAGCAGGAGCCTCGGCTCCCGCACCCTAGGAAAGCGGCACGTCGACGACCTTGCGGAAGGGCGCTCGTTCCAGGAGGCGCGCGAACCAGGCCTCCAGAGCCGGATGCGTCGGCCGCTCGATCGGCAGCCGCATCCAGAGCTGCACATGGCAGCCGATCGGGATGTCGCCGATGGTGAAGCTCTTGCCGGCGACATAGTTGCGGCCCGCGAGCGACGCGTCGAGGCGGCCGAGTAGCCCCGCGCATGTCTTTCGCCCCTCTTCGATCGCCGCCGTGTCGCGCTGTTCCGGCGGCGTGCGCACCAACCCCCAGAACACGGGGCGGAACGCGGCAAGAAAGGTGAACGCCCAATCCATCCAGCGCTCGGCATCCGCGCGCTGCCAGAGGTCGAGCGGCCAGATTTTCCCGGCGCCGTACTTCGCCCCCAGGTAGCGCACGATGGTGTGCGACTCCCACAGCACGAATCCGTCGTCCTTGATCGTCGGCACAAGGCCGTTCGGATTCATCTTGCGGTATTCAGGCGTATTGACGACGCCGTACTGCATCCCGGCATCGATGCGCTCGTACGTCAGGCCCAGCTCCTCGACGCACCAAAGCACCTTCTTCACGTTGACCGAATTAGTCCGCCCCCAGATCTTCAGCATCTCTCCTGCTCCTTTTATTCCCCTCCTCTCGGAGGAGGGGTGGCACGCGAAGCGTGACGGGCTGGTTTCAAAACCCGACTGCCTGCCCGTCCCGCCGCGGGTCACTCGCTGCGAGGTAGCCGCCGTCGAGTTTCCAGATCATCTGCGCGCTGCCGAAGTCCATGTAGCCTTCCTTCAGCTCGGTGAGCCGGTGCCCGCGGCGCGCGAGCTCGTCCAGCACGGCCGGCGAAAATCCGCCTTCCACGTTTACCTCCAGCCCCTGCACCCAGCGGAAACGCGGGCCGTCGCAGGCCGCCTGCGGATTCTGTCCGTAGTCGGCGATGCGTACCAGGACCTGAACGTGTCCCTGCGGCTGCATCGTGCCGCCCATGACGCCGAAGCTCATGAGCGGCTTGCCCTCCTTCGTCACGAAGCCCGGAATGATCGTCTGGTAGGGGCGCTTGCGTGGCCCGACGCGGTTCGGATGACCTTCCCTGGCCACGAACGAGGCGCCGCGGTTCTGCAGCGAGATCCCGGTTCCGGGCACCACCACACCGGAGCCGAAGCCCATGTAGTTCGACTGGATCATCGACACCATCATGCCTCGTTCATCCGCCGTCGTAAGGTAGACGGTGCCGCCCTTGGGCGGGGTGCCGGCGGTGAAAGCTTGCGCGCGCTTCATGTCAATGATTTTTGCGCGGCTCCACAGATAGCCGGGTTCGAGCAGCCGTTCCGGTGCGAAGGGCATGTGCTCGAGGTCGGCGACGTAGGCGAACGCATCGGCGAAGGCGAGCTTCACTGCCTCGATCTGCAGGTGCAGGCTGTCGGCTGAATCCACGGGCAGCGACGCGACATCGAATTCGCCCAGGATGCCGAGCGCGATCAACGCCACGATTCCCTGGCCGTTCGGCGGCAGCTCGTGGATCGTGCAGCCGCGGTAGCCGATCTCGAGCGGCGCGATCCAGTCCGGGGCGTGCGCGGCAAGGTCCGGCGCGCGCATCGCGGCGCCATGCCGCTTCGCGTCCGCCTCGATCGCCTCGGCGAGCTCGCCGCGATAGAACGCTTCGCCTTTCGTTGCCGCGATTTTCTCCAGGGTCGCGGCGTGATCGGGAAAGCGAAACACTTCGCCCGGGGCGGGCGGGCGTCCGCCCGGCATGAAGACTTCGGAGAAACCCGGCTGCCCCCTGAGTTCCGTCACCTGCTGCGCCCATTGGCGCGCGATCGTCGGCGAGACGAGGAATCCCTCGCGCCCATAGCGGATCGCGCGCTCGAACAGTCTCTCGAACGGCAGCTTGCCGAAGCGCTCCGAGAGCACGCGCCAGGCCGAGACGCACCCCGGCACTGTGACCGAGTTCCACCCGCGCTGCGGCACCGCATTGCCGCCGAAAAACTCCGGCGTCCAGCCGGCGGGCGAGCGTCCGGAGGCGTTGAGACCGTGAAGCTGCTGTCCGTCCCAGACGATCGCGTACGCATCCGAGCCGATGCCGTTCGACACCGGCTCCACGAGCGTCAGTGTGATCGCGGTGGCGAGCGCCGCATCGACCGCGTTGCCGCCCGCGGCGAGCATTGAAAGACCCGCCTGCGCGGCAAGCGGCTGCGAGGTGGCGACGACGTTTCCGGCCAGCAGCGGCTTGCGCGCCCAGGGATACGGCAAGGACCAGGAAAAGGGCGCCGCCACGCGGTTATTCTAAGCGAGCATGCCGCGTGCGGATGACGGCGCCGTTCCAGCCGGGACCTAGTACACCTTACGCACGCAGTTCACGAATCGTTGCGCTCGAAATCGAGCACCACGCGGCCGAGCACCTTGCCTGCCTTGAGATCCTCCAGAATTGCGTTCACCTCGCCGGCCGGACGCGTCGTGACCGGGGTGGGCTTGAGTTTTTTCTTCTTCGCGAGGGCGACGACTGCCTTCAGCTCCTGGAGGTTGCCGACGTAGGAGCCCATCATTGCGACCGCGCGCTGTGCGATCGGCGGCATCGACAAGGTGATCTCGCCGCCGAACAGACCGCACAGGATATAGCGGCCGCCTTTCCTCAACGCCGGGTACGCGATCGCGTGCGTCGCCGGCATGCCGACGAAATCGATCGCAGCAGCGAGGTAGCCGCCCGCCAGCTCCTGCAGCTTCTGCGCGGCGTCGGGCGCGCGCGTGTCGAGGGTCCGCTTCGCGCCAAGCTTCTTCGCCGCCGCGAGCTTGAAATCATCCACGTCGCAGGCGATCACGTTGCGGATCCCCTTCGCCTTGAGGATCGAGACCGCCACGAGCCCGAGCCCTCCGCAACCCAGCACCGCTACCCAGTCGCGCGAATCGAGCTTCTGGATCTTGCTGATCGCGCTGTAGGCGGTGAGGCCGGAACAGGCGAGCGTGGAGGCGAACGCCTCGTCCACTCCGCCGGCGTTCACCAGATACCTGGGGTGCGGCACGAGCAAGTGCGTGGCGTATGCGCCCGGCCTCATGATGCCGAGGAAACGCTGTTTGAGGCAGTAATTGTCCAGCCCGTCCCTGCATACGGGGCACTGGCCGCAGCCGATCCAGGGAAACACGATCCGCCTCTGGCCGACCTTGACCCCTTTGGCGCGCGGTCCCACGGCTTCCACCACACCGAAGGGTTCGTGCCCCATGGTGAAGGGCGGCACGCAGCCGCGGTCCTTGACGTAGAAGCGCTTGCCGCCGCCCAGATCGAAGTATCCGTCCCAGATGTGCAGGTCCGAATGGCACACGCCGGAGCGTGTGACGCGCACCAGAACCTCGGTGCCCTGGGGTTTCGGAGTCTCGGTCAGCACCTTCTGCAGCGGCTTGCCGTGTTCGATGACCTGCCAGCTGAGCATGTTCTTCTCCCGACCGCGCTGCCGGGTGCAACACCTGGTTTGGGTGCGCCCACGAGCGTGTTTTCGCATGCCAATCTACTCCACGTGCTTGACCCAGGGCAAACGTCGAGAGCGACGGTCAGGGTACATTGGTCGCAGAATGTTCCGCCGGAGGATGCACATGGGCAAAATACCGATCGCCGCCGCAGTCACGGTCGCATGCGCCTTTCCCGTGGCCGCGCTTGCGCAGTCGGGCGTGAGCATGAGCGGTTTTTTCAAGATGGCCGTGGAGAACGTCAAGCTCGACCAGACGACCAAGTCTCCAAGCAGCGAAGGCCGGGTCGCGGACGAGGCCTCGCGAATCATCTTTCAGGTGATCGAGGACCTTGGCGGCGGTCTGCAGGCCGTCGGCCAGCTCGACTGGCGCGTGACGCTGGATTCTGGCGCAGACGCCGCCAACGGAAACAACTGGGTCGGGCTGCGCAGCAAGAGCTGGGGGACGCTCGCGCTCGGCCGCTTCGACCTGCACTACCACAATTCGCCTTCCGAGATCGCCGCGAAAGGCGGCTCGTACAAGGCGCAGAACATCGCGTTGCTCGCATTCGCGGGAGGAGGAGGAACCGCGATCGCGGGAAACACCCGAACGGCGAATGTCGTACGGTACGACTCGCCGAACTGGAACGGCCTTGCCGTGACCGCCGCCTACTCGACGAACCCGGCCGCGGCCGAAGCAGATATCGGAAGCAGCGTACGCAGGGGCCGCGCCTGGAATTTCGTGCCGAGCTACACCGCGGTGAGCTGGCAGATCGGCTGGAGCAACTGGAACTCCAAGCCCGATGCGTTCCTCACCGCCGACCAGAAGGGAGACCGGCTCTGGGGCTATCATGTCTGGGATGGTCTCAAGCTCGGCCTGGCGTGGGACCGTGCGAAATTTATTACCGGCGCGACCGGCGCGGTCACCAGCAACCGCACCGCGTGGTCGGTCCCGCTGCGCTACACGGCCGGCCGCCACAACTTCTACGCCGAGTACAGCAAGGCGCGCGACGACAAGGCCACTGCCGCAGCGGACGGCGCGCGGATGTTCGCCCTTGCCTACGCGTACGATCTCTCGAAGCGGACTTCGGTCGGAGTGACCTACGCCAGCGTCTCGAACGACGCCGGCGCGATCTACAACCTGTACAACTCGGCGGCAGGACAGGGCAGCGCTTCCGCCGCGGTGGCTGCAGGCGAGGATCCGCGCATCTGGTCGGTCGCGCTGCGACACGCCTTCTAGGGCCCGCTCGCTCCTACCCCCGCGCCGCCTCGGTCAGCGCCTGGTCAATGTCCCAGAGGATGTCGTCGATCGACTCGATGCCGACCGACATGCGGACCATGTCGGGGGTCACGCCCGCCTTCAACTGGTCCTCGTCGCTCATCTGCCGGTGCGTGGTGGAGGCGGGATGGATGATGAGCGTCTTGGCGTCGCCGATGTTGGCGAGATGGCTCATGAACTGTGCCGCCTCGATGAAGCGCACGCCTGCCTTGGCTCCCCCCTTGACGCCGAAATTGAGCAGCCCTGACGCACCCTTGGGCAGGTACTTCTTCGCGAGCGCGTGGTACTTGCTGTCGGGAAGGCCCGGGTAGTTCACCCACGCCACGCGCGGATGCTGCTTGAGGAACAGCGCGACGGCAAGCGTGTTCGCGCAATGCCGGTCCATGCGCACGGGGAGCGTTTCCAGTCCCTGCAGCAGCAGCCACGCGTTCATCGGCGAAAGCGCCGCTCCGAACGTGCGCATGATCTCCATGCGCGCCTTCATCGTGTAGCCGAAGTCGCCGAAGGTCTCGTGGAAGATCACGCCGTGATACCCCGGCGAAGGCGTAGTGAACTCGGGAAACTTGCCGTTTCCCCAATCGAACCTGCCCGACTCGACGATGACGCCGCCCATGGTCGTCCCATGCCCGCCGATGTACTTGGTCGCCGAATGCACGACGATGTCCGCGCCCCAATCGAGCGGCCGGCACAGGTACGGCGAGGGCACGGTGTTATCGAGCACGAGCGGCACGCCCGCCTCGCGCGCGATGCCGGCGAGCGCCTCGATGTCCACGATGTTGATGAGCGGGTTGCCGAGCGTCTCGGCGAACAGCAGCTTCGTATTCGGACGGATCGCCCTCCGGAAGTCCTCCGGATCGTCCGGATGGACGAAGGTCGTTTCGACGCCGAGCTTTTTCAGGTTCACGCCGAGCAGCGTGTGCGTGCCGCCGTAGAGCGTCGAGGCTGAAACGATGTGATCGCCGCTCTTTACGAGCGTGAGGATCGCGGTCACCTCCGCCGCCTGCCCGGTGGCGCAGGCGAGCGCCGCGCGGCCGTTCTCGATCGCCGCCATGCGCTCCTCGAGCACGGCCACGGTCGGGTTCGAGATCCGCGAGTAGACGTTGCCGAACGTCTGCAGGTTGAACAGGCTCGCCGCGTGGTCTGCGGAGTCGAAGACGAACGAGGTGGTCTGGTAAATGGGCGCCGCGCGCGCGCCGGTGGCCGGATCGGGAATCTGTCCGGCGTGCAGGCACAACGTTTCGATTCCGAATTTGCGGTCTGGCATGGGCCGGCCTCAGCGTTTCGCCCGCGAGCGGCGCGCGCGGCGGGCGCGGTATGCCGGCCTGGTCTGTTCCAGCGCATGCCGGAAAGGCGATCGGATGGACAGGGCGCCGTCAATCACCTGACCGTCCTGCAGGTCCTCCGAAAAGAGCGTCTGCGCCGTCAACGGCGCGAGTTGGCATCCTCGCGGTCAAACTTGAAGCCCCGCAGGTCGACGAGCCTGTCTCCCCAGGCGATCGGCTTCTTGCGCCGGGTCAACCGCTGGAATTCGCTTTCCGCGACCAGCCGCGCGACCGGCTTGCCGCGCCGCGTGACGACAACGACCGCACCTCGCTCCGCAGCCTGAATGATCTCGGAGAAATGGTCCTTGGCTTCCGCGATTGACACCTGTTTTTCCATGACGCGTCCCGAGACGGCCATCTCAATGGCCATATTAACGCACCTGCGAAATCAGCGTGGGGTTTCCGCTTCCTCGCTCAGCGGCGTGACGGTGACGCGAACCTCGAGCTCCTGCTCGCCGCCGCCGAGAATCACGCCGCGCATCGGCGTCACGTCGCCGAAATCGCGGCCCCAGCCGAGCGTGACGTGTTCGTCGTCCACCAGGCAGTCGTTGGTCGGATCGATGTCCACCCAGCCTGCCTGGTCGCCGCAGTACACCGACACCCACGCGTGCGAGGCGTCGGCGCCGATGAGCCTTGGCCTGCCGGGCGGCGGATCGGTCAGGATGTAGCCGCTGACGTAGCGCGCGGAAAGCCCGACGGATCTCAGGCAGCCGATCATCAGGTGCGCGAAATCCTGGCACACGCCGCGGCGCTGCTTGACCACCTGCCGCAACGGCGTCGAGACGCTGGTCGCCTTCTTGTCGAAAGTGAAGTCCTTGTGGATGCGCCGCGCGAGGTCGCGCGCCGCCTCGAGCGCGCCGCGCCCCTGGGGGAAGCTCTTCCCCGCGTAGTCGCCGAGTTCGCGCCAGGTTTCGACGTGCGGCGATTCATGGAGGAATTCCGCCGGCTCGAGCGGCAGCGGCGCGTCGAGCGCGTGCAGGCGGTCGCGCACCGTCTCCCACTGCGTCTGCGGCGAGGCGAGCGCGGCCTTCTCGCGCGGCTCCAGCCTCACGTCGGACTCGGCGCGCACCAGCAGCTCTTCGTGCGGCACGGCGAGCAACACGTGCACTGTGCGATTCCCGTAGTAGTCGTCGCGCTGGTCGAACTCCCCCGGTTGCGGCTCCACCGTGACGCGATGCGCGTCGCACGATTGCCATCGCAGCGTCCGCGGCGTGAGATGCAGGAGCTGCTGCGAGAGCACCACCGGGCTCGAGTAGCGGTAATGCGTTTCGTGGAGGACTTGAAACCGCATCAAGTTGCAAAGGTCTGCCGGCTCGACTCGCCGACGTGGCTGAAGAAGCGCAGTCCGAGCTGCTCCCCGAGCCGGAAGGAGGCCTGGTACCACTCCTCCAGCAGCGCGGCCAGGCGCTCACTGCCCGGCCGGAGGTCCGCGCCCGGGTCGATGCTCTTCAGCGCCGCCACCGAGGACTCGAACCGCTCGTCGCCGAAATTGCCAAACAGCTCGGTGAGCCGGCGCACGAAGTCCTGCAGCCCGAGCACCTGGAAGGCGATCGAGCGCGGATTCGCCTCGTCGCACACCAGCAGATCGAGCACCGGCAACCACTCCGGATGCGTCATGTAGCGCGCGCGATAGGTGATGATCGAATCGGAAAGCCGCAGGAGCCAGGAAAGGTCGGCCTCGGGCGGCCCGGCAAGCGCGAGCTTGAGAGTGGTGGCGAGCGTCTGCAGCCGTTCGATGCGCCGTCCAATGGAAAGAAAGCGCCACCCCGGGTCGCGCGTCATCCCGTCGAGCGCATATCCGGACATCGTCGTGAACGACGCTATCGTGGTGTCGAGCTCGGCCAGCACGTCGGCGAGCGCCAGATGCCGGCCCCTGTGCACCGGGAGGCCGCGAGTCATCCGGTTGAGGGTGCGCCAGTTGTCGAGCGAGAGCCGCTCCCTGAGAAGCGAAGCCACGCGCGCGAGCTCGCGCAGTCCGCTCGCAAGGCCGGGCCGGGATTCGTCCGCGACCGCGGCGCGCAGCGCGCGCGCGAGCTCGACGTCCTCCGGATCGCGCTCGCCCGCGGGTAAGATGCCCGCGCGGCGCATCAGCTCCACGATCATCGGCCGCACGCGCTCGTCGTCTCCGGGAATTTCGTCCACCAGGCGGCCGAGGGCCACGCGCAGCAGCCGCGCGGTGGCGTCGCAGCGCTCGGAGTAGCGGCCGAACCAGAACAGGTTCTCGACCACGCGGCTCGACAGGTTGGTGCCGGCGCGCACCAGCTCCCCGGGACCGATCGCGCGCCGCAGCAGGCTGAACGTGCTCACCGGCCCTGAGGCGATCACCCAGGTGTCCTTGCTGCTTCCTCCGCGCTGCATCGAGATCACGCGCGTATCGGCCGCGCTCGCCACCCGCGTCAGGCCGCCCGGCATTGCGACGTAGCCGTTCGGACTGGCGCAGGCATAGACACGCAGCCCCATCGCCCGCGCGAGCAGCCGCCGGTGATGCGAGCGGTCCCAGACCGGCGCCTGCGACAACTGCACGATTTCCTGCGCGACGTAGTCGTTCGGCCGCGCGCGCAGCACGGCGGTGACGCGCTTCCTGCCGCGTTCGTCGAGGTCCTCGCCGAACATCGGCTCGACCCGGAGCTGCGGGAACGCCGACTTGACCACCAGGTGCTCGAGGTTTTCGATCACGCTCTTCAGTGCCGGCGGCTCGCCGCACCACCAGGTCGCGACCGAGGGCATCTTCAGCCCTTCGCCGAGCAGTCTTTCGCACAACCGCGGCAGGAAGCCGAGCAGAGTGCCCGACTCGAGGAGGTTCGCGCCGAGAGCGTTCGCCACCAGCACATTGCCGCGGCGCGTGGCGTCTACCAGGCCCGGGATGCCGAGCGTGGAATCGCCGCGCAGCTCGAGCGGATCGCAGTAATCGTCGTCCAGGCGCCGCAGCACGGCATGCACGCGTTTCAGGCCGGAGAGAGTTTTCAGCCAGACGCAGCCCTCGCGCACCGTGAGATCGCTGCCCTCTACGAGCGGCAAGCCGAGGTAGCGCGCCAGATACGCGTGCTCGAAGTACGTTTCGTTCAGCGGCCCTGGCGTGAGCAGGACAGTGAAGGGGCCGGTCCCGCCGTCCTGGGGCGCCCAGTGCGCGAGGCTGTCGCGCAGCGTGGCGAAGAAGCTCGCGAGATGCTGGATCTTGAGATCGCGGAACAGCTCAGGGAACGCGCGCGAGATGACGATGCGGTTCTCGAGCGCGTAGCCCGCGCCCGCGGGCGCCTGGGTGCGGTCGTCCAACACCCACCATTGCCCGTCCGGCGAGCGCGCGAGGTCGGCGGCGTACAGGTGCAGCATCACGCCGCCGGGCGGCTTCACGCCGTGACAGGGGCGCAGAAAGCCCGCGTGCCCGTGCACCAGCGCGGGTGGGAGCAGTCCTTCCTTCAACAGCCGCTGCTCGCCGTAAACATCGAGCAGAGTCGCATTGAGCAGCGTCGCGCGCTGGACGATCGCCGCCTCGATTCCGCTCCATTCCTCCTGCGGCAGGATGAGCGGCAGCAGATCGAGCTCCCAGGGACGGTCCGCGCCCTGGGGATCGGCGTACACGTTGTAGGTGACGCCGTTCTCGCGCATCTGGCGCTGCACCGACTGCAGCCGCTCGCGCATGCGCTCCGCGGGCTCGGCGGCGAGCTGCTCGAGCATCGACTTCCAGTACGCGCGCGGCTCCTGCGGCGCCGCGAACATCTCGTCGTAGCGCCCGTTGGCCTGCGGATAGTCGGCGAGCAGCTCCCTGGGCATGGCGCGCGGCAGGGTAGCACCCGCCCTGATCGGGTGCAAAAGCACCCGCGTCAGCGCGCGGCGTCGCCCATGCGGTATTCGTGCGAAAGCAGGTCGAGCTGTTCCTTGAGCTTCGGATCGAGCTTGTATTCGGCCGCGGCGACGCTGGTGGCGAGCTGCTCGGGCTTGCTCGCACCGACGATCGGCGCGGTGACCGCGGGATGGGCGAGCACCCAGGCCACAGCGAGCGTAACGGGCGGGATATCGTGTTCCTTCGCCAGCGCGACGAATGCGTCCACGGTGTCGAGCTCGCGCTCTCTCCAGTAGCGCTCGGCGTACATCTTGCCCGCGGTGCCGAGGGTGAAGCGCGAGCCCTCGGGTGGAGGCGCGGCGCGCCGGTGCTTGCCGGTGAGCAGGCCGCCCGCGAGCGGGTTGTAGGGCATGAGGGCGAGGCCTTCCTCCTCGCACAGCGGCAGCAGCTCGCGCTCGATCTGGCGGAAGAGCAGGTTGTAGCGCGGCTGCACCGAGACGAGCTTTGCGAGGCCGAGCGCTTCAGCGCGGCCGAGCGCGCGCGCGACGCGGTAGGCGTGGTAGTTGGAAACGCCGACGTAGCGCGCCTTGCCGCTTTTCACCACCGCGTCGAACGCTTCCACCGTTTCGTCCACCGGCGTCGCGGCGTCGAAGTGATGCACCTGGTAGAGGTCCACGTAATCGGTGCCGAGCCGCTTGAGCGACGCATCGATCGCCGAGAGCACGTGCTTGCGCGAGGTTCCTTGCTGCCAGGGCGCCGGCCCCATCTTGCCGCTGCACTTCGTCGCGAGCACGAACTTTTCGCGCTTGCCTCGCAGCCAGCGGCCGATGATCTCTTCCGTGCGCCCGGCATCCTCGAGCTTGCCGCCGAGCGGATAGACGTCGGCGGTGTCGAGAAAGGTGATGCCGGCCTCGGCTGCTGCGTCGAGTATGGAGTGCGAAATCTTCTCGTCGCACTGCAGGCCGAAGGTCATGGTGCCGAGGCACAGGCGCGAGACTTGCAAGCCGGTGCGGCCAAAGCGGAGGTGTTGCATATTTCGAGGGAGAGTTTGCCGATTATGGTTCTGGAACATCAAGCGCGCGGCAGATCTTACGCGCCAGGAACTCATTGATCTCCCGATGACGCGGTACCGTGGACGACTTTCCGGCAGCCCGATTCACGAACACCGAATGCTTGCCACCTTCGCGCAGGAGACTGCAGCCGTGTCGTTGCAAATGGCGGACGAGATCAAGCCGTTTCATTCCGCGGGCAGCGGCAGCACCTCGCGGATGACGTCTTTTCCTCTAATCGACTCTTCAGCCAAGGCCCGGTTGGCCTCCAGTACAAGTTCAACAGCCTCAGTGAGATTTTCCCTCGCTTCCTCAAGCGTGGCGCCTTGAGTATTCGCACCGGGAAGTTCTTCGACAAACCCGATGTATCCCTCGGGAACTTTCTCGAAAACCGCGGTGAGCTTCATCGTGACACCTCAGAACATGTCTGCAACGAAGAGTATAGCGCGGGGCATGTTCTGGCCGTCCAATTCAGTCTCTCGACCGCGAAATCCGCACGTGCCTCAGTATCGCATCCAGTCCCAGGAAGTAGGACTGGAGACCGAACCCGGCGATGCACCCGACGGCGGTCTCCGCCAGGATCGAGTGAATGCCGCGCTTCTCGATGTTCGTGATGTGGACCTCGATGTAGGGAATCGGCACGGCGCGCAGACAGTCGCGCAGCGCATAGCCGGCGAACAGGAATGCGGCAGGATTCATCACCAGTCCGTCGAACCCTTCATCGACCGCGCGGTAGAGCCGTTCGATCGCATCGCTTTCGCTATGCGTATAGAACAGGGCGAGCTTGTACTTGTTCGCTCGCGCGTGCGCTCGCAGCATGGCGTTCAGCTCCGCGGCGGTGGTCTTGCCATAGAGCGCCGGCTGGCGGCGGCCGAGATAGCTCATGTTGGGGCCCTGGAGGAGGAGGATTTTCAGCATACGGTGGCCCATTTTGCGCGATGAAGTGCGATTGGCCGCCTACCCGCGGCTTCAATCGGGATTCTCCGACCTACCCGCCAGCAACCGCACGACGTCGTCAACTGAATAATGCTCGTAGATCTCGATGTTCAGGGCTGCCGAGAGCTTCTGTCCGGTCTCGTCGGCCCTCAGCCGGATCTCCTTGAGGCGGTACTTGTATCCCACTTCATTCTTCGGCCGCTCCGATTCCTTCGCCAGCCGCAGCCGCAGGAAAATCCGCGCCTCATTCTCCGTCCAGAACGCGGCCTGCGGATACAGGAAGCAGCCGTCGCCAAACGCCGTCTCGTACACGTCCTCGTACAGCACCAGATAGACGCTTCTTTCCCGTGAGGCATCCTCCGTCAGCCTATCCAGGATGCCGGGCGGCACCGCGCTGAGAGACATTTCCGCATTGAACTGATCCTTCCAGGCCACCGCTGGGGCACCGCTGTATCGATCGGCCGGCGGCGGAGGAATGCCCCGTCGTTCCAGATCCTCCGAGGTGAGCCGACTCGCCCTGTGGTTTCTATACACACCCTGGTGAAATGAATCCCAGACCAAGCTCCCGGCGGGATGAAACGTCCACCCCGAGCGTCCGTCATACCTGAGCAGACCGCCGCTGCCCCCGCTCACCAGGAAGGCGACGACGACTTCGGAATCCGTCTCGTAGAGTTCGCAGGCATTGGGGCCGACGGTGCCGGGCATGGGCGTCAAATTCTCACTTCATCCAGAGTTCGGAATGCGGCACGGCGTACAGGCCCTCCCCGAAGCTGGCAGGCGTCTCGCCATCGTAGAGCACCACACCGGCCACGAAGTGCCTTCCGGCTCCCTCCTTCAGTTTTCGCAAGCCGCGGAAATCGGCGGCCGTCACCGTAGCTCCGGCCTTCACCTCCACTCCGGCCAACTTTCCGCCCACTCGTTCGAGGACGAGATCGACCTCGAACCCATCCCGGTCGCGGAAGTGGTGGAACCGGATCTCGTCCTCCTGCCAGCTCGCCTGCCGGCGCAACTCCTGGAAGACGAAAGTCTCCAGCATCTGTCCGAGCAGTGCGCGATCTTCCCAGAGCGCCGTGGCGTCACGTCCCAGCAGGGCGCATGCGATTCCGGTGTCTCCAATATGCAGTTTCGGCGTCTTGATCAGCCGGCTGAGCCGGTTGCTGTGCCAGGGCGGCAACTCCTCGAGCAGGAAGACGCCTTCGAGCAAGGTCACATAGTCGCGGATTGTCGGCCGGCTCAACTGCAGCGGCGCGCCCAGATCGCTGATGTTGATCAACCGGGCCGTCTGCCCGGCGACGAGCTCGAGAAGTCGCGGCAAGGTATCGAGGGAAGCGATGCGCGCCAGATCGCGAACGTCACGCTGCACCATCGTCTCTACGTAGTCCCGGTACCAGGCCGCCCGGCGGTGCGCGGTGCTGCGCCCCAGCGCCGCCGGATAGCCGCCGTTGGCGATCCGGCTGGCCAGCTCCCTCCCCAGCCGCGGGCGCTTTCGCGCCGGGAAGCGCTTGCCGAACAGCGTTTCGAGGAAATGCGGCGGATCACCCGCCAACTCGCTCTGCGCCAGCGGGTACAGACGCTGAATCCCCAACCGCCCCGCGAGCGAATCCGACAGTGCGGGCACTCGCAGCACGTTCCCGGAGCCGGTGAGCAGGAACCGGCCCGGTGCCCGGTCCTCGTCCACTACCATCTTGAGCGAGGTGAAAATCCCCGGCGCCCGCTGCACCTCGTCGAGAATGCACTTCGGCGGAAGATCCGCCACGAAGCCGACCGGGTCGGACCTTGCCGCAGCAAGCGTCACTTCGTCGTCGAAGCTCTTGTACTCGTAGCCCGCCTTTGCGCCCAGTTGCCGCGCCAGAGTGGTCTTGCCGCACTGGCGCGGCCCGTGGATCAGGACCACGGGCGTATCGGCGAGCGCCTCCTTGAGCCGTGGCTCTGCGAATCGAGGGTAGAAGCGTTGGGCAGCCATTCCGGCTGATTGTAAGTTCAGCCCCCGGCTGATTGCAACTTTATATCCCGGCTATTTGCAACCTTCCGAGCGGCCAATTGACGGTTTGCGGGCCGTCCAATTGCCGGTTCCGGCACCGTCCCCGGGAACGGGCAGCGCGTTATTTTTTGTCGTCGCGGAAGCCGATGCTCCAGTGCGTGCCGTCGCAGAACGGCTTGTTCTTCGAGCCGCCGCAGCGGCACAGCGTGTAGCGCCCGGCCGAGGCCCCTTCGCCCCAGGATTCGCCTGTCAAGCGGGCGCCCACGACTTCGTACGGTCCATCCTTCGTGACCGTGATCGCAGGCCCGCGCACGGGGTGCCGGGGTTCGACGTCCTCCAGCGCATAGCTCAGCGCACCGGATGGACACTTCTGGATCGTTTCGATGATCGCTTCGATCCCGGCGCCGTCCGGGTCGATCCAGGGTTCGCTTCCGAGCTTGAAGACGGCGGCGAGACCGTCCGTGCAGCGTCCCGCGTGCGCACAGATCGCGCGGTTGTCGAGAATCGTGATTTTCTTTCCCCGGTAGGAGTCGCGCCGGTCGGCGCTTTTGTCGGCAAGCCGGGTTCCGGAGAAACCGATCTTCTGGTGCGTGCCGTCGCAAAACGGCTTGTTCGCCGATCCGCCGCAGCGGCACAGGGACATGACGGGTTTGCAGGGAATCGGCTCGCCTCTCGGATTTGCGAGGCGCCCGAGGTCTCTGACGAGGTAGGGGCCGTTGGGTTTGCACTCAATCGTGGGCAGAATTTCCACCTTGGCCATCCTCTGCATGACCGTGTAACCGATGTCTCCCGACGTTTTTGTTACCTATCTCCCCGGCCGGTCACGCGACTTGAATACATACGCGAAGAAAGCCACACCGAGCGTCAACCACACGATCGCCAAAGCCGCGGCAACTGCAGATGTGCAGTTTGCAGTAGTCGGCTCGAAAAGACCAAGAACGTAAGACGTTGCCTCGCATGCACCCTGGGCCGGGCCGAATCCGATTCCAGTGAGTGGCAGGAGAATTGCGGTGGTGGTCAGGAACGAAATGACAGCCCTGCGAGTCGGGCGCCCGAAGCTATGCATCGTTACAGCCATACCGCTGAGAATGAACGGAAGGCACGCAATGTAGACCACAAGCGGCGAAACGCCTGCGGAGGGGGTACCGAACGCGGCAATAAGAAGGCCCCAACCCATTACGAGTGGACCAAGCCATTTCGGAGATGAAGAGGGGCGGGAAATCAACGGATTCCGTCTGCGGGAAGTGCCGTCGCGCTATCGCCGCAAATCAAGCGTGAACGGAAGATTCGGATTCCGCGGCTCTTCCCGCACCTCAACCCGCCCCGGCGTATGCCCCATCCTCACAAACCGCGCAAGCCGCCGCCCTTCCGCCTCATAAGCATTCACCGGAAAAGTTTCGTAGTGGCGCCCGCCGGGATGGGCGACGTGGTACTGGCAGCCGCCCATGGAACGGTTCATCCAGGTGTCGACGAGGTCGAACACGAGCGGCGCGTGCACGCCGATGGTGGGATGCAGCGCCGAAGGCGGCGCCCAGGCGCGGTAGCGCACCCCCGCGACGAATTCGCCGGCGTTGCCGGTGGGCGATAGCGGCACCGCGCGCCCGTTGCAGGTGAGCACGTGGCGCTCGCCGATGAGGCCGGTCGCCTTCACCTGCAGGCGCTCGAGCGAGGAATCGACGTAGCGAGCGGTGGCGCCGATCGCGCCTTCCTCGCCCAGCACGTGCCAGGGCTCGAGCGCTGCGCGCAGCTCGAGGTGCGCGCCGCTCGCGGCGAACTCGCCGTAGCGCGGGAAGCGGAACTCGATGAAGGGATCGAACCAGCGCTCATCGAACGCATAGCCCGCGCGCTGCAGGTCGCGAGCCACGTCGTTAATGTCCTGGGCGACGAAGTGGGGCAGCATCCAGCGATCGTGCAGTTGCGTGCCCCAGGCCACCAGTTTCCCCTGGTAAGGCTCGCGCCAGAAGCGGGCGACCAGGGAGCGCAGCAGCAGCATCTGACAAAGACTCATGCGCGCGTGCGGCGGCATCTCGAAGGCGCGGAATTCCACCAACCCCAGCCGGCCGGCCGGCCCCTCGGGCGAGTACAGCTTGTCGATGCAGAATTCAGCGCGGTGCGTGTTGCCGGTGAGGTCGGTGAGCAGGTTCCGGAGCAGCCGGTCCACCAGCCAGGGGCGTTCGCTTTCCTCCGCCTCGGGCAGCGCCTTCTCCATCTGCTGAAAGGCGATCGCCAGTTCGTAGAGCTGATCGTCGCGGGCCTCGTCCACGCGCGGCGCCTGGCTGGTAGGGCCGATGAACGCGCTGGAAAAAAGAAACGACAGCGCCGGGTGGTTTTGCCAATAGGTGATCAGACTCTTCAGCACGTCGGGGCGGCGCAGCCAGAGGCTGTTCGCAGGCGTGGCGCCGCCGAGCGTCACATGGTTGCCACCTCCCGTGCCGGTGTGGCGGCCGTCCAGCATGAATTTTTCCGTGCCGAGCCGCGCCTGCCGCGCCTCTTCATAGAGGATGCGCGTGTTCTCCATCAGTTCGCGCCAGCTCGATGCCGGGTGGATGTTCACTTCGATGACCCCCGGATCGGGCGTCACGGCGAGCAACTTGATGCGCGGGTCGCGCGGCGGGGCATAGCCTTCGAGCCGGAGCGGCATCCTGAGCCCGGCCGCGGTCTTCTCGATTGCCGCGACCAGAGCAAGGTGGTCCTCGATGCGGTCTACCGGCGGAATGAACACGTTGAGCCGCCCGTCGCGCACCTCGACGCAGAGCGCGGTATGAATGATCTCGCGCGGCTTCGGATTTTTCTTCGGTTTCTCGACTGCGCGCACGGATTGCTCGGCGCCGTCGTGCGGATCGTCGAGCTCGGGCCGGGCCTCGAACGGATCGACCGGGAACTCCCGCTCCCTCTCCTCGGGCAGCACCCAGGGCAGTGTCGCGAGCGGCAGGCGCAGGCCCACGGGCGAGTCGCCGGCGATCAGGTAGAGATGTTCGCGCTTGAGCGGCCATTTGCTGGAACGCCACTCGACGTCGTTGATGCGCACGTTCTTGCCGCGGGTCTTGGCCGGCCGCCGCTCGGCCGGTTTCAACGGCAGTACGTAGCCGGCGGCCTCACCCAAGCCTTGATCCAGCACTCGCGCGAGGCGCTTGCGCTCGTCCGCATCTTTCAGATCGGCTTTGAGCGGATCCACGTTGATGGGCAAAGCCTGCTCCTGCTGGAGCATCTGCCACACATCCTCGAAGGCGGGAATCGCATGGCTGCGATGCAGCGACAGGCGACCGGCGAGCGCCTCTGCGAATTTCTTTGCGTCTGCCGGCGTAAAGCCGTAGTCCTTGGCGTCTTCCGCAACCAGCGCTGCATCACGCCAGATGGGCTTGCCATCCACGCGCCAGTACACGCCGAGCGCCCAGCGCGGCAGCGGCTCGCCGGGATACCACTTGCCCTGGCCGAAGTGCAGCAGGGCACCGGGAGCAAAGCGGGCCTGCAGCCGGCGGAGGAGCTTCTCCGCGAGTTCGAGCTTCTTCGGCGACAGCGCGGTGATGTTCCATTCCGGCCCATCCATGTCGTCGATCGACACGAAGGTCGGCTCGCCGCCTTGGGTGAGTCGGACGTCCCGCGCCGTGAGCTCCGCGTCCACCCGGTCACCGAGCGCTTCCATGGCGAGCCAGTCCTCCTCGGTGTAGGGCTTGGTGACCCGCGGCGCCTCCCACACGCGCTCGACCTTCATCGAGTGCGAGAACTCGGATTCGCACGGCTCGGTGTCACCGGTGACCGGCGCGGCGCTCGCAGGCTCGGGCGTGCAGGCAAGCGGAATGTGCCCTTCGCCGGCGAGCAGGCCCGAGGTCGGGTCGAGCCCCACCCAGCCCGCGCCCGGCAGGTACACCTCGCACCAGGCGTGGAGATCGGTGAAATCCACCTCCGTCCCGGACGGTCCGTCGAGTGATTTCACGTCGGGCTTTAACTGGATGAGGTAACCGGAGACAAACCGCGCGGCAAGCCCCAGGTGGCGCAGCAACTGCACCAGGAGCCACCCCGAATCGCGGCACGAGCCGCTCGCTTTCGCAAGCGTCTCCTCCGGCGTCTGGATGCCGGGCTCGAGCCGGATCAGGTAGCGCACGTCCTTTTGCACCCGCTGGTTCAGCTCCACGAGGAAGTGGTTCGTGTGCTTCGGCTCGCGCGGCACGTCGGCGAGGTAGGTCTTGAACTGCGGCGTCGCCGGCAGCTTGACGAGGTAGGGCGCAAGCTCGTGCAGCTGCCAGTCCTCGTAGCGGAACGGGAATTTGTCCGCGTAGGGTTCGAGAAAGAAGTCGAACGGATTGATGACCGACATCTCGGCCACCAGGTCCACGCTGATTTCCAGTTCCCGCGTCTTGTCCGGGAAGACGAGCCGCGCGAGATAGTTCGATTGCGGGTCCTGCTGCCAGTTGATGAAATGCTTTTCCGGCAGCACCCGCATCGAGTAGGCGTGAATCGGGGTGCGCGAGTGCGGCGCGGGACGCAGGCGGATCACCTGCGGGCCGAGCGCCACCGGCCGGTCGTAGCGGTAGCGCGTGACGTGGTGCAGGGCGACGTGGATGGACACGGCTAAGTCTAGCCCCGTTTTCTACACGATTTGCGCCTCGCCGATCGCGTTGATGCGCGCTAATTCTTGCCGAGCGCATCGCGCAGGATCGGCATCACCGCGCTGCGCAGACTGTCCGGATAACGTGCCTCGAACGCGGTGATCGCTTCCGTCGCCTTCCTGCCATGGCTGCGTCTCGAAGCGGCGTCCGGCGCGCGCAGGCTGGCGCGCGCGTGCAGAATCGCGCCGATGAACCGGACTTCCTCGCGCGCGTCGCCTTGCAGTTCGCGCGCGGCCAAGTCCTCCGCAAGCACGACCTGTTCGGCGAGCCGCGGCCACGGCTCGTCCGCCGCGAGCGGATCGGTCTCGAAACTGTCGTAGAAGCGTCCTTGCAGCAGCCGCACTCCTGCATCTGTCGCGCGCGGACCGCGGGGCGCGAGTCCGAGCGCCTGCTCGAAGTATTGCGTGTTGGCGGTAAATCGGCGGCGCTTCTCCGACCAGGCGAGCGGGGCACCGTGGCGCCGCAACTCGGCGAGGAGGTAGTTCGACGGCAGACCCTGCACGTTTCCGTGGGCGGCGAGATCGCGGTTGAGCAGCTCGCGGATTTCGTCCAGAGTTTTCCCCAGGTCGAGGTGCGCCAGGGCGCGTTTTGCCGCCGGCTCTTTCGATGCGATCGTCTTTTGCGACTGCGCCACAGCGGCAAGGTAGGTTTGCGCGGATTCTGCGGTAATGAGATCGTGCGCCATCGCGTCCAGGGGCAGGCTCGCCACCAGGCAAGCAACGAGAGTTCGCATCATCGATTTACGGTTCGCGTTGAAGACCTGCGCTGGCAGCGCAGGGGCGGCGGGACGACGTTACTGCGCGTCGCGCAGATCGAGAGGCCGTCCCTCTGCGAAAGCCAGTGCGCCCACGTGCGGAGGAATATCACCGGTGTCGACCGCGTCATGCCCGGGTATGGACAGGCCAAGGTCCCTGCCGTTCTCCATCAGCGCCTCGGCGAGGAGAAAACCATGTTGCGGCAGGAAGTCGTCGCGGCACACCAGTCGATACACGTCGTTCTGGACCAGCACGCGCAACGGAATGGCTCCGTATTGCTGGAACGGTCCCTCCCCGTGATACATGGCCAGCGCATTGGGCCGCGACACGACGCCGACCGCCACCTGCCGGGTGGAGATCAGGCTGGCGATGCGCTGCACGCGCGGCCCGCGCCCGACCGCCGCCTTGCTGTCGGGCAGCGCCCCGCGCACGATGGCTGCGAACTTCTCGCCCAGATCGTCGGCGCCGAGATCGTCGCGGCTGGTGAGAATGATCAGGTGTGTCTCCCGGTAAACGATCCACTGCCGGTAAGGCGAGTGACCGGAAAGAAGAACCCAGCCGGCGGACCCGGCCGTAAGAGAGAGGAATTGTCGGCGATTCATGATCCCCTGCCTGTCGTCGGTATTTGTCGGGCGGCGTCCGATTTCCCCGTCAGGCCTGCAATCGGGCTGCCGGGGAAAACAACGAGGGCGGAATTCCCGCCCTCGATATGCCTCAAGATACCTGCCGTCTTACTTGCGGATGTTCTCCAGCGGGCAGATGGTGGTGACGGCGTAGTTGGGCACGTCCACTACGTTGCTGATGCGCACGTCGCAGGCGACACTGGCGTAGACGTACGCCTGCACCGGTTCCCAGCCGTAGGTCCTGACCAGCCAGTCGATCATCTCGTTGAGCGAGCCACGCGCGGCGACCGTAAGGTCCTCGGACAGGTTGGTGAGCGGCGCGATCTTGTCGCCGTTGAGATACTTGTGCTGCGGTGGCACCTCGCCCGCCTTCTTGAGCGGGTAGGCAACCGTGGCATGGAACACGTCCGGTTCGAGTTTCTTGAGCTGCGAGCCGCCCTCGAAGTGCGGTCCCGCCTTGATCATCGAGGCCATTCCTTTGCGGATCTCGGTGCGCACCGTCACCTTGGCGCCCATTTCGATCGCGGTCCCGGCGACCTCGCCGTCTCCCTGGGCATAGTGCACGTCGCCGATGAACAGCCCGCAGCCGTCCACGAAGCAGGGCAGCAACAGCGTGGTGCCGACCACCATCTGCTTGACGTCCATGTTGCCGCCGTTCTCGCGCGGCGGGATGGTGCGCAGGCACTTGTCCTTGTGGCTGCCATTGGGGCCGCAAACGGCTGCGGGCAAGGCGCCGGTGGGCTGCGGCGGCAGGGCCACACCTCCGGCCTTGCCGAGCTGCGTCTCGCGCGCCTCCCAGGCATCCACTTCGGGCAAACCGGGCATCACGCCCACGGTGCCCATGAAGCCGTTGAAGGGGACGCGTACGCCCGGAAGCTGGTCGGACGTCGCCTCGACCCGGGTCAGCTTCCAGTTGGCCACGTAGGGTTCCGGGAAGCGGTCGCGCAGAAAACCGAAGCCGGGCACCACCGTGGTGTAGCCGTATTCGTCCGGGTCGATGTCGATCAGGGTGATCGCCAGCACATCGCCGCGCTTCGCGCCTTCGATGTGGAGAGGGCCGGTGAGCGGATGCACGAGGTTGAGATCGACCGCACGGACATCCTTCGGCAACGAGTTGATGTTGAGATCCGAGTCGAGCGCATCGCGCGTCTCGAAAGTGAGGTACTGACCCGGCTTGGCCGTCATCACCGGCTTGATGGCCGGGTGATAGCGGTTGAAGCAGTTGCGGTCGTCCGCGCAGTGGGCACCCATTTTCTTCACGAGCACCCGGGCCTGCGTCTTGACGTCGGTGGTGTCGGCCGGCGCCGGCATCGAAATCACGCCGGCGGCCACGGAGAAAACGACTGCGAGAGATTTCTTCATTTTAACCCCCCTCGGTTTTGGAACGAGATCGCGCCCCTGGACGCGGGCCGCGCTACTATCTGCCAGCCCGTCGCCGCTGTCAATGCGGGCGTCATCATGCGAGCAACCGCTCGCCGAGCCAGTACAGCCCGAGCGCGAGCACGCTGGCGGAGACCACAAGCGACGCGCGCCGCTCAAGCGACTCGTCCCCACGTATGCGCAGGTTTCCGCTGACTGCGAACCCGGCCCGCCAGGCGAGCACGGCGATCGCAACGACCAGGATCTGACCGACCTCGACGCCGACGTTGAACCCCGCCAGCGCCGGAATCAGCGCCTGGTCCGGAATGCCGTGCTCGCGCAGCACCGAGGCGAAGCCGAAGCCGTGGATCAGACCGAACACGAAGGTGAGCCTCCAGCGATGGCGGATGTCGCGGACGAAAAAATTCTCCACCGCCACGTAGACGACGGTCGTGGCAATCAGGGGCTCGACGATGCGCGAAGGCAGCACGACCAATCCGAGCACCGCCAGCGTAAGCGTGATCGAGTGCGCGACGGTGAACGCGGTTACCGCCGCGAACAGCGGCCAGAAACGCCGGCCGAGCACGATCACCGCGAGCAGGAACGCGATATGGTCATAGCCGATGGCGATATGCTCGATCCCCGCGACAACGTAATGCCGCAGCGTCTCGACCAACCCGATTTGCACACCCGAAATCCGCAACTCGGGGTTCGCGGCGCCGAGCAGCCCGAGGCGCCGCTCGCGGCCGTCCACGGTGACGACATGCCTGGCCGCCGGATCGATCTCGTGGAACAGGGTTACCCGATAAACGAGCGGCCGGCCGAGCGGCGGGCAGCGAAAACGAAGCCGCACGACGACATGGTCGCGCTTGGCCTGCAGCACTTCATCTCCGGCGGGACATTGCGTGCCGCCCTCGAACTGCAGATGCACGCGGCCGCGCAGGTAGTCGAGGACGGCTTGCTCCTGCGCGGTTAGCTGTTGCGGCAGCACCTCATTACCGTCGCCGGTGAGCGTCACCCTCGCGGCGACGTTCAGGTCCGCGCCGTTCAGTTCCAGCGTCGCCGCGACCCCCGACCCTTGTAGGACGAGCATCGAGCTCGACAGCCTGGTCTGGTGCGCCTGCGCCGTGCCCGCGGCCAGCACGGCCAACAACCCCAGGATCGCGGTCAGCGCCGCCTTGTCAGGGGGCATCAGACGCTTTTCACGCAGCCCCCAAGTAGGCGCGCTGGATGCGGCTGCCAAGCTCGCCGAAGTCCTCGAGGCGGGCCTCCAGGTACTGGTGCAACCCGCTCTGGAAGATCTCCGTGATGTTGGCGTAGGTGAGCCGCGCGTGCAGCTCGCTCGCGAGCCGCTTCGCGGGCGCATCCTGTTGCCCGCGGATGCGTCCGAGCGCCAGCGTGATCTGATCGACGCAAGCGGCCAGCGAACGGGGCATGCGCTGCTCGAGAATGAACAGCTCCGCGACCCGGATCGGCAGGATCTGGTCGCGGTAGAGCGCGCGGTAGGTCTCGAACGAGGACACTGAGCGCAGCAGCGCCGCCCACTGGTAGTAGTCGAGCGCGCCGCCCACGTCCTCGACGCTTGGCAGCAGGATGTGGTACTTCACGTCGAGAATGCGCGCCGTGTTGTCGGCGCGCTCGAGAAAAGTGCCGATGCGCGAGAAGTCGAACGCCTCGCCGCGCACGATGGTGCCGTAGGTGACGCCGCGAAAGAGATGACTGCGCTCCTTCACCCAGTCGAGGAATTTCATCGCCGCCGCGCCGTCGAGCTTGTCGCGGCGCATCCCGCGCACCTCGATCCAGGTGGCGTTCAGCGTTTCCCACATCTCGGAGGTGATCTGCCAGCGCACCTCGTGCGCGTTCTCGCGCGCCCGCCTCAGGCATGAGCAGATCGAGGACGGGCTCGCGTCGTCGAGCGCGAGGTACTCGATCAAGGTCCTGAGGGTGACCGCGCCGTGGCGCGCAAAGAACTCCTCCGCGGTCCCGGTGATGGTGAGGGGCGCAATCAGGTTCTGCTGCTGGACCTCTTTGGTGCCGAGGACCGCGAGGTCCGAGGTGACCCCCAGGATGCGCGCCATGTTCTCCGCGCGCTCCATCAGCCGCGACATCCAGAAGATGCGGTCGGCGACACGCGAGAGCATCAGTCCACCACCCAGGTGTCCTTGGTGCCGCCGCCCTGAGAAGAGTTGACGACGAGCGAACCCGCCTTGAGCGCGACCCGCGTGAGGCCGCCGGGCACCAGCCTGACGTCCCTGCCCGAGAGCACGAACGGCCGCAGATCGACGTGGCGCGGCGCGATACCGCTCTTGACGAAGGTCGGGCAGGTCGAGAGCGATAGCGTCGGTTGCGCGACGTAGTTGCCCGGGTCCTTTCGCAAACGCGCACGAAACGCCTTGATCTGCGCCTTGCTCGACGCCGGCCCGACCAGCATGCCGTAGCCGCCCGAGCCCTGCACGACCTTGACCACCAGCTGGTCGAGATGGCCCAGCACGTACTTCAAATCCTCCGGCTTCCTGCATTGCCAGGTCTGGACGTTGGCGAGGATCGGCTCCTCCCCGAGGTAGAAGCGGATCATCTCCGGCACGTACGGGTAGGTCGACTTGTCGTCCGCAACCCCGGTGCCGATCGCGTTCGCGAGCGCGACGTTGCCCGCGCGGTACGAGGACACCAGCCCCGGCACCCCGAGCACCGAATCGGGCCGGAAGGCGAGCGGGTCGAGAAAGGCGTCGTCGACCCGGCGGTAGATCACGTCCACGCGCTGCGGGCCGGCGGTGGTGCGCATGTAGACCATGTCGTCCTTGACGAACAGGTCCGCGCCCTCGACCAGCTCGACGCCCATCTGCTGGGCGAGGAACGCGTGCTCGAAATAGGCGCTGTTGTGCGGGCCGGGGGTGAGCACGACCACGGTCGGATCGCGCCGCACGCGCGGCGAGGCGGCGGCGCGCAGCGTCTCAAGCAGCAGCGCGGGATAGTGCTCGACCGGCAGCACCTGCTGGCGCGCGAACAGCTCCGGAAAAAGACGCAGCATCATCTTGCGGTTTTCCAGCATGTACGACACGCCCGAAGGCGTGCGCAGGTTGTCCTCGAGCACGTACCAGTTGCCGTCGTCGTGGCGCACCAGGTCGATTCCCGCAATGTTGGAGTACACGCCGTTCGGCAGGTCGAGCCCGCGCATCATCGGCTGGTACGCGTCGTGGCGGGTCACGTGCTCCTCGGGGATCACGCCGGCTTTGAGAATCTCCCGGTCGTGATAGATGTCGTGCAGGAAGCGGTTGAGCGCGCTGACGCGTTGCTTGAGTCCGCGTTCGAGTTGGTCCCACTCGGGCCTGGGAATGACCCGCGGCACGATGTCGAACGGAATCAGCCGCTCGTCGCCCTGCTTATCGCCGTACACGGCGAACGTGATGCCGACCCGGTGAAACAGCAGGTCGGCCTCGCGGCGCTTTTCGGTGACGCGCGCCGGCGGAGTCTCGGCGAGCCACTCCGCAAGCGGCTGGAAGTGCGGGCGCACTTCGCCGTTCGCGTCGCGCATCTCGTCGTAATGGCGTCGTTCCACCCCTGAGATCCCCAATGGAACACGCAAAGCAATCTGCATGCCGAGACATGCGGGGCATGTCTCGTCAACAGCTTACCGCAACGGAGACAGAATGGGGCGCACCGAAGCGGTGCGCGGAACGTCGCCCGCGCTACCCCTAATGGGCCAGCCAGCGCGGCCGCTTCGCGGAGATCACCCCGGTGTTGACGCCGACCCAGTTCAGGCCGCCGAAGAGCCGGCCGTGCTCGATCTTGACGCAATGGTCCATGACGGTTTCCATTCCGGCGGCGCGCGCCTTCGCCGCAGCGGCTTCGTTCCTGACGCCGAGCTGCTGCCAAAGGACTTTCGCACCGATCGCAATCGCGTCCTCGGCAATCGGCATCACATCTGCGGTCTTGCGGAACACGTCCACCAGGTCCACCTGGTCCGGAATCTCGCGCAGGCCGGCGTAGCAGCGCTCGCCGAGCACGGTTTTTCCCGCGTAGCGCGGATTGACCGGAATCACGCGATAGCCGTGGTCCTGCATGTACTTCGCGGCGAAATGGCTCGGCCGGAACCAGTCGGCGGACAGTCCGACGATCGCGATCACGCGGTTTTCCCTGAGGATGCGCCTGAGCGTGTTGATGTCGTCCATCGCCGCGGACTATACAGCACGACGACTATAATCCGCGCATTCGCGAGGAGGGAACCGTGTACGTCGAAGAGCGCATGTACGTCCTGCAGGTCGGCAAGGTGCCTGAGTATCTGAAGATGTACGAAGCCGAGGGCATGGCGATCCAGACCAGGCACCTGCCGCACATGGCGGGGTACTACTTCACCGAGGTCGGGCCGCAGAACATGGTGGTGCACCTGTGGGCCTATGACGACCTCAACCAGCGCGAGAAGTGCCGCGCCGCGATGCAGGGCGATCCCGCCTGGCAGGCCTACGTCGCCAAGATCCGCGCCCTGATCGTCTCCCAGGACACGCGCATCCTGAAATGCGCTCCGTTTTTCGCAGAGCGGCTGAAGAAGATGCTTGCGGCGGTGAAATGAGCGGCCTGCACCCGCAGGTCGCGCAGCTTCTGGAGCGCGTCGCCCGATCGCCGCTGCCGCCGTATCACACGGTGCCGGCGTACGTGGCGCGGCGCCTGTATCGCGACACGCGGTCCGTGCTCGCTCCGGTGCCCCCCGAAGTCTCCGAGGCGCGGCTGATGGTCGTTGCAAACGCCATCGCGCTGCGCGCCTACCGGCCCGCGGGTGTCGCCAAGCACGAGGTGCTTCCTGCGCTGGTGTACTTTCATGGCGGCGGCTGGACGATCGGCGACCTGGATACGCACGACGTGCTGTGCCGGCAATTGTCGAACGGGGCGCGCTGCGCGGTGTTTTCGGTGGATTACCGGCTTGCGCCCGAGCATCCGTTTCCGGCAGCGGTGGAGGACTCGATCGCCGCAACGCGCTGGGTCGCGTCCGAAGCGCGCGCACTCCGGATCGACCCGGAGCGGATCGCGGTCGGCGGAGACAGCGCGGGCGGCAATCTCGCGGCGGTGGTCGCGCTTGAGGCGCGCGACGCGGGCGGTCCCGCGCTCGCCTATCAGCTTCTCATCTATCCCGCGACCGACCAGCGCTGCGGCTTCGCGTCGCACGAGCGCAACGGCGACGGCTATCTCCTCACGCGCCAGTCAATAGAATATTTTCGCGGTCATTACTTGCCGCGGAATGACGACTGGCTCGACTGGCGCGCATCGCCTTTGCTCGCGAAAAGTTTCGCCGGGCTCCCGCAGGTGTTCCTGCTCACGGCGGGGTTCGATCCGCTGGTCGACGAAGGGCGCGCATACGCCGAGCGCTTGGCCAAGGAGGGCGGGGAGGTCGCCTATCGCGAGTACCCGGACATGGTGCACGGCTTCATCCTCTTCGGCGGCGTGCTCGACACGGCGAACGCAGCAGTGGCCGAATGCTGCACGCGGCTGCGCGCCGCGTTCGAGCGAGTCGCCGCATGAGTGGAGATTCGAAACCGCGTCACGGTGGCAGGATCCTCGCCGACGCGCTCGCTGCGCATGGCGTGAGGATGGCGTTCGGCGTACCCGGCGAAAGCTTCCTGCCCGTGCTCGACGGTCTTTACGACCACCGCGAGCGGCTGAAGTTCGTGATTTGCCGCCAGGAGGGCGGCGCCTCCTACATGGCGGAAGCGTACGCCAAGCTGACGGGCGAGCCGGGTGTGCTCTTCGTGACGCGCGGCCCCGGCGCGACCAACGGCTCTGTCGGTGTGCACACCGCGATGCAGGACTCTTCGCCGATGGTCATCTTCGTCGGTCAGGTCGGCAACGACATGGCGGAGCGCGAGGCCTTCCAGGAGATCGATTACCGGCGCATGTACGGGCCGCTCACGAAGTGGGTGGGGCAGATCGACCGCGTCGAGCGCATTCCAGAGTACGTGAGCCACGCTTTCCATGCTGCGATGGCCGGAAGGCCGGGGCCCGTGCTGCTCGCGCTGCCGGAGGATATGCTGTTCTCGGAGGCGACGGTGGCCGATGCGCCGCATTACCGGACGGTGCGCGGCGCGCCCGCACCGCGCGATGTGGAGGAACTGACACGGCTGATGTCGCGAGCATCGCGCCCCCTCGTTCTCATTGGCGGAGGGGGCTGGACGGGCGATGCGCTCGAGCGTTTGCGCGGCTGGGCAGAGGCAGCCGGCTTGCCTATTGCAACGTCGTTCCGCTGCCAGGACTACGTCGATCACCGCTCTCCGTGCTACGCCGGCGACGTCGGGATCGGGATCAACCCCTGCCTCGCGCAACGCGTCAAGGACGCCGATCTGCTGCTCGCGATCGGGCCGCGCCTGGACGAAATCACGACCGGCGGCTACACCCTGCTCGAAGTACCGGTGACGAAGCAGACCCTGGTTCACGTCCACCCCGGCGCCGAGGAACTGGGGCGTGTCTACGCGGCGCGGCTGCCGATCAATTCCGGCCTGCCGCAGTTCGTGGACTCGCTGGAAGGCGTTACGCTCGACGGCACACGCTGGCGCGAGTGGACGCGCGGCGCGCGCGCAGACTATGAGGCATGGCGAATTCCGGTCGCGATGCCGGGCCGCGTGCAGCTCGGCGAAATCGTGCAGTGGTTGTCGCAGACCTTGCCGGAGGACGCGATCATCGCCAACGGCGCCGGCAATTTCGCCGGCTGGCTGCACCGGCACTTCGTCTACAAACGCTACCGTACCGAGCTCGCCCCGGCGAGCGGCTCGATGGGCTATGGCCTGCCTGCCGCGGTCGCGGCAAAGCTCGCCGAACCGCAGCGCATGGTGGTGGGATGGACCGGCGACGGCGATTTTCTGATGAACGGGCAGGAGCTGGCGACGGCCGCGCAATACGGCGCCGCGCCGATCGTGGTCGTGGTGAACAACGGCATGTACGGCACGATTCGCATGCATCAGGAGCGTTTCTATCCCGGGCGCCTCTCCGGCACCGAGCTGAGGAACCCGGACTTTGCCGCATATGCGCGCGCTTTCGGCGGGCATGGCGAACTGGTCGTCGAGACCGCGCAATTCGCGCCTGCCTTCGAGCGGGCGCGCGCCTCCGCCAAGCCCGCGGTGATCGAAGTCCGGATCGAACCGGATGCGATCACGCCGGCGAAGACGCTTTCGGCGATCCGGCGCGCGGCGCTGGAATGTGAATAGCTGCTAACCCGTTTTTCACGCAGTTTCGTTCAAGGTACCAGGGCGGGAAGCCCGTGAACCTGAAAGGAGACTGCAATGAAGCTCATGAGATGGACGGGCGCGGCGCTGGCGCTGGCGCTCGCCGCGCCGGCGTGGGGCGTCGGCAGCCTTGCCGACCTCGCCGTTTTCGACCGCAGTGAAGGCAGGCGTCTGCCGGTGTATTGGCACGAAGGGCGCGCCTGGGTTGTCGGCAAGCCCGGCAACGACTACCAGGTCAGCGTCAAGAGCCGCCGCGGTGAGGACCTGCTTGCGGTGATGTCGGTGGACGGCATCAACGTCGTTACCGGCGAAACCGCGAGCCCGCAACAAAGCGGCTACGTGCTCGCGCCGTGGCGCGCGCTCGAGGTCAAGGGCTGGCGCAAGAGCCTGGAGCGCACCGCCGCGTTCTACTTCACCGAGCTGCCCGATTCCTACGCCGCGCGCACCGGGCGCCCCGACAATGTGGGCGTGATCGGGGTCGCGCTCTTCAACCGCAAGCGCGTCGAGCAGCCGCATGACATCGCACCGCTGTCGCGGCGTCAGGCGCCGGCGGCGGCTGATGCGGCAGGCGCGTCGGGCAGTACGCGCGCCGAGGCAGAGGCGCCCTTGGCTGAACGCGACACCAAGCTCGGCACCGGCCACGGCCGGAGCGAGAATTCGCAGGCGCGCTATGTCGAATTCGAGCGTGCGTCGAGCTCGCCTGCCGAAACCATCGCGATCCACTACGACAGCTACCGCAACCTGGTGGCGCGCGGCGTGATTCGCGAGCCGGCGACAACGGTTCCGGTACCGCGCCCGTTCCCCGGGTTCGTGCCTGACCCCCGGGGGTAAACTCATGAGGCATGGAGGGTTCCGATGAGCAGCTCATGCTCGCTTACTGCGAGGGCCAAGCCGCCGCCTTTGAGGTCCTGTATACCCGCCACAAGGGCGGGCTGTTCCGCTTTGTGGTGAGGAGCGTGCGCGAGCGGGCGCTCGCGGAGGAGCTTTATCAGGACATCTGGATGCGCGTGATCGAGGCGCGCGAGCGCTACCAGCCGCAGGCGCGCTTCACGACCTGGCTGTACACCATCGCCCACAACCGGCTGGTCGATCACTGGCGGCGGCACGAGTTGCACGCCGTTTCGCTCGACGACGATGAAGCGCAGTTGGAGGAGCCTCAGGGCAATCCGGGACTGGAGCCCCAACGCCAGGCCGAGGCGCGCGAAGGGCTGGCGCGACTGGCGCAGGCGATCGCGGCGCTGCCCCCGGCGCAGCGCGAAGCGTTCCTGCTGCGCGAGGAGGCGGGGCTTTCGATCGAGGAGATCGCCGCGGCGACCGGAGCAAACGCGGAGGCGACGAAGAGCCGGCTGCGCTACGCGCTCGCCAGGCTGAGGGAAGCGCTCGATGACTGAATCCGGACGCGAACCGGAAATCACGCGTCGCTATCGCGAACTCGATCGCGAGGAACCGCCGCGCGCGCTCGACGAGGCGATCCTTGCCGCCGCCCGCGGCGCGCTCGAGACGCGCCCGGCGCCGCTCGTTGCGCCCACCGCCCGCCGGCGCTGGTACGTGCCGCTAGCCGCGGCCGCGGTCATCGTTCTCTCGGTCGTCGTTACGCTCGAGATGCAGCGCGAGCAGCCCGATGCGGAGTTGAGCGCGCCACCGCCGTTGCCGCCGGTTTCGCGACCGGACAGCGCGCCCGCCGCTCCGCGTTCCGATGCAGCGCCGCGGACGGAAGCGCCGCGCGACGCGGCCGGCGAGAATCAGACCGCGGCACGCGCCAAAGCAGAGCCGCGCCGCACCGTGCCGGCGCCTCCCGCGATAGCTATTCCCGCGCCGCCGCAGTCGGCCGCACCAGCGCCGCAACCGCTTCAGGAGAAGCCGTTCCCGGGTGTCGCCGGTGCCGCAGGGTCCGCCGCGGCGCCGGTCGGCCGGGCAGCCACGGTGCCGGAGGAAAATACAGAGTCGCGGCAGGCAATGGAGCGGGATCGTCCCAGCCGCATTGCGGCAGATGCGTTGTCGAAGCGCGCCGAGGAGACGGAGGCGCCCGGGCGCTGGCTCGAACGGATCGCAGCGCTGCGCCGCGAGGGCCGGCACAAGGAAGCGGACGAGGCCTACGCCGAATTCAAGCGGCGCTACCCCGAATACAGAATCCCGGAAGCGATGCGCGAGCTGGTCGTGCCGCAGTGAGAGCAGAAGGGCGTTGCCGCGCGCAACGTGCTGGACAATCGCTAGGATTTTTTCCAGTTCGCTACGTACACCACGTACAACGGAATCGGAGTGTCCCGGTATAGCGGCACGACGTGGAGGTGCCAGAGCCGCCGCGCCTCTTCGCTTTGGCCGGAGGCGTGTGCGCCGACCATTGCCGTGGTCAGCAGGAATCGGGCCCAAGCGAATCCCTCGACGGGCTGTCCTTGAAGCATCGCGCGCGCCTGATTCAGCATGCCTGCGGCGTCGCGCTGGGCGATCACCCGGTACACATCGAGCCGTTTCTGCACCTCCGGGCCGATTTCGCCGCGCGCGCAACCGATCCAGAGCGGCTCGACCCAGAGCGACCGGCGCTTGTCCGGGGCAAGGTGTGCCAACGAAAGCTCGGCGGCGAAATGCAGTTGATCCAGGACGTATTTGGGGGGATTCGCACCGCAAAGCACCTTGGGCCGCTTGAGCGCAAGCAACGTCGCCCGCAGGTTGGTATCGCTCGAGCGCGAAGGTTCGGCGGCCGGATCGATCAGTACTCGATGCAGTTCGAGCGCAAGGTTCTGGAGAGCCAGTTGGGATGCCATGTCGACCGAGAGGGGCTCGCGCAAATAGGCGGGCTCGAGGCCGGCGAGCATCTCGCTCACCGGCACTGGCGCGAGCGCGAGCTGCGGCAGCGCTGTTGCGCTGTGTTGCGCAAAGCGGGCTCGCGTCGCCTCCAGTTGCACGAACGGCCGAAAATCAGAATTCGCCGGCACGCCGAGCGGCGCGAGCAACGCCATCAGTTCGCGCTTGCTGCCGACGCGGCGCCCGGCGAGATGTTCGCGCCCGGTGACGCCGATGCGCTTGAGCTGCTCGACGAACACGGGTTCGCCTGCCGGCAGGGCGCCAAGCGGCGGAACGCGGCCCTCGGCCACTGCGACCACGATCAGGTCGCCACTATTCACCTCGTAGGCTTCGAAATCATCGAAGTTCTCCCCCAGCGCTGCGAGCACCGAGCCGAGCAACCGGTCGTCGAACTCGTAGGAATGCAGCCACTGCACCAGCAGCCCCTGGGGTGCGAGGTAGCGCCGGGTGTCGCGATAGAACTCGGTGGTGAACAGGCCCGCTACGCCGTTCACCCACGGGTTCGAGGGCTCCGAGATGATCACGTCATAGAGCTTGCCGTGGCGCGCGAAATAGCTCTTGGCATCTTCGTAGTACATGTGGCTGCGTGGATCGCGGTAGGGGCGGCTCACGCGGGGGACGAAGTTGCGCGCGCCGGCGACCATCGCCGGCTCGATTTCGACCGTGTCGAGCACCCGCGGGCCGCTGTGGGAAAGCACGACCTCTGCGGTGAGCCCCGATCCGAAGCCGATGTTGGCGATCGCGCGCGCGTCCGGTTTGAGCAGCAGTGGCAGCGCACCGAGCAACGTCATCGTGTGCTCATCCGCGGACGGCGGCTGGCCTGGATCGAGCTGGATCGAGGCGTCAGGCTTGCCATTGGTCGTGATCGAGACCGATCGCCCGCCCGCGACGCGCACCGCCACTGAGGCGGTTTTGCCGTCGCGATAAAAACCGACCTGCTGGTGCGCGGGTTGCGCCTTTCCGTGGCGGAATACGCCCGAGGACAGCCGCTCGGGGTCAAGCACCTCGGCGCGCGCGGTGAGCGTTGCAGCGAGCATGCCGCCGATCACCGCGGCGAACCCCTCGGCGCGCTGCAAGCGCGCGCCGGACCGGCGCAGGAGCCACGCGCCGAGCAAAATGTCGAGCGCGGCGCCCAGGATGAGCGCGAGCTTGACTCCGAATTCCGGCATGAGCAGGTGCACGGCAACCACCACGCCGGCGATCGCGCCCAGGGTATTCGCGGCATACACCTGGCCGATCGCGCGCTCGCCATGGCCCGCGCGCAGCAGCGCGAAGGTGAACAGCGGCAACGTCATGCCGGCAAGAAAGGTGGCAGGCAGCATCACCGCGAAGGCAATTGCGTGGCTGAACAGGTTGAAGACCGGGTACGCCGCGTCCTCGCGCTTGAGGATCCCGAGCGCCCATTCCATCCAGTCGAAGCTCAGGTGGTACACGTACACCGTGCCGAGCGCCGCGAGCCCCATCGCGACCTGGACCAGGCCGCCGAAGCGCAGCGGATTCTCGATCCCGTCGATCCGCTTGCGGATCCAGAGCCCGCCCAGCGCAAGGCCCGTGATGAAGGCCGAGAGCATCAGTTCGAAGGCCTGGAACGATGCCCCCAGCACGAGCGAAAGCATGCGGATCCAGGCGATCTCGTAGATGAAGGAGGCGGCGCCGGTGATGAATGCCGCCGCGAGGAGCAGCAGCACGAAGCCGCGGTCCGCGGCGGCGACGCCCGCCGCGCGGGCCGCGGGTGCGGGCTGCGGTTCGCGCTCGCGTGCGAGCACCAGCACGAATGCGGCAAGCACGAGGTTCAGCGCGCCGCCCAGGCGCATCGTGCCGGGCAGCCCCAGCCAGCCAAGCAGCCAGAACGCGGTCAGGAGCGCTCCGGCCGCGGCGCCGATCGAGTTAGTGAAATACAGCAGCGCCAGATGGTGTCCGCTCGATTCGGGGCCGCGGCGGATCACCGCGCCGCTCATCAACGGGAACGTCATGCCGAGGAGCACGGTCTGCGGCACGATGAGGACCGCGCACAGGGTGTATTTGTAGACCTCCACCGCGTCGGGGGAGCCGAGTGCGGGCAGGACATGATCGAGCGAGGCCTGCGTAAGCAGGACAAACAGCGGATGAAACAGAAGCGCGCCGGCTCCGATCAGCGCCTCGACCCATCCGTAAACGGCAAGCAGGTTTGTCAGCCGCGCGCTCCAGCGGCTCGCGAGCCAGGCGCCCAGCGCCAGGCCGCCCATGAAGGCCGCAAGGACGAACGATTGGGCGAAGGCCGCCGCGCCGAGGAAAAGCTTGAGGTAATGCGTCCACAGCGACTCGTAGATGAGCCCGGTGAACCCCGACAGGGTGAACAGCGCGAAGAGGACGCGGATGTCGGTGCGAAGCATGGCGGTCCGGGGGCGCAGGGAGTCTATCCGGCCCGCAAGCGCGGGTCTGCGCACAATTTCACGAAACGGTGCGGCTCAGGGACGCGGCTTCTCGCCCGCCGCCTGCAGGAACACGGCGCAGGAGTCGAGCTTGCCGAGCGCAGCGCGACGCGCGGCCTGGTACTGGCTGCGCACCAGCGAGGCGATCGGCGCCGGCCGGTCCAGTTCCTGGGCGAGCGCGAGGAAATAGCGCAGGTCCTTTTCCATCAGCTCGAGCTGGAACTGCGGCGCGAAGTCGCGGTTGAGCATTTTGGGCAGCTTGGTCTTGAGAAGACGCGAACCGGCTGCGCCCTCGCCGAGGATCTCGAGCGCCGCCGTGCGGTCAATGCCCGCGGCTTCCGCCACTTGCGCGGCTTCCGCGATCGCCGCGGTGGTGGTGCCCGAGAGCATGTTGTTGATGAGCTTGATCGTGGCGCCCGCGCCTGGACTGCCCACGTGACGCGACATGCGGCCCATCGCCTGGAAAAGCGGCTGTGCGCGCTCGAACCCCGCTCTCTCGCCGCCGACCATGAAAACCAGTTCCCGGTTTTGCGCCTGCGCGATCGAACCCGATACCGGTGAGTCGAGATAGACGCAACCCTTCGCCGCTGCGGCCTTCGCCACCTCGCGCGCCATCGCGGGAGTATTGGTGCTCGAATCGACGATCACCGTACCCGCCGCCGCCGCGCCCACTGCGCCCGAAGCACCAAGCATCACTTCGCGCGTCGCCGCGTCGTCGGATACGATCGACACCACGAACTCCGCTCCGCGCGCTGCCGCGGCGGGTGAATCCGCGACCTCGCACCCCTTTTCGGCGAACGGCTTCGTTTTCGCCCGATCGCGATTGAAGACGCGCAGCTTGTGCCCCGCCGCGTGCAGGTTCATCGCCATGCGCGATCCCATCGCGCCCAGTCCGATGAATGCCACTGTGCTCATCCGTCTTCCTCTCCAGGTCGGGTGGTCAGCGCCTATTCTGGCATGACCGCGTCAACGGCAGTCGAAACAGTTACCAAGAAATACCTGCAGCGCTATGGCGAGCGGTTGGTCTGCGTGCGCTACCTTCATGACGCCGCGAATGGCTGCCGTCACAAGACGGTCGAGTTGGATGCCAGGCGCCTCGGATTGTCCGGCCGGGTCGTACAAGGTTGAGCGCGTGGGCACGTTCTACCTGTAGAGATCTGCCGGCATATCGCGCGATCCATGGGCAGATCGTTGCATCTGCTAATGGATCGTTTTAGGATGCTCCGCGTGCTGTTCATTGAATAGTTCGGCGTCATCGAATCGTCCTGGTCATCACAGCATAGTCAAAGGAGAAGCCATGGTTATTAGATTGCTAACCGCACTCGCGATCAGCCTCGCACTCGCCGGCTGCGCCTCGTCGCCGCCAGGATCGGGAAACATTACCAGCGAGACATTCATGATCCCGGCGTTGGACCCTGGCATTCAGCTTCACGTGCGCAACAAGCACCCGGCTGGCGAGGAACGCTTCGGGCCGGAGCGCATCGTACTGATGGTGCACGGCGCGACATTTCCGTCGGAGACCGGATTCGACATCGACCTGCCCGGCGGCTCGTGGATGGATTTCGTCGCCCGGCGCGGCTTTGATGTGTATTTCGTGGACGTGCGCGGCTACGGTCGTTCGACTCGGCCGGCGGCGATGGACCAGCCGCCTGCATCGAATCCGCCATTTGCCGACACCCGTGAGGCGGTCCGCGACATTTCTGCCGCGGTGGATTTCATTCTAAAGCGCCGGGGCGTTCCGAGAATCAACCTGGTGGGCTGGTCCTGGGGTACGACGATAATGGCTGGTTACGCGGCCGAGAACCCGGCGAAGGTGGAAAGGCTCGTGCTTTATGCGCCGGTGTGGTTCCTGCCAAAGGCGCCGCCCTACCAGGGCGCCTACCGGAGCGGAACGCGTGAGGGAGTACGCCCGTTCCATGCCGCCGGCATTCCCAAGGCGCGCATCGAGGAGATCAGCCCTACGGAGTGGTACGACAAATGGTGGGCAGCGAACCTTGCCACGGACCCGGTCGGGGCGTCGCGCAACCCACCGGTACTGCGTTCGCCGAACGGCGTGATGAAGGATCTCGGGGAATTCTGGACGGCAGGCAAGCCGACCTACGACCCGGCCGCCATCCGCGCTCCCACGATGCTGTTGGTCGGCGAGTGGGACGCGATTACGCCTCCGGCCATGGCACAGGAGGTCTTCAAGCGGCTCACTGCCGCCAAGTACCGGCGTCTCGTCGTGCTCTCGGAGGGTACGCACTCAATCTCGCTCGAGAAGAACCGCATGCACTTGATCCGCGAAGTCCAGCACTTCCTCGAAGAGCCGGCGCAGTAGGAGGAATTCGCAGCAATGGGGACGAGCGGGCTACCGGGAACTACGCCGACGCGGCGTGAGCGTGCGCGCAGCATGGCACACCAGCAAGTCGGCGCACGGGCCGTGGCGCCTGTCGAAGACCCCGGCGCTCGCGCTGGCGCTACCGGCGCGTTACTTCAGCAACATGGGGCTGCCGAGTCTGGCGGCGAACCAGGCATTCAATTCGTTGAACCGCCGTGTACGTGACCCGTAAGCACGGTGGTGTGGGAGGGGGAGCCGCGAGGCTTCTCTCTATCCCGGTTAAATCCCGGTTGCCGATATACGTCAGCGACGTATAATGTGCTGATGTTCAGCTTCATCGAGACGAAGCTGTTCTCTCGGTTGCTTGGCGAGTTTCTCACCGACGAGGAATACGGGTCGGTTCAGGGCGCCCTGATCGATCACCCGGAAGCTGGAGCCCTCATTCCTGGTTCCGGGGGAGTTCGAAAGCTGCGCTGGGCATTGCCCGGCCGGCGAAAGCGAGGCGGAGCGCGCGTCATCTATTACGCAAAGACCCGTGAGGGTGTGATTTGGATGCTGACGATCTACGCGAAGAGCGAAACGGAGAACATTCCTGCCCATGTTCTGCGAAAGATCAAGGAGGAAATCGATGCCGAAGGCGAAGCGAAACATCGGACTTGAGATTCTGCAGGGTATCCGGGAGATCAAGCGTGGGGAGCACGGACGCGTGATTAATGTCCCTTCCGTGTCCTCGATTCGCGAGCGCACCGGGCTTTCGCAGTCGCGCTTCGCTCAACTGCTTGGCGTGTCGGTGCGCACGCTCCAAGAGTGGGAGCAGGGTCGCCGAGCGCCGTCGGGGGCAGCACGCACGCTACTGCAGATCGCGCAGAAGAATCCCCGTGCGCTACTCGAAGTAGCGTAACCGGGATTGAACCGCACGATGCACACCGACCCGCGCCATCAAGCCGGCGCGTCCTGGTGATCGCGAACGGTATAAGGCGCATGGAATCGGGAAAAAGAAATCAAGCGGAAACGCCACTTGGACGATGACCATGAAACGACGTAAATCCCTCGCGAAGCATTTCGCCGTGTGCATAGACAATCGCGGCTACCCAGCGTCTTTGGAGCTGCACAAGATCTATCGCGTATTACCCGATGAAGACGCGGCCGAAGACGGAGACATCCGGGTCATCGACGAAAGCGGCGAGGATTACTTGTACTCCGCAGACCGGTTTGTGGAAGTAGAGCTGCCACAAACGGTCCGTCGGTCGCTCCTGCACGCAGCATAAGCGGAGCCGCGTAACAACGCGATGGACAGCGAGCCTTGGCAAGCGCCGCTTCGCGCGCTCGCTCGTGCGCGTCGTCGCGAACGTTCGCCCGCACCGGTCTTAAGACGGTTGTAAGCAAAGTGCACTGAAAGGGAACCTGAAACCGAGATCTCAAGTGCTTCGAAGCATTGCAACAGCGTAAAGTATCAAGCGGTAAGCGTCTCTTTTCGGGGAGGAGTTATGACTTTGACATGCAAAGCGCTCGTCTTGGCGAAGCAATCATTGGCTGTGCTCTTTTGGGGCTTGCTTCTTGGAGTACCGCTCGCTACCGCTCAACCGGCACCTGTCGACTATGCGTCACGTGCGAAAGAGGCTAGCTTCGTTGTCAGAGATTTTTCATTCGTCACGGGCGAGAGGATGCAGGAGCTTCGAATCAACTATGTGGCTTGGGGTGAACCGAAAAGGGACAAGACGGGAAAAATAACCAACGCGATTCTGCTCTGCCACGGGACGATGGGCAATTGGCGCAGCTTTGCTGGCTGGTGGGCCGCGAGAATGTTCGGTCCGGGACAGCCCTTGGATATAACCAGGTACTTCGTAATCGCCTCGGACAGCATTGGCGTGGGTAAATCCAGCAAGCCGAGCGACGGCCTCGGAATGAACTTTCCCAAGTACCGGCTCGATGACGTCGTGCATGCTCAAAAACGGCTCGTCACCGAAGCGCTGGGCGTGCAAGAGCTGGTGGCGGTCATCGGCATTTCGTATGGCGGACGCCAAACGTGGCAGTGGGGAGTGCAGTATCCCGAGTTGATGCGGGGATTGGTGCCGCTGATCTCTTCACCGTTCCCTAATGCGGGGCGCCGGGGCATGCAGGACTTCTTGCCGGCGGAAGCCATTACTTTGGATCCGACCTGGAACAATGGCGCCTACAAGGAGCAGCCGAGAAACTTCCCGTTGGCCGTCATGACGTTTTGGCTCACCCTTGATGGTGCAGGCCACTTGTGGGAAGTCGCCCCGACCCGCGATCGGTCGTTTTCCTACCTGCCTGAAGCTACGAAACAGCAAGCGCGCTCCTGGGACGCCAACGACTTCCTTTATCAGATGCGGGTCAACGACGGTTTCGATGCCTACCGCGAGCTCGATCGCGTGAAGGCGCGAGTGCTGATGATCAACATGGCGGGAGATGGATTGGTGCCCGTCGAGCTTGGCCATGCCGAGAAGGTGCTGGAGAAACTCGGAACGAAATCGGACTATCTATTGGTGAAAGAGGCATACGGATACGGACATATCGCCGTGGGACAGACGGCGGCGGTTTACGGACCGAAGATCGCGGAGTTTTTGCGGCGACTGGCAGACGATTGAGCGATCCAGCGCGCTGCGAATTCTCCTGCTCGGCCTTGGCTCGCGTTTCCGCCGACGCGCTCGGGCGCACGGCTGAACGCGACGTCAGGCGGGAGATCCAATGGAACTGCTGATCCGCCACGTTGAACCGAACGATTTTGAGGCAGTGCGGGAAATCTACGCAGGCCCAAAGATCGGGGGCCCGCGCGGCTCATGCGATGCGACCTTCGCCAGATGCGCGCCGTGGCTACGATCGCCATGCACTTGATCCGGTAAGCGGATCGTTTTGACCACTCGACAGGATGTGCCCAATGGCTGCCGACGAAGCTCTCCCCTTGGAAGGCGCCTGCACGTGCGGCGCGGTGCGCTATCGAATGACAAGCCAGCCGATCTTTGTGCACTGCTGCCATTGTCGCTGGTGCCAGCGTGAAACCGGGGCGTCCTTCGCGCTGAATGCAATGATCGAAGCGGATCGCGTGATCCTGCTGAAGGGCGAGCCGGAAGTGGTGAACACGCCGTCGAACAGCGGCAAGGGACAGAAGATCGCCCGCTGTCCGAACTGCCGGATCGCTTTATGGAGCAATTACGCCGGGGCAGGCGATGCCGTGCGCTTCGTTCGCGTTGGCACGCTCGATGAGCCCGATCGCCTGCCGCCCGACATCCACATCTTCACCTCATCGAAGCAACCCTGGGTCGTGCTTCCGCCGAACACGCCCGCGGTCGATGAATACTACGAGCGCACCGAGTATTGGCCGGAGGAAAGTCTGGAGCGCCGTCACGCCTTGCTGGCCAGCGTGCGTAGCCGGTAGGTCGATGCCGCAAGCCGCCGCAGCCGATGCGGAACCTGGCACTGTTCGAGGAAGACATCGCAAGACTGGATCGCGCATTGCGCCCGATCGCGGACAGGCCGGTGAACATCGCCGAGCGAGGTTGGGTCGAGACACTTTCATCGACGCGTCCACTCCCAGAAGTTTCCCGCTGCATGCCGGCTGACCCTTCATTCCAGCCTCGGAGAGAATTTGTGCAAACAGGCACTTCCAGAGCAATCGCCGGCGCCATTGCGATTGTCTTGGGAGTTGCCGCGGTGTTCATGCCGAACGGCGCCGTGCAGACCCAATCGCCGGCGGCGCCGCGATACCCCTGGGACCACCGGCCGACGAAATGCTTTGCCGAGGACGCCCCCGCCCTGGGCGACTGCAAGCTGGAAAACTGGCCGACCTTCGGCCTGACGAGCCGCAGGCTTGCGATCCTCTACTTCAACCGGCAGTGACAGTCGATCGTTGCATCCGGAGATGGTTCCTTCTAGCATCCTGATCAGTCCGGATGATGTCATCCGCGAAGCCGTGGGGTGGATGCTGCGCGGGGCCGGCAAGCTCGATCGAGTCAATCACGGGGAGGAAAGCATGGACATACGCGGTCTTTTCAAGAATGCCGAGGACGTAAAGGAGTTTCAGGTTGGCACGACCGTCTTCGCAGAAGGAACCCCTGGCGACGTGATGTATGTCGTTCTGGACGGCGAACTGGAGATCCGGGCTGGAGGCAGCTTGATCGAGGTCGCAAAACCCGGAGATGTCGTCGGGGAGATGGCGCTGATCGATACGAAAGCGAGAAGCGCCACGGTGGTGGCCAAGTCCGATTGCCGCCTGGTGCCGATCAACGAGAGGCGCTTCCTGATCCTGGTGCACGAGACGCCGATTTTCGCGCTGCTTGTGATGCGGACACTCGCAGACAGGTTGCGGCGCATGACCGCCGGAGTACCTGTGAAGCGCGGCCGGCGGGCCCCGGGGCCTGCGAGGCGCCGCTCCGGGCGCTAGTGATGCAGGATCTTGGACAGGAAAAGCTGCGCCCGTTCGGATCGAGGGGTGCCGAAGAAGTCGTCCTTGGTCGCGTCCTCGATGATCTTGCCTGCGTCCATGAAGATGACGCGGTGCGCGACCTTGCGGGCGAAACCCATCTCGTGCGTGACCACCATCATGGTCATGCCCTCCTGGGCGAGCTCGACCATGACGTCGAGCACCTCGTTGATCATCTCCGGGTCGAGGGCCGAGGTCGGCTCGTCAAACAGCATCGCGATCGGATCCATGGCGAGCGCGCGGGCGATGGCGACGCGCTGCTGCTGGCCGCCCGAAAGCTGTGCCGGGAACTTGTCCTTGTGCGCCGAGAGCCCGACGCGATCGAGGAGCTTCAGTCCCTTTTCCCTTGACGCGCCGGGCGTGCGGTTGAGCACCTTGATCTGCGCCAGGGTCAGGTTCTCGGTCACCGACATGTGCGGAAACAGCTCGAAGTTCTGGAACACCATGCCGATGCGCGCGCGCAGCTTGGGCAGGTCGGTCCTGGGGTCGCCCACCGAAATCCCGTCCACCAGGATCTCGCCCTTCTGGAAGGGCTCGAGCGCGTTCACACACTTGATGATGGTCGACTTGCCGCTGCCGGAAGGGCCGCACACCACCACGACCTCGCCCTTCTTGACCTCGGTCGTGCAGTCGGTCAGCACCTGAAAGCTGCCGTACCACTTGCTCACGTTCTTGATCCTGATCATGGGTGGGTCCCTACCGGATGATGGCGATGCGCTCCTGCAGCCGCTTGACAATCACGGACAGGCCGAAGGACATGACGAAATAGACCACCGCGACGAAGCTGTACATCTCGACCAGGCGGTAGTCGCGGTTGGCGACTTTCGAGGCTGCGCCGAGGAAATCGGTGGCCGAAATGACGTACACGAGCGAGGTGTCCTGGAACAGGATGATGGTCTGCGTGAGCAGCACCGGGATCATGTTGCGGAACGCCTGCGGCAGCACGATCTTGCCCATCGTCTGCCAGTAGTCGAGGCCGAGCGCGTACCCTGCCCAGACCTGATCGCGCGCGACCGACTGGATTCCGGCGCGCATGATCTCGCAGTAGTACGCCGCCTCGAACATGGTGAAGGTGATCACGCTCGACCAGAACGCGCCCACCTTGATCGGCTCCCTGGCGCCGATGACCCAGGCTCCGATGTACGGCACGAGGAAGAAGAACCAGAAGATGACCAGCAGCAGCGGCACCGAGCGCATCAGGTTGACGTAGCCGCCGGCGACGTACGACAGCACCTGGAACTTCGAGAGCCTCATCATGGCGAGCAGCGTGCCGAAGAAGATCCCGCCCACCATCGCCATGAACGTCAGCGTGAGCGTGAAGGTCATCCCCTCCTTGAAGAGGTAGCCGAACGATCTCTGGATGACGTCGAAGTCGAATTCCGCGACCATGCTAGTGCGCCTGCGCGGTTTGCACGCTGATCATTCCGGGAACGCGGACCCTGCGTTCCAGGGCGCGCATCCCGAGCACCACGACGAGATTGGTGAGCAGATAGATGAGCGTCGCCGCGGCGAACGCCTCGAATACCTGGAAACTGAACTCCTGCATGGCGCGGGCCCGGCCGGTGAGCTCGAGCAGCCCGATGGTCAGCGCCACCGAGGAATTCTTGATGATGTTCATGAACTCGGAAGTCAGCGGCGGCAGCACGATCCGGACCGCCATCGGCAGGATCACGTAGCGGTACGTCTGCGGCAGCGTCAGGCCGAGCGCGGTGCCGGCCATGCCCTGGCCGCGCGCCAGCGACTGGATGCCGGCACGCACCTGCTCCGCGACCCGCACCGAGGTGTAAATGCCGAGGCACAGCACCGCCGGGATGTAGGAGCCCCAGGGCGGCGGCATCTGCTTGATCGCGTCCCCGATGCCCTTCGGCACCAACTCGGGCATGACGAAGAACCAGAGGAACATCTGCACGATGAGCGGCACGTTGCGGAAAATCTCGACGTACGCGTCGCCCAGGCGCACCACCCATTTCATCGGGGTCGTGCGCAGCGTGCCGACGATCGCGCCGATTGCAAGCGCGAGCACCCAGGCGGCGAGCGCGGTGGCGAGCGTCCAGCCCAGACCGACGATCAGGTACTGGAGGTACGTCCCCGTGCCGCCGGGCTCGGCGGCGAAGAAGATCCTCCAGTTCCAGTTGTAATTCACACCGCCCTCAAGCAAAAACGGGGAGCTCCCAAGCTCCCCGTTGTCCGGTTGCGAGCGCTTATTTGTACGCGGCCGGATCGCCCGAGTCGGTCGGTTTGGCGACCACGTCCTTGAACTGGGCGCTCATGGGCACGTTCAGGTTGATGCCCTTGGGCGGCACCGGCTTCAGGAACCACTTGTCGTAGATCGCGTTGATCTGGCCGGACTTGAGGACGTTCGTCATCGCCGCGTCGACCACCTTCTTGAACGCCGCGTCGTCCTTGCGGACCATGATGCCGTAAGGCTCGATCGACAGAGCGTCGGCCGAGATCACGTAGTCTCCGGGCGCGCGCGACAGCGCCACCAGGCTGTAGAGCAGGATGTCGTCCATCACGAAGGCGACCGCGCGGCCGGTCTCGACCATCTGGAAGGCCTCGGAGTGGCCGTTCGCCGAAATGATGTTCATGCCGAGGTTCTGCTGGCCGTTGAGCTCGGTAATCTGCTTGATGTTGGTCGTGCCGGCAGTCGAGGCCACGGTCTTGCCCTTGAGGTCCGCGAGCGTCTTGATGTTCGAGGCCTTTTTCGACACGAAGCGGTTCGCCGTCACGAAGTGCGTGACCGTGAACCACACCAGCTTCTGGCGCTCGAGGTTGTTGGTGGTGGAGCCGCACTCCAGGTCGATGGTGCCGTTGCCCATCAGCGGAATGCGGTTGGCCGAGGTGACGAGCTGGTATTTGACCTCGATCTTGGGCATCCTCAGCTCGGCCTTGACCGCGTCGACGATCTTCATGCACAGGTCGATCGCATAGCCGACCGGCTGCTGCTTGTCGTCGTAGTACGAGAACGGCACCGAAGCATCGCGGTGGCCGATCGTGATCGAGCCGCTCTCCTTGATCTTTTTCAGCGTGCCCTCCTGCGCCGCGGCAGGCGCGGCGAGCGCGGCCGCCGCGAGCAGGGCAAACAGAATGCGTGCGGACCTCATGGCGTTCCTCCTCTGAAAGAAGGATCATTCTCGGTAACCCCTTACGTCGTGTCAAGCGAGCGGCCTGCCGTTCACGGCGCGCAAGTGCGTCGCCCTGGCGCGACCCTAAGCGCGGGAGGAAAGGTTGCGAAGTTCGCGCATCGCGACCGACAGCATGGCAAGGTCGGACGAGTCGGCCGATCTCTGGTCGGCGAGCACCTGGCGGAAGCGCTCCAAGAGAGCGCCGTTGCGGCCCTTCCAGGCGGCGATCAACCCGTCTGGCTCGTCGCCCGAGTCGGTGCGCAGCGCTTCGCTTGCCAGGGAGCGCTGAAGGGCCGCGAGATCGTCGCGCAATGCGGACTTGGCGAGCGCCTGCCAGTGGCTTTCCGCAGGCAGGGTCGCGATGCGGTTGCGCAGCCACGGCAAGTCGAGTTCGCCGGCGAGCATGAAATGGAGGCGCGCCACGACCTCCGGATCGCGCGACAGACCGCCCGCCACCTCGACGATGTCGAGTGCGGAGAGCAATGCGTCGAACCCGGCCGCGCGCGCGGCGAGCGCCGGCGGTACGCCTGCCTCCTCGATGCGCCGCGCGGTCTTTGCGAAGGCATCCTGCTCGGCCGCGGTCAGCAGTTGCGGGAACAGCGCCGCGATCCGCTCGGTTCGCGGCCGGAAGTACTCGATCGCGCGTGCGATACCGGCGAGGTGCCGCCGCTTCCTGAGGAACCAGAGCGTCGCGCGTACCATCATCCGTCCCGCGTCGATCACCAGTTCCGTCTGCACGCGATCGGCGACCTTGTAATCGAGCGCCTCGACGGCGCGCCAGAAATCCACCATGCCGAACACTTCGCGCGCTACGAGGTAGGCGCGCACCACATCGGCACTGCCGGCGCCGCTCTCCTCGCGCATGCGATGGACGAAAGTGCTCCCGACGCGGTTGATCATGCTGTTCGCGACGTAGGTGGCGATGATCTCCCGCTTCAGAGGGTGCCGGAGAATGTACGCCGGGTAGCGCTCGCGCAACGCCTGCGGGAAATAGCGTTCCAGGGCGGTTGCAATGTACGGATCTTCCGGCACGTCGGAGCCGAGCAGCTCGTCGAACAACGTGATCTTGCTGTAGGCGAGCAGCACCGCGCGCTCCGGCGAGGCGAGACCGGTCTTCGCGGCGCGCCGCTCGGCGAGTTCTTCGTCGTTCGGCAGAAATTCGATCGCGCGATTGAGCCTGCCGGCGCGCTCAAGCGCGCGGATGAAGCGCTCCTGCGCGTCGAGCAGGCCCGTCGCCATTGCGCCGGACACCGACAGGCTATGGGTCTGGAAGTAGTTGTCGCGCAGCACGAGCGCAGCGACCTCGCCGGTCATCTGCGCGAGCAGGTGATTGCGCTGCTGCTCCGTCATTTCGCCGTCGCGTACGACCGCTCCGAGCAGGATCTTGATGTTGACCTCGTGGTCCGAGCAGTCCACGCCCGCGGAATTGTCGATCGCGTCGGTGTTGATTTTTCCGCCCGCCAGCGCGTACTCGATGCGGCCGCGCTGCGTGAAGCCGAGGTTTCCGCCTTCGGCGACCACGCGGCAGCGAAGCTCCGAGCCGTTGGCGCGGATCGCGTCGTTCGCGCGGTCCCCCACCTCGGCGCTGGTTTCGCGGCTCGACTTGACGTAGGTTCCGATGCCGCCGTTGTACAGAAGGTCCACCGGCGCCCTGAGGATCGCGCCGATCAATTCGTTCGGCGCGAGCGCGTCAGCCTGGATGGCGAGCGCCTTGCGCACTTCGGGCGAGAGCGGGATCGATTTTGCGCTGCGCGGAAACACGCCGCCGCCCTGCGAGATCAGCTTGGCGTCGTAATCGGACCAGGAGGAGCGCGGCAGCGGGAACAGGCGTTCGCGCTCGCGAAAGCTCGCCTCCGCATCGGGTGCCGGGTCGAGGAAGATGTGCCGATGGTCGAAGGCGGCGAGCAGGCGGATGTGGCGCGAAAGAAGCATGCCGTTGCCGAACACGTCGCCGGACATGTCGCCGATCCCGGCGACCGTGAAGTCGGTTGCCTGGGTGTCCAGCCCAAGCTCGCGGAAGTGCCGTTTCACCGACTCCCATGCGCCGCGCGCGGTGATCCCCATTTTCTTGTGGTCGTAGCCGGCCGAGCCGCCCGAGGCGAAGGCGTCGTCCAGCCAGTAGCCGTATTCCCTGGCGACCCCGTTGGCGATGTCGGAGAAGGTCGCGGTCCCCTTGTCGGCGGCGACGACCAGGTACGGGTCGTCCGGATCGTGGCGCACGACTTGGGGCGGCGGCACGACCTTTCCCGCAACCAGGTTGTCGGTGAGGTCGAGCAGGCCGCGCAGCAGCGTCTGATAACACTCGATTCCTTCTTTCATGAGCGCCTCGCGGTCCCCTGCGGGCGGCGGGCGCTTGAGGACGAAGCCGCCCTTGGAGCCGACCGGCACGATCACCGCGTTTTTCACCATCTGCGCCTTCATGAGGCCGAGGATCTCGGTGCGGAAATCCTCCCTTCGATCCGACCAGCGCAGCCCGCCGCGCGCCACCTTGCCGCCGCGCAGGTGCACGCCCTCGACGCGCGGCGTGTACACGAAGACCTCGAACAGCGGCCGCGGCTCGGGCAGCCCGGGAATCCGCGCCGAGTCGAACTTGATGGAAAGGTACGGCTTGGGCGCGCCGTCCGCGCCGCGCCGGAAGTAGTTGGTGCGCAGGCTCGCCTGGATCAGCGCGAGGTACTGCCGCAGAATCCGGTCCTCGTCCAGACTGGAAACGGCATCGAGCGCGCGCTCAATCTCCGCGGCCCGTTCCGCACATTGCGGGTCGCGGTCCGCGACCCGCACCGGATCGAAGCGGCGCTTGAACAATTCGACCAGCAGCCGGGCGATCGAGGCATTGCCGGCCAGCGCCGCCTGGATGTAGGCCTGGCTGAAATGGAACCCCGTCTGGTGCAGATACCTGGCGTACGCGCGCAGCACCGTAATTTCGCGCGGCGCGAGGCGGGCGCGCAGCACCAGGCGGTTGAAATCGTCACACTCGATCGCCCCGCTCCACATGCCCTCGAATGTGTCCTGGAATATGCCGCGTACTTCCTCGATTTCCACGTCGGAGTCGCCGGCGAGCGACAGGCCGAAGTCGTCGAGCCACAGCGGGCCGATGTCCTCCGGCTCGATCTTGTACGGACGCTCCTCCAGCACCCTGACACCCATGTGCTCGAGCATGGGAAGGCTTTCGGAAAGCGGCACCGCCGTAGCGGCGTGGTAGATCTTGAAGCGCAGTGCGCCGCTTGCGGCCTCGGGCGGAACGTAAAGGTTCATGCCGAGGCTCGCCGCGGAATCCAGCCGCGCCATCATCTCGACGTCATGGACCGCGCTTTGCGGCGCATTTTCTTCCCGGTAGCCGGCCGGGAACGCGGCGCCGAACTGGCGGTACAGCTGGTTGCCGCGTTCCTCGCCCAAGCGCTCTACCAACGCCTGCTCCAGGTCGTCCTCCCAGCGGCGCGTGGCCTGCGCGATTCTCGCCTCCAGCTCGCGCACGTCGTACTCGGGAATGCTTTCCGGTGACGTCCGCACCACGATTTGAATGCGCGCCAGCATCGATTCGGAGAGGTGCACGTTGAACTCGGAGGCAGCGCCGTTGAACGCCCGCTTGAGGATGCGCTGCATCCGGACGCGCAGCTCGGTGTTGTAGTTCTCGCGGGGCACGTAGATCAGGCAGGAGAAAAAACGGCCGTACACGTCGCGGCGCACGAACAGACGCGTGCGCTGGCGCTCCCCGAGCCGCAGGATGCCGATCGCGTGCTCGTAGAGCTCGTCCACCGGGATCTGGATCAGCTCGTCGCGCGGATACGTCTCGAGGATCGTGATGAGCGTTTTCTCGGAGTAACTTCCGGGCAGCACGCCCGCGCGGGCGAGCACCTCGCGCACCTTTCGCCGCAGCAGCGGGATCTCGGTGGGATTGGCGTTGTAGGCTGCGGAGGTGTACAGGCCGAGGAAGCGCCGCTCGCCGACCACCTCGCCGCCGCCATCGAAACGCTTGACCCCCACGTAGTCGAGGTAACCGGGCCGGTGCACCGTGGCGCGCGAGTTCGCCTTCGTGAGGATGAGCAGCTCCTTCGCACGCGCGCGCTCACGCGCCTCGGGCGGAAGCGACGCGAAGCTCGCCGACACGGTTCTCCTCGACTCGCGCAGGATTCCGAGTCCCGAGCCCGGAACAATCCGCAGCACATCTTCGGTGCCGTTTCTGACCAGGTCGTAGTCCCGGCAGCCGAGAAACGTGAAATGATGATCGACGAGCCAGCGCAGGAACTCCAGCTCCTCGCTCGCTCGTGCGGGATCGGCTGCGGCGCGGTCCTGCTCCGCTTCGGCCACCGCGAGTTCCATGCGGTGCGCCATCTTCGGCCAGTCCTGGACCGCCAGGCGCACGTCGCCGAGAACCCCGATGATTCCGTCCTGCAGGCGCTGGAGCGCGTCGGCCTCGGTGCGACGGTCGACCTCCATGTGGATGAATGACTCCAGTCTTCCTCTTTCCTTGTCCGATCCCGGAACGAATTCGAGCAGATTGCCGGTGTCGTCGCGGCGCACCCTCAGCACCGGGTGAATCATCAGATGGAGAGTGAGGCCGTGACGGTTGGCTTCCATGGTCACCGAGTCGACGAGGAACGGCATGTCGTCGTTGACGATCTCGACCACAGTGTGCGTGGATTGCCAGCCGTGCTCGGCGAACACCGGGTTGTACACGCGGACTTTGGGCGCACCGGGCGAGAAGCGGCGGGCAAACTTGAGGTGCGCGAGCGCCGCGCCGTACAGATCGGGGACGCCGCGCTCCGCGAGGTCGCCCGGATCAACCTCGCCGTAATAGGCGCGCAGCAGAGGCTCCACTTGAGCCCGCTGGTCCTGCGCCAGCCGGGCGCGTGCATATTCGATCAGGCTCTCGATCAAGCCGGCCTTCTGCTTTTCTTCGGATCGCGGCACGATGGACTCCTGGCCAGGGTGCGCTCATGTTGAGCCATTCACGCCCTGCAGACAAGATCGCGCTGCAGAGCCTCGCAGCCGGAACGGATCCACGCTGCTAAGGACCGTCTCCCGGGGCCAGCAGCTCGGTGACGCCGCCGACCGCTGCGGTATTCACCGTCAGCGTCCGCTCGCTGGCGAACCGGAGCAGGTAATTCGGTCCGCCGGCTTTGAAGCCGGTGCCCGATAGGCCTTCGCCCCCGAAAGGCTGCACGCCGACGACAGCGCCGATCATGCTGCGGTTGACGTAGATATTGCCGACGCGCGCGCCGCGTACGACGCGCTCGATGAAACCCTGAACGCGGCTGTGGATGCCGAGCGTCAGGCCGTAGCCGGTGGCGCGGATCCATTGCAGCACGCGTCCGAGTTCGCTGCGCCGGTAGATGCAGACGTGCAGCACCGGGCCGAAGACCTCGCGGGTCGGGAGCGCATCGAGCGCCAGTTCGAAGGCGATCGGAGCGAGCCACTCCCCCGCGGGCAGGTGCGGCGGCAAAGGCGTCTCGGCGATCGGCTTCGCGCCCGCGCGCAGGCGCTCGACATGGCGCTGGAGCGCGTCGCGCGCAGGAGCATCGATGATCGGGCCGATGTCCGTGTCGGGCTCGGCCGGGTCTCCGACCTTCAGCTCGCGCATCGCGCCCGCGAGCAGGCGCAGCACGCGCTGCGCGCAGCCTTCGTCGAGGAACAGGACGCGCAGCGCCGAGCAGCGCTGGCCTGCGCTCTGGAACGCGGAGGTGACGACGTCGTCCACCACCTGCTCGGGAAGCGCGGAGGAATCCACCAGCATCGCGTTCAATCCGCCCGTTTCGGCGATGAGCGGCACGATCGGTCCCGGACGCTTCGCAAGTGCCAGGTGGATCGCCCTTGCAGTATCCAAAGAGCCGGTGAACGCGACGCCGGCAACGCGCGGGTCGGCGACGAGCCGCGCGCCGATCGTTTCGCCATCCCCGGGGGCGCCGATTGCGGCATCCGGAGGTACGCCCGCTGCGTGCAGGATCTCGAGCGCGCGCAGCGCGATGCCTGGCGTTTGTTCGGCGGGCTTGGCGATCACCGAATTGCCCGCGGCGAGCGCGGCGGCGACCTGGCCGGTGAAGATCGCGAGCGGGAAGTTCCAGGGACTCAGGCAGGCGAATGGGCCGCGGCCGTTCAGCGCGAGCACGTTCGATTCGCCCGCGGGGCCCGGGAGCGGGAGCGGGTCGCCGAATTTCCGGCGCGCCTCCTGTGCGTAGTAACGGCAGAAATCGGCTGCTTCGCGCACCTCCGAGACCGCGTCGGCGTATGTTCTCTTGCCTTCGCGCACGATGAGCGAGACGAGCTCGGTCATGCCGCCTTCGATGCCCTGCGCGGCCCGTTCGAGGATCGCCGCACGCTCCGCCGCTGAGGTCAGCGACCAGGCTTCGAACGCGCGCGCCGCGCGAGCAATGGCGGAATCGAGCATGTCGGGCGAGACCGGCTCGAGCGCCGTGGCCGTACTCCGGTCGGCGGTGATGCGTTCGTGCAACGCCGCCAGGACGTCGCGCCGGGCAAGATCGAGGCCGAGGCACTGCTCGCGACCGGGAATGAGCCGCCGCGGCAGGGGGATCCGCGCGTCCGGCGCGTAGGGCTCGGGCAACCGTTCGAGCGGATCGGCGACGAGGTCCTCGAGCTCGACCGCGGGATCGGCGATCTGGTGCACGAATGAGGTGTTGGCGCCGTTCTCGAGCAGCCGACGCACGAGGTAAGGCAGGAGCTCCGTAAAGCTCCCCACCGGTGCGTATATGCGGCAGGCGACCGGATGCCCGGCGAGCAGCGCTCCGTAGAGCGCCTCTCCCATGCCGAGCAGGCGCTGGAACTCGAAGTCAGAGCGATCGCCCGCAAGCTCCAGGATCGTTGCGACGCTGCGGCAGTTGTGCGTGGCGAACGCCGGGTAGACCGCGTCCGCGGCTTGCAGCAGCCGCGCCGCGCAGGCGGTGTAGGAGAGGTCGGTTGCGATCTTGCGCGTGAACACCGGGTAGTCCGTCATTCCGAGCTGCTGCGCGCGCTTCACCTCCCCATCCCAGTAGGCGCCCTTTACCAGCCGCACGGTCACGCGGCGGCGCGCCGCGCGCGCGAGCGCAACCACCCAATCGCAGACCGCGGCAGCGCGCTTCTGGTAGGCCTGCACCGCGATGCCGAGACCGTGCCAGTGCTCGAGATCCGGGTCGCGGGCGAGGGCGTCGAAAAGATCGAGAGTGAGTTCGAGCCGCTCGGACTCCTCCGCATCAAGGGTGATCCCGATCCCGCCTTCGCGCGCAAGGCAGGCGAGTGACTGCAGGCGCGGCAGCAGCTCCGCGAACACGCGCACGCGTTTCGCCTCTTCGAAACGCGGATGCAGCGCCGAGAGCTTCAGCGAGACGGCGTCGCGATCGAACACGCGGCCGGGGCGGCTGCTCGCGGCCACGGCGCGGATCGCGCGCGTGTAGGACGCGAAATAGCGTTCCGCATCCTCCGCCGTGCGCGATGCCTCGCCCAACATGTCGTAGGAGAAACGGTAGGGCGCGCGCGCCCCGCCGCGCAGGACCGCCTCATCGATCGTCTCGGCGAGCACGAACTGTTCGGCGAGAATCCGCATCGCCTGGCGCACGGCACCGCGCACCATGGGCTCGCCCAGGCGCGCGACGGCGCGCTTGACCTGCGCCGCCGGGTCCACGTCCGAGACGTCGTGCCAGCGCGCGAGCGTCCCGGTGAGCATGAGCGCCCAGTCGGCGGCGTTGGCGACCCACGAGCCCGGGTCTTCGCCGAGCGCCCAGCGCCCGCCTGCCAGCTTTTCGCGCAGCAATTCGTCGGCGGTCCCGGCATCGGGAATGCGCAGCAGCGCTTCCGCCAGGCACATGAGCGCCACGCCCTCGCGCGTGGAGAGGCCGTAATGGCGCAGAAACGACTCCGCGCTCAGCGGATCGAGCGGCGCGGTGCGTACCTGCCGGGCGAAAGCAAGCGCATGCCGGGTGATGCGCTGCGACGCGGGCTTTTCCGGCTGCGCCGCGCGCAGCCGGCGCACGGCCTCGGCCTCGTCGAGCCGGTGGTCGCGCGCGATCGCCGCGCGCAGGACGTCGAGTGCAGGGTTCATCGATGTGCCGCAATATAATCGCTCAATGAATCCGATCTGGGAACCGTCCGAGGCGGCGGTCGAAAACGCGCAGGTCACCCAGTTTGCGCGCCACGCAGTGCGCAAGCACAAGCTCGAGCTCAACGCCTATCCGGAGTTCTACCGCTGGACGGTCGAGAATCCCGAGCTTTTCTGGAGCGAGGTCTGGGAGTGGTGCGGTGTCATAGCCTCGAAGAAGGGCTCCACCGTGCTGGTGGACGGCGACCGGATGCCCGGGGCGAAATGGTTCCCCGAGGCGCGGCTCAACTTCGCCGAGAACCTGCTGCGGCGCGGCGACCGCGGCGATGCATTCGTGTTCTGGGACGAAAGCGGGTTCCGCAGGCGCGTCAGCTACTCGGAGCTGACGAGCGAGGTTTCGCGCGCTGCGCAGGCGCTGCAGCAACTCGGCTTGCGCCCCGGCGACCGCGCCGCTGCGTTCATTCCGAACATGCCCGAGACGCCGATGTTCGCGCTCGCGGCGCTGTCGCAGGGCATGGTGTGGTCGTCCTGCTCGCCCGATTTCGGTGTCGAGGGGGTGCTCGACCGCTTCGGCCAGATCGAGCCGAAGGTCCTGTTTTGCGCCGACGGCTACCGCTACGCGGGTCGCGAACACGACTCGCTTGCGCGCGTTGCGGAAATCGCGGGGCGTCTGCCGACGTTGCGGAAAGTGGTGGTGGTGCCGCACCTGCGAGCAAAACCCGACGTCACGGGCATTCCGAAGGCGGTGCTGCTCGAGGAATGGCTCCGGCGGCACGCGCCCGGAACGATCCGGTATGTGCAGCTGCCGTTCGATCACCCGCTGTACATCCTGTTCACTTCCGGGACCACCGGCAAGCCCAAATGCATCGTGCACGGCGCCGGCGGTTCGCTGCTCTCCGGCCTGAAGATGTACAAGCTGCAGTTCGACGTGCGCCCCGGCGACCGCTTCTTCTACTACACGACCTGCAATTGGGTCATGTGGAATCTGCTGTTCGCGGGTCTGGGCGCCGAGGCGAGCGTCATGCTCTACGACGGTTCTCCCTTCGAGCGCGGCGGGAAAATCCTGTTCGACTACGCGGCGACGGAGCGCTTCACCCATTTCGGCACCTCTGCGAAGTACCTCGACGCGATCGAAAAACGAGGGCTCGCGCCCGCCGAAACGCACGACCTTTCACACCTGCGCATGATCATTTCTACCGGCTCGCCGCTCGCGGCCGAGAGCTACGACTACGCGTACGCCAACTTCAAGCGAGACGTGTGCTTGTCGTCGATCTCCGGAGGCACCGACATCATCGCGGGGTTCGCCGACGCCAATCCCGTGCTGCCGGTGTATCGCGGCGAGCTGCAATGCCGCTCGCTCGGCATGGCCGTGGCGGTGTTCGACGAAAACGGCGAACCGGTCGTGGGCCAGAAAGGCGAACTGGTGTGCACCAAGCCCTTTCCCTCGATGCCGCTCGGATTCTGGAACGACCGCGGCGGCGAGAAGTACCACGCCGCGTACTTCGCCAGGTACCCCAACGTCTGGTGCCACGGAGACTGGTGCGAGCTGACCGAGCGCGGGACCATGATCGTCTACGGGCGGTCGGACGCGACGCTCAACCCGGGCGGGGTCCGCATCGGCACCGCCGAGATCTACGGCCCGGTCGAGAAAATCCACGAGGTCGAGGAATCGGTCGCGATCGGGCAGCTGTGGCCCCCGGACAAGCCCACCGACACGCGCGTTGTGCTGTTCGTGAAGCTGCGGCCGGGGTACACGCTCGACGAAGCGCTCGCCGAGCGGATCCGCAAGCGCATCCGCGACAACACCACGCCGCGCCACGTCCCGGCGAAGATCGTGCAGGTCGCCGACATTCCGCGCACCAAGAACAACAAGGTGGTCGAGCTCGCGGTGAAAGCCGTGGTGCACGGCATGCCGGTCACCAATACCGACGCGCTCGCCAACCCCGAGGCGCTGGATCTATTCAAGGACCTGCCGGAACTGGCGACGTAGCTCAATTCATTCCCCTCCTCCCCGAGGAGGGGTGTCGGCCGCAGGCCGACGGGGTGGTTCGGCTTCTAGCCGGAACACCGCCTCGACCTCAATGCAGCGTCGCGCGCCGCCGCTCGTAGATCCCCTGCAGCAGCCGCAGCGACCCCCGGCAGATCGCCTCGTGGGTGAGCGCGTGCCCGAGATCCTCGATGATGTCGAGGGTCACGGGAACGTGCAGCCCGGCGAGCACGCGCGCGGCGCGCTCCGCGTGCACCCGCGAGACCACCGAGTCGTAGCCCCCATGGACGAGGTGGATGCGCGAATTCATTCGCGTGCCCTGCTGTGGCAGGCGTGCAAACCGCGCACAGTAGGCGACCACCGCGCCGGCGAGCCCGGGAAAGGTCTTGACCGTCTCCAGGGCGACGGTGCCACCCTGCGCGTAGCCGATCAGCACCGTCCGCTCCAGCGACACTCCGTAATTGGTCTGCTCGCGGCGCACCAGCTGCTCGATCCGGGGAACGATGGCGGACACCCGCGCAAGACGGTTGTCGTCGTTGAGGCCCCTGCTCGAAAACCACTGCTGGCCGTCGGGTTCACTGCGGGCGTGACTCTGGTAGCGTGCGAACCCGCTCGGCACGATGAGCACAGCGCTCGGAAAGCGCGCCTGGAACCTGAACGCCGCCGGAATCATCGAACGGGCTGTGGCCCCGCTACCGTGCAGGAAAACGAAGAGGTGGTTCGCTGAATGCTCCGGAGTGGGCCCGAAGCGATAGACCTGCTGCATGGCGGGCATTCTCGCGCTGCGGCAGGCGTTCTGTAAACTCCCTCGCGCAATTCCGACAGGAGTGCACTATGCGGCAGCCGCAGCAATTTACCCGGGTGTTCTTTCGCGCCCTTTGGGCGCTCGCAAAACCGTATTGGGTGTCGAAAGAACGCATAAAGGGGCTGCTCCTGCTCGGCGCAGTGGTTGGGCTCACTCTCGGATTAGTGTGGTTGGATGTGCGATTTAACGCCTGGTACAAAGACTTCTACGACAGTCTTGAGAACAAGGACCAAGACCGGTTCTACGCCTCACTCGGCACCTTCACGGTGCTGGGTCTCGCATACATCATCGTTGGCGTCTATCGGCTCTATTTGCAACAGATGCTGCAGATCGAGTGGCGTACCTGGCTAACCGAAAGGTTTTTGGGTGATTGGCTTCAAGACCGTACTTACTACCGTCTTCAACTCCTCGACCGCGGTACCGACAACCCGGACCAGCGCGTCGCCGAGGATCTGCGCATTTTCGTTGATCTGACGCTCTCGCTTTCACTGGGACTGCTATCCGCATTGGTCACGCTCGGCTCGTTCGCGGTCATCCTGTGGACACTTTCCGGACCGGAGACGATCAGTATCGCCGGCGGAATCACCATTCCGGGTTACCTGGTGTGGTGCGCGTTGCTCTACGCTGCGATCGCGACGGTGCTTACGCACGTCATCGGCAGACCGCTGATCGGGCTCGATTTCAACCAGCAACGATACGAAGCCGAATTTCGCTTCGCGCTTGTGCGTCTGCGCGAGAACAGTGAAGGCGTGGCGTTATATCGGGGCGAGAACGAGGAGCTCGTCAATTTCCGCGCGCGTTTCAAGAACGTGATCCAGAACTGGTGGGCGATCATGAAAAAGCGCAAGGAACTCGCTTGGTTTACGTTTTCGATCGATCAATTGGCGGTCGTGTTTCCCTACATCGTAGTCGCGCCGCGCTTCTTTTCGGGGGCGATACCGCTTGGCACGATGGTGCAGACCGTAACTGCATTTGGCCAGGTCCGGAGTGCATTGTCATGGTTCATCGAGGCGTACGTACATCTTGCTGAGTGGAAAGCGACGGTGGACCGGCTCACCGGGTTCACGCAAGCGCTCGAGCGCGCGCGAGACGAGGCGGAACGGCTCGACGGCGACCGCTTCGAAGGCGATGCCCCCGGGACGCTGACGCTCGAGAGCCTCGCGCTGGCGCTGCCGCAGGGGAGGACCCTTCTCGCGCCGACAACGCTGGAGCTGAAGAAAAGCGAATCGGTTCTCGTCACCGGGCCGTCGGGAGCAGGAAAGAGCACGCTGTTTCGCGCGCTCGCCGGGATCTGGCCGTACTGGAAGGGCAGGATCGTTCTGCCGCGAGGGGCAAGGCTGCTCTTTCTGCCGCAGAAGCCGTACCTTCCGATCGGCACGTTGAAGCATGCCGTGTGCTATCCGTCCGACTCGGCGACGATTGCGGACGCAGCAGCGCATGAAGCGCTGCGGTCGGTCGGACTGTCATCATTGACGGGCGAACTTGCGCGCGAAGAAAACTGGGCGCAGGTGCTCTCCGGCGGGGAGCAGCAGCGGCTTGCGTTCGCACGCGCGCTGCTCAACCGGCCCGACTGGCTGTTCCTCGACGAAGCGACCGCGGCGCTGCCGGACGAGGATCATGCAGCGCTCTATCGGTTGCTTGAGGAGCGCCTGCCGCAGACCACGCTGGTATCGATCGGCCACCGCGCAAGCCTCGCGGAGTTCCACCAGCGACGCTTGACGTGGCACGGTACGGGCGAAGCGGCGCCGGCGCTCGTTCCCGCCTAAGCGCGCAGGATCAGGCAGGTCGTGGAGGCATGCGCGTAGAGCTTGCCCGAAGCGTCCTCGAGACGGCCTTCAGCGGTCGCGGTGCGACTGCCGCCATGGACCACGCGACCGATCGCCCGCAGGGTTCCCGCCTGCGGCGTTACCGCGCGTACCAGATTCACCTTGAATTCGAGGGTGGTGTAGCCGCTGCCGACGGGCTGCAGCGAGTGCACGGCGCAGGCCATCGCCGAGTCGAGCAGGGTCGCGGCGACACCGGCATGCACCGAGCCGATCGGGTTGTAGTGCTGCTCGGCGGGTACCAGTTCCCAAACCGCACGGCCTTCCTCGACCTCCGCAAGCTTCATGCCGATCAATTCCTGGATCGGTGCCGGCGGCAGCCGCCCATCGCGGATCGCGCGCAGGAACTCGATGCCGGACATCGTGCGCGCGGCTTGTGTAAGCGGCATCGGGTCCTGCCAGGTGACCGTGAGCGTTCGGTTCATAGGAGTCTCCTGCCGTAGGTCATGCTGCGGCATGTTCGCGCAGCCCGACGCCGAGCGCGCGCCGCAGATAGCGCCCGGTATGGCTATTCGGATTGGCCGCAATTTCCTCAGGCGTGCCCTCGGCCACGACGCGCCCGCCGCCCTCGCCGCCTTCGGGGCCGAGGTCGATGACCCAGTCCGCCGTCTTGATCACGTCGAGGTGGTGCTCGATCACCACCACCGTATTTCCGGCGTCGCGCAGGCGGTGCAACACATCGAGCAGAAGCTTGATGTCATGGAAATGCAGGCCCGTGGTGGGCTCGTCCAGGATGTACAGCGTCCTGCCGGTCGCGCGCTTGGAGAGCTCGAGCGACAGTTTCACGCGCTGCGCCTCGCCGCCCGAAAGCGTGAGCGCCGACTGTCCGAGCTGCAGATAGCCCAGGCCGACTTCCGAAAGCGTCTGCAGCTTTCTCGCGATCGCCGGCACCGCGGAGAAGAACTCCCCGGCTTCGCTCACCCGCATCTGCAGCACGTCGTGGATGCTCCGCGCTTTGTATTTCACCTCCAGCGTCTCGCGGTTGTAGCGCTTGCCCCGGCACACGTCGCAGGCGACGTACATGTCGGGAAGGAAATGCATCACGACCTTGATCACCCCGTCGCCCTGGCAGACTTCGCAGCGCCCGCCTTTGACGTTGAACGAGAAGCGCCCCGCGTCGTAGCCGCGCTGCCGCGCTTCCGGAACGCCCGCAAACAGCTCCCGGATGGGGGTGAAGAGCCCGGTATAAGTCGCCGGGTTCGAGCGCGGCGTGCGGCCGATCGGGCTCTGGTCGACGCTGACCACCTTGTCGAGATGCTCCAGCCCGGAAACCGATTCGTGCGCGGCGGCCTCGATCGCGGATCCGTAAAGGTGGCGCGCAACCGCCGCGAACATCGTGTCGTTCACCAGCGTCGATTTGCCCGAGCCCGAGACACCGGTGACACAGACGAACAGACCGACCGGAACGGACAGGCTGGCATTTTTCAGGTTGTTGCCGCTCGCCCCGCGGATGACGAGGCGCTGCGCGCCCGGACGATTACGCCGCTGCGGGACGTCGATGCGGAGCAACCGCCCGAGGTATTGGCCGGTCAGGGAGTTTTCGTTGCCGAGGATCGCCTCGGGCGGCCCCTCGGCGACCACGCGCCCGCCCGCTTCGCCGGCGCCGGGCCCCATGTCGATCACGTGATCGGCGGCGCGGATCGCCTCCTCGTCGTGCTCGACCACGATGACCGAATTGCCGAGGTCGCGCAGGCGCCTGAGCGTATCGATCAGGCGGGCGTTGTCGCGCTGGTGCAGTCCGATCGAGGGTTCATCGAGCACGTACATGACGCCGGTCAGTCCGGAACCGATCTGGCTTGCGAGGCGAATGCGCTGCGCCTCGCCGCTCGAAAGCGTCTCCGCAGAACGGTCGAGCGACAGATAGTCCAGCCCGACATTGACCAGAAACTCCAGGCGGTTGGCGATCTCCCGGACGATCCGCTCCGCGATCTGGGCGCGCGCGCCGTCGAGCCTGAATTCCCGGAACAGCGCGAGCGCATCCCTGAGCGGCAGGCGGGCGATCTCGTGCAGCGTACGCCCCGCGATGCGCACGTGCCGTGCTTCCTGTCGCAGGCGCGTGCCGCCGCATTCCGGGCAGGGGCGCGTGTTGCGGTACTTGGCCAGCTCCTCGCGCACCACCTGCGAATCGGTCTCGCGGTAGCGCCGATCGAGGTTCGGAATGACGCCTTCAAACGCGTGCTCCTTCACCGTGGTGCGGCCGCGCTCGGTGAGATAGTGAAATGCGATCCGCTCTGCTCCGGAGCCGTAAAGGATCAGGCTTCGCACCGCGTCATCGAGCAGCTCCCACGGCTGTTCGATGTCGAACCCGTAGTGCGCCGAGAGCGACTGCAGGATGGAGTGGTAAAAATGGTTGCGCCGGTCCCAGCCCCTGATCGCGCCGGAAGCGAGCGAGAGGTTCGGATGCACCACCACGCGCCGAGGGTCGAAGAAATCGATCGTTCCCAGGCCGTCGCACTTCGGGCAGGCGCCCATCGGATTGTTGAAGGAAAAGAGCCGCGGCTCGAGTTCGGCAAGGGCGTAGCTGCACTGCGGGCAGGCGAAACGCGCCGAAAACAGGTGCTCGTTCCCGGATTCGATCTCGATCGCGATGGCGCGGCCGTCCGCATGCCGCAGCGCTGTCTCGAACGATTCGGCGAGCCGCTGCTTCGCGTCGGCGCGCACCTTGAGGCGGTCGATGACCACCTCCACCGTATGCTTGACGTTTTTCCGCAGCCGCGGCGCGGCGTCCAGCTCGTGCACCCGGCCGTCCACGCGCACCCGCGTGAATCCTTGCGAGCGCAGCTCGTCCAGGAGTTCCATCTGCCCGCCCCTGCGCCCTGCGACCACCGGCGCGAGCACCATCAGCCTGGTGTCGTCGGGAAGTCCGAGCACGTGGTCGACCATCTGCGAGACCGACTGCGCTTCGAGCGCATGATCGTGATCGGGACAGTACGGCGTTCCGACGCGCGCAAAAAGCAGCCGCAGATAATCGTGGATCTCGGTGACGGTGCCGACGGTGGAGCGCGGATTGTGGCTCGAGGCCTTCTGCTCGATCGCGATCGCCGGCGAAAGGCCTTCGATCAGGTCGACGTCGGGCTTGTCCATCTTTTCGAGGAACTGGCGCGCATACGCCGAGAGCGACTCGACGTAACGCCGCTGCCCCTCCGCGTACAGCGTGTCGAACGCGAGCGAACTCTTGCCGGAGCCGGAGATCCCCGTGATCACGACGAGCTTTTCGCGCGGCAACTCGAGGTTGAGGTTCTTGAGATTGTGCGTGCGTGCGCCGCGGATGCGAATGGAGTCCAATGGCACGAGCGAGAAAGTAAACTTGTTAATATAGCCTTTTTCCGCCGCCGCACTCCAGTCCTGCATGCATTCTGAACCGATGACCTCGAGCGAGCTTCGCGCGGGCGCGAGCCTCGCCGGAATCTTCGGGCTGCGCATGCTCGGGCTTTTCCTGATCCTGCCGGTGTTCGCAGTCCACGCTCCGAAACTCGCTGGCGGCGAGAACCTGACCCTGGTGGGCATCGCGCTCGGCGCCTACGGCCTGGTGCAGGCGGTGCTGCAGATCCCTTTCGGCATGGCCTCCGACCGCTGGGGACGCAAGCCGCTGATCGTGGCCGGCCTCGTACTCTTTGCCGCAGGGAGCTTCCTCGCGGCGTATGCCGATGACATCTGGACCGTGATCGCCGGCCGCGCGCTGCAAGGCGCTGGCGCGATCGCATCGGTGGTCGTTGCGCTCGCGGCCGACCTGACGCGCGAAGGGCACCGCACCAAGGTGATGGCGATGATCGGAGCTTCGATCGGGCTGAGCTTCGCGCTTTCGCTGGTCGCGGCGCCGGCGCTGTACCGCTGGATCGGCATGGGAGGCCTGTTCGCACTGACCGGCTTGCTCTCGCTTTGCGGAATCGGCGTAGTGCTCGGGCTCGTGCCCGACGCACCGCCGCACGTGCATGCGGCGCCCGAATCCGGGGGTCTGTCCGCAGCCTTTCATCCCGAGCTGATGCGCCTGAACGTCGGTATCTTCGTCCTGCACTTGGTCCAGATGGCGATGTTTGTGGTCGTGCCGCCGTTGCTGGTCGAGGCGGGGCTCGCGGTTGCGGAGCACTGGAAGTTCTATCTGCCCGTTGTGCTCCTCTCGTTCGCGCTCATGGCGCCGCCCGTGTTCCTTGCCGACCGCAGGAACCGGGCCAAGCCCGTGCTGCTCGCCTCGGTGGCGCTTCTCGTTGCGGCGCAGGCCGCTCTCGCGGCATTCGGACATGGCTTGGCGCAGCTCAGCGCGCTGCTGCTCGCTTTCTTCGTCGCGTTCAACGTGCTTGAGGCGCTCCTGCCATCGCTGGTGACGCGCCTCGCGCCAGCGCATGCGCGCGGCGCGGCGATCGGCGTGTACAACACGACGCAGACGCTGGGGCTGTTCTTCGGCGGCCTGGCCGGCGGCTGGCTTGCGCAGCACTACGGCGCGGCAGCGGTTTTCGGCTGCTGCGCGGTTTCTTCGCTCGTTTGGCTCGCACTTGCCACGACCATGCGTTCACCGGTGCGCGCCGGCGCGGTCAACGGCGGAGCCGGACTTGCGTTGGACGGAAAGCAACGGACTTGAAAGAGGGGGGGACCAACCATGGCTTCGGTGAACAAGGTGATTCTGGTCGGCAATCTCGGACGCGATCCGGAAACGCGGTACATGCCCGACGGGGCGGCGATCACCAACGTATCGCTCGCGACAACGTTCGCCTGGAACGACAAGAAATCGGGGGAAAAGAAGGAGGAAACCGAATGGCACCGGATCGTGTTCCGGGGGCGACTGGCCGAAATCGTCGGCGAGTACCTGAAGAAGGGGTCGCAGGTATACGTCGAGGGCCGCCTCCGCACGCGCAAGTGGCAGGACAAGGAGGGCCACGATCGCTACACGACTGAAATCGTTGGCGACACGATGCAGATGCTCGGTTCGCGCGCCGGGGCGGGAGAGGCGCGCGGCGAGGCGCGCGGCGAAGCTCAGCCCGAGCCAAAGGGCGAGGCCCCGGCTGAAGCCGCAGCCAAGGCCGTGGCGAATAAGCCGGCCGGGAAGTTCGACGACATGGAGGATGACATTCCATTCTGATTCGCTGCCTCTTGAACGGCTGGATTTCGCCCATAAATCAGTGACGTAGTTGTTGCATTGCGGTATCATTGCGCGCTGACGTAATCAAGGAACTCAAGTCATGCCGATCTACGAGTATCGCTGTTCGGACTGCGGCTTCCAGAACGAATATCTGCAGAAGATCAGCGAACCGCGGATGGAGGTGTGTCCATCCTGTGGACACGAGAGCCTTCGGAAAATGCTGAGCGCGGCCGGTTTCCAGCTGAAAGGCTCGGGCTGGTATGCGACCGACTTCAGGAACAGCGGCGGCAAGCCGGCCAAGCCGGATGCGGCCAAGCAGGATACGGCCAAGCAGGAAGCGAAGCCCAAGTCGAAGGGCGAGACGGCGGCGGCGAGTGGCCAAGGCGCCTGCCCGGTCAGCGCCGCGAACTGAAGCTCAGCCGCTGAACAGACTGCCCGGCGGAGCGGCTCCGCCGCCTTTTTTTTCACCTATCGCGCCTTGAAGAAGTACCTCATCACCGGGCTGCTGATCTGGATCCCGCTGGTCATCACGATCTGGGTGCTGAAGCTGATCGTGGACACCCTCGATCAGACCTTGCTGCTGCTGCCGGACCTGTTGCGCACCGAGCGCTGGCTTGGCGTGCATGTGCCGGGCATGGGCGTGCTGCTGACGGTCCTGATCGTCGTCGCCACCGGCGTACTCGCCGCGAACATCATTGGCGAGCGCCTGGTCCGCCTGTGGCACGAAATCCTCCACCGGATCCCGGTGGTGAACTCGATTTATTCGAGCGTAAAGCAGGTTTCCGATACGCTGTTCTCCTCGAGCGGCCAGGCGTTCCGGAAGGCGCTGCTGGTGCAATGGCCGCGCGAGGGAATGTGGACGATCGCGTTTCTCACCGGCGTTCCCGGCGGCGACGTGTTGAGCCACCTGAAGGGAGATTACGTCTCGGTGTACGTACCGACGACGCCCAACCCCACCGGCGGATACTTCGTGATCGTGGCACGCGGCGACGTAATCGAGCTCGACATGAGCGTCGACCAGGCGCTCAAGTACGTCATCTCCATGGGTGTGGTGGTGCCCGGCGCAAACGGCAAGAACGACAAGACTTGAAACGATGCGCACGCACTATTGCGGCGAGGTGACTGCCGAACTGGTCGGCAGGACCGTGACGCTGTGCGGGTGGGCGCACCGGCGGCGAGACCACGGCGGTGTGATCTTCATCGACCTGCGGGACCGCGAAGGGCTGGCGCAGGTGGTCTGCGACCCCGACCGGCCCGACGCGTTCCAGATCGCCGACCGCGTGCGCAACGAATTCGTGCTCAAGGCCACGGGAACCGTGCGCCGCCGGCCCGATGGCACGGTCAACCCGAATCTCCGCACCGGGGAAGTGGAAGTGCTCGCCCATGCGGTGGAGATCCTCAATCCATCCGCTACGCCGCCTTTCCAGATCGATGACGACAACCTGTCGGAGAACACGAGGCTCCAATACCGGGTCCTCGACCTGCGACGCGAAGCGATGCAGAAGAATATGAGGCTGCGCTACCGCGTGACGATGACGGTGCGCGAGTACCTGGACAGCCTTGGCTTCATCGACATCGAGACCCCGATGCTCACGCGATCGACTCCCGAAGGCGCGCGCGATTATCTTGTACCGAGCCGCGTGCATCCCGGATCGTTTTTCGCGCTTCCGCAGTCACCGCAGCTCTTCAAGCAGCTGCTCATGGTTGCGGGATTCGACCGCTACTACCAGGTGGTGCGTTGCTTCCGCGACGAGGACCTGCGCGCCGACCGCCAGCCCGAGTTCACCCAGATCG